>NZ_MCZK01000036.1 GCF_002875945.1 Vibrio lentus
GTAGGACATCGCCAGGCTTTATTTACGTTTTCAGTTTTAAATAACTGAAAGCAAAACTAAAGCAGCACACAAGTAAGACTGATTTTAGTAACAATTTGTTGGAGGGATGGCTGAGTGGTCGAAAGCACCGGTCTTGAAAACCGGCAACCGTTAATAGCGGTTCTAGGGTTCAAATCCCTATCCCTCCACCACCATTGAAAAGCCCGCTGAGAAATCAGCGGGCTTTTTTTCGTTTTACAGTTTTAAACTATTATATATTCTGCCAAATAGTGGACTTTTCGGTTGATTCACTCACAGATGATTTCAGAGCTTCCTAAATAACCTTATTAGGCTGTTTGCTAACAAGGTTACTAGGATGCCTTGAATCAAAAAATAGAGCTGATACTGGCTCACATAGTGCTAAATAAGAGGTAATTTGATGTGAGGAGAAGGTTATTTACTAAGTGACTTTTTGGTATTCAGGATCTTCTGTACCAGTAGTCGACTTAGTCGATTTTTCTTATCTTAAACTCACTTGTTAACACTGAGTCGTACTCCTTTCCGATGTACTCGGTATTGAAGATACTTTTATGTAGCTCTGTCTGTTCCGAATCGATTCCTGCCCATTGTGCAAATGTGTCTGAAAAGTCTCTCAAATTATATTTGACCGAATGTGTTTTTGTTTCTTGGGTATCGTCACTCATTGTTACAAACGGTACTTCTACTGCCTGCCTTGAAAAGTGTGAGCCAGTACCGTGAATCAAATATGGGGGGGCATTTACAGACGTTAAACCATGGTCAGAAAAGTAGATGATTTTATACGTTTTGTCATACATCGCGAGTAGGTCTCTTACCTTCTCTAGAAAAGTTACTCCATACACCACTGATTTTGAGTAGCATTCTAGATATTTGTTATCTAGGGTTTTTAGTGAAACCTCTTCATCAAATCTCTTACAAAAGTCATAGTGTGACCCCATGGTATGAATGAAAATGACTTTCGGCCTTTGAGTTTCTTCACGAATTGCCTTGCTCACTTCTGGCAGTAGAATGTTATCTGGTTCTGCTTTCTCATAAGACGTATTCTTATAATATTGGTAATGTGCCCTACTCGCGATTGCGGACACCTGCGTCTCGTATTGCCCAATCTTAGCTTGATTTGATATCCAATAAGTTTTCATTCCAGCATCATTAGCAAGATCTATCACATTCAAGTTTTTGTCATGCCTGTTTACATCTAGGCTTTTCGATAATATTCGAGGGATTGAAAAATATGTAACAACAGACGGGGAAATAACACCATTGTATATTTCTGCTTCTTTTATTTTACCTTTTTCTTCGTTATACGACGGGTAGTAACTTTTAATAACAGATTCACCAATATTTACGATATAAATATCCTTTGATGTTTTATTTGTATGAACATTTTCCCATTTTGAAAAAATTACTGATTTTCCCCCGTCAAGAAGAGATAGTTCATAATACAAAGATATAGGCTTAATAACTGTAATTAATCCTAAAAAACTAAACCACACTTCATGATGGATTGTTTTTGAGTACTCTTCATTAATGTATGTCTTCTTTTTATTATCATACAAACTATAAAACTTGGTGACTAATATACTGGAGAATAATATCAACATAATCAATGAAAATGATTTGCCAACTTTTCTTAAGGTTATGTTAAATGATAAGAAAACTAGAGTAGAAAATATAATTATCTTTACATATGTTATGAGGCTTATATTTTTTATATGTTCAAGTGCCTCACCTTGATTAGACTCTAAAATCGAACCTAAGACACCTAAATCTAAGTTGATCGAGTTTAACCTTAAGTAAAATTCAAAGGTCATTATTACCGTGAGAAGAAGAAATACAAACTTATTACCGACAAATGCTATTATAGTTGCTATAACTAACATGTTTAAACTTAATATTGACAGGGTAAACCACACATTATCATCAGCCCCAGTTCTCAACAGGTAAAATGTCATGATACTTAAAGGAATCAGAGTCTTAATATCAATGTTTTGTCTAGTTCTCATATGTTTTTGGGTAGCTTATGTTGTCGGCCCTTCGATGAGTGTAGTCATTGATGTGTGGAGAGGCAACGTAAAGGCATACCCAAACGAACACAATAATATCCCTAGTATTATCGTTAATTCTGGTAATTTGATCGCACATGCCGGTGGAGGGATCAACGGTTTAAAATATACAAACTCGTTAGAAGCTATGGAGAAATCAATTGAACATGGTTTCAAGATGATAGAGTTAGATCTACTTATTTCATCGGATGGAAGGATCGTTGCTGTTCATGATTGGAAATCTTTTCATGTAATGACAGACTCTAAGGCGAAATCTGCCATCACATATAATGAATTCGCTATAAAGAAAATTCACGGGGAATATACTACATTAAGTATTGAAGAAGTAACTCAAATTATCAACGAAAGTAATGTTTTTCTAGTTACGGATAAGATCCAAGACCTCGAACTGCTGTCACAGCATATTATAGATAAAGACAGAATCATTGTTGAAGTTTTTAATATAGATAAATACAACGAAGCAATAAGATTCGGTTTTAATAATGTTGCATTAAATATAAGTGTAGGCTCCCCATTTATTATCGAATGGCTTTCTTTGAATGAAATTAAAGCAGTTACTTATAGAGGTGATAAACTAAATAATTATGGTTCAGAGTATGAAAATGCAATTAAAATAGGTAGTAAGGGAATATCTTCGCTCATATACTCTAAGGAAGACTTAGATTTGGCTAATATTCGAAGTTATGGATTGAAAAACTTTGCTTTATATGTCGATTTTGTTCTGCCATCAGATGAACTATAAAATTGTATCTTATCTAAAAAGCAGAGCGTTTATGCTCTGCTTTGGTGTTTAGCTAAATATTTTCGGAACTTGTGCGGTTTTGGTTTATTTAGCTACATTACCTGCCACGTTTAGAGCATCCCAAGTCCGTGAAAAAGGAGGGGCATAACAGAAGTCCATGTAACCTAGTTGTTGAGTCGTCATCTTCGCGGTGATAGCTACCGCTAGTGCGTTAATGCGGCCAACCGCTCCTTTCTTACCTACGATCTCACCACCTAGCAAAACCTTAGTTTCTGGGTGATAAACTAGTTTTACCTTGATGTCTTCTTGGCCTGGATAGTAATCGGTTTGGTTTTTATCTGAAATGGTCGATACTTTCACATCTAAGCTGTGTTCTTTCGCTAGAAGTTCATTTACGCCGGTACACGCTAGTTCGTAATCGAGTACTTTCAAACAAGACGAACCTAAGAAGCCTGACATATAGGTATCTTTTCCTGCCAGCTTGTCCGCCATCATGCGTGCTTGCTTGTTGGCTGTGGTTGCTAGAGGGACATAAACAGGTTTGCCTAGTGCCATATGATGGACAACGGCACAGTCGCCGACGGCATGGATATAAGCATCTTCAGTAGCGCCATATTCATTCACAAGCAAAGCGCCGTTTGCTGCTTTTGGCAGTGCGAATGCTTCAGTATTTGGTTTGAAACCGAGTGACAGGATCACGACATCAGCTTCTACGTTGCCGTTATCAGTTTCAACGATGTAACCACCGTGCTCAGCGTCGCGAATCGCTGACACACTGCAACCTGTTTTTAGCTCTGCGCCTGATTCACGAATTGCACCTTCAACTACATCAATGATTTCAGGGCTGAACTGACGATTCATAATGTGCTGTTCACGTTCGATAATCGTCACGTGCTTATCTAAGCCATGTGCTGCATCAAAGACTTCAAGACCTATAAAGCCTGCACCGATGACACACACACGTCGTTTACTATCATCTTTAAGCGCTTCTTTGACTGCTAAGCCATCTTCCATGCTTGTTAGTGTGTATACGTGTTCTGGATTGAATTCACCGAATGATGGAACGATCGGACGTGCGCCTGTCGCTATCACCAACATATCGTAATTGATAGTGCTCTCTACGTTTTGGTGACGCACAGTAATGTGTTTTTCAGTGCGGTCGAACGACACCATTTCTGTTTCTACACGAACATCTAAACCAGATTTAATCGCTTGTTCTGGCGTACGAGAAATCATTCGTTCTGTGTCATCAAACATGCCGCCTGCAAAGTAGGGTAGACCACATGCTCCAAAAGAGATGTAACTGCGCTTATCTAAAACGATGACTTCGTCTGATGGCTGATTACGTTTGTATTTTGCTGCGAAACTCATACCAGCGGCGCTACCGCCTATAACAACAACTTTCATATTTACTACCTAAATAACCTGAACTCAGGAAAAACAGAAGAGCACTCAAGTGGAGTGCTCTTAATTAAGTTTGAGAATTATACTGCTGCTTCTTTTGATACAGTCGCTGTAACGTCAGCGTCGTATTGTTCTGTGTTTAGCGAGCCGTTTTTCTTAGCCGTTAGTACACCAGACAACATTGAGCCTGAGATGTTTAGTGCGGTACGTGCCATATCAATCAGTGCTTCAATAGACACTAGAATCGCAACCACTGTGATATCTAGGCCCATGATGGTTAGTACGGCTACTGCTGCGAATGTTGCACCGCCACCAACACCTGCGATACCGAATGAAGCAATCGCAATAACTGCAATCAGCTGTAGGATGAAGCTTAAGTCTACAGGCATACCCATAACTTGCGCCGCCATGATAGCGAGCATTGCTGGGTAAATACCTGCACAGCCGTTTTGACCGATACTGGTACCGAATGTCGCTGACATGTTTGCTGTTTCTTCGTCTACACCTAGACGTTGAGTTTGTGTTTCAACGTTTAGTGGGATAGCTGCCATGCTTGAGCGAGAACCGAAGCCGAACACCAACACTGGCCAGATTTTCTTCATGAACTTAGCAGGAGACAGGCCGAACATAGACACCATCACGAAGTGGATGCCGAACATCACGCCAATTGCTACGTAGCTTGCTAGAAGGAAGCGACCCATTTCAGCTAGTGCGAATAGGTCATTCGTCATCATGAACGTGGTCATCAGAGCGAATACACCGTAAGGCGTTAGCTTCAGGATTTCACGAACCATTGAAAGTACCACTTCTTTTGCAGAGTTGATGAAATCAACGAAGTTTTGCACTTTCTCTGGCTTACGGTTTTTCACTTGAAGGATACAGAAGCCTAGGAACATGCCGAACAGTACAGTCGATAGCGTAGAAGTACGTTGAGAGCCGGTTAGCATGTCGAAGATGTTGGTTGGAATGATAGATAAAGCCATACCAGACAGGCCACTGCTCGCCATTGCATCTTGTGTTGCTACCAGTGAATCACCACGAGCTTCAATCGCACTGTTTGTGCCAATTGTGCTTACTAGTGCGTTCGCATCGATACCAAATAGGTAAATACTTGCGATACCAACGGCTGCTGATATTGCACAAGTGAAAAGTAGAATACCGATGATTTTTGGTGCGATACGAGATAACGCGCCACCGCCTTCAACGTTCATGATCGAAGAGATCATCGCCACGAATACGAGCGGGATAACGATCATTTGTAGAAGTTTGATGTAGCCTTTACCGAACACTGAAATCAGTTCAGCAAAGCCAGACGTCGCAACGTTACCGACACCGAAAACAAGTTGAATTGCGCCACCGAACAGTAAGCCAGCAGCAAGCGCACTGAGTACGCGGAAGTTAAAACTTTTCTTTTGCTTTTTGAAGTTCGACAGCAGTGCGTAGAACCCAAAGAACAGTATGCTTAATCCAATAAATGAAACGCTCATGAGAATCTCCTATGATACCCATTAATAACTAAGTCGGTTATTTCTTGTATGCGATGGCTTCAACTTCAACCAATGCGTCTTTTGGTAATCTAGAGGCTTCAACACAAGAGCGAGCAGGTGCGTTCTCTGTACCAAACACTTCTGTATACACTTCGTTAAATGCTACGAAGTTCTCCATGTCTGATAGGAAGCAGGTTGTCTTAAGCACTGTGTCCAGTCCCGCATTACTCGCTTCTAATACAGCTTTTAAGTTTTCTAGAGACTGACGAGCCTGCTCTTTAATACCGCCCTCAACAAACTGCATGGTTTCTGGAACGAGAGGTAATTGACCTGATGTATAAACCATGTCGCCGTAAGACGTACCTTGTGAGTAGGGACCGATAGCTGCAGGTGCTTGTTCAGTGGCAATGATCTGTTTCACGATGTAACTCCTAAATTATTGGTTTTATTCTGATTTAAATTCACGGATAAACTTGTAAACCGCCTGACGGCTGATCCCAAGTTGCTCTGATACTTGTGTAGTCGTCTCTTTTAGCTCAAATACTCCGTTATCAAATAAGCAACGGATGATGGCTTTATTGCGACCTTTAGAAGAAACCGACTCGTCTTGATCAACCTCTTTAATGGCTGAACTCAATGCTTGTTGAATCACGTCGTTCGCATTGTTACTGAATGTCTCGCTGACAATGGTTTGCGGCACATTGCACTGCGGCATCAGCGTCTTGACGATTTCTGGGAATGGGAATGATAAGTTCATGTTGATGCACAACATGCCGATGGGCTTCTGTTGTGGGCCTGCCAGCACGCAGGTGGTCGATTTCAGTAGGGAACCATCTGCTGCATTGGTGAAATAGCTCTTAGGAGAAACTTCGCCAGTTTTCTCGAATGTACTCCACATACGTAAACCTAAATCGGTGATAGGCGAGCCGATTTCACGACCAGTGTGATGACCATTGACGATCTTCACGACAGAGTTTTCTAAGCTTTCAAAGGAATGGATGACCACTTCACAATAGGGACCAATTAAATCAGCAATCGTCTCTGCTAATCGGAAGTAGTTGCGTAAACATTCTCTGTCTTCATCGGTGAATCGAACTTGTTTTACATTCATGATTTCGGTTTACATTTTTGAACTCAATGACTGAAAACTACTCCTTTGGTGGTATTTCGGCAAGGTGCAGTAAACTTCTGTAAACCGACAAAAAGCGTTCAAAACATCAACAAAAATGAAATTTTAGGTCTAAATCACGAGTGAAATTTGAACAAGATCACCAAAGATAGCCAAAATAGGTTTAATTTCTTAAACCCTATCAAAGTTTACATATTTAAAACCAAAGGTTGCGTTTTTGAATACTTTAATGATCTAGAACAAGTTCCATATCCTTGGGAAACGAGCTTCGCTGACTCTTCATCTTAACGCCTTAAAATTGTCATGTTGTTTAGCTAAGTTGGCGAAGCAAGATTGCTTTTACTATAACTGTATTTAAATTATTCGAATTTTCTAGAAGTGTGGATTTATGAACAAAGCGGTTTGGGGTTTAGCCCTCGGCCAGACATTGCTCTGGTGTTGTCTCTATTACATTTTTCCGGCGATGCTTCTGCATTGGGAGCAAGTGCACGACTGGAGTCGTTCTGAATTCATGTTGGGGCTAACTTTGGCAGTGGGTGTGTCTGCCATTGCGGCTTTGCCTGCTGGGCGCTTGATTGACAAAGGTTATGGCGCATTGATGATGACGGTTTCGGCAGTTATTGGTGGCGTGCTGTTGTTTATGATCAGCTTGGTAGAACAACTGGCTTGGTTTTATGTGCTCTGGGGATTGATGGGAATCGCAATGGCGGGTTGCCTTTATGAACCTTGCTTCGCCTTTTTGATTCGAAACTTGAGGACTAAAGCCAAACGCGCGATCACTATGATCACCTTAGTGGCAGGCTTTGCGAGTACTATCAGCTTTCCAACAGTTCACTACTTAGCTCAGCATTACGGCACGGTGATGGCCTTACAGATTTTTGCTGGGGTTGTTCTGTTTGTCGCCGCGCCACTTCTGTTCATTAACACTAAATTGCTTGCTCGGTTTCATGTGCCCTCTAACAGTGAGGTTGGTTCTGAACCGCCTCCCAAAGTATCTGGATCTTCAACTACTTATTTAAGCTCTGCCTCTTACCTGTCTAATCCAATGTTCTGGTTACTTGCTTTTGGTTTCTCGATGCTCGCATTAAATCATGGTGTGGTGTTAAACCATCTGTTGCCATTGTTGGATGAGCGTAATGTCCCTGATAACTTAGCAATATTGGTGATCTCTTTGATAGGGCCAATGCAGGTGGCTGGGCGCGTGATGTGGTTGTTGGTTGATAAACACTGGTCGATCATGCGAATCACTGTCGCGTGCTTTCTGAGTATCTGTTGTGCGACCTTGTGTTTGATTCTGTCTGAGAATGTTCTGTATCTAGTGGTCGGTTTTGTGCTCTTACAGGGTTCCGCTTATGGAGTGATGAGTATAGTGAAGCCTCTTACGACTCGTGAGGTGATGGGGGAAGCTAACTTTGGCTCTTTAGCGGGAGCAATGGCGGTTCCTTATTTGTTGGCGTTTGCATTGTCACCATACTTTGGCGCGGTTATTTGGCAAATAGGCGGTTATCAATGGGTTCTGTGGAGTATCTTTGGTAGTGCAGTTGTTGGTTTTATCTCGATAGTCACTGTATCAAGGCTTCATCTCGCTCGAACTCAATCGTGTTTATCGTAGACATAGATTGTGCTGAGGCGGTATTCACATCGCTTTGAAATTAAACACTTAATCATTTTGAGCACTCCTTTATGGAGTGCTTTTTTGTATGTGAATTTAGCAGCTATTGGAGGTGTGTATCTATTGAGCAGAGAATACTGAGGAGTTGCCATTTTAATTGAGCTTTTTATTGTCAAATTACTGTGAATTACGTCCGTATATAAGTTGATTTTCCCCATCAAATCTCTCCTGAATTTGGTATTTAAAACAGCAGGTTAAGCTTGTCTAGACAAGTAAGCTGACCGCTTGAAATATTTCATTTCTGCAAATAAACCGACACGTAACTTTAATAATCAGACGTCAAAGTGGCCTTAAATCAAACAGGGACATTGACGATGAATAACATCATTGAAGTTAAGAAGGTCAACAAAACATTCGGTTCGAACAAGGCACTGAATGGTATCAATTTGACGATTACTAGCCGCAAGATGACGGCGCTACTAGGCCCATCCGGTTCAGGTAAATCTACGCTGCTTCGCCATTTAAGTGGCCTGATCATTGGAGATAAAAGTGCGGAATCTCAAATCAACGTGCTTGGTCAAACGGTGCAGGCGAATGGTAAGGCAGACAGCAATGTCCGCAACATCCGTTCGCAAGCGGGTTACATCTTTCAACAATTCAACCTCGTTAACCGCTTATCCGTGATGACCAATGTACTGATTGGCGCACTGAGCTCTACTCCGAAGTGGCGCACTCTGACAGGCATTTTTACGGTTGAGCAACAGCAAGAAGCGCTTGAAGCACTGCGTCGAGTTGGCATGGAAGATTTCGCAGGTCAGCGTGTTGGCAACCTCTCTGGCGGTCAGCAACAACGTGTCGCTATTGCACGCGCACTGATGCAGAAAGCGAAAATCATTTTTGCCGATGAGCCTATCGCTTCGCTTGATCCTGAATCAGCACGCATCGTGATGGAGCTGCTTACGGACATCAATGAGAAGGAAGGCATTCCTGTCATCGTCACACTTCACCAAGTCGACCATGCCCTTAAGTATTGCGAAAACATCATCGCGCTGAAAGACGGCCAAGTGTTCTACGAAGGTAAGAGCGCGGAACTGACTAAACCTCAACTCGAAGACCTATACCGTTCTAAAAAATCGATAAACACGCCACATATTCAACCTAACGACGTGCTCGCTGCGTCTTTTTAAATATCAGGGAAATTAAGATGTTTCATTCAATGAAATCAGGGATTAAGAAGGCAGTGACGCTAGCAACCGTGTTGATGACGACACTCACTGCTGGTCACGCTTTTGCTAAAGATTCGATCAACTTCGGCATTATCGCGACTGATGCACAACAAAACTTGCGTAGCCGTTGGGAGCCTCTTCTGGATGATCTAGGTAAAGCGTTAGGCATGCCAGTGAAGGCTTATTTCGCACCTGATTACGCAGGCATCATTCAAGCTCAGCGTTTTGGCAAGGTCGATTTTGCTTACTACGGAAATAAGGCGGCGATGGAAGCCGTTGATCGTGCTGACGCAGAAGTCTTCGCTCGATACATAGATGAAGAGGGCTTACAGGGTTATTACAGTTTACTCATTGTGAATGCCAAAAATGACAACATCAACACGCTTGAAGATGTGATCGAGCAGCGCGAAACACTGAAATTAGGTAATGGCGATCCTAACTCTACGTCGGGTTTCCTTGTGCCGAATTTCGAAGCGTTCGCCAGCAATGGTATTTCCGCCAATGACTTTCACCGCAACGTAACCGCAAGCCATGGTGCCAACGTGATGGCTGTCGCGAACAACCAAGTGGACGTCGCTACTAATCACACCATGAGTCTTATCCGCATCGAAGAGCAAAATCCTGAGTTGTTTAGCAAACTGAAAGTGGTTTGGAAGTCAGAGCTTATCCCATCAGACGTGGTTACCTACCGTAAAGATTTAGATGAGGACTTGAAGCAAAAGGCGCGTGATTTCTTCGTCAGCTACGGCGAAGAGCCTGAACAGCTTGAAAACCTACATCAACTGGCTTGGTCTGGCTTTGCTGCTACTGATAACAACCAACTACTGCCTATTCGCCAAATGGAAGCGTTCAAAAAGCTGGTTGACGCTGAAAACAACAGCAACCTAAGCGAGAAAGACAGAACCAAACGCATGGCGCAATACCAAGCAGAAATCGACCAGCTGCAAACAGAAATTGATGCGCTGAAAGGCTAATCCCATTCCCTGCGCCGCTTTGGGCGGCGCAAAAAAGAGTAGATAACAATGACTGCAACAACTCAAAGTTACGAGCCTTCATCGAAGCTGTCGATTAAAAACGGCGTGATTGCTGTGATAGCGCTACTGGTCCTTAGCTGGGCGTGGCAAGGCGCAGAGATGGCACCCATGATGTTCTTTGAACACCCAGAGAACATGGTTCAGCTAGGCAAAGATTTCTTCCCCGCGGATTTCAGTGAAAGCAACGTGTACCTCAGCGAAATGCTAGTGACCATTCAAGTGGGCATTTGGGGAACCGTGCTATCAATTCTGTTAGCGATTCCATTTGGCATTCTGAGTGCTGAGAACCTGATGCCGAGCTGGGTGACATTTCCAATCCGTCGATTGATGGACTGTCTACGCGCTATCAATGAAATGGTGTTTGCGATGCTGTTTGTCGTTGTTGTCGGATTAGGACCGTTTGCTGGTGTGATGGCGCTGTTTATTCATACAACAGGTGTGCTTGCCAAGCTATTTGCTGAAGCCATTGAAGCGATTGAACCCGGCCCGATGGAAGGCGTGAAAGCGACAGGCGCAAACCCAATCGAAGTGATTCTTTACGGCGTGATTCCACAGGTGATGCCGCTTTGGATTTCATACTCACTGTACCGCCTAGAGTCGAATATTCGCTCGGCAACGGTTGTGGGTATGGTTGGTGCGGGCGGTATTGGTGTGTTGCTTTGGCAATCCATCTCAGGTTTCCAACTACAACAAACCGCCGCAATCATGTCGATTGTTATCGTGACGGTGAGCGTTATCGACTTCGTTTCTCAAATCATCCGTAAGAAGTTTATCTAGGCATCTTAGATGTCTATTTATCTGAACTTATCTAGATAAGTGATTGAACTTTAAGAAAGGAAACTCTTATGCCCGTTTACTTGGATATTGCCTCAGAGCTTGAAAAGGAAGTGAAAGACCGCTTTGTTCCGGGTGACTACTTACCACCGGAATCCAAATTGGCTGAGCGCTTTGCCGTGAATCGTCACACGCTTCGTCGCGCGGTCGATGAACTGGTATCTACGGGCTTGATTCAACGTCATCAAGGTAAAGGCAACATGGTAATTCGTCAGCCAAGTGACTATCGACTTCACTCCGGAGCGCATTTTACCAAGAACCTGATTGAGCAAGGTGCGATGCCAAGGTGTGAGGTACTTCAATCTCGTCTTATCAACGTATCACCCAAGATTGCGGGCTACTTGAAAATGGAAGAGGGAAACAAGGTCATCCACATCCGTACCCTGCGAAAAACAGGAGATACACCGAGAACTATCATCGACCACTACCTACCGAATCTGGAGTGGTGGCCGATTCTCAAGAACTTCACCAACGGTTCTTTGCACCAATTTATTCAGCGAGGTTTGGATACTGATTTAGAGCGAAAAGAGACTCGGGTGGGCGCGAAAATTCCAACTAATGAAGAGTGTCGTTTATTGCAAATCAGTACCAGTACACCGCTACTCAAAATTAAAACCACCAACGTAATTAAAGGCACTCAAGTAATAGCGGAATTCTCAAGTTCCAATACTCGTGCCGACGCAACCGAAATAGTAATGGAGCACTAAATG
Organism: Vibrio lentus; assembly: GCF_002875945.1. Taxonomy (GTDB): domain Bacteria; phylum Pseudomonadota; class Gammaproteobacteria; order Enterobacterales; family Vibrionaceae; genus Vibrio; species Vibrio apostichopi. Next base: position 12,260 of record NZ_MCZK01000036.1, read on the forward strand.
ATAGCTTTGAAAGAGCGACAAAAGTGGATGTCAGTACTCGCGCAGAGCCAGTTCTCAGAATTGAAAACACGCTGGGAAGCATTAGGGCTGAACGCGGAATACGCCATAGTTCGCCAACCAGAGATTGGTTTAGCGCAAGTGCGTGCGCGTATGGGCTCAACAGGCCGCCAGTTCAACATGGGGGATGTCACGATTACTCGCGCAGTAATCAAGCTAACAAGTGGAGAACTTGGTTACAGCTACCTACAGGGGCGAAGCAAGCCTCATGCAGAGCTAGCTGCTGTTGTTGATGCCTTGATGCAAAACGGACAACAAGCTGAGGTGATCAACACGAAACTTATTGAGCCTTTGGCTGCGATGAAGCACGAACGAGACAGTCAACGTCGCCAAGAAGTGGCTTCAAGTAAAGTGGACTTTTTTACCATGGTTCGCGGAGAAGATTAGGTTCGCGGTGAAGCTTGCTTTATAGAGAAGAACAGCTTCGCTCGTAAGCAAAAGAACCACATGTCATTCAAGAATAAGATTAACGAATTAAACAGGTTAGAACGAATTCAATGAGTATGATTTCTCCTGCATTTCAAGATGCAGTTCATGATAGCCAGCAGTGCTTTCGATTGCTGCTCAAGGCGATGTCAGAACCCGGCACCGTCATAACACTAAACCGTTGCGAAGGCTTTGGTTCAATGATAAGTGCAGCCGCTCAAACGCTGCTTTCCATGGCCGACAATGCAACACCGATCTGGCTATCTTCGACATTAAAGGCCGATCACGCGGTGACTGAAAACATTAAGTTTCACATTGGTGCTCCGATTGTAGAACAGACTCAACAAGCAAGTTTCGCTGCGATTTCAGCGCAAGACTTACTGGATATCGATTGGTCAGAACTGACATTTAACCTTGGCAACGAAGAGTATCCAGATACCTCAACAACGGTTGTGATTGAAGTTGATAGCTTAACGTCGGGTACTGAGCTGTCATTGAGTGGCCCTGGTATTCAAAGTGAACAAGCTGCGTTCTTTAGTGGATTACCGGCGGGCTTTGTTTCTTACCTTAAAGAGCGTCAATCATTGGTGAAGTTCCCATTAGGTGTCGACTTTATCTTTGTGGCGAACCAGCAAGTGCTGTGTCTGCCTCGTACAACCAAAGTGGAGGCGACAACATGTACGTTGCTGTAAAGGGTGGAGAAAAGGCCATTAGTCTGGCGCACCAACTGCAAGCGAAGAAGCGTCGCGGTAATCCTGATTTACCAGAATTAAGCGTTGAGCAGATTCAAGAGCAGCTGTCAGGTTCGGTAGACCGAGTGATGACGGAAGGTGGAATTTATGACAAACAACTTTCGGCATTAGCCATCAAACAAGCCGCGGGTGATTTAGTCGAAGCGATTTTCTTGTTACGTGCTTATCGCACCACGTTACCTCGCCTGATCACTGCGCAACCCGTTGATACTAATTCAATGCGAATTGAGCGTCGTATTTCGGCAACCTATAAAGACCTACCTGGCGGTCAAATCTTAGGTCCAACCTACGATTACACGCATCGCTTGTTGGATTTCAGTCTGCTGGCCGAAGGTGAAACGCCGCAGATCCCCACGCAAGATGTGACTGACTCTGAACCTTGCCCACAGGTATTAGGCATTCTTGAAAACCTCGACATGATGTTGACCGAAGAAGATGACCAGCAGACCCCAGAAGACATCACTATGAATCCGGTGAACTACCCGTGTGATCGTAGTGTACGCCTACAAAACTTGGTGCGCGGCGATGAAGGTTTCTTATTGGCACTGAGTTACTCGACTCAGCGTGGTTATGGTCGCAACCACCCATTCGCGGGCGAGATTCGTACCGGATTTTCGACACTATCTATTGAACCGGAAGAACTGGGTTTTAGCATCGACATCGGTGAGATTGAGTTGACAGAGTGTCAGATGATCAATGGTTTTGTTGGTAACAAACAACAGAAAGCCAAACTGACTCGTGGTTACGGCTTAACGTTTGGAGCGACTGAGCGTAAAGCAATGTCGATGGCGTTAGTTGACCGCTCTTTGCAAGGCGCAGAATACGATGAGCCTGTGGATGGTCCAGCTCAAGATGAAGAGTTTGTGCTTTCTCACTCAGACAATGTCGAAGCCGCTGGCTTTGTGTCCCACCTCAAACTTCCTCACTACGTCGATTTCCAAGCTGAACTGGAGCTGCTTAGAAAAATGCATAAAGAGCACGATGAATTGATGGCTCAGCCAGGTAATGACGAACAAGGAGGTCAGTCATGAACACAGCATCACTTAATGCACCGATAGGTAACGCTTCAACGGTATTTAATTCTGAGGAGGCCGCATCTCACAGCTCAGTAGGTGCAACGGGCTATAACTATGGCTACCTTGACGAGCAAACCAAACGAATGATTCGCCGTGCCTTGCTTAAAGCGGTGTCTATTCCGGGTTACCAAGTACCGTTTGGTGGTCGAGAAATGCCAATGCCTTACGGGTGGGGAACCGGTGGTGTGCAGATCACCGCTGCAATCATCGGCCAGCCAGACACGCTAAAAGTCATCGACCAAGGTGCCGACGACACAACCAATGCGGTGTCGATTCGAGAGTTCTTCAAATCTATCGCCAGTGCAAATACTACTGAGAAAACCACAGAAGCGAGCATTATTCAGACTCGCCACCGTATCCCAGAAGTTGATCTTCAAGAAGATCAGATCTTGGTGTATCAGGTGCCGATCCCAGAGCCACTGCGCTTCATTGAGCCTCGTGAAACTGAGACTCGCAAAATGCATGCACTGCAAGAGTACGGAATCATGCACGTCAAACTGTATGAAGATATCGCTCGTTTTGGACATATCTCGACGGCTTACGCTTACCCAGTGCGAGTCAATGATCGCTACATCATGGACCCATCGCCAATCCCTAAGTTCGACAACCCGAAAATGGACAACATGGCAGCATTGCAGCTGTTTGGCGCGGGTCGTGAAAAGCGCATCTACGCCGTTCCTCCTTACACCAAGGTTCAGAGCCTAGATTTTGAAGATCACCCGTTTGAGGTTCAGAAGTGGGACGAGCCGTGTGCGATTTGTGGTTCAACGGATACCTTCCTTGATGAGGTCGTTATGGATGACCAAGGCTCACATATGTTTGTTTGCTCAGATACGGATTACTGTCGTGAGCAACAAGATCGCAGTCAACAACTTGATGGCAATCAGTTCGTTCATAACGAAATAGGCCGCAAAGAGGAGAACAACGTATGAACGCGGTGACAAATATGAAACACGAATGGAATCAGTCAGAGCAGCCTCTGTTGTCTGTCTCTAGTCTCACTAAGTTGTATGCGCCAGGTAAAGGCTTTCAGAACGTCTCGTTTGACCTTTTCCCTGGAGAAGTGCTGGGTATTGTCGGGGAATCTGGTTCTGGTAAAAGCACCTTATTGAAGTCACTTTCTGGTCGCCAAACACCAGACAGCGGTGAAGTGATTTACTTGCGAGGTGATGCGGATAAGCAAATCTCACAACTGGAAGATTTGTACCAAATGGCGGAAAGTCAGCGTCGCCATTTGCTGCGCACAGAGTGGGGCGTGGTGCATCAACATCCAATGGATGGCTTGCGTGGCCGAGTATCTGCGGGCGGCAACATTGGTGAGCGCCTGATGGCAGTGGGTGAACGTAACTATGGCGAAATTCGTGAGAAATCAGCGAAATGGCTGGGTGATGTCGAGATCCCAACGGATCGAATGGACGATATGCCGACGACCTTTTCTGGAGGTATGCAGCAAAGATTACAGATCGCACGCAATTTGGTGACTCACCCGAAGTTGATCTTCATGGATGAGCCGACTGGCGGCTTGGATGTTTCGGTGCAAGCTAAGTTGCTCGATCTTCTTCGTCGCTTAGTGACAGAGCTTGAGTTAGCAGTAGTGATCGTAACTCACGATCTTGCTGTTGCTCGCTTGCTTGCACATCGACTCATGGTGATGCGCCGCAGTGAAGTCGTAGAAAGCGGCCTTACTGATCAAGTGCTCGATGATCCACAACACCCATACACACAACTGCTGGTTTCTTCTGTATTGCAGAATTAAGGACGATGACATGAATACCAAACTAACCGTAAACAACGTCAGCAAAACTTTTGTGCTACACAACCAAAATGGCGTTGAATTGCCGGTGTTAACCGGCGCGAACTTCTCGGTAGACAGTGGCGAATGTGTGGTTCTGCACGGCCATTCGGGCTCAGGTAAATCAACGTTACTGCGTACGCTATATGCCAACTACTTGATGGATTCTGGCTCAATTAATATTGTGCATCAGGGCAGCACGCTAGATCTTGCGAAGGCTACGCCACGAGAAATCATCAACGTGCGTAAACACACCATAGGTTGGGTAAGTCAGTTTTTGCGTGTGATTCCACGTATTAGCGCGCTGGAAGTGGTGATGCAACCTATGTTGGAAATGGGTGGCTGCGCGCAAGAAGCAGAACAGAGAGCAAAGTTACTGCTGACTCGATTAAACGTGCCAGAGCATTTATGGCACTTGGCACCAGCAACTTTTTCTGGTGGTGAACAGCAACGTGTGAACATCGCGCGTGGTTTCATTGTTGATTATCCAATCCTACTGCTTGATGAACCTACCGCTTCGCTCGATGCGACCAACAGTGCGGTGGTCGTAAGTTTGATTGAAGAAGCCAAAGCGGGCGGTGCTGCAATTATCGGTATCTTCCATGATGAAGCAACGCGAGATTTGGTCGCTGATCGTCTGTATGACGTGCAGCTTCAAAAAGACATTTCACCAAAACAACTCACTACAGCGTGTGCGTAAAGGGAGCTGACGCAAATGATTATTACCAACGTAAATCTGGTGCTTGAAAATGAAGTGGTGCGCGGTTCGGTTGAACTGCGAGATGGCGTGATTGCCAATATGTCTGACTCGACCAGTCAACTTCCAGGTGCCCTTGATGGCGAGAATGGCTTCTTGATGCCGGGCTTGATTGAGCTGCATACCGATAACCTAGAGAAGTATTTCACGCCAAGGCCAAAGGTGAACTGGCCACCGCTTTCTGCAATGAGTGCACACGACACGCAGCTGATTGGATCGGGCATCACCACGGTGCTTGATGCCGTTGCTTTGGGTGACTACCGAGATGGCAATCGCCAAGAGAACCTTGACCAGTTTATTAATACTGTGGCCGAGAGTCAGAAGCGTGGTCTAACTCGAGCCGAGCACCGCATCCATTTACGCTGCGAAGTACCGCACTCAACTACCGTTGGTTTGTTTGAGCGTTACGTGAACATGCCAGAAGTGCAGTTAGTCTCCGTAATGGATCACGCTCCAGGTCAGCGTCAGTTTGTGAACCTAGATAAATACCGAACTTACTATCAAGGTAAGTACAACATGACGGATGCTGAAATGGTGGTGTATGAAAAAGACCAAGTTGCTCAGTCAGAACGTTGGTCGAAACAGAATCGCGATGAGATTACTCGTCAGTGCCGTGACTTGAATATTCCAACCGCAAGTCATGATGACGCAACTAGTGCTCATGTAACGGAATCTAAAGAGTTGGGCATGGTGATTGCTGAATTCCCAACCACGGTTGAAGCAGCGCAGCGCTCTCACGAATTGGGCTTAAAGGTGATGATGGGGGCGCCGAACGTGATTCGCGGTGGTTCACACTCGGGGAACGTTGCAGCACATGAGTTGGTGTCTTTGGGCGTGTTGGATATCTTGTCTTCAGATTACTATCCAGTGAGCTTGTTAGATGCGGTATTTACGCTCGTTAACGATGAGCGCAACAACCTCGATGTAGCGCAAGCGGTGCAATTGGCGACATTGAACCCAGCACAAGCTCTTGGCTTAACTGACCGTGGTGTCATAGCGGAAGGTAAGCGTGCTGATTTGGTGCTCGCGCATCGTTTGGATGATCACCAACTGGTATCTCGTGTGTGGCGTGAAGGCAAGAAGGTATTCTAATCCATGTCTAAAGGTTACTCATTTGATGTGAATGGGGTGGTCAACGCCGCCCCAAAAGCTGACAAACCGGGTCAGCTTTATTATGTAATCGGTCCTTCTGGTGCTGGTAAAGATTCGATTATCTCGGCGCTACGTGAGCAGTTCGTTAAAGACTTGGTGGTTGCTCATCGCTACATCACACGTGCAGCCGATGCTGGTGGCGAAAACCATGTAGAGCTCAGTGATGATGAATTCTTTATTCGCTATTCGCGAAATATGTTTGCGATGAGTTGGCAAGCTCACGGCATGAGCTACGGCATTGGCCAAGAGGTTCACCAATGGATGGATGCGGGCTTGAGTGTTGTGGTTAATGGTTCGCGTGCGTATTTAGATGCAGCAAGAGACTTGTTTGGTGAACGATTAGTCCCCGTTGTGGTTAGTGTTAAGCCAAAGGTGTTAGAAGCACGTTTACGAGCCCGCGGTCGTGAAAGTGAAGCTGAGATTACCCTTCGATTGCAACGCGCGGCGGACTATTGTGTGGACTCAGAATCCACTCTAAATAACACGCTTTGTATTGATAACAGTGGCACGATTGACCAGAGCATTGCGCAGTTTGCGCGATTAAAAGAACAAGCTGAAAGGCTCGCAGAACCAGCAGGTGGTGTCGCATGAAGTTGACCATGTTAGGCACTGCCAACAGTGCGATGGTGCCAGTTTACGGGTGTGATTGTTCGGTGTGTGTTTCTTCCCTTGAAAAACCCAGTTTAAGACGAGAAAAGTCATCAGCGTTCCTTGAACATAATGGCAAGTTTCTCTTGTTGGATGCTAACGCGCCTGACCTGATGCGCCGCTTTCCTGCTGGATCGATTGATCAGATATTATTGACTCATTACCACATGGATCATGTCCAGAGTTTGTTTGATCTCCGATGGGGTGCTGGCGATAAGATCTCGGTGATTTCTCCTGATGATCCGCTGGGTTGTGATGATCTTTATAAACATCCCGGTATTTTGGATTTTTCCATGCGAGCACAAGCGTTTAAGTCGTTTGATTGGCAGGGAATAACCGTAACGCCATTGCCACTCAATCACTCTAAACTTTGTCTTGGTTATTGCTTTGAATTTGACGGGAAGCGGTTGGCTTATTTAACCGATACGGTAGGGCTGCCAAAGCAAACCGAGCGTTGGCTGATAGAGTTCCCTGTTGATTGGTTAATCACGGATTGTAACTCCCCACCAATTGAAGATCCTCAAGTTCGAGCCAACTCAAACCACAACGATTTCCACCATATATTAGATATTGATGAAACCTGTCGTCCGAAGAACCTTGGCCTGATTCATGTGAGCCACCATATGCTTGGCTGGGCAGAAGAACACCCACAAGCCTTTTCACAGCGATTGCGCATTCTCAACGATGGCGAGGAGATAACCCTATGAGCCAACCTCTTTCCCCAACCTTAAACAGCGAACCGAGCGTCGCTGAAAGCAGCAAGCTGCACAACGTTGAGCTCGGACGTTGGACTGAAATCGCTGACCGTTGCGTGCTAAATAACGTGCAAGTCGGAGACTACAGCTACATACAAAACGACTGTAATCTGATGTTTACCGAAATAGGTAAGTTCACATCAATCGCTGCGGCGGTTCGCCTGAATCCGAGCAATCACCCGTGGTGGCGTCCAACGCTGCATCACTTTACTTATCGCCCGGGTAAGTATCAGTTAGGTGAAGATCCTACGTCACTAGATGATGAGGTGTTCTCATGGCGCGAAGAAGACAAAGTACATGTTGGGCATGATGTTTGGATTGGTCACGGTGTCATTGTGCTCCCGGGTATTAAGATTGGTAATGGTTCGATAGTCGGTGCGGGCAGCGTGGTTACGAAAGACGTGCCGCCATATTCTATTGTGGTTGGCAACCCTGCCAAGGTGTTGCGCCCTCGCTTTGATGATCCTAGCTACGCCGAGCGATTAGAAAGCCTTGAGTGGTGGCATTGGGATGATGAAAAACTGGCAGAAGCATTGCCACTATTCCAAAAAGATTGCGGTGAGTTTTTGGCTTACTTTGAGCAAACCTAAATCCAATATCCTTTAAGTCTGAAAACTAAAAAAGCAGCCTCAGCGGCTGCTTTTTCGTTTAATAATTTTCTGGCGGTTTAGTTGGTAAGCCGTTTAGTTCGCTAGTTGGTTAATTAGCTAGCTTAGCCTCGACTTGTCCAAGTGCGCGTTGGTACATAAACCATGCACAGGTTCCGGCAAGCACATTACCTACCATTGCGCCCCAGAACAGACCTTCAATACCAGCAAGCAGCGAGCCAACCCACAAGCAAGGCAAGAAGAAGGCGAATAGACGCAGCGCTGAAATCGTCAAGGCGGTGTAAGACTTGCCCAGAGCGTTCGAGACAGAAACCATCAGCATACAGATTCCCAATGGCCCTAAGCTAATAGGCACGATCAGTAGGTGATAGTTCAAAATCGTTGAGACTTCGCTTTCACTGGTCATTAGGTTTGCCAGTCCGCCAGAGAATAACCAAGTCACCAATGCGATGACCAGTTGGAAACCTAACACGAAGGTAACGGCAATCTTCACAAGACTACGTATGTTCCCAAGGTTCTTTTCACCCAACATGCGACCAATCATAGGTGGCATCGACATGGTCAGTGCTAGAACTGCAACTATTGAGAAGAATTCAAAACGCGAACCCAGCGCCCAAGCTGCAACGGCAGCGGTGCCATAGCCAGCAAGCAGTTTAGTGGCGAACATTGATGAAACCGGTGGCAGCAACTGACTGATCATTGCAGGCCCCATGATGTTACCAATGGAGCGAACACTCTTGCCGATGTCGAGATCGTGCCAGTCGAATGTCATCCAATGCTTCTTAGTCACCTTAGGAGCAACGATAAAGATACCCGCACCGAACGCCAAGATGGTCGCAATGGCGGCTCCATTGATGCCCATGTCGAGCGTAAAGATGAAAATCGGATCCAATATCAAGTTGATGATACTGGTCGCGATCATCATTGAACCGGGCAGCATAGTATTACCATTGGCACGACACACACTGTAGAAAAAGTAGAGCAGTGCGCCTGTCCAAGAGCTGACTAGCCAATAGATCCAATAAGAATCAATGATTGGTAATACCGTTGGTGGCGCATCCAACAACTGTAAAATTGGCCCACGCAGCAGATAGATGATGACGGAGAAAAGCGCGACACTCACGCTGCCCATCGCAATCACTAATCCACCGAGCTGCTTAGCGTAGCGCGTTTCATTCGCGCCAATGGCTCTAGCGATTACCGCAGTTGTCGCGATACCTAGCCCGACCTGAATACCAATGATGATCATCTGTATTGGAAGTGTAAAACCTTGAACAGCGAGCGGTAGTACGCCCAGCTGGCCAATAAAAGCACTGTCTACAAGCTGGAAGCTCATTAGGGAAAGTACCCCAAACAACATTGGCCATGTCATTGTATAGAGTTGTCGGCCAAGAGAAGGCGAGGGAGTTGCGGTAGTAGAATTCATAACACTCTTATCGGTCTTGAAGTTAGGCTTGTTGTGGTGACAAACCTCTCAATGAAGAATTGCGTAAAGGATAACGTAAGGTCAGCTCGATACCAATAATTGTTACCGGATCTAAGCATATTACTTAATGTCGAATTTGGCGGTGTTGGCGCATTGTGTGCTGTCACTTTAGGGAAGCATCTCTCAAACCTTATTTATTTTATAGGGTTATCGTTGTTGGCTAATGTAATTATCAAATCCATAAACTAATATCGTTGGAGAGAAAAGGAATTGCGAGTCAGCAAGCACCGTTTTAACTGCATATTGGAGAAGGAACCTAAATATGCCGACCACAGAAGAAATTCAGATCAGCCAAGAACAAGTTAGAAAGAACAAGGCAAAGGTACTCGCCAAGATAAACCAACAAGGCATCATGTCTCAGGGCTTTCGGTTAGTTAACGTCAAAGATTACCAACAGAAGCTGCAAGCATTGAAACAAAAGGTCGAAAACTTCGACTACATGAATGCCGCTAACAAGCAGCAAGATCAAGTCATTCTCGACATCATGACTCAGAAGGAAAAGATCCATAACTATCTGGATGAATCATCCAGTCAGAAGTTAGCGAATGGCAACCTAGATTTTGGTTCTCGAAATCAAGTCGCGAATGCCACGCTCAAGAAAAAGCAGCTGTTTCTGATGTTTATGGAGACAGTTGAAGCGCAAGAGGCACTCAGAGAGTTTGCTGTGAAAGTCGCATCGGTGTGTAACGGGACACTCAAACAGCCTCCCGGTGCTTATTTAGGTGTCAAAGACTTCCATGGTGCACTGGATAAAATCACCAACCGCAAACGTCATTACGATATTGGTGATCTCAAAGATGCAGCGCGTATGACGATCGTGTTTGAGAGTATGGAAGATATGATCATTGCTAAAGCGATGATCATTTTGACCAAAGAGTTTGTCGAGTTGAAACATCATCAATCTGCGATGAAAGATCGCTACGGCACTAGCCAAGGTGATAATGCTAAGTTCAACTGCGGCGCAACCGATGCTGGCTACAAAGACATTAAGTTCTTCTTGAAGATGGCCAATGGACATATTGGTGAATTGCAGCTCAATACCAAGAACATGATGGTGGCGAAAAAGAACGGTCACATCATCTATGACATCCTCCGAGACGGAGGCAATCTTGATAAGGCATTTACGATCACCAATACAGAAGTGCTTGCTAAGATAAGCCGTAACATGAGTGAAAAGTGGTTCACCTTTATGAACACACGAGTGCCAAAGGCGCGAGATGATTTGATGGCCGTGCAGCAGTTAGTTGATCGTTTGAGAGCGAACCTAGGAAGAGGGCAGAACTCACTTCAAGTCAGTTTAGAAGAGATAACCATACTGTCTCGTGTCAGCCTCTACATCTATGAGCAGGGTGATAACGCCAGAGCTTTATTAGAGTAGGTGGAAATAAAAAAGCCAGTCGCAATGACTGGCTTTGTAGTGTCTACTTTTCGTTGTATTTACTTGTCGAGCAAAGCGTTACTTATTCGCAACGTTACCTAACTTCAACCAAGTGTCGATAACCGTATCTGGGTTTAGTGAAACAGAGCTGATGCCTTGTTCCATTAACCACTCCGCTAGGTCGTCATGGTCAGATGGGCCTTGGCCACAAATACCCACGTATTTACCTGCTTTAGCTGCTGCATCGATTGCCATTTTCAGCATCGCTTTCACCGCTGGGTTACGCTCGTCGAATAAGTGAGCAACGTCACCTGAGTCTCGGTCTAGGCCAAGTGTCAGCTGTGTCATGTCGTTTGAACCGATAGAGAAGCCATCGAAGTACTTCAAGAACTCATCAGCCAAAATAGCATTGGATGGAAGTTCACACATCATGATGACTTTCAGACCTTGGTCGCCACGGCGTAGGTTAAATTTAGCCAGAATGTCGATAACTGATGCCGCTTCGCTCGGAGTGCGAACGAATGGGATCATGATTTCAACGTTCTTCAGTCCCATCTCGTTACGAACACGTTTTAGCGCTTGAGTTTCAAGCTCGAAACAGTCTTCAAATACTGGAGAGATGTAACGAGATGCACCACGGAAGCCCAGCATTGGGTTCTCTTCATGTGGTTCAAACGTTTTACCGCCAACAAGGTTGCTGTACTCGTTCGACTTGAAGTCAGACATACGTACGATCACACGCTTAGGCCAGAATGCAGACGCGATAGTCGCGATGCCTTCCGTTAGCTTGCTTACGTAGAAATCGATAGGATCTTTGTAGCCACGAATACGCTGGTTGATTTCTGCTTTAATTTCGTCAGTTTGCTCATCGAAGTTCAACAGAGCTTTAGGGTGAATACCAATCATCTTGTTGATGATGAATTCAAGACGAGCAAGGCCAACACCTTCGTTCGGGATTTGAGCGAAGTCGAAGGCGCGATCAGGGTTACCCACGTTCATCATTACTTTGGTTGGCAGCATTGGTAGCTCATCAACCTCAGAACGTTTGATCTCAAAGTCGAGTTCGCCGTTGTAAACGTAACCTGTTTCGCCTTCTGAACATGACACTGTTACGGTGTCGCCGTCATTCAGGCTGCTTGTCGCGGTACCACAACCAACAATTGCAGGGATACCGAGCTCACGAGCAATGATGGCTGCGTGACAAGTACGGCCACCACGGTTAGTCACAATCGCAGAGGCTTTTTTCATTACAGGTTCCCAGTCTGGGTCTGTCATGTCGGTTACCAGCACGTCGCCTTCTTGAACCAGTGACATTTGGTCTAGAGAGTCAACCAAACGAACAGGGCCAGAACCGATACGTTGACCGATAGCACGGCCTTCAACCAAGACATCCGCCTTGTTGTTTAGCTCGTAACGCTCGATAACGTTTTGGTCGCTTTGAGAACATACGGTTTCAGGGCGCGCTTGAACGATGTAAAGCTTGCCGTCGATGCCATCTTTTGCCCACTCAATATCCATCGGTCGTTGGTAGTGTTTCTCGATGATCATCGCTTGTTTTGCCAGCTCTTTGATCTCTTCATCGTTCAGTGAGAACTCATTACGTTCTTGAGTATCCGTATCGATGATATCAACTTGCTTGCCGATCTCTTGGTTGGTTGAGTAGATCATCTTGATCAACTTAGAACCAAACGTCTTTTTAACAACGGGGTAGTGACCCGCTTCTAGCATTGGCTTGTGAACGTAGAATTCGTCTGGGTTCACAGCGCCTTGTACGACCATTTCACCTAGGCCCCAAGAAGAGGTGATGAACACCACTTGGTCGAAGCCTGACTCAGTATCAAGCGTGAACATCACACCTGAAGAGGCTTTGTCTGAGCGAACCATACGTTGGATGCCCGCAGACAATGAAATACCTCGGTGATCAAAGCCTTGGTGTACTCGGTAAGAGATAGCGCGATCGTTAAACAGTGAAGCGAACACGTGTTTAGTCGCTTCGATAACTGCATCGATACCTTTCACGTTAAGGAAGGTTTCTTGTTGGCCTGCAAAAGAAGCATCTGGAAGGTCTTCAGCCGTTGCCGATGAACGAACCGCAACAGACAATTCTTCGTTGCCTTCAATCAGTTCGCGGTAGTTATCACGGATGTCTTGCTCTAGTGATTCTGGGAATGGTGCGTCTAGAACCCATTGTCGAATCGTTGCACCTGTCTTACGCAGTGCGTCAACGTCTTCAACATCAAGTTCATCAAGGAGTTGGTGAATGCGCTCATCAAGACCTTTGTAGTCAAGAAAGTTATTAAACGCATAAGAGGTGGTAGCAAAACCATTAGGTACTGATACGCCAGCGTTGGCTAGGTTAGAAACCATCTCGCCAAGTGAAGCATTCTTACCGCCGACTTTGTCGACATCTTCCATGGAAAGGCCATTGAACCATAGGGTGTTATTTTGCATTTATTTCTCCAGAAACATAGCAAGCATTGTAGGGATTTAAAGGCAAACGATTACGTATCAGTTTAAAAAAATGTAAATTATTTTTAAAAGCTGTGGGGGACGTAATAGTCAGCAGGGTTTCGTTATATATATTATGGTTCCCATCCTACTCAAAATAATTTTAAACATTAAATAAAAAATGCAAATTGATATTCAAAGTCGTGATGTATTCTATGTTTCTGATGGAACGGCCATAACATGTGAGACTTTAGGGCATGTTGTTCTAGGTCAATTCCCATTCGAAGCTAATGAAAAAACCTTCCCGTTTGTCGAAAGTGAAGACAAACTTTCTGATTTATTGAAAGAGATCGAGATTTCATATCGAGCAACAGGGCATGAGCCTTTGGTGTTCTTCTCGATTGTGATTCCGGAGATAAAACTGAAGTTGTTAGATGCCCCGGCACACTGTTATGACGTGTTAGAGAGTATTGTGCAGAAAGTGCAAGATGATACGAAAATGGCACCTAAGCCGAAGCTGCAGCGTTCTCGTAGCGTCAATAAAGACTCGGACAAATACTTCGACCGTATTGCTGCTATCGAATACACGTTAGCGCACGACGACGGCATTACTTTAAAAGGCTTGGAAGAGGCAGACATTATCTTGTTGGGTGTCTCTCGCAGCGGTAAAACGCCAACGAGCTTGTACATGGCAATGCAGTTTGGTTTACGCGTCGCAAACTATCCGTTTATCCATGATGATATTGCTCGCTTAAGGTTGTTACCTGAGTTTGAGATATATCGCCATAAGCTGTTTGGTTTGACGATTGATGCGGAAAGGCTGACCGAGATCCGAGAAAATCGATTGGCTGGCAGTGAGTATGCGAGTGACTCTCAATGTTTGTATGAGCTGCAAACGGTAGAAGGGTTGTTCAGACGTGAAGCCATTCCATACATCAACACCTCGTCACTGTCTGTTGAAGAGATTTCGACACGAATCTTGGAGCGTACAGGGTTGAGAAGACGCTTGCTCTGATAAAGGGAATTAAGTGTATAAAGAAACGAGAATCTCATTCGGTGAGATTCTCGTCTTTGTTTGTTACTTGCTATTTTTAACGAATCAACGAATCAACGAATCAACGAAGCAGAGACAGCTTTAGTGTTTCGCTTTGCTTCTCTAACCAACGTTCAAGCGCTGGTGGCCATGTGATACTTGGTTCAACACAGAAGCCGCGCAACATAGAGAAGTACACCGCTTGGTCAATAAGCGGCAGCGACGACTCACCATTTTCTAGGTTCAGTAGAAGCTCTGCATCTTTCAATAACGGATTAATCTGTTCAACGAACTGCGGCGTTTGCTCAATCAGTTTTTCGAAATTGAGTTCTTCTGTCTCTTTGTTTGCGCGCCATGCAGTTTTGCTTGCTTCTGATTGGTATTCAGCAAGGTCTAGTTTCCACCAACGTGGTAAACCGATGCGTTGGCTTAGCGGGAATGCACGAGTTTGGAACAGAGTGACTTGCTCTGATGGTACACGCTGATCATCACTTGATTTCAAGTCCATAAAGTAAGCGATGATATCCAAGCTTTCCGCCATGATAGAGCCATCGTCTTTCTGTAAGACAGGCACCATCTTTTTACCGATCAAATCGATAAGGGTTTGGGCGTCATCATAATCCACAGAAACAAGCTCGATGTTCAAGCCTAGAGATTGAGCGATGTAGGCCACTCTTGCACAGAAAGGGCAGTGGTCGTAAATATAAAGCTTCATAGCTTCCCTTAGTTCAGGTCATTATAAATATAAGTTAATGCTAATGTACCAGAAAGTATTGCGAACATTAAGCGTCAATAACGTTAAGTATCAATAAACTCTAAGCACTAATAAACAGTGAGCATCAACCGACAATAAGTACTTGGTATAAATACTATTTTATTAATTCTATTGTCTGTTGGATTCGGCTTTACTGCAATGAGTAAACTAATGAGAAGGTTGCTGGGAAATGGCAGGCACAAAAAAGGCTCTGGCAATCCCCTCTAATGCAGAAGAGTGAGATCAGCCAGAGCCTGTATTCTGTTACCTTTAGCAGATGGTCTACTAAAAGAGCAAAGTGGTTAAACTATGCTTTTTTAAGATCTTGCATTGGGTAAGTAAGCGTCATTGCGCCTTCTACAGTTGTAACGTGAACGTAGCCGCCACCAGCGCTTAGGCCAGTCACTACCATTTCACCAAGTTCAACACCTTTTGTTGCTACAACGCGATCATCAACTGAAAACACTTTACACACCTTCAATAAATTAAATAAGTACGATAGATATCGAACGCGGATTTAAACAGATGACTCTCTAATCAACTAATCCAGTTGTTTGTCGTAAAGATTAAATTTGGTTATGTATAAATGACTATTTCTTAGTTATCAGACCATTAGCGTATTTGTGGTGTCTATTTGTCTGCAGGGTAAACGACACCAATTTGCTGACGCATCTCTGTAATTAGCTTGCAAACGGTTAAAGCGCGTTGTGTTGTTTGAGCTTTGGTTGCTTGATCGCCATGGATACAATCGGCAAAGGCTTGCGCTTCATAACTCATTGAGTTCTCACTTTGATGTTGAGTGAGGTTTTCTACCGTGCCATCACGATAGCGGATCTTAACGTCGGTACATTCAGCGATGTGATCGATAATGATCGCCCCTTGTTCACCTTGGATCTCACTAGGCGCATAGGAATCACTGACCTTAGAGTGCGCGAGAGTGACATCGAACTCAGGGTATTGGAAGATCGCACAGCCATGAGCATCCACACCAGAATCAAGCAACTTAGCAGAGGCGTGAGCTGCTTGAGGCTTGCCAAACAGTGCCACGGAAGCGGCGACACAATAGAAACCAATGTCGACCATTGAGCCGTTTGAGAAGGCAGGGTTGAACGTATTTGGATTTTCACCGTTGAGGTATTTTTGGTAGCGCGATGAATACTGGCAGTAATTGATGTGCGCTTTATGTACTTTGCCTATTTTTTCTAACCCAAGTTGGATTTGCTTAAAGTTCGGTAAGAACTGAGATTTATACGCTTCAAACAGCACCACGCCGTTTTGTTCTGCGACTTCAAACATTCGAGTCGCTTCATCAATATTTGACGCGACAGGCTTTTCACAAATCACATGCTTGCCGTGCTTCATCATTAAAATCGACTGCTCACAGTGCATTGAGTTTGGAGAGGCGATGTAAACCGCTGTTATTGTTTTGTCACTGGCTAATGCGTCGAGTGAGTCATAAGTCGTTTCAACGTCAAATTCTTGGGCGAACTGTGCCGCGCTGTCTAAGTTTCGGGAATAAACCGCAGCAAGTTGCATCGATTGAGTTTCATGGGCAGCTTGAACAAACTTTTGTGTAATCCAATTGGTTCCAATTACAGCAAACTTAATCATATAGGTATCCAGTCGTTAGTGTATTGATTCTGTGGAGATAGTAGCATTCAAAGGCCGCCAATGTGCCTTAGATTTGCGGAACAATTCCCGTTTAAATACAGCCTAATATCCATTTGGAGCCTCTATAAGATACCTGAGTTAGCTAGGACAACGGTGCACAAGTAAGTCATTTTTGCTAAGGTATTATGGAATTCAAACAAGGTGATGATATGCAAATCCGTACCGTAAAGGTAACTGACATTCGCTCTATTTTAGCGCTTTCTGAGCAGATAAACCGCCAACATCATCTTGGTGCACCTATGGTGTTTGCACCACCGTCACGAAGCTTTGGTGACAGCGAAGAGTATTGGCTAGGGTTGATGATAGACCCGCTCGGTTCCTTCTTTGTTGCGGTTCAAGATGATGAGGTTGTTGGCTTTCTTGCCGGCAAAGTGACGCAGAACAAAGGGGTAAGCTTTATTCAGCCACATAAGGTTGCGCGGGTGAACACGATTGTGGTCAACGATCAGATTCAAAGCCAAGGTGTCGGTAAGGCGTTGATGAAGTCATTCAACCAATGGTCGCAGGCCAGAGGAGCGATAGAGCTTCGTTTGGAAGTGATGGAGTTTAACCAGCAAGCTCAGAGTTTCTATGAGTCGTTAGGAATGGAAACTCAATCTCGAACCATGTCTATGAGCTTAGAGGGGATATAAAGGTGCGGTCGTTTTTACCTTTATCACTGTACTTACTCTTTGCGAGCTCTCTGATTTATTCAGCCACTTCCTCTGCTACTGATACGCCGCAATATGTAAAGCCGCCTGCAACGCAGAAATCACAAGCGCAGAAGCTTGTAGTCGAGAAAATCGTTTCCGATGCAACTGCGATAGAAACCATTGTGTTTGAGTCTGCGCCTTCTCACTCCCAAGATGTCTCAACGTCTCCAGCAAGCTCGAACTCAAACAATGTGATTGTTGTGGATGACGTTCTTGAAAGTGGCTCTGACGACAATTCTGACGACAATAAGAATAAGGTTGCTCAGCTTTCTCAAGGTTCATCGAAACGCCCACCTCAAAGCTCATCTCAACAGTTTTACAACGTACCTAATATTGATTCAGAGATCGACCCGCTACTTCAAGTGGTCACTTTGGTTAAGGTCGATAAATCGAAACGTCGCATGTACTTATTTAAAGACGATGAGGTCGTACAAGAGTTTCGTATCGCCTTGGGTAAGCAGCCAAAAGGGCATAAGCGATTTGAAGGGGATAATCGAACCCCAGAAGGGCAATACAAGCTCGATTATATTATGGAAGAATCTGATTTTTATCGCTCAGTACACATCAACTACCCACAATCCGCCGACAGAGAGTGGGCCGAAAAACACGATGTTAGCCCTGGAGGAAATATCAAAATCCACGGCATCAAAAATGGTGAGCGTCGTTCGCAAAGTTTTATTCAAAGTTTTGATTGGACGGATGGTTGTATTGCTTTAACCAATCAAGATATGGATGCGTTTATTGAACTAGTTAAAATGGGCACTCCTATCCATATCGAATGGTAGCACCCAGATTGTTTTTACTCGTCCAGCTTAGGTCTTCACTAATCTAACTTTAGTTTTCACCTGCCGAGCTTAGGTGTTCACTTACTTAATTTAGATTAACACTCGCCCTGCACTGAATACGGCAATCACCACCAGCAGGGCAATAGTGACAGGCTTGAATTTCTCTCCGCCAAATCTCTCGAACAATTTAGACCCGACATAGCCACCAAACATGCTGCTTGGCAAAAGTACAATCGTAAGCCAAACCACATCACGGTCGACTAATCCCGCTATCGATGCCGATACAAATGCACTGGAATCGGCCAATACAAAGAACGCGATAAGGCCAGCTCTGGCAATATGAGGCTCGACTGGGCTTGCTAGTGCATGCGTGCCAACCGGAGGCCCAGACATTGAAGCCGCACCATTCATTACTCCAGCAAGGCTGCCGAGAATATAGGGTGCAAATCGAGGTTCGCTTCGATATTGAAAGCCTTTGTAGATCATAAGTGCAGACGCAAAGATGAAAGCGCTGATGATCAAGATGATCGTGTCTTGGCTAACCGATTTGAGCAAGAGTAAGCCGACCGGAGTGAAGGCCAAACAAGGGATAAATACCTTTGAAACCCAGCGCCAGTTAACGTGCTTTCGAACCTTTGGCAGCAATTGAATATTGCCGAGTAGGTCAATCAACATGAAAACAGGAACCAGTTCGATAACAGGGACGAATAGCGCGCTTAACGGCAATGCCACTAAGGTGAAACCGAAACCTGAGAAGCCACGAACAATAGCGGCGAAAATGAAGATTGCACCCAAAATTGGGTAAGTTGGACTAAAAATGAGATCCATAAATTAAGTAACCAATGAAGCTGTCTGAATAGAGTGAGCTAATGAAACCAAGTGAGTAGCGGAATGTACTCCTACTCACTTGCGTTTACTACCTAATTTTCAGGTTTATTGGGGTTAATTTTAATGTCTCTTGAGGTGTGCTTTTTCGGTATTCGCTCGGTCAATTTATAGCGCTAAATTGATTCGGGAAATCAGTGAATACAGCGTCTACTTTGGAGAGAAATTTGAACTGAGACGGATCATTGACGGTGTAGCACCATGTTTGAATGTTCGCTTCTTTTAACGTATCGAGATCGTTCTGATCGACATGTTCAAAGTTCATGTGACAGCTGAACGCTTTGACCTCATTGATAAGCATAAGATCGGCTTGGGTCAGTTGCTCTGTGATCACACCAATTCGGTATCTCGGTAAATGGTGAGCCATTTCAGCAACGACTTGGTGACTGAAGCTTGAAAGTAAGATCCTGTCGGTATCCAGCGTTGAGCGGATCAGTTCTGTGTGCAGAAGATCGACCACATGAGGCGCTTGGTGTTTGCTATCGACTTTAATTTCCAGATTAACACTCAGATCATGCGCTTCAACCAAGCTCAACAGCTCAGTGAGAGTCAGTATTTTTTCACCGGTGAACTGTTCTGATTTCCAGCGACCAAAATCTAACAGGCGCAGCTCTGCCAAGGTGTGCTCATCAACACGGCCTTTACCATCACTACAGCGTTCTAGTGTGTGATCGTGACAAACGACAAGTTGGTCGTCGAGAGTCACTTGAATATCGACTTCAACCCACTTCAAGCCAAGATTAGCGGCTTGCTCAATGCTTACTTTGGTGTTTTCTGGGTGAGTACCTGCCACACCACGATGACCTACGATGATAGACGACATAATTAATCCTTCTTTAAGACGCATCGTAAATATTTATTAAATATCAGTTTTCTCCATTACGCCAGAGCAATCGTGAAGCCAAATAGCCGTGTTGTGACTCTGCTAATGAAAGCGGTCGATTAGACTTGTCACTTCTAGTGATTCTCATCTACGAAAAAGCCTCTCGATGGAGAGGCGTTCGATGACATAGGCTCTGGATAATATAGAGATTGGATTAGATTGGCTTAGCTTAGTGTGCGATGTCCAATTGGTTGTCTTTCACGCCATTAATACGGAACCAACCAGCGATACTGAATCGCTCCGTGTTGGTTGGTAGAACCTCGTGTGGGAACTGTTCAGACAAGAATACCAACAGTCGACCACCCTTTGGCGGAATGGTCGCGATGTGATTGTCTTTTAGATCGTAAACCACGAGTTCCCCAGCGTCTTCTTCAGACCATTCGTCATTCATGTAGAACACCGTGGTTAGGCGGCGGTTTTCGTTGCCTTTGAAGCAGTCTAAGTGCTTCTGGTAGAAGTCGCCTTTTTCGTATTTCGCAAAGTGCGCTTCGTATTCGAACAGACCTAAAAAGAATGCTTGGTTTGCCTCTAAACGAATTTGTTCCATTTTGTCGAGGAACAAAGATGCTGGTTCGCCCATATCACGGCGTACCCACTGAATTTTGTCACTACGAATCGTTGCTTCTCGTGCTACGTCATCGTTACGGCCGATCCTAGCCTTTTTCCAGTTTTCTGGAATGCAATCCCTCAATGCCACTACTTCTTCGTGAGTTAAGAAGTCATCCCAAACGAAATAGCCTTGGGTAGAAAGAGCATCGATTAATTGGTTCATGTATAGCACTCAGACAATAAATTAGAGGCGCATATATAGTCCTAATAACTCAGGCCAACAAATCACGTATTTTGTCGTCACGATAAAACCGGAAAGTATGTATAAATTGGGAGATGAGAAAGCTTGCAGAGCGCCTCAGAGCAAGCCTATTTTAGGCCAACGCTAAGGCGTTAATTGTGAGGGGCAATTCGAATGAGGCGATAGTCAGAATGAAGGCCGAGTTAACTTACCGTTGATGCGAGCACTTCACTGATTTGCTTAGCGGCTTCTCGCGCGTGTTTTTGAACGCCGACAATGGTAGCAGAGGCGTACCCTGACCATTCGCCATAGCCAATAAACCAAAGACCTAGGTGTTGATTAGAGCGAGTACCGTCTGAGATCTTGCTAAGATCGCTGTCTAGCTCTAAACCCTGTAAGTGATCGAGTTGGGTTTTAAAGCCCGTGCACCATACGATCGCATCGATCGGGATGGTTTTGTTTTTGGTGACGATGCTGTCTTCGGTAAAGCGAATAATGTCTTCTTCTTTGACTAGCACGCCTCGATCTCGGGCTTCTTTCACGCTATCTGTCATCACAATCTTGGAAAAGTCATCGGTATTCTCAAGAGTCTCGCCTTTCAAAGAGGCGTAGTAGCGTTTGGTTGAAAGGTCGAACAGGTATCGGCCATCCAAATCGTCATCAAGATATTGCAGAGGACGGTTAGTAAACCAGTGTGTATTGGCTACTTCTGAAACCTCAGCAAGGATCTGAGAGCCGGAGTTACCGCTTCCGATCACAGCTACATTCTGTTGCTCAAATGGTTTGTTGTTTTGGTATTCGCTAGAGTGAATCTGTTCGCCTTTGAATTGTTCAATGCCTTCAAAGTAGGGCGTTGAGGCTCCTGAGAAGTTACCCGTTGCAGATACCAAGGCGTGAGATTGATAAACACCAGTGTCGGTTGTGATGTAAAACAGGCCGTCTTTCTTCTCAACATTTTGCACTCGAACGGGGCGCTCGATTCTAAAGTCATAATGCTTTTCATAGCGGCTTAGGTAGTTGACGATCTCGTTGCGGCTCGGGTATTCGAGCTCAGTCTTCGGCATCATCAAACCAGATAACGAGCTGTACTCTTTTGGTGAGAACAACATCAAGCTATCCCAACCTTTTGTCCAAGCGCCGCCAGGTGTTGGATTCGCATCAAGAATGAGTGGGTTGAGCCCATTTCTTTTTAGGTAGTAGGCTGTAGATAGACCCGCTTGGCCTGCGCCGATAATAATGATTTGCTCAACCATGTTGCACCTCTGATTCTTTGATTTCTGGAGTGATTCGTTTATCTATTTGTTTCTCTGTTTTTGTCTCTATTCTTTGATACTGGAAAAGCACACTCAAGAGAGTGTGCTTATAGGGTTAGAAGATGAATTGGTACAAGAAACCAGCGCCAATTGCCATGCTCAAGATTACGAATAAGAACGCTGCAATCATTTTGTTTTTGAAGATAGATTTAAGCAAAATCACTTCAGTCAAACTCGCACCAGCACTACCAATAATCAACGCCATTACTGCTCCAAGTCCCATGCCTTTTGCTGCTAATGCTGCGCTTAAAGGAATCACGGCTTCAGCTCGGATGTAAAGTGGGATACCAATAACCGCTGCAATTGGAATCGCAAATGGGTTGTTTTCACTTGCTACGCTTGCCACAAATTCTGTTGGCATGAAGCCGTAAATCATTGAGCCAAGAGCAATACCACCGACTAGGTAAGGAACCACTTTTTTGAAGTCAGCCCATGTCCTGTTCCAAATTCTTACCCATTTGTTGATAGGTTTTGCTTTTGAACCGCATGAAGAAGCACAACCTTTCGCTTCAGGTGCAATGTACGCTTCTGATTTTACGTATTTTTCAAAGCCAAGTTTCTCTAAGGTGTAGCCAGCAATAACCGATACGCCCATTGCGACAACAAAGTAGAACACGGTGACTTTAAGACCAAAGGTCACAGCAAACAAACCGATGATAATTGGGTTCAATAGTGGGCTAGCAAATAGGAACACCATCATGGTTCCAAAGCCTGCTTTTGCACGTAATAGACCTTTCAAAAATGGAATCGTTGAGCATGAGCAGAATGGCGTGATAGCACCTAATAAACCTGCAACGATGTAACCTTTACCATTTTTACCACTTAAAATACTTTGTATCTTTGCTGGTGGGATGTACTCCTGTAGTACACCTACGATGTAGCTGATTAATAGGAAAAGTAGGGTTAATTCGACAGCTAAGAAGCCGAACATACCTAAGGTATCCATAACCATATCTTGTGTAATATTCATAATTCGTTTCTCTATATTTCTGGAATAATCGAAATATACGCTCGCGAGATTTTCCCGTCAACATATATTTCGATATTTATCGAAATATATGTTGTTGTAAATTTATTCATAATGAGAGTTTGTTTGTTAGTATCTGAATTTTATCGGGTTTTAAGTGATATCTAAGAGGGGGTAAATTTCTAATCCATGTCAACAATGTGGCTATAAGTCATTCAGTTAACAAAATAGTCACAATTGGCCGCGAGTTTGCTATGGTATAGGTCTGACCAGTTGGTTTATCACAAGGAGTGGGTTTGCAGCTGCATACCATTAAAGGTTACATCCAAGACATGTACTTGGTGGAGTATCCAGACAAATTACTGTTGCTTGATGGCGCATGTCGAGCTGACATCCCGCATTTGAAGGCTTTCATCGAAACAGAACTTATGCGTGATTTTGCTGATCTCCATACGGTTGTGGTGACACACATGCATCCTGATCACGCAGGGGCAGCGCATAAGCTTAGAAGGCTAACGAACTGTAACTTGGTGGCAGCAAATCGAGATAAGGATTGGTACCACGGCCTCGATGGCATATTGATGCATTTGACCGATCTGGCATTGGCTCGGTGGATGGCGAACCGATTGGGTAAGCCCAAAGCAAACCTATGGTATTCAAGAAAGTTGAAGCCAGACTACAAGCTGTCGGATGGTGACAGTATTCCTGGATTTGATGACTGGTTGGTTCTCGAAACGCCGGGGCACACTGACAGAGATCTTTCCGTCTATTGCCCATCACACAGTGTCGCCTACGTAGCGGATTTAATGGTCGAGGTCAAAAAGAAGCTGATTCCGCCTTTCCCAATTTTTCATCCCAATAAGTATCGAGAGTCGGTATCTCGTATCTATGACATGCAGCTCGACACCTTGCTGGTGGCGCATGGGGGACAAGTGAATTTGAGTGAGCAAGCGTTTGAACATCTGCTCATGAGTGCGCCAAGAAGGCCAGTGACACATTGGCGAGTAACTAAAATTAAACTCAAAGGTTTGGTTAAATCTGTCTGGCGGTTTGGGTTTAAAGAGAAAAAAAATCGCCATAAATAATTAAGGCCAGTCTCAAAGACTGGCCTTAATTAATACGTGTTGTTGACTCACTATTTGAGCTGTGGAGCAGTTCAATTAGTGAGAAATTAGAAATTCGCCCGCTGGGTCAACAATCACTTTGTCACTCATGCCTTGACGACCAAGCAGCATCATATAAGTCATATCCTGACGGTTGCTTAGTGTGATATCGATAGGCCATTCCTGACCACCAATTTTTAGCATGGTTTCAATCACACAACGGTGTTCAACTTCACCGTTCGATGATTTGATTCTTTTACTCGTTTTCAGCTTCGCCTTGCAGCGCACTGTCTCTTCGAGGTGGTAAACGTCTGGGTGAAGATCGAATTCAACGAAGTTTTCACCGTCTGTTTTTACACATAGTAGATTGTCTACGTGTAGAGAAGAGGTTTGAGCCCCTGTATCAACACGCGTATGTAGTCCAGTTATCCCTAACTCTGGTAAGCAAAGTGCTTCTGTATTCCCTATGATCATTTTATTGTTCATGTTTTTTCCAATCATGAGTAAACGGCGTTTAATCAGCCTTTGCCACGAGTACGGTTAGCGTTTGGTTTTGCATTTTTTTCGATAAATCCGAAAATCATGTCTGCTACATCTTTGCCTGTCGCTTTCTCTATACCTTCTAGGCCTGGAGAAGAGTTCACTTCCATTACAACTGGGCCATTCTTAGATTGTAGAATATCGACACCACATAGGTTTAACCCCATGATTTTCGCCGCGTTGATCGCTGTCGCGCGCTCTTCTTTAGATAGTTTAACCAGTTGAGCTGTGCCGCCACGGTGCAGGTTAGAGCGGAATTCACCCTCACCAGCTTGGCGCTTCATTGCTGCAATAACCTTGTTACCCACAACAAAACAACGGATGTCTGCGCCATTAGCTTCTTCAATGAACTCTTGAACCAAGATGTTCGCTTTTAGTCCCATGAATGCTTCGATAACGCTTTCAGCTGCTTTGTTTGTTTCTGCTAGAACTACGCCAATACCTTGAGTACCTTCAAGAAGCTTGATAACCAGTGGCGCCCCACCTACGTTTTTGATCAAGTCTTGAATCTTGTCTGGGCGGCTAGCGAAACCTGTTTTTGGTAAGCCAATACCTTTACGAGACAGCAGTTGTAGCGAGCGCAGTTTGTCGCGAGAACGACTGATTGCTACTGACTCATTGATACAAAAAGTGCCCATCATTTCGAATTGGCGAACAACCGCAGTGCCGTAAAAGGTAATGGAAGCGCCAATACGTGGAATAACAGCATCGTATTGAGGTAGCTCTTCACCCATGTAGCGAATCTTCGGATTGTTACTCGCGATATCTATATCACAGTGCAGCGTGTCGATAACATCGACCTGGTGACCACGAGCTTCTCCTGCCGCTTTTAAGCGAGAAGTAGAGTATAGATTTTCGTTGCGAGAAAGAATTGCGATACGCATGGCGTTTCCTTAGTTAATACCTGATTGGTAACTGCAAATAAATTAGTTGTTAGCTGAGCTTTCAGTTTTTCTGATGCTCCTTGCTTGCTTCGGGGCGAACCTTAAGGCTTTTCGTTTAACTAAGAAAACGAATTAAATTTGTCGAGTCGACAACAGAAATTTATCGAGTGTGTGAGCGATTGGTACAGCAGGGTTGAGAGGGTGTTTGGAATGGAAAAGCGAGTTGAGACCTAACTCATATTGGGGGTAGGAGCATATTAGGTTGTACTCAACTCGCGTTAACTCGGTGCTAAAAAGTGTACTAATAACGCCAGTTACATAGCTCTATAAGTGTTCGTAGTGCTTCTCTTTCGAGCTTGCTACAGGTGCTTTTTAACTTATTAAGATAGTATTTTCTCATGATGATTACTTCTTTTGTATTAGGTTTTGGTAGGAACTCGTCGTTCCTTGCTGACCCATTAATTATCGTTATTTAATAGGAAGTAATAAACAGATGGTTTTTTGTTAAGTTGTTCCTGTTTTCGTCTTTTAGCGCTACTTTTGGGCTGATGTGTTTTATAATGGGCTTAATCAGGAAGGGTTGTTTCTAAAAAGGTTCATTATTTGTCTGATCTAAACATGATGCGTTACTACACAAGGCTAGATTCGTTCGAGCCTAACCTCTCACATTCGGTTACGTTAACTGAGGTCGCAGACAAGCTGTTCACCAGCTTGCGCCATGCGCGAACCTTGTTAGGCAAGATGCATCAGGCTGAATGGGTGGTGTGGGAGCCAAAAGTCGGCAGGAATCAACGTTCTAATCTGACCTTGCGCTTTAGCAATCAAGAATTGACTCAACATGTCGCCAGTAAACTGATAGAGCAGGGCAAATACGAAAAAGCGCTCTCAATTCTAGACAATGACCGCGCTGTATTTGGCTCTCTCCTCCAAGAAACCTCTGGCGCGACGATGCGTGAAGGGCTGCTGCACGTGCAATTAACCTATAAACGTAAGTTTGAATACCTATTCCCGCACCATATTCACCGCAGTAGCGAACGATTTTTGATCAGGCAAGTGTTCAGTTGCCTCGTCACTTGTAATGGCAAGGGCAAGTTGAAGCCTGAACTGGCGCACCATTGGGAATATGATGCTGAAAAGTTGGTTTGGACTTTCTATTTGCGCCCCGGACTAACCTTCCACGATGGCCAACCCGTCGACGCCAAACAGCTAGTATCGTTGTTTACCGCCTTACAACCGCTACCTTTCTATCAGACAGAGTTAGCCCATGTTGCTTCGGTTTACAGTGAGCAGCCGTTAAGAATCAGTTTCCAACTGACCAAAGCTGACACTGGCTTTGCTGGTTTGTTGGCTGGTGTTAAGTATTCGATTCAACCTGCTGCGCAAGTCACACGAGAGCCATCGCCATTAAATTCGGTGTCTCATGCTGTGATTGGAACCGGCCCTTTCAAAGTGGTTGAGACCAATAATGAACGCATCAAGCTTGCGGCATTTGAGCTCTATTATGGTTGTCGTTCTTTGACCGATGAGGTGACTATTTGGCAGTTTGAAGAATCGATGACGGGCAGTGCTCGTTTCGATGACAGTCAAATGCAGGTGTCACCTTATGAAGACTCGTCTTGTTTTCATCAACTCGGGAAAAGCGATGCGAAGTTGGTGTCGGCTGAAACTGATGGCCTTCGTAGCCGAGTTGAGGATGGGTGTTTGTTTATTCTATTTAATCAGAATTCAGCGGCGAGTCTGTTAACGGATGAGCAGCGTAAGTACATCGCAGGGATAGCCAACCCACAAGCGGTATTGTCTCAATTGGAAAAAAATCAAGGTTTGTTCAGTGTCTCTTTTGCTGAGAACATCCTACCAAGTTGGCAGAAATTGTATCGAACGCCCCCGAAAGAGACGCAACTGCCTAAAAAGATGAGCATCGCCGTTTATAACTATTACGCGCTCTATCGATGTGCTATTTGCGTATCAGACATACTCAAACGATATGGTGTGGAAGTTGAGGTGAATACTTATAGCTTTCGAGAACTGGCACAACTCTCTCAGAGCGGTGACCTTAAAGAAGACTTGGTGTTGTGTAACCTCAACTTAGACGACAATGCGCCATCTTCATTGTTTTCGTGGTTAATGAATGACCCCGTGTTGCACTCGGCGCTAGGTGAGATGAACAGTGATTGGCTCAAACAGCGCTTAGATCATCACAAAGCCTCAGTTGAACTGCCGAATTACTTGGCAGAGTTGGAGCCCGTTGCGTCCACGTTGATTTCTGATTATTGGTTAGTGCCGATGTTCCATCACCTACAAACCGTGCGTTTTCAAGGCATTTTGAAAAACGTAGCCATCACCAACTGGGGATGGCCAGATTTCAAGAATGTATGGTCTGCTGATTAGCTTTAATTTTTACTGACAAAACTCAGGTCACTAGTTTTTCTAGGAAGACTTAAATTGTGAGATCAGCATTTGTACTGAGAAACCAGATTCGTTAAATGCATCGCTTTGGCGCGCAAGTGCTGACACTCCTGAGCTGTTCGCTCAATCATGTTATCGCTCTCTCTGGCGATTTCAGAAATGCCGGAGATGTGCGGTGATATCTCGTTGATCACATTGGATTGCTGCCCTGTCGCAGAGGCGATCTGCATGTTCATAGCATTCATCTCATCAACGCTATGAGAAATACTCGATAGCTGTTGCTCTGAATTGGAAGCCTCTACTCGACAGTTAGTTCCTAATGTGGTGCTTGTTTCTATCGCTGCCACGGCTTGTTGCGTGCGCTGTTGAAGTTTTTCGATGATGCCACGTATCTCTTCAGTTGATGCCTGGCTTCGTGAGGCGAGCGTTCTTACTTCGTCAGCAACCACCGAAAAGCCACGGCCTTGCTCACCAGCCCGAGCGGCTTCGATTGCCGCATTCAATGCTAACAAGTTCGTTTGTTCTGAAACACCGCTGATCACATCCAACACAGTGTCGATAGAGTTAGCATCTTGAGCGAGTTGATTAACGATTGCCGTGGTGTCGTCGAGTTGTTGGTTCATGTGCTCAATACTTTCTGAGGTGACGGTGACCGATTTTTGGCCGATGCTTATCGCACTAGAAGCTCTGCTCGCGCTATCGGCAGCACCGTTAGCATTTTGGGCGATTTCGTCAGAGCTGGCTCCCATCTCGTGAATGGCTGTGGCGACTTGTGCTATTTGGCTAGTTTGTTGTTTGATGTCTTGTTCCATCGATTGAGCCATTCGATCCACACTCTGAATGGATTCTGATATTTGCTGACCCGTATTCGACACGTCTTTAAGCAGCTCGCTAAGGTATTGAACAAATTGGTTATATCCTTTCGCAATCTGGCCTATTTCATCATGACGGGAGTCATCCAAGCGAAGCGTTAGATCGCCACCGCCTTTTCCTATCTGTTGCAATAGTTCTGCAACCTCAACGAAAGGCAGCAACAGTTTGTTGGTCGCCCATGCTGCGATTGGTGTGTAGATTGCAGCGATGAGTAAAGCCATAAAGATGATGGTTTGACTGAAGCCGTTTAATTCACTTAATACTTCTTGCTTAGGGATCTGAGTAATCAGAGTCCAACCAATCCCCGGCATCGCTTTGGAGCCTAGAATTTGAGGCTGCCCGTCAACAACACCCTCATGAACAATGGTTTGCTGACTACCGAGTAGCAGGCTACTTTCAATTCCGACAGAGTCCAGCGACTGACCAATTAGGTTTTTGTCTGGGTGAACCTTGATGATCCCTTGTTTATCGACCAGAAAAACAATACCGCTTTTACCCACGCTGTGGTTGCTGATCAACTGGGTAATACTTTCCAAGGTCAAGCCGATGCCAGTCACACCGATACGTTCGCCGTTTCGAGTCACCACATAGTTGACAAATAGCGCTGGGATTCCAGTACCGGCATCAATATCTAAAGAGAGCTCAAACGCTTTGTCTGACTGGATAAAACGGTAGAACCATTGGTCACTTTGTTCGTTGGCTGAGATAGTTTTCAGAACGCCATTGTGTGTGTAGTAAGTACTTGCTTCGTCTGATACATAATAGGCACTGATGGCATTGAATTCGTTTTTGACCGACTCAAGATAGGCGCGGAGGTTTTTCTCTGAGAGTGAGGCTTGCTTCATCAGAGGAGAGAGCGTCATCATCTTTGATGCGAGAATAGGGGTTTCTAACTTCAGGTTGATTTCATTACTCACCTCGCCAAGCGAAGCAGGCAGCTCTCTTTCAAAGGTTCTATCAATTAAAATGGCTCGGCTCGATTGAAATGAGTAAATCCCCATCACGCTGATAATGGCGAGAGCTGCGATGATCGTCGCCAATATTGCCTTAGTTCGTATAGTAAATTGCAATTTAGAGTCCCTTCTAAAAACGTCCAATGTTTATTTGTAAATATAATGTTAAATAAAACCTGACTCTTTGGTCAATAAATGAATTGTAGAAGTGAGGGTTGAGCGATATTTGTACAAATGTGGAAGATCTTTCCTATTTGTATTTTTGAAGTCGAGTTCTATACGCTCACGTCTCACAAATTAAAAGTTACACTCATCGGTTTACTTTTGTATTTTGATATGTAAACTATCCAGTGTAGTTTTTGTGTTGGGTTTATCCCAATGATTAAAGAGATACCAATGAAAAAATATCTATTACCGATTTTAGGAGTACTTGCCGTGGTCGCTATCGTAAGCACAGGTTCACAATCAAACGACAATCTAGATAAGCTTCCGAAGAAGTTTGTTAACAGTGAACTGGAATACAAATCGGGTATGTCTGATATTTTTTCAATCTTGAAAGCGTATGTGACAGTGGAAAGGAATGAGTCAGTGCCGCGTGCTGCATTGCCTTTAATGCCTATGACAGCCGAGCAGTTGCTAGAAGAGACTGAAGACGTTGCGTACCGCTTAGGTCACTCAAGTGTGCTGATGAAGCTGGATGGCAAGCTTGTGATGACCGATCCTGTGTTCAGTGACCGAGCATCACCCGTGCAATGGATGGGGCCAAAGCGCTTCCACCCAACACCAATCTCACTGCAAGATCTACCTGACATTGATGTGGTAGTTATCAGCCATGATCACTACGACCATTTAGATAAAGGTGCGGTTAAAGTATTAGCCGACAAAGTAGGGACATTCTTGGTCCCACTTAGAGTCGGAGCGCTACTTGAAAAGTGGGGCGTGGATAAAGAAAAGATCATTGAATTGAACTGGTGGGAATCGGCAACAGCCTCAGGTATTGAGTTTACTTTGACGCCGACACAGCACTTCTCTGGCCGTGGCTTACTTGACCGTGACCAAACCCTATGGGGTAGCTGGGTGATTAACGCTTCAGACAAGAAAGTATTCTTTAGTGGTGACTCTGGTTACTTCAATGGCTTTAAAGAGATTGGTGAGCGTTTCGGACCGTTTGATTTAACCATGGTAGAAACAGGCGCGTACAACTCGCTTTGGGCGGATATTCATATGTTCCCAGAGCAAAGCGTTCAAGCGCACATCGACCTTCAAGGTAAGGTGATGATGCCAATCCACAACAGTACCTTTGACCTTTCTATGCACGACTGGCAAGACCCAATGGAACAAGCATTGGCGATAAGCAAAGAGCGAGATGTGCAAATGGTGAGCCCTGTGATGGGTGAACGACTCGTCATTTCAGAACCTGTACCTGTTCAAGCCTGGTGGAAACTGGCATCGAATTAGAGCTTGTACCAGATAGACATAGCTAAACCGATAAGCTACATAAACCCAGCTCATACACAAAACGCCACCAATCGTGGATTCGGTGGCGTTTTTGCTTTTTGAAATGAGTGGCTTGTCCGAAAAGACTTCTTCTTATTTAGAGCAACTTTCGAGATTCTTTGCCATTTTGTTGGCGACTTTTCGGAACTGTTCTAGTTCATCTTCGGCCATGCCTTTGGTCATTCTCTGCAGCATCTCTCGATCAATATTCGAAACCTTACCCATGATCTCTTGACCCTTATCGGTCAGAACCAATAACTGGCTACGCTTGTCTTCTGGGTTCGGAGATTTCTTCACAAGCTCTTGATTGATCAATGCATTAATTAATCTCGTGACCTGCGCTTTATCGCGATTTAAGAAGTGCGCGATATCGATAGCCGTACATGGGGACTTCTTAGTAATGATCTTCATGACGCGAATGTTCATTGGTGCGATCTCAGAGTCCAAGCTCTCAATCTGCTCGCTCATTTGACGTTTCAAAGAGTGTACCAAACGAAAGATAGACTCTAGCGATGTGTTATCAGACATAAACGATCCTCAGAAAAGTGGTTGACAATATCAACTACTGTATTTATGGTTGACATTATCAACTTAATTGTTCGTAAATTCAAGACAGGAAATAGATATGACGATTCAAGCAACACTAACGCCAACTCTTCCTGAGCAAAAAGGCACCCCAGTTTTATACAAAATTTTGGTCATGATGAGCTTAATGCTAACCATTGGCGGCAGCTTAACGGCCGTGATGACCTACATGAATGTCGGATTCGGTGAGGCATTCATCGGCAACTGGCTCTCTTCGTTAGCTCTAGTTGTCGTGATTATGATGCCAATTGGCGTGGTAATGATGACTTTGGTGACTAAGTTGGTCGCCAAGGTATTACCCAATTACGGCGAGAAAGCTCGCAACCTAATCGTGGGATTGATTATGGCTTTGATCATGGAGTCCATCATGGCATTTGTAACAGCGGCAAATAATATTGGATTTTCGGATACATCGGCGTTTACCAGTGGATGGTTTAATGGATTTATTGCTGCGCTCCCGATTGGCCTTACGATCATGGTCGTGATGTCGATGACGGTTAAACCTAAGCTAGAACGATTCATGAAGAGCTAGCCAACACACTTTTTAAGCATTGTAGGAGATCCACATGACAGCATTCACAGGCAAACATAACAACTACCTTATCACTATCGAAGAAGTGAACATCAAAGAAGATCGTGAACTGCAAACCATGCAGTTTGAAATTGAAGACAGAGAAAACATGTTCGCGATTGTTGAGAAGATCAAACAAGACAGCGGCTTAGACGAGCAATCAGCGGCGCGACTCGGGGTGAGCATCCGCTTACTTGGCCCAATGATG
The DNA here is from genome assembly GCF_002875945.1 of Vibrio lentus. Lineage (GTDB taxonomy): Bacteria > Pseudomonadota > Gammaproteobacteria > Enterobacterales > Vibrionaceae > Vibrio > Vibrio apostichopi. The sequence goes on from NZ_MCZK01000036.1 coordinate 44,988, forward strand.
ATGCAAGATAGAAAGCACCCTCTGTTTGTTGATTTCATGCCTCACTTTAGAAACTTCATGCAGAATCTGAAGAAGACGTTAAAAGGGCAGTAAAGCCTAATCATCAGTAGTACGCTTAGAAAGCCAGTAATCAATTTACTGGCTTTTTTGTATCTAATACCAATCGTAGTAAATAACTGGTCAGCCTAGCTGGTTAAAACGCTCGATAACTGCGTTATAATTTTTGATTGTAGAATAACTACTTATCAAAAAATGATTCCTTGTTCTCAAACCTTTTTCCGGCGCTATTTCTGAACACTTACTTACTGTGATTGGTATAAATCAAAATAGTTTCAGTTGTTTACGTTTAGAATATGCGAAAATTGATGGCTGAATTTTCGGTGTTGCTTCGTTGTTGAATTGTCTATTCAAGCTTCAATAAATCCGATATTATACGGGTCATAAAAATAAAAGTGGTATTATATGACAAATCTATTTAAGCAAGCAGCTGAAGAACTGCTGAGTCGCCGTGTTGCGGGAACCAAAGCACCAAGATTGGACGAGCAGTACCGCCCGAATAACTTGGAAGATGCGCTAAAGATCCAATCCTCAATGATCGATCTCAAGAGCGACAAAGTCGGTGGTTGGAAGTGTTTACTTCCTTTGGCTGAAGACAAGTTCATTGTAGCGCCTATCTTCTCGGGCAGCGTTCAGCAAGGTGAGGTTTGCGAACTGTTTGCTGACAACGACGTAGTACGTGTTGAGCCTGAAATTGCATTTACGCTCGTTAAGAGCCTGCCTGCAAGCCAAGAAGGTTACAGCGAAGAGCAAATCAACGACGCGATCGGTTCTTGCCACATGGCTCTTGAGTTGATGCAGTCACGTTTTGCTGATGACAGCGGTGCTGAGTTCTACGAAAAGCTTGCTGATGGCCTAGTAAACCAAGGCTTGTTCATTGGCCCAGAGATTGACCGTGAAAAAGCGTTCACTTCTGCTGAGATCAATATTGAAGTGACTCAAGGCGAACAAGTTCAAGCGTTTGCAGGTAAGCACCCAAATACATTACCACCAAGCCCTATCTACTGGCTGATCAACTACATGACTCGTCGTGGCATTGATTTCCAAGCGGGTGAAGCAATCATCACGGGTTCATACTGCGGTATCGTGGAGATGGGCTTCGATAAACCGACGACCTTCCATTACGAAGGCATTGGTGAATACCAAGTGACGTTCCAACAAAAAAACTAAGCAAGAAAACAGCTAAATTAGCAACAGCACTAAGCAAGCAAAAGCTAGCTTCTGTGTACACGCTATTTGTTCTCGAAAAGCTATCTGTTCTCAAAAGGCTATTTACTGGTGAGTAAATAGCCTTTTCTATTATGTGATGTTCAATGGTGTGCTTATTACTTTGCATTAAATTGGGCGTTTAGACGTCTAGACGTTGACAAGCCTTAAGTGTGACATTAGTCTGCTCACCTTTCTGTTCTATTGTGTTGTCGTTCCATGTCCAATTCGAAAAATTCTAATGCGGTAATTGCCCCTTCGGCAGTGGCGCTTATCCCTCTGATCGTGTTCCTTGCGCTGTTTATTGGCGTAGGTACGTACTTGTCACTGCAAGGCGTCGATTTTGCTTTCTATCAGCTTCCAGCTCCAATTGCAGCTTTGCCTGCTGTGATGTTGGCGTTGTTGCTAAGCAAAGATAAATTGAACCGTGCTATCGAACAATTCTTGGGTGGAGTCGGTCACAAAGACATTATCGCAATGTGTATGATCTACCTATTGGCGGGTGCTTTTGCGGCAGTGGCTAAAGCGTCTGGCGGCGTTGACGCGACGGTAAATCTTGGTCTGTCGGCGATTCCTACGAGCATGATCCTGCCGGGTATCTTCCTGATTTCAGCTTTCATCGCGACAGCAATGGGTACCTCGATGGGCACCATCGCTGCGGTTGCACCTGTGGCGTTAGGCATTGCTGACTCAGCAGGCATGAGCATTCCACTAACAGCCGGTGTTGTTTTAAGTGGCGCGATGTTTGGTGACAACCTTTCTATCATCTCTGATACCACGATTGCCGCGACCCGTTCGCAAGGCTGTGAGATGAGAGACAAGTTTAAAGAGAATATCCGTATTGCACTTCCTGCTGCTCTTATCGCGATTGTTATCTTTGCTTTCAACAGCACGGCAACTCAGGTTCCTGAAACAGGCCCAATCGAGTGGCTGAAAGTACTGCCGTACATCACTATTTTGATTCTTGCAGTATCGGGCATGAATGTGTTCGTTGTGCTAACAATCGGTATCTTGTTGGCGGGTGGCGTGAGCCTAGGTTCTGTCGAGAACTACGGTATGACGGATTACGCTCAAGATATTTATGCAGGCTTCGGTAACATGCAGGAAATCTTCCTACTGTCGATGCTGATCGGTGGTTTGAGTGAGTTGATGCGTCGCCAAGGCGGACTAGCGTTCCTAACTAACCTTGTAAGCGGTGTGATTCGTGCGTTTGGCTCTTCACACTCTAAGCAAGCGAATGGCCGTGCGAGTGAGCTAGGTATTGCTGGCTTGGTATCTATGGTGAATCTATGTACTGCAAACAACACAGTAGCGATTATTGTGTCTGGTAGCGTGGCTCGCCAACTGGCGGAAGAGAACAACGTGTCTCCGCGTCGTTCGGCAAGTTTGTTGGATATTTTCTCTTGTGTAATTCAAGGCGTATTGCCTTACGGTGCACAGGTATTGCTATTAGGTTCTGTGTTCAACCTTTCGCCGCTAGAGATTGTTTCTAACTCGTACTACTGTTTTGCACTAGCTATCGTGGCTGTAGTCGCTGTGTTTATCAAACACCCAGCACGCCAAGTGGCTAACGCTTAATTGTAATTGTCCAAACCCAGTCGTAACTGGCTTTGATAAGAAGGCTCCTTAATAGGAGCCTTTTTTTGTGTTTGTAATGAACAGACTGAAAATTTGGGTTTACTTGTTAAAGAAGGCTTTCAAGCTCACTGGCCGTTGCGACATTGCAGTAACCAAAGCTCAGTGCAGCCATGAATGCGGCATGGACATGCGCTGCTGGAACCTTAACGCCATTGAACTCCATATCTAAGGTTGTGCAAGCATCATGCGCTACGTGGCATTCATAGCCTAAATCGGTTGCTGCACGAGTCACAGCATCAATACACATGTGGCTCATTGCGCCAACGATGATCAGTTTCTCAATGCCTTGATCCTTTAGCACCCTGTTCAGTTCAGTGTCTCTAAAGCTATTGATTTGATGCTTTACGATAACAGACTCTCCTTCTAGCGGAGTCACGCTGCTGTGGATTTGAGCACCGTCTGATTCTGGCAAGAAGAATGGAGCATCATTCGTCGGAAACTCATGACGTACATGAACCACAGGAAGTTGCTTGTCTCTGAAAGCGGATAATAACTGTGCACCTTTTTCGGCAGCTTTTTCTGTTTCAGACAGCGCCCATTTGGCACCTTCGTATGAAGGGAAATAGTCATTTTGAAAGTCGATAAGTAGTAGGGCTGTGTTCTTCATAGTTTATACCTTTGTATTTAGTGTGTTGCGGTGTAGGGATATTATGAATACTCTGTAGTTTTTATCGCACGTCAAAAATGACAGACTCTATGGCAATAGTGACAAAATCAATAATGGTCGAAATAATCGACTATCCAGGCTCTCTGCAAAGTGCTGTGTTTGGAGTGAAAGAGTTTCTTCAATTGGCTAATAGCCTCGAACCTTCCAATGAGCAGGTTCAGTTTCATGTTGAAATTAAGCCTTGCGACGATTGGTCTAAATCGGTCGATGGATTAATCGAGAACTCAAAAGCAGACATCATTTTGGTGCCGCCAAACTTAGATGGCAGCTACTACTTAGAACCAGATGAAGGGTTGTTGGATTATCTTGTTCAGTCTCATCAACGTGGGGCGATACTGTGTTCAGCTTGCGCGGGCGTGTTTATTTTGGCGGGAACGGGGTTGTTGCAAGGACGAACCGTGACAACGCATTGGCAAGCACAACAACAATTCTCGGAGCAATATGCTGAGGTCGATGTTGATGTCGATAAAATCTTGATCGATGACGCTGACATTATCACCGCTGGTGGTTTGATGTCGTGGATGGATCTCGCTTTGTTTATCCTGACCAAATATACAACGCCGACCAATACTCGTAATCTAGGTAAATACCTCGTGCTTGATACGGGATTGAGAGAGCAACGCTACTATCAGAGCTTTGTGCCGAACTATGCTCACGGCAATGACAAAATTGTGTCGGTGCAGCGTTTTATTCAAAAGAACCATCACCTTTCGTTGTCTCTTGATCAATTGGCTGAAGAAGCGTTTATGACTCGAAGAACCTTTATCCGTCAATTTACCAAAGCGACCAGCTACACGCCTATCAATTATATCCAACATGTACGTATTCAAAGCGCGTGCGAGTTATTAGAAAGCTCTCATAAACCGGTTGAGCAAATCAGCTACCTAGTGGGCTATGAGGACGTGAACAGCTTCCGAAAAGTCTTTATGAAAATCATTGGTTTAACACCATCAAGATTTCGTTCTAGATTTCTCTCTGAGGAATGATTTACCATAGATTGATATTCAATACTTATCACTTGCACTGATTCAATGCGTCACTTACTGAGTATGTGACGTGATATTGAAATGATCTTTTCTCGAACATAAATGGAATTTTGATGCTCGCTATTCCCTTGCCATTTGTTGCTGCTCTGTTGTTATTTATCACGGCCGTTTTGCTTCGATATCGTTACCCACAAACAAGTCAAAAACCATTTTGGTTTATCATGTTGTGCGCGTTGATGATTACTGTTGTTGGGTTACGTTGGACGGTAGATATCGCATTGTTTCGTTTCTTACAGCCAGTTCTAGGGGCAAGCGTACCTGTAACGGCATGGCTCTGTTTTGCGGGGGTTCACCGAAGTAAGCCTAATACACATTTGCACTGGTTAGGTCCAGTCGCTGTTCTGGTTGGCTCATTTTTTTATGAGCATCTTTGGGGCGGGGCGATAGATATATTACTGATCTCGCTATATCTCGGCTATGGCTGCTTGTTGTTGAAATCATCGTTTAACTTTCCAGAGCACGTCAGGCTGAGTGATGTATCGAATGTTTTGCTTGCTGAACGTGTTGCTGGTTTTGCTTTGCTGTTTTCAGCTCTCGTGGACGGTATTATCTCGTATGATATTTTGCTGCTCAACGCACAACATACTGACTTGATCCTATCTATTAGCTACTTAGTTCTTATTCCCGCGATTATTGGGGCTGTGATTGTTGTCAGCACCAGTACGTCTCCGATTCAGAAGCAAAATCAACAACAGAGCGAACTACCAACACTAAATAGCTTACCTGACGAAGCTGATGCACTGATATCAACGGTAAGCTTAGATGGAGACGAAGACAAAGACGTCACGCAGATAGTCGCTAAGTTTGATGCGTTGATGAGAGAGCATCAGGTGTTCAAAGATCCGGATTTGTCTCTCAATCGATTGGCGAGAAAGCTAGGAATCCCAGCTCGGAAAATATCGTCGGCGGTTAACCAAACTCATAATGAGAACATTTCGAAGGTGATCAATACTTATCGAGTTGAGTACGCCAAGACTCTATTGAAGCAAAGTGATGAGACGATAACCGATATTTTCCTTAATTCAGGTTTTCAAACCAAGTCCAATTTCAATCGTGAGTTTTCAAGGATTACTGGGCAAACTCCGAGTGAGTATCGGAGCTCGCCATGAGTGTTAGGTTGAGTTTGTTTACTTTTCAGTTTATCGATTTAGAAAGTCAACAATGTCATTCAATATCAATTGATGTAGTTCACCGCGTGAAGCTCCTAAGCCGTCTTTACAAATAATGCCATCGCCCGGTACTTCCTCTTCAAGCACTGCTTCGGCTCCCGATTTACATGGTTGAATGAAACTGAAATGAGTGGTGTTTTCGTAGACTTTGTATTGTCTCGAACTAAGAGGTATATGCTCCGCCATGTAGCCAGACTCTAATGCCTGAGGTAAGTCGCCAATATTAATCCCCGCAGCCAGTATTAAAGTGGGTACATTGATTTCATTGAGGCTTTGCACCGAAAAGCTACGAGCAAGCCCCAAATCAAGGCTAACCACGCGCTGTATTCGAGGGTCTGAAAGGTCTTTATCGTTTGGTTCAGCCGTTTGTACTTGTGATAGCCCTAATTCATCAGATAGCCCACAAGTACGTGGGTTAGGGTATATAAGACATTCGGCCTCTAAGGTTTCCCTATCGATTTTCGCTCCTGCCAATTGCATCACTGTCCAGCCTCCTAATGAATGCCCGATTGCGGTGATATTGTTGGCGTTAACAGATTGCTTCCATAGAACTTCGCTTAATAGGTAATCGAGAGTTCGTGTGATATCTCGCGGTCTTTCCCACCACTTGGCTGCTTGCTCTGGAGATTGGTCAAAAGATGTGGTTCCCGGATGGTTGACTGAGGCGACTATGTATCCACGATGTGCGAGTGCTGTTGCCAACCAATTCTGGTTTCGCCAGTTACCACGATAACCATGCGATATGAGGACAGCGGGAAACTTACCTGATTGAATCTTGGCATCTTTGATGATTTGCGTACCGATGAAAGCTGGATTATCGCCAATCAATGTTGTGTTTGATTCATCTTGTGTAGGATACCAAATGGCAGTGTTGAGGGGGCGAATAGGGTCGTCTGTTAAGGTGACTTGAGTGAATCCGACATCGGAAGCGATGGCAGAAGTACAAAAGGAAAGTAGGGATGCGAACAGTAAATATGTCCATTTCATGAGGTTGACTCCATTTGAGGTAATTGGAGTCAATATGCGCTAAAGCCAGTGAGGGCGAGACCTAAAACACGATCGAGGACGCCCTAGATCGTGTTTGAGTACCAACTTAGCTATTTTGGAAGAGCCTAATTCAGTTTCTTAGTCACATACTCTTTGTTTCTGACCATCAGCCACATCAAGCCGCCTAGGATTCCCACCGATAATTGGATAAAGCCTAGGTTTTCAATTAGCGAATCTGGGCGGATTGAAACCAAAACCATACCAAGTGAACCACAAATCATGCTAAAGAATTGAATCAATGCAACGGCAGAGCCTGTGTCTTGATCTTGCTGGTTCAACATTAAGTTGGTGCCTGGTACTCGCATGATGATAACCATCAGCGTCGCTGGTGCTGCGATAAACATAAAGAACCAAGGTGACAAACCACCGATTGTCAGCGTAAAGATTCCGGCAATTGCTAATAGAGCAAAACACGCTGAAATCACTTTTTGAACCGACACTCGATAGGATAGCTTCATATAAAGCGTTGGCCCAAATGAGGCACACAATGCATTGAATGCGAAAGCGTAACTGAATTGCTGCTCGGTCAATCCGAAGTCATTGATGTAGATATAAGACCCTGCGGCAAGAAAACCCATTAGCGCCATTGGTGTGATAGAGAAAATAACCAGCAGCTTTATGAACGAGCGATTCTTCATGACCACGGCCAGCCTTCCCCATGAACGGAAAATAGAGCCTTGGTATTTGCTTTCAAGTGTCTCTCGGTAGCAAAGCGCCAATACTGATGCGAACGCACCAAAAACGGCTAGGGTAACGAACATCATTCGCCAAGATGCAATTTTCAGTAGAAAGGCGCCAAATACCGGTGCAACCATTGGTGCGATGATCACCAGAGACATGATGGTCGCCATGATCTTTTCGCGTTCTCGGCCGTCATAAAGATCTTTCACGATGGCGGTTGCGATAACGGTGATGGCACTGCCTGCAAAGGCTTGGAATATACGAGCACCAATCAACTGCTCGATGCTATTGGTCATGGCACATAATACGCTCGCTACCATATAGCTTGCGATGCCAATGAGTAGAATCGGCTTACGTCCAAACTTTTCGCTGAGCGGGCCCCAGAACAATAGGCCAACCGCATAGGTCACGAAGTAGCTGCTCAGTGTTAGGTTGACCATCGATTGGTCGGTATTGAACACCTCAACCATTTGCGGAAGAGCTGGTAAATACAAGTCGATGGTCAATGGAGGAAATGCACTGATGATGACGAGGAAAAATAGCATACCGGTCTTACCCAGTACTGGTTGTGGTTTCTTCAAGGTATTTCCCCGTTATCCAATAAAGGACTTTTAATGGATGTGATGTTGGTTTTCAGAAGGTTTATGACACGTCAGACATGAAGGATGGATCCGCTCAAGAACTTGGCGGAAAATCTCTAATGGTTTGTCTTGGTACTTATTGTATTACAAAATATTATCACTCTTATAGTAAACGAGTTCAACCTGTTAGTGACCGGGTTCGATTGTAATGATGATCGATAGTTTGTAATGCTCATAGAAAGGTTGTAAGAGCTGTGAATTAGCTGGTTATCTTTTCATTGGGCGCTTTTCTACCAAACCATTACGTTCTAAACCACGTCTAACACTGCTGCATAGCTTACCAAAACGGCGCAGTTCTTCGAAGTTAGGGCCTTGGCCGATTGAAATACTGTGTTCCCAGTACATCAATTCGCTGTCGACCATCTCCAATAATTTCTTAGAACAACCAGAGCAGTTTCCTTTCGGTCCACAGATGAACGTCTCTGACTCGTAAAGAGGGAGTTCGTTCTTAACTTCTTCAATTAGGCTCAGCATTGCCGAATTTAGGTCTGGCTTTTTGTCTGTGAGTGGTTTCAAGTTTAGTGCTTGTGAGGCAATCACAGAAGAAGTTGGTGTATTGGTGTGCAAATTCAAAGCAGCTGATGACATATCAAAGGCCTCAAGGAAAGAAGAAGAGGCGCATGCTACTCGTCGCAAGAAAATGAATCTTGATGTAGTGCAATAAGCGTTGAGATATACCCTAAAGAGGTAGATGAAAGAGGGAGTCAGAGTCACAAACGTTTTGTGACTCTGGTTTATCTCCTAGACTTAACGCAGAAAATAGTCTTAACGCTTAGAATTCAGCGTCAAATTGGAACACCATCCACTCTTTGGTTACTGGGTGGTGTAGCGCAAGTCTTTCTGCATGTAGGTGCAGTCGGTCGGCCTTGTTGCCGTACAAGCCATCACCCAAGATAGGCATATCTAGTCCTTCTTGGTGTGAACAGTGAACACGTAACTGGTGAGTACGGCCAGTTTTCGGGTGCAGATAAACCTTGGTGGTGTCTTGGGTTCGCTCAATCACTTCCCATTTGGTTTCTGCAGGCTTGCCGTGTTCGAAGCAGACAATCTGACGTGGACGGTCGTATAAGTCACCACGCAGCGGTAAGCGAACATAACCTTCATCTTGCTCTAGAACGCCTTCGATCATTGCCACGTAGCGCTTCTCGACTTCACGAGTAATGAATTGCTTCTGCAGACTTTTGTTTGCACGTCGTGTAAGAGCAAATATCAGAATGCCAGAGGTCGCCATATCCAAACGGTGGATAACAAAGGGTCCTTCAACATCTTGATGCATTTCTTGAACGCGAGTGTAGGCCGAATCTTTAATCGTTTTACCCGGTACAGATAGAAAGCCTGCTGGTTTATGTACCACTACGATGTGATCGTCTTGGAACAGGATGTCGAGATCTTTACCTTCTGCTGGGTTCTCTAGCAATGGGTTTGGATCGACTTCTAGGCCTTTCATCATATGGCCAAGGATCGGTACACACTTACTCTGACAAGAAGCGTAGTATTTCTTGTGCTTACGGATTTCAGACTTCGGAGAACGACCCCACCAAAATTCAGCCAATGCCAACGGTGTATAACCATTTAGATACGCGTATTGCAGCAGCTTGGGTGCGGCGCATTCGCCAGAACCTGCTGGTGGTATCTTGTTTGGGGTGTCTTCAAAGATCTGGTTCAGATCCTCAATGTTGCCTTCCGCATTTTGGAAAGCGTATTGTGAAAACAGTTTGTGCTGAAGCTGATGAGAAAGGTGTGCTCTTTGCTCTTTGAGTTCAGCTAATTGAGTGGTGAACACAGCAACTTTACTTTGAAGTTCATTTAGGGTCTGTTCCCAGTTGAGCTTAAGATATTTCTGCTGATTTTTGTCGGCAACACTGGCTTTGTTTAACTCGTTATTCAGTTGTTCGAAGGCTTGCTCATCAAGGTTTTCTTTACCTTGTTCACGTTGTTCTTTACGTGTCTTTCGGCCTTCTATAATTAACAAACGCTGGGCTTCAATCTCTTGCTCTGCCTGTGCTTTCTGCTGCGCCAATTGTTCACACAATTCAAGGTATTCAGCGTTCGCTTGCAGGGCTTTAAATTTCGCGTTAACAGCCATAATGTCGGCCGTGTCTTGATGAAAAAAACTGTCGCTGCTGAGCATGTCGAAGACTGGCGGCACAAAGTGAGGTAATAAGTTTTGGTCAGCGATTTTGCCAGAGAAAGCAGAGAAGTAACCAAGCTCACCTTCAGGGCTTTTCACCAGTAACACGCCAAACATCTTGCCGCGGCCTACGTCAGAACCTAGCCCGAAGTCATGTTGCCAATCGGTTTGTGTTTCTAGGTATTGTTGAAGCTGATGAGAAGCGATTTCACACAATTCGTGCGGCTCATAATAGAACGGGAAGGTGAAACGCTCAGGCAACGAATATGACTCGATCGGCTGTTGAAAGCGAGTGAAGCAATGCTCAGGTGTGTGGCTGTTTTCTGAGTCGTGCGTTGGTTTGGATGAGTGCATATTGTCGTCTTACTACTTATATCGTGGTGATAAATGGTTGTGAGTCTACTGTGTATGATTATAGAGCCTAGAAACAGAGCGACCAAAATAGAGGCCTTTAAAAACAAGGCTTCTAGAAACCGACGTTCTAATAATAAAAAGTGAAGAAACACAGTACAAGGCGGGGATTCTACTCTTTATCGAAAAGCGCCTCAAATAAGAAATGGCTCAATGATCGGATACAAGAGTTGTCATTTTGAATGAAAAACTCAGGAGCATCGCTTGATCGTCATGAATTGATGAGTGACTTCTCGTTTTTAATCATAGAAGACAACTTCGTAAACGAAGGGTGGTAGCCTTGCCGCCCTCTTGTTCAACCTAAGGTAACGTTATGATTCCACTCAATACTTCGATTGTATCCGGTGTCGCAATTTCTAAGATCGACGGACAAACGAAAATGCTATTAATGAAGCGTGTGAAAGGCGAGTTTTGGTGCCATGTTGCAGGCTCGATTGAAGCGGGTGAAACAGGCTGGCAGGCTATTGTTCGTGAGTTTGAAGAAGAGACACAGATTCAAGTAAAAGACTTGTATAACGCTCAGTTTCTAGAGCAGTTTTACGAGGCGCACGTGAATGTAATTCAGCTAATCCCAGTGTTTGCCGTTGTGTGTCCTCCCAACCAAGCGATTGAATTGAATGACGAACACACCGAGTACCGTTGGTGCAATTTAGAAGAGGCGAAAGCGTTAGCGCCGTTCCCTAACCAACATGCGGTTTACGATCATATTTGGTCATACTTTGTCGATAAGCCAGTCAATCCGCTTTACCGAGTCAAATTGAACTAGCAGTGGCTGTTTAAGAGCTAGGACTTACCAAGGTACGGGGTTAAAAAGGCGCTCACTTGTGCTTGGCATAGCCCTATATCCACTTTCACGCCGTGCGATTCGAGTATCGCTACACCACGACCATTATTGCGCGGATCTGGGTCTAGCATGGCAATGACGACGTGTTTTACACCTGCTTTAACCAATGTATTGGCACAAGCGGGTGTTCTGCCAACAAAAGAGCAGGGCTCCAATGTCACGTAAGCCGTAACACCTTCCATTTCGCGGTTATAGCTATTTAGCGCCTCGACCTCTGCGTGATTTCCACCGACCTTTTGTGTGTACCCAACCGACACGACCTCTCCGTTTTTGACCAAAACACAGCCCACAGGCGGGTTTGGTTGGCAATCAGGTAGGGCTTGGCGCGAAGCTTCGAGCGCTTTCAGCATGTATTGTTGGTTCATGATCGTTACTCTGTATGACGAGAAGGCGCAGCAGTTAGTCGCCAGGCGCGGTTGATGAGATTAGTGACTAACTTACTAAGCTAATAAGCGGGGCATGTTCGATCTGATTGGCTTTTTAGTCAATGGTTTTCATTTTGAACCCGGCCGATCGTTGGCTGTTTCCAATCGTTAACTTGGACCAATGGGTTAGCCAGTTCTTGGATTGGACTCGTTGATCAAACACGTCGCGGCTGCGATTGGGGTTCGGTGTGATTTTTAAATCAAACAAGCTCTCTAAACCAAAAGCAGAAATACACTCGATTTCCCCTGTTGGGCTTTGATTTACGGCGACTGCCGTCTCTTTCTCTGGCCAGTAACTCATCGCATCTAATGCGCTTTGATAAGGTTTGTCGCCATTTCGGGTGTGCATATTGGCTTGATTGCGAACTTGCCAATTCAATTCAGGTAACCACTGTTGAAGCTGAGCTTCATATTGAATAGCTGACTCGTAAGCGATATCACTACGATCAAAGTAGATCACATCAATGTCATTGAGTGGTGTAGGGGAGTCAAAGCCATGCAAGTTATCCCAAACAAGGTTTCGCACAAAGCCTGCGGCGACATAGCATTGTGGTAAACCCAGTTGGGAGACACAACCTAAAATCTGCATTCTCAAGGGATCTTGCTTGATCAACCTGATGATGCGGTTGGTTAATAGCTCGGACATTTATGAAGTAGTAACGTCGGTTATTTGATAATGACGCGTTACGTTCTTTGAGATGCTACCCCATTCAGAAGCTTTGACTCGTTGTTGGTGGGCTTCGAATGCTTTTCTACTAGTGAACTCTTCATAAACTTCAAATCGATTAGGCTGAAGTGAACTTTGACTGACTCGAAATACGATACAGCCAGGTTCTGAGAGGGTAAGCTCCTTATGAACAACCAGCGCTTGTGTGACTGCTTCTAGGTCGTTGTCTGGCACAAGAATATGCCCTTGTAGAATGACTTTACTCATAATCACGTCCATTTAATCTTATCCATTACTGTCTTTGTCTATTAAAAGCTCTTCCGTTACAAACATAATCCCATTTTGAGTTTGTGTCGTATAGGCCTATGTGAATAAAAATAGCCAATTAAAAAGGAATGCTAGTTACGGTGTAACATTGGCACGGAGAAGGTATAGAAAAGACAGTTAGTGGTAGGGGCAGGAAAGGCAAGTTATTGGGAACTAAATCCGTGTTAGTCCGGTCTATTAAATACGTATCACTGAACTGTATTGATACTGAAATGAATTTGTCATCTGAGATAACTAATCTAAATTTCGAACAACGGCTTAAGAGATTGAATTGAGCCATAGTTGATAACTAGGTCATACTTTGATGTAAATGGTACTCAAAACTCTATATATTTTGTGATTTGTATCATTGATCTGGCCGTCAAACACCGTTAGATTCGAATAGTTGGCAATAAAAATAGCTCATGAAGAGCAGTTAAAGAAAAGGAAATATCCCTTATGAAAAAAATGAGAAGAGCACAGCTTCATCGCGTTCGCATCCAATACTGGAAAGACACAGCGAAAGAAGCTTCAAAGAAATAAGCTTGATATCGATAACTGAAAAGCGAAAGAGCTTGAAGTTAAAATGATGAATTAAAAGCTTAGCAACAGAACAGGTTACAAGATCTGTAAACGCAACAAACCGATTTCAATAGCACTCTCAAGGACCTTCATCTGGTCGGCGACTAAAGAAATCATCCCCCAAAGAGCTGGCAGGCATTAACAACAATGCAATTCAATGTCAGCTCATTAATACCTCCTAGTTTATCTTTGCCTCACTCAGTACTCAGCATCCAAAACCAAAATCAAAACTGATCACCAATCCGTATTTTTGCCTCTATCACTAAAACCGTTGTTAGGATTCAAAGCACCTAAAAATAAACAGCAGCCAATAAAAAAGCTCCCGATTTCTCAGAAGCTTTGATTTAGATTTTGATATCTGATGAGGTTAGCCGCTCAGGGCTCAGGGCTCAGGGCTCAGGGCTCAGGGCTCAGAATCAGAACAAGTGACTCTAGCGTTGGAACAGCGTCTTCAAGCTCACATCATCAGTTCGGTTCAGCTTAAGGCTCAGTAGATAGCCACCAATACCGAGCAGTACGTAAATACTTAGCGACAGAATAGAGACTTCTGAAAGCGCACTGAATGGATTGCTTGTCGTGAGCACTTTCATTGGCAGCGATGCGATGACAGAAAAGAAGTCATTGATGCCATAGAACCCGAATAGCGCGATAGCGAGCCACTTAATCGCAAAGCTTGAGATGAAAATTACAAGCAGCGGAGAGTTAACCAGTTGCGAAATCGCCAGAGTAACCGTTGCTAATGGCAATAGAACTAGGGCAACCAGCAGCATTCGACCAAAGAAAACCACCCAATTGGTTAGCACATAGAATAGCGATTGTTGTTCTACTATCAGTGCTAATTGTTGTTCGCTTGAAATGTTCAGAATCCAAAACAGAGAATCAGCGAATAGAACCAACAGTGCGCAGATAGCGGGGATAACCACTAAACCGAAACCTAGCTTCACACCGTGAGTCATGGCATTCGATACTGGCATACTTCTCCAAAACATTGAGCTGCCTTCTTGGCGCTCTTTACGCAGCGTTTTAGGGATATAAAGCGTCGAAAGCAGCAGTGAAATCAAGCCTGCGCCAAAGTAGATCACTGAGTTTAGATCTTGTGCGAACTCTCTGTGGATGTCACTCACGTCGCCGTTGACTTCCATTTGGAAGAAAAAATCGTGTTGCGCCTGACCGCTAAAGAACAAGCTAACGAAGAGCAAGAAACCACACAACCCGACAAACAGAGGCAATCGAGTATTAATTTTGTGCTCGATAAGCTCTTTTTCTAGCATGTAAAAACTTGGATGCATTATGCCTTCTCCGTCTGTGTTGCAAGGAATAGGTCTGCGAGACCCACGTTGTAGATGTTACCCAATGATTCAACTTGTTCTTTGTATTGGCCTTCCAGTAACCATTTAGTGGTTCCTAGCCCAGGTTGTGAGGTCAGTGGGTTGAGCTTCTGAATCTCGCTCGAGTGGTTGTTTGCAACATCGATAATGAAATAGTCGTTCTCGATGTCTTCCATGCTCTTTTGCAACACACAGTGGCCTTGCTTCAGAATCAACACGTCCGTTAATAGATGTTCAATCTCTGAAACCTCATGGCTAGCGATGATCATCGCGCGTTCGCCGTCATGGAACCACTCTAGAAGATGGCGATAAAAAGTATCGCGGTAGAGTAGATCTAGGCCTAGCGTTGGCTCATCTAAGATCAATACCTGAGTGTCGGTAGCAATGATGATCGCAAGATGAAGTTGTACTTTCATCCCTTTAGAAAGCTGCTTGATCGTTGAAGAGAGCTTGATGTTGGTGCTGCTTAACGTTTGTTCCGCTTTTTGTTTATTGAAGCTTGGGTGTACACCTTGGGTGTAGCGAAGCAGTTGTTTAACCGTCATCCACTCAGGCAACACGTTTACATCTGAAATGTACGATAAGTGCTGCATGAGTTCTGCGTGCTGGTGGATAGGGTGGTAACCATTCACCTCAATCTCACCTTGATAGTTGTGTCCACCAAGCAGTGATTTGATCAGTGTCGATTTACCCGCGCCATTGTGGCCAAGCAGCCCAAGCACTTGGCCCGGCTTTAACTCAAAGCTGATGTTCTCAACACCCACTTGGTTTGAATAGGTTTTGGTTACGTTTTTCACTGAAAGTAAAGTACTCATGACTTGTCCTTTATATGTTGTTCTAGCTGTTTCACGAGTTCTTCGACACTCATATCAATGATGCCTAGCGTCTCAGCGATGGCTGGGATCTGTGTGTTAATGAAAGTTTGGTGTGCCGATTCTTTCAACTTTTGAAGTGCACCTTCCGCCACATACATGCCTTGGCCGCGTTTTTTCTCGACTAGGCCTTCATCAACCAGTAACTGATAGCTTTTCATGACCGTCAGGTGGTTGATCTTGAGATCGGCGGCAACCGCACGCACAGAGGGCAATGCTTGTTGCTCTAACCAAACACCTTGAAGAATTTGGTCACTGATCTTCGCAGCAAGCTGCCTGAAGATCGGTTGGTCGTCTTTCCATTCGGTCATAATTAAAACTGTATGGTGATATACATGTGTATAACACTAACCTTTTTATTCGAATTGGCAAGGGTTTTATAGAAATAGATAGGATATTTTTATAGTTGGATGTTCAGTAAAAACAATGTCATTATATAGTACTCCGTATTGTGGTGTTGAATTCGTATGTTGCACATTAATGACAAAAAACTGGTTTGGTTTACCAAGTATTTGCCAATAACCATCATCATCTTTTCTGCGATCATATTGAATGTGGCGATGTTCACGAGCGTAGACCACAAGGTTAAGGCATTGGTTAATCTCATCAGAACGGATTACATTGCAGCGCAAAAAGAATCGATTGAGACACAAGTGTTGCAGGTGTCTCAGCAAATCACTCATACTCAGCGCCTTATCGAATCTGAGACAAAAAAGACAATCACCCGTCGCTTAGATAGAGCCTATACCGCTGCTCGAAATATTTACTCCTCCAATCAACACCTGCCGCAAGAAGAACTCAAGTTACTCATTCTTAATGAGATTAGAAAGCTGAGCTATGCCAAGGAGAAGGGGTATATCTATGCTTATGACATGCAAGGTAATGTGTTAGTCCATCCGCTTTTTCCTGATCTTGAAAACACAAACCAGTTGGAAGAGACCGACATTCGAGGCGTGCCTGTCATTAAAGAGCAAATCGACCTTCTGAAAGCGAGCAATGGAGCTTACTCTCGCTATTTTGCGCCTCGTCCGGGGTTTGATGGGCAGGATTTCGAAAAGCCTCATCTCGGTAGCGACCACTTTGAAAAACTCAGCTATATCCGCCGGTTTGAGCCGTTTGATTGGTATTTCGGTACAGGTGTTTCGATTGAAGATGTTAAGCGCACGAGTTACCTACGAATCCTTGAGATCTTGTCGACGGTGACGATTGGTGATAATGGATATTTATTTGTTTTTGAGAAGAACGGCAACAGCT
This sequence comes from Vibrio lentus, assembly GCF_002875945.1. Lineage (GTDB taxonomy): Bacteria > Pseudomonadota > Gammaproteobacteria > Enterobacterales > Vibrionaceae > Vibrio > Vibrio apostichopi. The sequence continues at coordinate 61,960 of NZ_MCZK01000036.1, forward strand.
TGCTTCATGCGAACCAGATTTATGCAGGGCAAGAACTTAATGTGTATGACCTGATTGGAGATGACTTCAAACAAGATGTTCTGGCTCAAGCTGAGACGGGCGGGTTTGTCGACTACATGGCGGAAGATAAACAGGGCGCGATGGGCCCAAAGAGCAGCTACGTACAAAATGTCGGTGATTGGGACTGGATTGTTGGCACGGGGATTTACCTGAATAACGTCAATGCCTCGATAGAGAAGCGAAAGGATCAGTTATTAGCCGAGTCTCGCAATGAATTCGGGCTCGTCTTAGTCATGAGTGTGCTGGTTACCCTAGTATGCATTTTTATCAGCGCTTTGGTTGGTCGAAGGATATCGATGCGCTTTGCTCAAATGGAACAGAGAATTTCCGATGACTTCAATCGAATCCAAAATAGCCGTCGCCGTCTTCAACATATGGCAAGACACGACTCTTTAACCGCTCTCCCAAATCGCTCAGAACTCGAACTGCAAGTCAGCCGAGCTATCGCGCATTCAAAGCTCGAAGGCAAGTTGGTGGCATTAGTGTTTGTGGATTTAGATAACTTCAAACGCATCAATGACCAATATGGTCACGCGAGCGGAGATGAACTGCTGAAACAGATAGGTCAGCGCTTCGAGCGTATCTTGGAGCCTAACGATATCGTGTCACGCTTCGGAGGTGATGAATTTGTCTTCTGTCTGCCGGGTATTCACGACCTTGTGGAAGCGGAAAAGAAAGTTCAACAAATCCAAGATGTCTTTGAACCTTTGTTTGATCTGCATGGTTCTCCTGTTTCTACGCAATGCTCAGCGGGTGTGTCTATGTATCCTTATGATGGAACAGAGGTGGAAGAGCTGCTGACTAAGGCCGATATTGTGCTGTACAAGGCGAAGGAGCAGAATAAAGGCGATGCGGTTTTCTATGACGATGTGATCAATCAGAAAGTGAAGTATGACTTTTCGATTGAAGAACAGTTAGAAACAGCTTTAGATAAGGGCGAGTTCAGTGTGCTTTATCAACCTCAAGTGGACTCGCATACCGAGCAGCTAAAAGGTGTTGAGGCACTGTGTCGTTGGCACAATAGTGTACTAGGTTTTGTGTCTCCGCTGGATTTCATTCCGGCAGCAGAACGAGTCGGTAAGATTCACGAGATTGGTGAGTTTGTGTTAAAAAAAGCATGTGAAGACACTTTGAGCTTAATGCCAAACGGACCTGAAGCGGTATGTGTTTCCGTGAACGTGTCACCTAAACAAGTCTTTGAACTTGGCTTCGATGACAAGGTGATTGGTCTCGTAGAGGCAGTGGGCATCGACCCTTGCCGAGTGACTCTAGAACTGACAGAAAACATCCTCATCAAAGACCTACATATTGTTGAGCCAATACTGAGAAAGCTTCGTGAGTATGGGTTTGGCATCTCGCTCGATGATTTTGGTACGGGCTTTTCATCACTGAATTACCTCAATACGTTGCCGATCACCGAGATCAAGATCGATCGCTCTTTCATTGGCAAACTCAACTCCAGTCAACACAGCGAAACCTTAGTTAAAGCGATTATTGATATTGGCGCATCATGCCAAATGAAAGTCGTCGCTGAAGGGGTTGAAACCCCAGAGCAGATGGCGAAGTTGCAGCAATACCATTGTGATTTATTACAAGGGTACTACTTTGATAAGCCGCTCTCCGCTCAAGGGTTAGTTGATTCTTATTTTTCTGTGCACTCTAAAAATCTTGCGTGTAACAACTCTTAATCCGATTGATGTCTAGAGTTCACAGGTGCTTTGATATTAAGTAATTAACTAAGTATTTAAGCAATTAAAGTGATCAGCTCGTCGTACTTTGAGGTCGGCTGTACAAGTAACCTTGATGCAGGTTGTAGCCTAGCTGGCACAAGATATATTGTTGCCTGCGAGTTTCTACACCCTCGTAAATCATTGTAATATTGGACAAGCGACCAATTTCAGAGATGTTGAGCAGCACGGCTTGGTGATGCTCCCCTGACTCGATGTCTTTGACAAAACAACGATCCAATTTGAGATACGTCGGGGAAATGATACTGATGATCTCGATGTTATTGTTTCCTGTTCCAAAGTCATCCAGCGCGATAGTAATCCCCAGCTTTTTAATGTCTCTGATGTTATCGATCACTTCACATCCATAACCGATATTTGAGTATTCGGTTATCTCTACTACAAACTCATTGGCTTCCATTGCGGCTAAGTGATGCCTAATTTTCTCGAAATTCGTTCCCACCAATGCGCTTGGGCAAACATTCACGCCATAGATCTCGTGGCTGTTATTGGCCTTAGCATTCTTGACGGTTTCAATCAGTAAAATAGTATGGAAAGTCAGTAGGTTGATGCGTCTCATGGTGTTGATAAAGTCCAACACACCGACATTTCGAACTCTAGATAACAGCTCGTAATAAAGGACGCTATTATCTTCTGTATTGATGATGGGCTCTTCTTCAAAAGATATGTTTTTCCAGCGAAGTATATAGACCACAAAACCTAAAATATAAGAGTGATAGAGCAGAGTGGCTAATAGCATTGCCAACGTAACCCACAACGCGACAATGTCGTTGCTGTAGAAGGTGATGGATGCAGCGCTTGGGAGTGGGGCTTGATAGATAGATGTACTATTTTCCCCAAGGTTTAGAATGTAATAACCGTTCTTTTGGATAGAGACAGAGTCAACTAACAAAGGCAGTAACGAATTTCGGTACCGAGCTTCAATTGAACCTTTGGAGATCCGCACAGTAAGGTCAATGTCATGATCAGGGTCGGTGAATCGTGAGTAAGCAAAATCAGCACTATCGTAAAAGCCATCAATCTGATCGAGTTCTACCATCTTCGACCGGGTTTTGGATACATAACATGAACCTAAAGGCGTCGTCATCACTACAGAATCCAGATTGAGTGAGTGCCTTAACGCATGCACTGTGCCTTCGTTGTTGCAGCCGTAACTCATGACTTCTTCAGCAATTTCTTTGGTGTTTTGGCTGTATTCATCGGCGATTTTCGTCGTATAAAGGATTTGGAAAAAGTAGACAACGAATAAGATAATTGACGAAACAGTGAACACAAGTATCAAGGCTCTTATCAACTCTTTTTGGTAAGCTTTGAACATCAGCTTTAACACGTCTTTGTGGCTAGGTTTGAATTGGTTGATGTTGTACTTCGGTGCAATTCGATTGATAGAGCTTTTATCAAGGTCGATGAAGTAACCGACTTTATAGAGATTCGATATCAGTTCATTTTTATTATTTACGTTGGCCTTTTTACATAGGTTACGATATTTCTTTCTTATCGACGCGATAATGTTTTTTAATGCATACAAACTGAACTCCTCATCAAAATGTAATTTAAATGACTCCTCAACATCTCTAGCCGATTGAGGGTTTGATATTGATGAATGTTCTAATAAAAATTTTAGAACAAAACTCTCTTTACTATTAAGGGTTTCTTCTGATATTTTATTACTGTCCCTTTTGATATATATCTTTTCTTCATTATAAATTAGTTGCAAGCTCTCATTATTGTTATTTATGTTGAAAGAACAGTGCATGGCTCAACTCCTAAGCGATAGTTATTATATTTGTGTGATTGATATGTGATGGCTGGGATTGTCATTCAACCCAAGAGTCCGTTCTAAATAACATAACTAAAATGTCACCAATTCCTCTTAAGATGTTGATACTAATCGCAGAATTCGGGCTGTAATGAAAGGTTATAGAGATGTTCACCCAAAACTTGAATTTATAAATGAAAGCCGATGTTTTACAAGAGACAAGGAGGATTTATCCATTTGTTTTGGTATTTATCCATTTGTAAGCCTCTATATCAGCAGTTTTAACCATAACTTTAGTGACTGCTAATGTAGTTGCGCATGGTATTTGTGGTGGTTATTGATGGGTCTGATTTATCAGATTTTTTCAGGATAAAACTTAATTACAAAGAAATAGGTAATATTAATATCATTTAATTAAGGGGTTATATTTCTTTATTTAACGCAATCCTTAATTGATGGTAATATCAATAGTGGTTTTGTCGGGGTTTATGAATAGGGTTTATCAATTAATGTAATGATATTAAAATCTTGTTTGTTTATTTTAACTAAGAAGGGTGAAACGCAAAGCGTTAGGTCGGTTAAACTGTGATGTTGATTCCATGATTAAGCTGTTTTTGGTTAGTGTTTGTGCTCTATTTTGTTGAAGGATATTTCAATTTGATATGAGTGGAGTTCGCATAATGCCCATGTCACTGGTGAAATCTTACTATATTAACAATTTGATTCAATAAACATTCTTTTTGAATGAGTTATAACCAGAAAGCAAAAGTGGCTTTTGATTAATTTACATGCACAATCAAACATAGTTCTAAGTGAATCGATCTCGCTTTATGTACAGGGTTAAAAAAAGCCCCTAATTAGGTTGACTAATAGGAGCTCTCGATACTTTCTCTTTCTACAGCTTTCTTTTGGTAAGAAATAGAAAGCTAAGGTTTTAGCAATTGAAAGCTAAAGCTAAAAATTGAAGCTTGCGGTAACACGCACTACATCTTCTTCAAATGGTTTTGTGCCATTTGAACCATCCGGCACCATAGCTGAATCATTGATCTTACCGTAATCCACCGTTAGGCCTATCATGCGCCAGTTTACCGTTGTGCCTATTGAGCCATAGACGTTATCGATATTGAGGTCGTTATATGAAGCATTGTCAAACTCCACATCCGCATTCAGGTAGTTGATACCGATCTTAGGGATGATATCGAACTCGGCGATTTCAAACTTATAACCGATGTTGGAGTATAGGCCCCATGCGTCTTGTGAGTTTGGCTCATTTAAATCTACCGCTTCCGTACCTAACGAGAAACCGCCACCGACAACGATGTTGTTCGATAACTCTTTACTGTAGCCGAAGCTTGCCAGTTCTTGATTTCCGATGAAAGTCACACCAGCTTCGATAGAGTTGTCACGGCTATTTGCAAATACAGACAGTGACATACATACCGTTGAAATGACGATAGCTGGTAAAACGAAGGTGTTCTTGTTCATGATTCTCTTTCTCATTTTGTAAGGATGGAAAAAGTGTACGAAATAACGAGGCTCAAATATGAGTCACGACACAATCAAGAATGAGCTAAACAAGAACTGACATAAAGTGAATAAAACTAACTCGAACCTGAAGACGAAAGTACGGTTTTATGTGTAGGTGGCAAGCGGTGAATGTCGATTAACATGCGCCATCAAGGACGACGATTTGTGGTTCTTTTTCTGGCTGATACAGCACCTGACAAAAATCACCTTCAGGTAAATAGGTGTAGTTATCAGTGTCAAAAGAGATAGCGGCGACTCGCTCTGCATTGCTGTCAGGTATGACTTCCTTGTTGATGACGTGAAGTTCAGTTTCATCAATGTTAAGTAAGCGCCTTAAGGAATCGACATAAGCGATTGGGTAACCATGACAAACGTAATAGGTTTCAACCTCGGTTTTCTCAACGTAGTTACATTGCCCTTCGACACCACCGATTGCAGATTTAGCGTAGATCATATCGATGCCTGTGCGTAGGTTGCCGGCCACGTCGTGTATTTTACTCGCTCGAGCACTTCCTTGGATGTCTAAAAACTTGACCATGGCCGCGGCAGAAACCACCGCTAAGATTAATAAAGCGACGATAAGTTCTAAGAGAGTGAAGCCGTTTTGTCTGCTCATATTTACCAATTATTGAATCTGAGTACGGTACTTTTGGAGAGTAATCGAAATACCAAAGTCATTACAATGAGTAGGTATAAGCGCATACCTCTATATGAACTGTTATTTATATTTAAGTTGTTAATAAACAATGGGTTAAGATTGGCTTTCTCTTGATTGGTGCAATGTAAGCCTACGTAAGCGTTAACAAAGAAAACGCCACCTTGCTTACTAAATAATCGACATCCTAACTTATTGATAAATAAATTTTTAGTTACCGATTTATCAAGCGGACAAAAATTGAATTTCGACTTCATTAGAGGGAATCGGCTTACTGAAAAAAAATCCTTGAAGATACTGGTATCCACAGTCGATTAAGAAGTCTTTTTGGGTTTCGGTTTCGACGCCTTCAGCCACTACCTTTAACCCCAATTTGTCACAGATAGCATGGGTCGCTTGGACAATCGCTTTACTTCCTTTGTGCGAACCGTGGACAAAGCTTTTATCGAGTTTAACCGTGCTAATTGGTAGGTCGTGCAACATGGATAGAGAGGAATAACCAGTGCCGAAATCGTCAAGATGAAGCTCAACACCCAGTTTGGATATATCGTTCAGCGCCTGCCTAACTTCACCGTGCTTGAAAATCATTGAAGATTCGGTGATTTCAAGGGCGATGCTTTGAGGGTGGATATTGTAGAAGTTAAGCATGGCCGACAGTTGTTCAGCAAAGGTCGCGTGCATTTGAATACTCGAGATATTAATGCTCATCATCAGTTCACTATCAAACTCTCGATGCCATATCGATAGCTGTTTAAGGGCTGAATTGAGCACCCACTTTCCTAGTGGGACGATTTGACCTGTTTCTTCCGCCAGAGTGATGAATTCATCCGGGCCAATGTTACCGAGCTCTTTGTCTGACCATCGAAGTAGCGCTTCGAACCCTTTCACCTTGCTCTGGTTGATGTTCATGATCGGCTGATAATGCAGATTAAGGTCGTCGTTTTCCAAGGCTTGAGTCAATCGATGGCGGATTTCTACTTTCCTATGAAGGATCTGCGCTAAATTTGGCGTGAAAGTCTGGAAGCGGTTTCGACCATTGGCTTTAGCAATGTGCATTGCCATACCCGCTTGCTTAAGTAATGACTCTTGGTCCACGGCGTTATCAGGAAAATGCGCCGTACCAATACTACATCCAACAGAAAGCGTGCCAATGCCACGGATATGGAAGCTTCTATTCAGTGCATCAATAATACGCGAACATAGCAGCGGGATGTTGTGGTTGCGGCAGGTGTGGGCAATCACAATGAATTCGTCGCCACCAAATCGGCCGATCATGCAGGTTTCATCAACGAGCTGTTTCAGGCGTTCACCCACTTGTTTGAGCAGTTGGTCACCGACACTGTGGCCATAAGTGTCATTCACCAGTTTGAAACCATCAAGGTCAACGAACATCAATTCAAAAGGTGAGCGATAGGCGATGCTGGTTTCTAGAAGGTTGGTGATGCCACGGCGATTGTAAAGCTCAGTTAGGCAGTCGTGTTCCGCGTTGTATCTGGCCTTTATCAGCTTCTCTTTCTGTTTGGTTGTGCAAGTCAGGTTTAACAACAGCTCACTTTTATCAAATAGCCATTTTCCCTGCACATCAAAGTGATGAGCTTTATCACCAATATGGCAGCTGACTTCTTCCAAAATCTCTTGGCCTTTGCGTGCTGAAAACAACCATTGGGCGGCTATTTCTTCACTTGAAACGAAATCGGATAGGGTGGTAAACGGCGAACCATAGTTTTGGGAAAATGCAGAGTTAGCACTCACTACCGCTCCCGATCTATCAAACAGAAGGGATAGGTTAGAGCCATCAGAACAAGCGAGGTCGTGCTTTAGGCTACCTTCTTCTGCGATGACTTGCACCAACATACCGGTTCGACCGTCTGGCAATGGGATCCCAGAGAACAAACACAGTGCCCGCTTAGCAATGTACTTGGGCGTGAAGTTCCACCATGTTTTGATGCTTTGGTTTCGCTGAAACTGTCTTTGGTACTCTTCAAGTGTAGCTTCTATCGCCTTTGACATTTCGACACTAAGGTCACGTGATGTCAGCTCAAACAGAGATTCAGATTCCCAGAGAGGGAGAGCGCTGCTGTTTGCCCAAGTTATTCTCTTGTTATCAATGTCATATATCCAAATAGGACACTGGAGATACTCGAAAGGTTGATAACTTGTCATCATATTAAACTCGGCAAACGGATATTTTGGGCGAACGATGCCAACCGAACTCACGCATTCAGTAGGCCGCTTATCAAATTGGATTCTGGTTTTTAACCGTCAGTAGAAGACGATTTTGAAATCAAAGCTGTGGTGGTTAGCAGCAGTGAAAGCGATTTATTCATCTTAAAGAGAACCCAGTGAAGACGTGATTAATGCTTATATGGATTCAATTTATTAGCTGGGTGAATGGTACGTGAAGAGCCGATCGCTTAACAGGCGTTGTCGTGTGCTTAACAATGGAAAACACTGGTGAACTAATAAGGTAATCGATTTCTTTTGATTGTAAGTTCATTTGAGCGGTTTTTTAGGCCACTAATCTATTCATTTTTAGTGCTATTAACTGATATGTACTGGGTATGTGGGTAGTTGATTTGATTGGAATTTGTAAACGCCTTAAATGTAAGTGCGCGTAAGAAAATAAAGCAAATGTAAGCATTGAATGAGCATGTAGAACCGCCAACGTGATTATCCTTGTTTACTAGAATCTTCATAAACTCAGGCGCACTGGTTGCTGAGCGACGTATTTTGTAAACGTGTATGTACAAAAGTGATTACAATGATTTGCGTACGGTAAAGTTAAGGCTCTAATAACAACATTGATGATATATGACCAGTATATATACTGCCCTCGCTTTTAATAAATACTGGTGATAGGAATGTCGAAAACCAAAGTGCTCATTGTCGAAGATGACCAAGAGATCGCTCGTTTAACGACGCTTTATCTTGAGGCGGAAGGTTACAATGTCAGCGTTGTTCATGATGGGAATTTAGCGCTTGAAGCGATTCGTAATACTGAACCTGATCTTGTTCTGTTAGATCTGATGCTACCCGGCTTGAGTGGTGCTCAAATTTGCCGCCAGGCTCGTGAGTTCTACAACGGAATCATCTTGGTGCTTACCGCTTCAGCAGATGAGATGAGCGAAGTTAGCTTATTTAAATTTGGTGCAGACGACTACGTCACAAAGCCTATTCGCGGCCACGCGCTGTTAGCTCGCATTGAGGCTTTGCTGCGCAGAGCGTCACCTGTGGTTGGTATAACGGATACTGGTACTGAAAAACAGTGTGATATTGTCATTAATAATACGGCGCAAAGTGCCACGTTATATGGGCAAAACCTCAAGCTGACCTCTGCTGAATTTGAAATCCTAAACCTTCTGGTCAATAACATCTGTCAGGTTGTGACTCGAGATCAGTGCTGTCAGTTGTTTAGAGGGATTGACTACGCGTTTAATGACCGCTCGATTGATATGCGAGTTTCAGGATTGCGTCGTAAGCTGCGTATGCACGCAAAAGACAAACAGTTGATCCGCACGGTTCGTAACAAGGGGTACATGCTGGTTGCGTAAGTTTATTGTTACTAAGTTACGTTCGGTTTCTATGTTCGCCCGTTTATACCTTGGTATTGTGACTGGGATGTCGGCGACGATCTTCTTGTTCTTGAACCTTGGTGAAGGGCACATGCGAAGAACCGAGATAGAAACGTTTCTTAACGATGGTTCTTACTTTGTTGAACAATATATCCGTCAGCACAATCAAGTGAACTCGCTATATCAAGAACTCGATAAAACAGGCTACCAACAATTTTATATCTTCAATTTACGCCTGTTAGAAAACTGGTCGGGGGAGGCTCCTTGTCAAAAATGCGAGTTATACACCACCTTGAATGGGGTGCCGATTTACCTCAGCGAGAACAATCTCTATTCGGCTGTATTTCAATTACCCAACTCTAAATTTAGCTTCGCATTCAGCGAGGTAGGTGACTTTTTCTCTCCTGATATTGAATGGTATGAGGATTCTGAAAGGCATTTTCTATTAGGGCTATTGCTGGCGGTTATTGTGGCAATTGGAGCAAGTGTTTACTTACCTGTGAGACGTTTTCAAGAACGAATCGAGTTACTGGTTGAGAAGCAGAAGCAGTTTGGTCGAGGTAAATTGAGTACCCGTTCGAGTATGGATGAGATACATCCAGTGTCTGATCTTGCGAGTAGCTTTAACGTCATGGCTGAAGAGATCGAAAGCAAAGTTAAGCAAAGTCATATCTTTGCCCAAGCGATCCCACATGAAGTTCGTACGCCGTTGAGTCGCATTCAGTTAGCGACGGATCTCTTAAGGAGAGGCGCACCAAGTCATCATCAAGCGTTGTTTGATGACATTGATGGTTATATTGAAGACATCAACGAGCTGACCTCGGAGATTATCATGCTGTCGAAGTTGAACGTGATGGATAACTCTTTCTTTGAGCTGGTGAAGGTGAGAGCGGATCTTGCGGAGTATTGCTTGGATAGGATTCGTTATTCGGAATTAGACAACATCAGCTTTGAATCTAAGATAACGCGAGATTTCGATATTAAGTGCGATTGTATGATGGCTCGTTTGGTGTTCGATAATATTCTCAAGAACGCGGGTAACTACACGCAAGATAAAATTTGGATGACTCTGGACGAAAACTCCGAGAGTTGGTTGGTGGTTATTGAAGACAATGGCTCTGGGATTCCAGAAGATAGACGGGATGAAGTCTTTCTGCCGTTTTCTCGCCTAGACTCAAGCAGAACGTCGGCCACGGGAGGCTCGGGGTTAGGGCTTGCGATTGCCATTTCGGCCGCTAAGAAGCTAGCTTGGGATATCAAGATAGATGACAGCAATCACGGTGGCGCTAAATTTAGTATCGTGATTCCTAAGGTCGCATAACTGGGTGCTTTAAGATCTACTTAAGTTCTAAGTTCTAAGTTCTAAGTTCTAAGTTCTAGGTTCGTAGAACAACAAAGCCACGGTCGAATGCCGTAGCTTTGTTGTTTTTAATCTACGTGTGTTTATCGTGAACTTGCTAACTAATCTCCTGAACTTTCACATAGCTACTGCTTATCGCTTTGAACGATGCAGGCCATAAATAGCGTGGTCGATGATGCGACCATTCAAGTTCTCGTTACAAGTGATGATGCCTTCCAATGTGAAATGTAAGCGCTCACAAACTTTACGGCTGTTCATGTTCTCAGTGGCGGCTGATATTTCAATCTTTTCCATATCTAACTCATTGAAAGCAATATCAATCAGTTTCTGAACCACACGAGTGACAATGCCTTTACCCTGTTGAGTCTGTGACACCCAATAGCCAATCGTTACCTTCTTGGTATTGTGGTCGATGGTATTGAAACTGCAGTTACCGACGATCTTCCCTTGATACACGATGGCGCATGTCATGCTCTTCCCTTCAGCATAATCGTGTAATGAACGCTGGATAAAAATCCTAAAGTCTTGCTCTGTTTTACAGTGCGGTGGCCATGCTAGCCACTGGCTAAGGTACTCATTTTGGCTTTGTGAATAATCAGCGTAATGGGTAGCGAAGCTTTCTTCGACCAATGCGATGGAGAGCTCTTCGTCTATAACAGTTTCGAACATACGTGTTTAAGTCCTCGGTTGGTTTGAAAATGTACGATTAACAGCAGGATATAATGTCGCATAATAAACAATATGCAACAACTTGTAGCACGAATATTACGTGATACGTTAGTTCTATCACGAAACTCGTTAAACCTTACAATAGTTGTGTATATAATCATTAGCTATGCATTAGTATTGGCAGCCTAAATATATAAAAACTATAAAAATGCTAGGCTTAAATAATGATTCAACATTGCCAGAATGTAACCGTAGACCTTAGAAAGGCTCTATTTGGTATTGCGAAGGCGCTTGATAACGTCGGTTTTGAAAGCAAAAATCATGGACAAAGGGTAGGTTACATCGCGTATCGATGTGCTCTGAGTGTCGGGTGGGAAGAAGAGCAGGCGCAACTAGCGTTCTCATTGGGGTTGATTCACGACTGTGGCGTATCGCAAATTGATGAGCAGCTCAGCCTGACTTCTGGGTTTGTTCCTGATGCGAGCTATCACCATTGTCAAAAGGGCTATCAAATCCTAAAAGAATGCCCAGTTCTCTCTATATTCGCTAAGCCGGTGCTTTACCATCATACCCCTTGGGTAGAACTTAAGGCGATGCCGATCAGTGAGTTAGAGAAGGAGTTGGCTGCGATTGTCATGCTCGCGGATCGGGTGGACTACCTTTACGGCATCACTTCTTCAGATCGGTATGGAAACCTGACTCCGGATGGCAAAGCGAGCATTATTGAACGTTTGACTGAACAAGCGGACGAGATGTTCGAAACCAACCTTGTGCAACATATGTGTGAGCTTGTCGATCTGGATGATTTTTGGTTCTCGATGGAGATTCCTTACATTGAGAACATGCGGGACAACTTCGAACCTGTGCCGTTCTTCTCTCAACAAATGTCGCTCGATGAGACCGTGGCTTTTGCGGAATTCATTGCCAACGTGGTTGATACCAAGAGTTCATTTACCTTTAAGCACTCTTTGAAGGTTGGGCAACTCTCTGAATATCTCGCTAAGCAGTTGGGGTACTCATACACAACTCAGCGCAAACTCTATTTAGCTGGGCTAGTTCATGACATCGGCAAGCTGCAAACACCTAATGACATTCTTCATAAGCCGGATTTGCTTACCGAAGAGGAGTATTGTTGTATTAAGCGTCATGCAACGGATACTCGATTTGCACTGCAAGAGTTGTTTAGTTCTCCTCAGGTTTGCCAGTGGGCATCCAACCATCATGAAAGGTTAGATGGCTCAGGCTACCCTATGGGCAAAACGGCGGAAGAGTTAGACCAACCGAGTCGGATCGTCGCAGTAGTTGATGTGTTCCAAGCACTATCTCAGTCACGTCCTTATCGTGGTGGTATGACGTTAAAACAGACGATGGCTATTTTGAGAGACCATGTTGAAAACTATAAGTTAGACCGAGAAGTGTTTGAATGTCTTGAAAAACACGCACAGTACTGCTTTGAATTATCGACCGATAAAAGAATGTTCGCGTTTTAGTACGAACGAGTCTTTTGGGGGAGAGGTGTCTTAACTTACTCCCGATGAGAAATGACTAAGCACCAGAAACAGAAAAGCGATAGCCTCGGCTATCGCTTTTTTAATGGGGGCTTTCAGGAGATAAACATCAGTAGGAACTAAAGGTTAATACCTAAAAATTGAAGCTAGTATAGCTTTAAGATCTCGATGATCTCTTGCTCTGTTTCCGCTGCGATAATGGCATCAATGTCATCATCATTTTGGAACAGTTCAGACAGCGCCATAATAGTATGGATATGGCTATCTGAATCCATGGCCGCCAGAGTAATTGAAAGATAAACGTCACCGTTGTCTTCCGACTCTAAATCAACACCTTTCTTGAATACCGTCACCTGCAGTGATGCTTCGTTAACGCCATCTTCAGGACGAGCATGAGGCATGGCTATCTTTGGTGCTAGAACATAGTACGCGCCGATGTCCTTGTGCTTTTGCTTGATAGCTTCAACATAGCTAGCTTCGATTTTGTTGCTCGCTAGCAGTGTTGAACATGTCACATCAATCGCCGCATCAACCGTTAGGTTCTCTTCAGAGTTGATGATAACGCCTTGGTTACCAACTAAATCAAACAGGCTCATGAAACAATCCACCCTAGAATCAGACCAACCACACCGAAGTCGAAGTCAGCAAACGTTGTTGCTTCAAGACCAAGGCCACCCAGTACTGGAAGTAACAGCATTGGTAGGAAAGAGATACACAGACCTTGCGTAAATGAACCTAGGATTGCACCGCGTAAACCGCCTGTTGCGTTACCGTAAACACCAGCCGCGCCACCAACGAAGAAGTGAGGAACAACGCCCGCTACAATGATTGTCCAACCAAGTGCGCCTTGTACAGCCATTGCGAGTAGACCAGCACCGAAAGAACATAGGAAGCCGATAAGTACTGCGTTTGGCGCTACTGGGAATACCATAGGGCAATCAAGAGCAGGTTTCGCACCCGGTACCAGTTTGTCCGAAATACCTTTGAATGCAGGTACGATTTCAGCAATCAGCATCTTCACACCTTGCAGTACGATGTAAACACCACCCGCAAAGATTAGAGATTGCATGAAGGTGAAGACAACCCAGTTTTGACCGCTTGATACTGTTTCTACAAACTCACCGCCAGCGATAATAGACGCAAGCATGAAGAAGATAGCCATTGTTGTCGCTACTGCAACCGGCGTATCACGCAAGAACATCAGGCTTTTTGGTACTTGGATGTCTTCTGTTGTTTTTGAAGTGTCACCGAACTTACTGCCAATGAAGCCAGACACGATGTAAGAAAGCGTAGAGAAGTGACCGATAGCCAGTTGGTCTGTACCCATTACTTTTTCAGTGTACTTCTGGCCCAATGCTGGCATCACAACCATCAGGGTGCCGACAAGAATGGCACCAATAGCCACTAAAACAGTTCCTTCGATGCCTGCTGAAGACAGAATTACTGCCACTAGCATCGACATAAACATGGTGTGGTGACCCGTTAAGAAAATATATTTTAAAGGCGTTAAACGAGCCAATAAAATATTCACAACGAATGCAAAGAACATGATTAGAGCCATTTCATAACCGAATGCTTCTTGTGATAATGCCACAATAGCTTCGTTATTTGGAATAACACCATGTACACCGAATGCTTCTGTAAATACAACTGAGAAGTTATTTAGAGCGCCAACAAGAGCACCAGCACCAAAACCTAAAATTAGGAAACCCATTACGGTTTTAATTGTGCCTTTTAGAATGGTGGAAATATCTGCTTTCTGTGCAACAAGACCAATGAAAGCTATTAAACCTACCATGATCGCCGGCTCTTTTAATAAGCCGAGCATGAACTCGAAAAAGTTTTGCATAATTTTAACCTTACATGAAAGTTTTTAGTTGTTCTTCGATTGATGCTTTGTCAAAAATATTTTTAAGGCTGATGATGTTCTCTTTTCCGCCTTCTTTTAGTTGGTTTGCAACGTCTGTTGCTGCTACCCAAATATCAGCATTGCTTGAGGCTGCAGATGATAGATCTTCGTGATCAACTTCTGCTTCGAAACCGATTTTTTTAGCCACTTCTTTTACTGCCATTTCCATCATAAGTGAAGTACCAAGGCCGTTACCGCAAACTACAAGAATCTTTTTCATAATATTTGTCTCAATTGGATTTTAAGGGTTGAGAAACTTCGTTCTCTTATTGTGTGAGAGCATAGTAATGGAAATATTGAGATTTCAATAAGATCTGCATCACAAAGTCAAAATGAGATTGTGATGCAGATCTCGTTAATTTATGGGAAAGATCCAGAGTGAGACTTTGATCAAATTTAACTTTTCACTCGAATATGCAACGTATTTTATTGAGAAAGGCAGGGCTTATTTTATTTGTCTATCGGAATGTGAATATTGTGGAGTTTATAGCGGAATTAATGCACTAATCGTATCGACCATAGTCAGTAAGCATTTTCTTAAGCATATTATTAACGTCTTTGGTCTTTTTATTTCTTTTGGTTAATTGACTCAGAGAGGTTGGTTTTGGCGTCTCGGTTTTTTCACTGACGATTTCTTCTACCTTGTCTTTCATTCTTTGCACCGCGGGTAATAACATTCTAATTTCTTCGTTATTAGCATTAGTGAGAACGACAATGTTTTCAGATTCAACTTGAGTGATAGTAAGAATACCATGTTTAACGGATTCAACTTTTTCACCAATCATAATTGATTCAGGCGCAACAGAACGATCGGTAAGTTGACCTGTACGTAATTTCGCCGCACTGATAGCGCGGATATTTCCGGTGTTTTCAAACGCGACAATAACAGTATAGGTATTATAATATTCAACTACTGTCACATAGCCATGTCTATTTGTTTTGAATTTAGCTCCGTTCGTCATGTCGTGTGGAGCGTCCATTTTCTTCACGTGTTTCCTCTCTTAGTCTCGAAGGCCGTTATATCTAATCAGCTCTATTGGAATTTTATAGATAATTATTTTGTGAGATCAAACAAAGTATATACGTATCTAAACTCAAGATGAATATTGAAGTGTGCGGAAATGAGGTAGAGCACAGAAAAGCTTAAAGAATGACACAGAATTAACCGAGTGATTACTCGATTACTCTTAAAGATTTAACATTCCAAAATCAATCTCATACAGATTGTTTACAGCTTTTAAAGCACGTAAATGATGATAAACACTGCGTTTTGTTTAATCCTTGACCGCGCGATCGTTTGCGTCAAGAAATGTGATGAAAGTCTCACTTAACTGTTTATACTTCTTTTCCGGTTTTAAGCCGGTGCTTAGCCAATACAAGCCGTCACATGGATATGTGAATGACCCCACGGACCGGACCAGCTACGTTCCACTGCTTGTATAAGGTGAATTTTTACATGAACAACTCGTTGTCACACTCGCTAACCTTGTTAGCTCCTTCATCGCGTAGCGTTTTGCTTGCGGTTCTTTGTCCTATTCCTTTGATGTCATTTATTTGGCTCATGTTTACTCTTTAAGGATTACTAGGACACATTATGAATATTCTATTTGGTCTTGTCGGTGTTATTGCACTGATTGCTTGCGCATGTCTGCTATCTGAGAGTCGCTCTTCTATTAACTGGAAAACCGTGTCTCGTGCATTGTTACTTCAAATTGGTTTTGCAGCCTTAGTGTTGTATTTCCCATGGGGACAATTAGCACTAACGAGCATGAGCAATGGTGTTTCAAGCCTGCTTGGTTTTGCGGACGCTGGTATCGCTTTCCTTTTTGGTGACCTTGCTACTGATGGCTTCATTTTCGCGATTCGCGTTCTTCCTATTATCATCTTCTTTAGCGCTTTGATCTCGGCACTTTATTACTTAGGCATCATGCAAAAAGTGATTCAAGTTCTTGGTGGAGCGGTGCAAAAACTGCTGGGTACCAGTAAAGCCGAATCCTTGGTCGCTACGGGCAACATTTTCCTTTCTCAGGGTGAGTCTCCTCTTCTTATTCGTCCGTTTTTAAAATCTATGACTCGTTCTGAACTGTTTGCTGTCATGGCTGGTGGTATGGCGTCTGTTGCGGGTAGTGTGCTGGGTGGCTATGCAGGATTAGGTGTTGAGCTTAAATACCTTATCGCAGCAAGCTTCATGGCGGCTCCTGGTAGTTTATTGATGGCGAAGATCATTGTTCCTGAGCGCAGCACGCCAAGTGACTACGAGCACATTGAGCTAGATAAAGCTGACCAAAGCAACGTGATTGATGCATTGGCAAGCGGCGCGATGAACGGTATGAAGGTGGCAGTAGCCGTTGGTACTATGTTGATTGCATTCGTGAGTGTGATTGCAATGGTCAACACGGGCCTTGAAAGCTTAGGTGAAACGTTCGGTTTTGCGGGCATTACGCTACAAGCTATCTTCGGTTACCTGTTCTCACCATTAGCATGGCTGATTGGCATCCCGAGTGATGAAGTATTAATGGCGGGTTCTTACATTGGTCAGAAGATCGTAATGAACGAGTTCGTTGCTTTCATCGACTTCGTTGAGAACAAAGCGCTGCTATCTGAACACAGCCAAGTAATCGTGACTTTTGCTCTATGTGGCTTTGCTAACATTGGCTCTATTGCGATTCAATTAGGTTCGATTGGTGTTATGGCACCAGAGCGTCGTGCTGAAGTAGCAAACTTAGGCTTGAAAGCCGTTGCTGCGGGTACACTCGCCAACCTAATGAGTGCATGTTTAGCGGGTATATTCATCCTGCTTTAAGCTAGATTAAGTTAAAGCGGCTAGATTCAATAAAAGCGCTTAAATTTAGTAAAAGCGGGTATCTTGCTTACGGAGTTTACGTAAGAAGGGTGTCCGCTTTTTTGTGCCTGCTCGTTAAGGTAATTAGGACTTAACCACTTATCTCATTATTTCTATTGCGTTTCAGGCTCACTCGGAAGAGTAATAGAGCAAGCCTGTTTTATCCGATATACTTGAATATCATTAGGTTGCGATTAATAACGTTCGGCTTCGATTAAGAACAATCGGTTTTCACCAGAACAAAAGCAACCAAGTCCAATTAATCAAAGGTCTTCCCATGAACATGCGCGTTCTCATTGGTCTTATCACCGCCTTTATCGGCTTGTTTGCGATGGTTTATCTTATTGCTGGTGGTACTCAGTTTCCTATCTCTCAGTGGCCGCAAGAGGCTTATCTCGGTTTGGTGTTTAGCGTGGTGTGGGGCACTGGCGTAGCGGCATCGGTGGCGTACTTCTTCTCGGCATTGGTGTTTGTGACTATCGCAGTGGTTTGTTATGCGATTGGCTATAAAATCGGTGGGCTCTTCTCAAGCAAGTCAGAAGCGTAAATCAGAAGTTTAAACGTACGCTCTATGCATTTTCTTTAGGGTTAACGTTCGCCTTAACCCTCTCTTAACCCCCAGCTCGTTATCTTGTCTCCATTCTTACAGGAGACAAGAAGATGAAATTGAATCTTCCTTTAAAACATTCCGTTATCGCGCTCGCTCTAATTGGTTTGATCGGTTGTACTTCAACCAGTCAGGTTGATTACGTATCGCTAGCCGAACAAAATACTAATCAGACGCAGCAAAGTTTGCTCTCGGAGCTGATCCAGAAAGCTTCTGATGAACAAGCTTTGGATCAAAAGGCTTCTAATGGCCAAGATCTGGAAACTGAGAACCTACAGCTCACCGATCTCGTGAATGCACCAGAACTCGATCTCTATATCGAGCGTGCGCTGCAGAACAGTCCAAGCCTCCAGCAAAGCATCACAGCACTCAAAATAGCCTATGCACAACAAGGTGTGACGTCTGGCGACCGCTTGCCAACCGTAGATGCGAGCTTTTCTGGTAAAGCTGACGAAGGCACTAACGGCTCAAGCACCACCGAAACCTATACCACAGATGTGACGGTTGGTTGGGAGCTTGACCTATGGCAGAAGCTTGCAGACACAAATAACGCCGCATTAAAAGACATTGCGACGTCTCAGGCTAACCTTCAGGGCGCTCAAGACCTTTTGGTCGCGAGTGTGATGAGAGGTTGGCTTGATATCAGTTTGAAGCAGCAGCTTGTTGATATTGAAACGCAGCGCTTAGTGATTCTAGAGAACAACGAAGAGCTGGTTTTAGAACGTTACCGCGCAGGGTTAGGTAGCCTTGAAGACCTGGATAACGCCAAAACCAGCAGCGCATCGACTCAGGCAACTTTAGCTGACTACCGCGAGCAACTTGCACAAAGTCGCCGTGAGCTGGTTCTGTTAACAGGGCAATGGAGTGGCGACTCTGATCTAGCTTCAATACCTGAACTCGGTTCATTCCCAACCATCATTAACCCGCTAGACAACATGCCGACGCAAGATCTGGCAGGGCGTCCGGATCTGCAAGCCGCTTTCTTCAATATCGAAGCAGAAGCATTGCGTGCCGATGCTGCATATAAAGCGATGCTGCCTTCGATCAGTTTATCAGCCAGCCTAACCGATATGGCGGAATCTCCGAGTGAAGCCTTGTTGACTGGGCCTTTGTGGAGTGCACTTGGTCAAGTATCAGCACCACTGTTTCAAGGTGGCAAGCTTAAAGCACAAGCTGAGATTGCAGACCTAACCACAGAAACCAGCTACTGGGCTTACCAAGAAACACTGCTTAGTGCGGTGAATGAAGTGGAAAACGCGATGGGACAAGAGTCGTCACTAACACTTCAACAGCAACATCTCGCCAATGCCTTAGTGAGCGCACAACGCAGCTTCACCAGTTATGAAGAAAAATACCGTCAGGGTTTGGTCGACATTTTTGATCTACTTTCTGTTCAGCAACAAACCTATGACCTTGAAGCGCAGCTAACACAAACCATTTATAACCGTCTTGTAAACCGAATTGATTTAGGCCTAGCTCTGGGCTTGGGAGTATCTTCATGAAACTGAATACCATCACAATTGCCATCACTTTAGTGGCTGGTTCAAGCATCTTTGCAGCCCTTGCTTACAACGGTTCTCAAGTGGCTCCTGCTCCTGAAAAGGCCAATGAACTAGTGGTTTCAGAGCCTCAAGCTGTGTCTGTTGATACTGACACGACGACTTTAGCTGTATCACAACAGCAGCAAGTGTCTGTGGTGCTCGCAACATTGGGTAACTACCAAGCAGAAGTTGTGGGTTACGGAGAAGCGAAGTCGCGTTACGAATTGATGTTTTCAACGGAAGTCGGCGGCCGAGTAGAAACGATCAGTTCGCAGTTTGAAACAGGGCAAGTGATTGGCCAAGGTGAGGTGATCGCCAATATCGATTCGACCAGTTACCAACAAGCGGTAACCCAAGCAAAGGCGAATGTGGCTCAAGCTCAATTAGATTTGTTGGAAGAACAAAGACAAGGCGAACAAGCTAAGTCTGAATGGCAACGTTCTGGTTTGTCTGGCGAGCCGGATTCACCTTTGGTATTGCGTGAACCGCAATTAGCGCAAGTGACAGCTGCTTTAGAGAACGCCAAACTTGAATTGGTAAAGGCTGAGCAAGACCTCGAAAAAACAACCTTGGTTGCCCCTTTTGATTCGTTGGTCGTGAGCCGTGATGTTCAACCGGGAAGCTACGCACAGACGGGCGTACAGATCGCTACGTTATACAGCATCGATGAGATTGAAGTTTCCGTGCCTCTTTCTGAAAGCCAATGGTTGAGCCTACCAAACAGCGATAACACGCAATTGAAAGAGCAGCCGTGGCCAGTGACTCTGTCGAGTTCTGATGGTCAATTCCAATGGCAAGGTTATGTCGAGCGAGTAGAGCAGCACTTACAACAAGACACACGTCAACGTTCACTGATCGTGAAAGTCGATAATCCTTTGGAACAAGTGAAAGATCTTTATCCAGGCACATTCGTACAAGCGACGATTTCGGGCAAGCAACTAACTCAACTGTGGGAGCTTCCAGCTTCAGCACTTTCGCAGCAGGGTGACCTGTGGTTTGTGGATGGCAACGGTCTGCTTTCTAAATCAAACGCGGATGTTGAGTTTGAAAAGGGCGGTTTGATTTACATCGACCCTACTAAGCTGAACAACTCTGCCGATTGGAATAGTCTTACAGAATCAAATAGCGACAGCGTACAAGTGGTTAAGCGTCCATTAAGCAGCTTTAAATCCGGCATGGTTGTGCTGGCTAAGGCGGAGGGTTAGTCATGCCTAACGAGCTGAAACCTAATAACCAAGTGCACAGTAACCGGACGTCGGATAAACCGCATACTGGCGTAATCGCGTGGTTTGTTAACAACTCTGTGGCAGCGAACTTATTGCTCGTTGGCGTGATCATTATTGGCGTGTTATCGCTCAACACGTTACGTAAAGAGGCTTTCCCAAGCCTTGAACCTGATGTTGTCACTGTTTCAGTCACTTATGACAGCGGTGACCCTGTTCAAGCGGAAGAAGGGTTGGCGATCAAGATCGAAGATGCGTTAGAAACCGTACCTGGTATTAAGCGTATTACGTCTACTTCTGATGCGAACGGCAGCCATGTTTCGATTGAGAAAACGAGCACTTACGATCTTGATACCCTATTAGCCGACGTGAAAACCAAGGTTGATGCAATCAATAACCTGCCTGCAGGCGCTGACAATCCTGTGATTGATAAGGCTCGAATGCAAGATCATGCATTATGGGTACAGCTTTATGGGGATGCAGATCGAGCAACGTTGCAGAGCTTAGTCGAGCAACTTAAGTCGGACTTGTTGAGCCAATCAGCGATTCGTGACTTAGAGATTAAGGCCAAAGCAGATCCTATGATCTCGGTCGAGGTTGATGAGAACAAGCTGCAAGCTTACGGCTTAACTCTGACTGATGTTTCAGAAGCGATCAACGCGGAGTCTTCAGCTGCTATTTCTACCAGCCTTCGTAATGGTGAAAAAACGGTTCGTTTGAAGGTGTCGGAACAGGCGTATGAGATCCAAGATTTCAATGCAATTCCGGTGATGACGACCACCGATGGCACTCAAATTACATTGGGTGACATTGCTAACGTGGAAGACATGTTTGCCGATGACACCTTCATGCTTTCTCGTTACAACCAACAGAATGCGATGGCGATTCAGATCGTGATGGATGAATACGGAGACGTCGTCAGCATCGTTGAACAGGCTCAACAAGTGGTAGATCGCTGGGAAAACAGCAACATGCTGCCGAGCGATGTCGAAATCGAAACTTGGTACGACAAAAGTACCATGATCAAAGACCGTTTGAGCCTGTTGGTGAAGAACGCGTTAACGGGTATTGCTCTGGTATTTATCGTGTTAGCGGTATTCCTTAATGTGCGTGTCGCTTTCTGGGTGGCAGCGGGCTTACCGTTCGTATTCTTTGGCACCATGTTCTTCATGACCGACACTTTTATGGGGTTAACCATCAATGAAATGACCACCTTTGGTTTCATTATGGCGCTCGGGATAGTAGTCGATGATGCGGTGGTGGTCGGGGAAAGTATCTACTCCACGCGCAAGGAAGAAGGCGACTCGATAGGCAGTACCATTCGAGGCACCATGAAGGTGGCATCACCGACCATATTTGGTGTGTTAACGACGGTTGTTGCCTTCTTAGCACTGGCTAACGTTGAAGGTAAAATGGGTCAGATTTACGCTCAGTTCGGTACGGTTGTGACTATCTGTTTGTTGCTGTCTTTGGTTGAGTCTAAGTTCATCCTGCCATCGCACCTTGCACACATTAACACCAAACGCAGTGACAAAAAGGGGCTGTGGGCTCGTGTTCAACATGCTGCCGATACTGGGCTAGGTTGGTTTAATAAGCGCATCTATTGCCCTGTGATTGAATGGGCGCTGAAACTTCGTTATGCCGTGGTGATGGTTTTCTTGTCACTGCTTATCTTGGTAGCAGGGCTGCCAATGACGGGTGCAGTTCGTGTGGCTTTCTTCCCTGATATGCCGGGCGACACTGTGACTGCTGATATGTCGATGCAAAACGATGCGAGTTTTGGTCAAACTCAACAAAACTTATTAGTACTTGAAGCGGCCGCGACACAAACTGATGAAACTTTGAGAGCGCAATACGGTGCTCAAGATGAAGCATCGGAACTGCTTAGCCTTCAGGTTATCGCCGATGCCGATGATTCTGGCCAAGTGAAAATTGAATTGGACAGCGACAGTGTTTACACATCGAACGAGTTTGCAGATGCATGGCAAGAGACTGTTGGCCAAATGGAAGGGGTTAAGAAGCTTAAAATCTTGTCTAAAATGGAGATGGTCGACAACTTCAAAGTTGAACTGAAAGCGTGGAATGAAGAATCAGTTTCGGCGGCGGGCAATGAGTTCTTAACTAAGCTGCAAGCAATTGACGGTGTGAGTGGCATTGATCATAACTTGGATCTGGGTGAGCCTCAGTATCGTTTCGAATTGACACAGCAAGGCCGTGCGCTTGGGTTTGATACGGCAAGCCTTTCACAGCAAGTATTACAGGCGTTTGGTGGTGACATTGTTCAGCAGTTCCAACGTGGTAAAGATGAGGTGAAAGTTCGAGTTCGTTACCCAGAATCGGATCGCCAAACCATTGCGGATATCAAACAATCGAGCGTGAGAACCAGTGACGGTACCGTGGTGCCTTTGAGTACGGTTGCGAAAGTACATTCAGATTACCAAGTATCAGAAATCACACGCATTGATAGCCAACGCGCTGTATACATCAGTGCAGTATTAGATAAAGACGTGGTGGCACCGGCAGAGCTTGTTCGTCAGCTGCAAGAGACATTAGTACCAGATCTAGAAGCGCAGTACCCGGGATTAACGGTCGATTTTGCAGGCGAAACGGAAGAGCAAGAAGAGACGGCTAGCTCGATGATGAGCATGTTTGTGCTCGCTATGATTGCGATTTACACGCTGCTTGCTATCCCGCTGAAGTCTTACATTCAACCGGTGATCATCATGACGGCGATTCCATTTGGTATTGTTGGCGCAATCCTAGGACACTGGTGGAATGACTTAACAATCAGTATCCTATCGTTAAACGGTATTCTCGCGTTGAGCGGTGTGGTGGTGAATGACAGCTTGTTGTTGGTTTCTCGTTTTAACGAGTTAATCAAAGAAAAGGGTAAATCGGTTCACGATGCAATTGTTGAAGCGTGTTTTGGTCGACTGAGAGCGGTATTACTTACATCGGTTACGACGTTCGCAGGTTTGACGCCACTATTGAGTGAAACGTCTTTGCAGGCTCAATTCCTGATTCCTGCGGCAGCGGCGCTAGGCTACGGTATTTTGTTTGCGACGTTTATTACGCTGATTCTGACGCCTGCATTATTAATGATTCAGTGTGAGATTAAGTCGCTGATTCTTAAAGTCACAAATCGAGTCAAAGGCGTTGAACAAACGGCTTAATAATGGCTAAGCTAATGATATTTAGGCTGATGAATGCCGAGTGAGTCTCGGCTGCATTGGTCTAGTTTCGTTACTAAACAAGATATTAAAGATCACTGTATAACAAGCCACACAACAACTAATAATAGAGGTCGTCATGATGGCAGAATCCGTCACTAATAAACTCACAGATAAGCTTCAATTACTTTTGGTTGAAGACGACCTCGATTTGGCGACGGCTGTCATCGATTACCTCGATTTAGAAGACATTCAGTGTGATCACGCAGCGAATGGTTTAGCTGGACTCAACCTTATCGAAACCAATCGCTATGATGCGGTGATTCTCGATCTTAACTTGCCCAAAATGAACGGCTTGCAGGTTTGTGAGAACTTGCGAGCACAGGGTATCGACACACCAGTCTTGATGCTCACTGCGCGTGATACGCTAGACGACAAGCTGACGGGTTTTTCAAAAGGTGCTGATGATTACTTGATCAAACCATTTGCGATGGAAGAGCTAATTGTTCGAGCGCAAGTATTGGCCAAACGACGCAGTGGTCAGGTGAGCCGCTTATCGGTGAGTGATCTGGAGATCGACCTTAAACAACATCAAGCTTATCGAGCTAACTCTCCTCTCAAGCTTTCCCCAACCGCACTCAAAATCTTAGAAGTGTTGATGCGTTCTAGCCCTAATCCTGTTTCACGAGAGACGATCATGCAGGGCGTGTGGGGCAACGATCAACCCGACAGTAATAGCTTAAAAGTGCATATCTTCAACCTGCGTAAACAAGTCGATGCTGAACAAGACAATAAGTTGCTGCATACCATTGCGGGCAAAGGCTTTGCGATTAAGGAGTTACGACAAGAATGAAGATCAGACCAAGTTTAAGGATCTACGTTTTACTGGCGATTCTGGTTACAGGTGTGACGACGATTCTAGTTCTGTCTGCATTGAGCGTAAACTATTTTGTCTCGGGTATGGATATCGCGATGCGCGGCTCTATGATTGTCCAAGCTCAACAAGATGCTGTGAAACCCGGCAAGCCGATGACCAACCAAGAGTTTACTGTGGCGACGCAATGGAGTGACTTGCCACAAAGCATCCAGAGCAACCTCAAGCAGAATGAACTCCAGTTCAACCTCATTACTAAAATGATCATTGGTAAATCCATATTTTCACCGCCAGAAGAAGGCTACTTCGCCATGAAGGCGATGAAAGGTGACGAGATTCGTTATGTTTCTGCGGTGTTTACTCAAAGGCAAGATCACTTCATAGATAACGATGCGCTTCCGCACTTTGTGACGATTTTTTTGACTGCATTAGGCGCGATTACTCTGTTCGTGGTCATTCTGGTTTTGGTATTACGTAAGGTCGCATCGCCTGTTGAACGACTCAAGAATTGGGCTAAGTCGTTAGACAAAGATAACCTCAATGAACCCACTCCCGATTTTCATTTCAGTGAGCTGAACACTTTGGCTAACATCATTCGTGACAGCTTAAGTTCGGTTCAAAGCAGCTTAGAACGAGAGCAGAAGTTCTTAGGGTACGCGAGCCATGAGTTACGCACACCTATCGCTGTGACAAGAACCAATAGTGAACTGTTAGAGAAGTTGATTCAAAAAGGTAAGAGCCCAGAAAAGCAGCTTGAAGTGATAGACCGAATTAAGCGTGCGGGTTTCACCATGACAGATCTGACAGAGACCTTGTTGTGGCTAACTCGACAACAAGACAAAGACCTGCCTCTGCAAAACATACATCTTGGCGATATGTTGCAACAGATAAGCCACGACTTAACCTATCTATTGAATGGAAAGGCTGTGGTCGTGAACCTTGAAAGCGACAACACACAGTGTCAGTTGCCTGTAGGGCTAACTCGAATTGTATTGACCAACTTGATTCGTAATGCCTTCCAACACACAGGAAGCGGCACTGTAGACATAGTTCAAGTCGGTTCAAAAGTGACTATTGTTAACCACAACACCGACGGCACGGTAGAAGATAATAATCTCGGCTTTGGTTTAGGGCTAGAGCTCACCGAGAAGCTGCTCGCACAATATCAATGGCAATACCATAACCAAGAGTTGGCTGGTGGACGTGAAGTGTGGGTGGATTTCTCATAATGCACTGGCGTGATCGTTTTAAGGTGTATTGGTATCACCGAAAGCAAACAAACCGCTCTAATGGCGATAAGGCTAAAGCATTAGGCTGGACTAACGAAGAGAGTCAATTATGTCGTTTCGAAGTCATTGCACGCTCGGCAGACTTTGAAAAGAAGAGTGTTTTGGATTTAGGGTGTGGCTACGGGGAGTTGTTTGCACTGCTCGACAGCATCTATCGAATTCAATCTTATACGGGTGTTGACCAACACGCAGACTTCCTAAAAAAGGCCAAGCAAAATTACACCGAAGCTCGTTGCCAGTTTTTATCGGGTGATATGAGTAAGATGAGCCTCGAAGCGCACGACGTGGTTATCGCAAGTGGTTCACTGAACTACATCTCTCGCGATTCTGATTACCTAACAAATATGATCACTCGTATGTTTGAATTGGCGAATCAGACCGTGATTTTTAACCTTCTCAATTCAAGCCAATATCCTTCGCGTAATACCTTAATGAGTTATCACCCTCAGGGCGTTTATCGCTTCTGTAAAACGCTGTGTGACGATGTCTCTCTGATAGAAGGCTATGCAGAAGGGGATTTCACGATAGTGATGAACAAAGCAGTGACAGGGGATTGATGTCGTCTTTGTCTTTATCTTTACGCAGGTTTTGATATTAACAACTCTTGATACGAGTACTAACGTAACAAACAGTAAAAAGCCGCAGACCTTGAGAGGTTTGCGGCTTTTTAGGTTTTATAGATGAACTCCGGAGTTTCTATTTACTCAATGGCTGGTTTTCAATTAGCCCATACGGAATCGTAGTAAACACCTTAGGATTACCTTTTAACGTCGGTGCTTCGTTCACTTGTTGCCAATCGAGCAGCATGATCGCCAACACGTTGCGGTGTTCACCGTACTCAAGGTCAAAATCGCCAGTAATGGAAGGAATCATCCCATATTTCTCATCGATAGAGGCTTGGATCGCGAGTCGAGTTTTCTCTACTACCGGGTCATCTTCTAAGCCCGCAAGCAAGAAGGTCAATCCAACCTCTGCAATCACATCTTCTTTAGCGCGCAGTAGAATGGTATCGATGTTCTCTCTGAAGTAATCGTAGATCCATTGATGTTCTTGCTCGCTGACTTGGTGTTGGTAATATTCCGAATCACCAAAGATCACATGTGTCATACCATAGATTTTATTGCCGTATTGCTGGCTTGAAAGCTTCTTGTCTTTGTCGTCAGGGTACGCTTTTTTGAAGGTGTCGACGAACTCCTCAACGACATCTTGCTCGCCCAGTTGGCGCAGCCAGTAAACCTGATTAGCTAATTGTGCTGCCCAGGCTTTTATCATGTCTTCATTGGTTACGTAGCGTGAAAAGTCATAGCGACGAATGATTTCACGTAGCTTGGCATCGTTCTTGTGTTCTAAACCGTACTCATTGGCACGCGCCATAGAGCCAAGAAGGTCAACGCCAAGGTAGAGATATTCCGGCATGTGTTTGGTGATGTTGTAACGTCGAACACTGCGTTCATCGTCATCGCCCACATACGAAGCCACGCGCTTTTCTGAGTAAAGTACGATCTGTTCCATGGTTTGAACATCATTAGACAGGCGGCTAAGCTTGCTCGATACCCGCGCCATGTCACTCCACACCGCGGCAGAATATTTATCGTCTAATGTTTGTCGATACATACGCAAACCATAGTGACCTTCTTTGAAAGCGGGCAGGGTATAAAGTTGGCTTTCGTAGGTTGTGCGAATCAGATTGGCAGATTGCTTGAAAGATTGTTCTTGAGAGTCCAGAGAATCAGCGGGGGACGGAACATTTGGTACGCTTGTTGCTTGTTTGTTCTCTTGTATGTTAACAGGCTGTTGTGTGTCAAAGGCCGTTTGCGCATCAGATGTTGCTTGTGCATGAACCGCAACTGCAACGGAGGCTGATAACAATGTGCACAGAGTTAGCGTTTTTAGCTTCATGTTCGTAAGGTACCAAGCTGATTAATGGTAAGTATAAAATAACACTGATGAATCCTTTAATGTAAGGTTTGGGTCAATACAATGTAAGCTTTATAAGGTTCATTAAGGTTTTTTGATTTAATAATCAGGGTAGTTAACTCACGGTGAAGTGATGAATGGCTCAATAATGAAATGAGACCCGACGCAAAGTGTGGATTTTTAGTTACTTGTCGGCATACTGAACGAATTAGCCAGGAATGAGCCGATTTAAGGCAGTAAACAGAACAAAAGTGTTAGAGGTTCGTAAATGCCCAGTCGTTCTAGCAAGCAGTGGCCTGCCAAATTATTATCTTTGTTGTTGCTCTTGGTGGTGGTAACCGCCATAGAGGTTTTTCACGCCAAGCAATTAACCTTCCTCAAAAATGAATCATACTCTGAGGCAAAAAAGCAGCTTTCCATCATTCGCTCTCGCATAGAAGCCGCGATCGTATCGGATATGTATATCCTCAATAATTTCTCTACACTTGTGACGATAAACCCAGACAGCGATATGAAAAGCTGGGACAAAATAGCCCAAAATATCATTCGAGATGGGTACCACATTCGCCTGATTGGCCTCGCTGAAGATGACATCCTTAATTTCGTTTACCCAATGGAAGGCAATGAGCAGATCCTGGGTATTGATTATCGAGATCATCCAACCCAATGGGAATCAGTTGAAATAGCGCGAAATATTGGTAACACCTTTATCGCTGGACCTTTTGATCTGTTTCAAGGTGGGCAAGCCTTGATTACGCGCACACCTATTTTCAGAGACCCTCCTTTTAATCAAGACTATTGGGGAGTATCTAGTGCAGTGATTGATCTCGATGAGCTGTATGAAGACGTCGGTATTGGCAAGATTGAAAACAAATATGAACTCGCGATTCGTGGTGCGAACAGTTCAGGTAAAGAGGGTCCTATCTTCCACGGTGAACAAGATGTATTTACGAATGCGTTTGCCACTGAGCAAGTGAACTTCCCTTATGGCGGCTGGTTTTTGGCGTTATCCGGAAACGAGCATGTCTTGATGGATGTGCCTTGGTATCGAATTCAAATTGTCAGGCTGGTGGGTTACACCATTATGCTTGTGTTGGCGATTGCCTTTATGACCATTTATCGCCTGTACCGCATTGCCGATAGCCGCTCTATGCATGATGAACTCACCATGTTGCCGAATCGCCGATACTTCATGTATAGCTTAAAGCAGGCATTCAAGGTCACCCAAAAACAGAGAGCGAGAACCTTTGCCGTTGTGAATATCGATCTCGATGGTTTTAAAGCGATCAATGACACTTTTGGCCATGCTGCTGGCGATCAGGTGTTAATTGAGTGTGCTAAGCGTATCAAGAGCGAATTGCGTGTTTCGGATCTCGTCGCAAGGATCGGGGGCGATGAGTTCTTAGTTTTGCTACCTCGTATCATTGATGAGCAACATGCTTCTTCGATTGTGGCTAAGCTTAGAAGAGCGATATGTACCACCCCCGTTGTCTATGAAGCGCACTCTATTTATCTTCGAATTAGTGTTGGTTGGATTATCCATAATAATAACTACGATGACGTCGATGCGCTCTTGAAAGCAGCTGATGAAAAAATGTACGAACAGAAGCGACAAGTTATCTAGGTTGAATTTGAGCTACGATTAGAATTTAGTTGCTGAATGTGGGGAAAAGCCTCAGAATACCGCGCTTTGCTTCGTATCAATCTAATTGATAAGCAAAAGCTGTAGCAATACGTCTTCATGGGGTGTTGCTCATACTAAATGTTATTCAACTGAGAAAATAATCTATGAGTTTTACCTCCCTGGGCCTTTCTGAACCGATCCTTAAAGCTATTGAAGCACAAGGTTACGATAAGCCATCACCAATCCAAGAGAAAGCCGTACCAGCTGTCCTAACGGGCAAAGATGTAATGGCCGCTGCTCAAACAGGTACAGGTAAAACTGCTGGCTTCACGCTACCTATTCTTGAAATGTTATCAAAAGGCCCTCGCGTACGTCAGAACCAAGTTCGTGCGTTAGTGCTAACACCGACTCGTGAGCTTGCTGCGCAGGTAAATGGCAGTGTGGTTAAGTACGGTATCAATCTACCTCTGACTTCTACGGTTGTGTTTGGTGGCGTGAAAATTAATCCTCAGATGCAAAAACTGCGTAAAGGCAGTGATGTGCTGGTGGCAACGCCGGGTCGTCTGCTTGATCTATACAACCAAAACGCAGTGCGTTTTGATCAGCTAGAGATCCTAGTGTTAGATGAAGCCGACCGTATGCTAGACATGGGTTTCATTCGCGATATCCGTAAGATCTTGGCTTTCTTGCCTAAGAAACGTCAGAACCTACTGTTCTCAGCAACGTTCTCTGATGATATTCGTGGCTTGGCTAAAGGCTTAGTAAACAACCCAGTTGAAATCTCGGTAAGCCCTGCAAACTCAACGGCACCAACTGTTGAACAAAGCATTTATCCAGTAGATAAAAAGAAAAAAAGCGCAATGTTAGCGAAGCTGATCAAAGATAATGATTGGCGACAAGTGCTCGTGTTCAGCAAAACGAAACATGGTGCGAACAAGCTTTCTCACTTCCTTGACGAGCAAGGCATCTCTGCGGCACCTATTCATGGTAACAAGAGCCAAGGCGCGCGTACTAAAGCCCTAGAGAACTTCAAAACGGGTAAAGTACGAGTATTAGTAGCAACAGATATTGCAGCTCGTGGTATCGATATTCCGCAACTGCCTCAAGTAGTGAATTTCGACCTTCCAAACGTATCAGAAGATTACGTTCACCGTATTGGTCGTACTGGCCGTGCTGGTGAAGTGGGTAAAGCAATTTCATTGGTTTGTGCTGACGAAGTGGGTGAACTGTTTGGTATCGAGCGCCTTATTCAGCAAGTGCTTGAGCGCCGTGAACTTGAAGGTTTTGCACCTGTAAACAAACTGCCTGAATCTCGTTTGGATTCGCGTCCGATTAAGCCTAAGAAGCCGAAAAAGACACGTGAACACTCTGATGGTCAACGTTCTGGTGAGAATGCTCGCGGGCACAAACCAGCTGGCAAGAACAAGCGTCATGTTTCTGGTTCAGGTTCTGCTCCTAAGCGTAAGCCAAATGCGAGCAAGCCTAACTCAGGTAACAAAGGCTCTGACAGTAACTCTGCAGTTGCTGGTGATGATAAGTCTGTAAGAAACAATGGTAGCAACTACAAGCGCGGTAATGCTGCTGGAGGTGCTGAGAAGAACACCAATTCAGGCGGTCAAAACGGTGCTGGTAAGCCTAAGAAATCAGGTTACGGTGGTAGCTACGGCCCTGGCCGTTCATCAAACCAATCAGCGTCTAACAAGCCTTCTAGCAATAAACCTTCGACGAACAAACCGTCTGGTAGCAAGCCATCTAGAAATCGTTCTAAGCCTGCAGCTCAAAAGTAAAGACAAGTTCGGTTGAAGTTGATTACTGCGAAGGTCGCTTTTTGAGAAAGCCACCTTCTGCAATGAGCAGTTAGAGACTAAGAGATATACGTTAGAAACTAGCAGCTATACGTTAGAAGCTTTGAATCGAATCCAATGAAACGCGAATGTTGATACTCAATGTTCGCGTTTTTTTATACGTGCTATATAGCAATGTTATGGGTTGTTAGGTTGAAAATAGGCTGAGTAAATGGGAGATGATAGGCTCTTAGAGGATTAATCGAACGTTAATCTTTATTTAATAACAACATAATCACTAGCGTTTTTGTTTTATTTTGCAATTTGCAATTTCACTTTGCAAAATAAACAGCAATTCGTGTCTAATACGTGTCCAGATGCGTAGTAAATACGTAGGTGAAAAGTTGGCACGCATGCTGCATTAGTAATGGTGACCCTTCTTAAGCCGAGGGTCACCTAGCCAACTGACGTTGTTAGTGAACCCATATTGTTCACACAAAATATATGACCAATCACCTTTATTGTGATTGGTTTTTTTTTGCCTGAATTTTGAGTTCTATTGGTTATTTTTACTAAGCTCGTGAATCGAACATAGCAAACGAATTTACTATGTTTTTATTCGAGAGCGTGTTCTTATTTGAGAGCGTGTTGTTGCTTTGTTGCATTAGAGTCGCTAAAAGGTCGCTAATCCTCACCACACTTTGAATAGCAGCTTGGTTGGCGTGGACATTCTCCCCCTCTGGAGCAGATAAGCCTCGCCTCTGTTTCGATCCCGCGTTCAATCCAATTTATATTTAGAATCTTGGCTACTGTCGTGAGATCTTTCTTGATGTTACGTGGTATTGCTACCGAGCCGCCATTGCTGACGCAAGAAGCCTTAAGCTGCTCTGCGATGTCTCTTGAATTACCACCTTGAGCATCAATCGCCGGGTTTAAGTCTATACCAGCACACAACACACGATTGTTACCCGCAGGATCCGTCATATTGATGGATTCACAGCAGTAGATTCTTGGCTCATCTCCCACATTTAAAATGGAGATTTGAGCTGAGCTACCCGCTCGAGGCTCTGATAATCGACGGAACACAGCCCAATGTTGACATGGGTCGGCGACCGTTCTCATATTCCCCCAAGGCAGTGGAATCCCGTTCCCGCGGTATACCGCCTTGAGCTTCCCCGGCCCATAAGCATCAAAGTAGTGCCAGTGAGGGTAGGGCGATACTACCGTCATTCGGCGCATCGCAACAGAGGGGGAAACCCCCGCTCTTTTGTGAACGTCGATTTCATAACCAGTACGATCAAGCAGCTGTCTAAACGGAACTTTTGGACACAGTAATGCGCCAGCAAAGAAGCTGGATTCGAAGTCTCGCCATGCTTGAAGAATGTCTTGAGAATTCAGCTGAGAAGATCCCGATATTTGGTTATCGTCCCAAGTGTTGTTGTTCCCAACCGACAACACACTCTTAAGCCCTTCCTTACTGTGCAAAATGCAATGGCCGATATAAACCGACAAATCGTATTTCAATCGAGTCGGGTACTCTTTGAGGATTTCGTTCAAGAAAATCGTACCGGGTGGTTCAAAGAACGAAGTCACCAATTGCTTGGCATTGATTCCGAGCTCATCCACCACGTCTTGAGGCGTGCGTGTTACCCAGCGGATTTGAATGCCTAAGTTTCTCGCGATGTCGATAAGGTCTTCGACGCCAAGGTTAAGGCGTTTCAAACCAACTTCTTCTGCTGCTCGTTCTAGATCAGGGAAGTGGTTTTGATTGCTTTCTTGGTGAGCTCGAATCAAGAGGTGGGCGAACTGACGACCAGAGATACCGGTTTGCGACAACATCTCTGGTATCGCAATTTGCAGGATGTCGTTAGAGAAAAGAAAGCTCGGCTCGAGTGCCATGCCACTTATCCCACCACGATTCCCTTTGGCAGGTGCAATGGCTTGTTGTTCTGATTCATCGTCGAGAAACCACGTGGGGTTCTTCTGAAAGACCTGCGCAATGACTTCCAGCATATCGATGCTTGGAACCCGCTTTCCACGTTCAATCATTGAAAGGTAAGAAACGGAAGGTGCGTACTCTGGGTTGATTCGAATACAACGCGCAGACAGATCTTCCATGGTTAAATGGTTACGCTTCCTCAGGTTACGGATCTTAGTACCTAGGAAATGTGACTGACGAACTAAACTTTTTGACAAGGCCATATTTGTAAAATTCACATTGTAAAATTTTTGTTGTGAAATTGTATGTAAAAAAGCGCTAATCTACAAACTAAGCAATTCACAAAATGACAAATAAATTAAACGTTAGTTTGGAATAATTGATCTAGGACACATTTTTGCTTTAAAAATCGGTGAATGTTCACCGGGTTAGTCAAGAGGGAAAGACTATGAATATGCTTACATTCGATAAAACAGAAATCCAAAAACAAACAAAACCATTTATCGCTGAAGCTGTCTTTGCCGTGGAGACTATCAGTGCCAAAGAGCAAACTGAGAAGCAACTCAAAGCGAAGCAACTGCTAGACCGATTGTTCCCACTAGAGAATGGCTCACATCAAGATGTAACGAGCTACGTAGTTGACTACCGCCATATCATGGCTTACTTCAAAGATGGCCAACACAGCGGCCTAAAGCATCCTAAGCAGTTTGTAGCTTACATGGGTGAGAAATGTGACCCAGACTCAATCTTGTTCCGAGACAGCAGTGGAAGCCATTTAGAAGTGATGTTTGGCTGTCACAAAGGGACAGGTTGCATTGAATTGGTCGATATCGATGATATTCAGTTAGAGTCGTGTACTACTTTTGGCCAGTCACCAATGGAAGCGGTACAAACGAATACTGAGCGTGAAGGAATCACGACAGCAATACGTCACTGGATCAGCCTAGTTCAAGGTGATGAGAAGGGTAAACCAAAAGCATGCAGTGAAGACAAAGAGTTCAGAGCGAAGAGCGGTGAGGATTACTGTCTTAATTACTGCTACGCACTTTAGCCTTTCGTACTCATGAAAGATGCTGAGTCATGAGTTAGCCATTTTGGTTGTTTTTAACATCAAACACTGACCATAAACGACAAAGCCCCAATGATTAACCTACTGGTTATTGATTGGGGCTTTTTGCTTTTCGATGTTAACTGCGAGTCTATTTTAATGCCTAGTGCCTAGTGCCTAGAGATCGGTGTTTAGCAAGCTGGCCGTTTCACAGTAATCTGTTTAGATAATTGCAAACTACAGTGGCATGACTCTATTTCGGCCTAGCGATTTCGCTTCGTAAAGTAGCTTATCAGCACGCTCGATCAGGGATTCCGCTGATTCACCAGGTTCAAGCTCTGCAACGCCAAATGATGCGGTGATGCTACCGACCTGTTGTCCGCTTCGGCGATCTTTGATCGACAGTTTTTCCAGAGATCGTCTATTGGTATCAGCAAGTTGACGTGCAATGCGTAATGACTTGTTTGGAACGATGAGAGCGAACTCTTCGCCACCAAATCGGTAAGCAGAAATACCTTCGCGGCACATTTGTTTTAACTTACGCGCAATGCCTTTAAGAACCATATCTCCAAATAAGTGGCCATAGGTGTCGTTGAAGTTTTTAAAATGATCGATATCGAGAAGAATCAGACATAACGACTGCTTGGCTTCGCACAATGTTTCCAAATCGCGGTCCAGAGAGCGTCGATTGTAAAGTGTGGTCGTGCTATCGAATAGTGCGTCTTTCTGTACTTCGACAAGCTGTGTCTTGAGCTTGCTGATTTCTGACGTAGCAGAGTTCAGTTGAGAGCTTAAGAACTGAGTCGAGTGTCGAATGTTGCGAGATTCAGAAACCAGCTGACGAACCAACGACATCACTTCATCGATAGACAAACTTTCATTGTCGACACGAGATAAGTCTTCGAAGCTCTTGTCGATCATCTCAGAGAAAGCTGAAGTGTCGGTGAGAGTATCGTTCATCGAGTTAGAAACCTCAGAAACTAACAGTTCTAGGTTTGCTCGTAAGTCATTGATATTGGTTTCGGATTTGCTTGCAACGTAGTTGTTGTAGAGCTGTTCACCTACCGCAGGAGGGCAGATACCATAGTGTTCTAACACACCATCCATATCTTTAGTGAGCTGCGGGATAGCGTTGTCGACATAGGTGTACCAAAGTGCGTAATTTGCAGGTGTTGTCGACACTCTATTCTTCATCATAAGAGGCACCGCTTTTTTCAAATTAGCGGTGGATTTCTGAAATTCATCTTTGTTCATTATTTTTACTACAGATACCAAACCAACTAAAGCCACTTGCGAACAAGGTTAGCGGATTTTACATGTATTTGCTTTAAAAATTATATAATTAATGGATAAGGGTTGGATAAATCAATCATTTTTATTATGGACATCGATTGCATATTTATATCGAACATTAAATAGAGTGTTCTTTGACCAAAGAGGAGAAGGCCAGTTTTTGAGTTTCACCAAGTCGATTGGTGATGGGTCAGCATAAAATTGGCAACGGCCACGAAGAATCGCTATGTTTTTGATAGATTGATTAGCTGTCTTCTCGGTGCTTTAAGAATCAATAGAAGATGAGCTTTGATAGTTGAGTTGAGAGAGTCGGGGAAAAGGTTAGTTGAAAAGTAGGTAATATGACGCAGTTCGGGGGCGATGATAACGGGGTAGAAGCTTTATTTCAGGTATAAAAAGTTTCAGGCATAAAAAAGCGCCGATAAAAATCAGCGCTTTAAAATTCTTTTTAGCTAAAAGCTAATTATTGAGCAACAACGTTTGCTGCTTGTAGGCCTTTTTGACCGTTTTCAACTTCGAAAGAAACCTTTTGGCCTTCTTTCAGAGTTTTGAAACCTTCTGAAGCGATTGCACGGAAGTGAACGAATACGTCAGCACCGCCGTTGTCTTGAGAAATGAAACCGAAACCTTTCTCTTCGTTAAACCATTTTACAGTGCCAGTATTTGTGTTAGACATAATTTGTCCCTTATTCATAAATTTTCTAAATTGTTGATTGCATTACTGCAATGCGCTGATAATTGAATTATTTAATATTGCTAAGAAATAAGGAAAAACTACTTACAAAAACGGGTAACGATTTTACATGTCATTTTTTACTATTTATCTAACTTAAATAACTCCGGCTAACAGAGCGAGTGCATGTTAACACAGTCTTTCGGGTTGTACACTCATTGATTGAGAAATCAGCGAGTTTTTTTGTCATGTTGTGCTCGTTAACAAAACCAGCCTTAATAGCTGATAGTTTTATAAAATCACACGCCATGTCAAAGTAAAAAGGAAGCCTGTAGCTTCCTTTTCTTCATCAGTATAGACGATATTAACGCTTGAAGTTGATATCTTCTGTCTGATCTAAGTTAATTTTTGTTTTCGCAGGTTGCGTTTCAGCGATCACCTTACCGTGTCGTACCGAGTATTGAACGGGTACTTGGCGACGAACAGCATCAAAACCATTGTCTGCAGGCAATATCAGTAGGCTACCAGGCTTACCTTCTTCAATACCGTAGTTGTCTTGAATGTTCAGAGTTCGAGCTGAGTTCTTGCTGATCAAATCAAGTGAGGTGTTGATTTGGTCGTAGCCCATAACTTGTGTAACGTGCAGTCCCATGTGCAGAACTTGCAGCATATTCGCTGTACCCAGTGGGTACCATGGGTCAAACACATCATCATGGCCGAAACAAACATTGATATTAGCCGCTAGCATCTCTTTAACACGAGTCACGCCACGACGTTTCGGGTAGTCATCGAAACGGCCTTGTAAGTGAATGTTTACTAACGGGTTTGCGACAAAGTTAATGCCCGACATTTTTAGCAAGCGGAATAGGCGAGATGCGTAAGCACCATTGTAAGAACCCATCGCCGTTGTGTGGCTTGCTGTTACTTTTTCACCCATGTCGAATTTATGAGCAAGGGCCGCCAGTGTTTCAACAAAGCGAGATTGCTCGTCATCGATTTCATCACAGTGAACGTCGATCAGGCAGTCGTACTTGCGAGCAAGCTCGAACGCATAGTGCAGAGATTCAATACCGTATTCACGAGTGAATTCGAAGTGAGGGATAGCACCAATAACGTCAGCACCGATCTTCACAGCTTCTTCAAGCAATTCTTTGCCGTTAGGGTATGAAAGAATGCCTTCCTGAGGGAATGCAACGATCTGGATGTCGACCCACTCTTTCATCTCTTCACGAACTTCAACCATCGCTCGTAATGCAACTAACGTTGGATCAGATACATCAACGTGAGTACGCACGTGTTGAACACCGTTAGCAATCTGCCATTTCAGTGTTTGTTTCGCACGAGACTTTACGTCTTCGATTGATAACAATTCTTTACGCTCAGCCCAACGCTCAATGCCTTCAAACAAAGTACCAGAGATGTTCCAGTTAGGTTCTCCAGCCGTTTGCGTAGTATCTAGGTGAATATGCGGTTCACAGAAAGGAGAAACTGCAATGCCACCTTCAGCATCAAGGATCTCACCTTGGTGATTGATTGGCGCGTCATTATCGAGAATGCGAGAAAATTGACCATTTTCAATCAGGATTTGTTTCAAGCCATCTTGGTCTTGAAGCTTCGCGTTCTTGATTAATAAGGTTGTCATAGTGTGTCCTTAAGCGGCCTGAGATTTCAGAGCGTTTTTATTCAATAGAGGGTTAAGCACGAGGTAACTGATCGCACCACCAAACACGGCGTTCAAAGGAACGATGCCAGGAAGGAAGTGACCAGCGGCTACGCCTGTTGCTACCGCGATAATGCCAGCCCAGTTAACGGTTTGGAACTCTGCTTTTGCAAAATCTTTGTAACGTTTACGGTTCGCAAAGAAGTCGGCGATGATTACGCCACCAATTGGTGGAATTGCCAGCGAAAGGAAGGTTAACCAACCGACGAAGTTGTTGTACAACCAAAGCGCGAAAATCGTACCTACGATACCGTTAATGATAGACATTGTAGTACTTGAGCGACCAGTGATGTTGGATAAACCAAGACCTGACGCATAAAGTGCGTTTTCATTGGTTGTCCAGATGTTCAAGCCTAGAACGATGATGGCAGGAAGTAGAAGGCCTTGTGCGATCATCACGTCTGAAATGTCAGAGAGACCCGTCGCTGCTGCACCTGCCGCGCCAAAGATAAACATCAGTGAGTTACCGATGAAGAATGCGACCATTGTAATTAACACGGCGCTCGCTGGCTTTTTACCAAAGCGAACGAAATCAGCAGTCAACGTACCCGCACTCACGAACGAACCAACAACCATTGCAAGCGCCATTGAGAAGTCCATTGGTGTTTCCGGCTCGATGAGTTGGAGCTGTTCTAGCCCGCCAACACTGTCTACCGCAGTCAATACTGAGTAACCACCCAGAATTGCAATCGCAGGAACGGCAACCGCTGAAAGCACCATCAGCGCTTTAATACCGAAGTACACCGTACCTGTCATCAACAAGCCTGATACAACAATCAAGGTGTTGGTATCAATGCCCGTGGCTTTCTGTACTGGAATTGCGAACATCGCTACACCTACGCCAAACCAACCGACTTGTGTACCACCAAGTAGAGCAGAAGGAAGCCATGAGCCTTTAGTACCGAAAGAGAAACGAGCAAGGAGGTGAGTAGAGAGGCCAGTAGATGAGCCGATGTAGCCAAGAAAAGAAGTGTAAATACCAAGAATTAGGTTACCGATGAGAACGGCGAGGAAGAAATCGTTGAAAGAAAGACCTGTCCCGAGTGAACCACCTGTCCACATACTTGCAGAGAAGAAAGTGAGTCCAAGCATTACCATGGTGAGTGAAGCAACTCCTTTCCTAGCCGATGTTGGAACCGGCCCAAGACTGTAGTTATTATCCGCAGCCATTTTTTACCTCCGCAATTGATCAAAATTAAAAATAACGGTCGCCGTATTGCAGGCAAACGAGCGCATTATGGTGATATAAATCACATAGTCAATGCTAGTTTTGTCAGTAAGTCCGCCATTAAGACAGCTTTGTTGAAAATAGATATTTAAAACATGAGGTTACTTTTCATATTTATTTTTTAAAAATAATTAGAAAACGTTTTCTATGGCGCAGATGATGAGTCAGGATTGAGCTTCACTATGAATGCTAACGATTATGGGTTTGAATGGGTGTCTGTATATTGGATGGACGATGTTTCTTAAATTGCAGGCAAAAAAATGGCCAATCGCAATATCCGCAATTGGCCTATATATATCGTGAACAAGAAAGGTTCACTAACAACGTCAGTTGGCTAGGTGACCCTCGGCTTAAGAAGGGTCAATATATACAATGCAGATAGCGTGCCAACTTTTAAATCTACGAATTGGGCTGTTTTACAGCAATTTGGTGCGTATTTGAAGTATGTTTTTGCATTATGGAAATGCAATTTGCGAATTGTTGATGCTCTGCAACCAATTTTACATTTTATCAGTAAGGGAATTTAAGCATTTCCAAGTGTTGTCAGTAAGCGATAAAGACAAGAAGCCAGCGTGATACTAAAACCAAGACAGGTACTAAAACTAAGGTAAGCACTAAATCAAAAAGCCCACATGACATCAGTCTATGTGGGCTTACGATTAGTTTTAATTTATTGAAGTCGTGTTATATCGAATAGAAGAAGTACAGTTGCGACTTCATTCTGATAATGATTCCACGGATAACATCTAAGAATGCCATAAAGCTGATTGGCTTCTCGCCGCTCACCCATGCCAGTCCAACTGAGCCTACTGGGATATCATAGCCTTCTGTTTCTTCGATCTTCAGTCTCACGAAGTGGTGTTTGTTTTGAAGGTTCCGTCCGGTTGTGACGCGAACCTGTTCATCAATACCAAGCAAACTGGCTTGTGCTTCACCTGTCGCTTCGACAATACCTTCAACGGTCGCAGAGAAAACCTTCCCTGGATAAACCGGTGTTGCAAACTCAGCAGGCTGACCCACTTTTACGTTACGGATCGCTTGGTGATTGACTCGCATCAGTACGTATTTCTCTTCGGTATACATTTGGATACGAGGCATCATTGAGACTCGTTGTCCCTCACGAAGAATAAAGTTAGTCACAAAGCCATCTGTTGGGGCGGTGACTTTGGTGCTGTTAAGGTCCCATTG
This sequence comes from Vibrio lentus, assembly GCF_002875945.1. Classification (GTDB taxonomy): domain Bacteria; phylum Pseudomonadota; class Gammaproteobacteria; order Enterobacterales; family Vibrionaceae; genus Vibrio; species Vibrio apostichopi. Next base: position 102,687 of record NZ_MCZK01000036.1, read on the forward strand.
CGCTTGGGCTAAGGTTGCCTTTGCAGAGTCGACTTCAGTTTGCTTTTTACTGACGTTCGTTTCTGCTTTGTGAATGTTTAACTTCGCATTCTCGGCATCGACTTCTTTCTTACTCAGTTGAGATTCTAACGTCGTGACATTATGCGTCGCTAAATCTACCTTTGCCGTTTGTTGGTCTATGTCAGTCTCTGTAATCGTATGTTCAACAACATTGTTTTGTCGTTGGTAGCGAGAGAGTGTCTTCGATTGAAGGACTAAGTCTGTTTTTGCTGATTCAATTTGTGCGATAGACGCTTTAATGTCTTCAAGCGCAGACTGATGGCTGACCCTTGCGATGCTGACTTCTTGGCGAGCGGTATCTAAGGCAACATGAGCCGATTCAAGTTGAACGCTCGCTTTGTCTCTCGCGATGACATATTTGGTGTCATCAATCTCGTAGATCAGCTCACCTTTCGTCACATCTTGGTTTGGACTGATGTAAACCTTGGTGGTTTTGCCAGTGACCGATGTTGAGTCTGGGCGCAGCTGAATATGCGGAGACTGAACAACCGACCCGCCAGACAGATCCATTGGGGTAAAGTTGACCAATCCAACCCAGACGAATAGTAGCCAAGAAGTACCACCTAAGTAAGCAAACGCCTTAGTACCTTTGTTCCACGGCATGCCCACTAAGCGCAGCAAATAAATAAAGAGTGCCCATACAGCCAAACCTTCTAACATGCTGGGTTCTCCTTATTATCAACCGATTGGGTGCTGTTTACGTTGTCGACAGCATTCGCATTGTCATTACTCGTACTATCTGTGCTGGTGTTGCTTGGCGCACGCCATGTATCCCTAAGGTTGATAATGGCTTTTTCCATATCAACAAACGACACGATTACTGCGAGTACCCATACCCAGTGCCATATGAAGCCAATCCACGTTAATGCGGTAATTAAACCGAGCTGGTGATGCTCTTTACTGTGAGCTTTATTGATTGGTAATTCATGCACACGCCAAAAGCCGTAACATGCTGCTGCGATTGTCGCGACCAACACAACGCCAGCCACTACATGCAGTGCAGTATCTGCGCCTGTTCCGACAAATGGGACACTAAGTAAACTCATTGATAAACCCTAGGTTAAATTTGAGCACCGAGTGTGATGGATATCAGATTTATAGGTTGAAAATTTACTAATTACTTTAATAATGAGCTTTATATGATTTGATCTGTAATTTGGAATTCGGGGCTTAGTAGCAAATGAACAATTGTAACTTCCTAAGAGCATTAGGAATTTTAGGTGTATATCAGTATGCAGCGGCCAATCGTGACTTAGATATGGACTCTTTGGGTATTCCCAAGTCAGTATTTGCTAACGCGATGAACCTGATTCCAGTGAATGAAGTGGATCAATGGTATGGCTTACTCGAACAGAAAACCCGCGATCCCGACATTATTTTGAAGCTGGCAGATAGGGTGGATATTGAAAAGTTAGGGCCACTTGCTAACTGGTTTTTCTCGGGTCACGATCTCGCGTCGGCGATTCGTCGAGTCAATATTGGGTTGCACTGTTTACAGTCGGGGGCTTTCTTATATGGCGCGCAAGTTGGGACACTCATTAAATGGTGTTATGACAACCCTGAGTATTCTGAGGCGGGTAAGGTACACGACTCGGTGCGTATCGCGATTTTTATGATGAAGATCCTAAGGCGTTATTTAGGGCCTGACTTCAAACCAGCAGCTGTATCCATTGCTGGGTATCGTGAGAATACAGAGCTTTACCAAGAGTACTTTGGGTGCAATATCCAATGGGGACAACCACGCACAGAGGTTTGGATTCCAAGCAAATTGAGGCTATCTATTAATCAGTCTCCGGCGGCAGGTAAAATGAGCTTGGCGATGAATTTCCACGATTTAGACAATTATCTCAACATGCCAGATGCTGGTGATGAACATAAGGTCACCTATGAGATGATCAATTACAGTCGCCACTTTGGTTTACCAACCCTTCACAAGGTTTCTAGTTTATTAGGGCTTTCTGAGCAACAGTTTCAACGCCGTTTGCATAAGTTGGGCGTCAACTTTTCCACCATCATGGGTTATGCATTGAGCAATGTCGCAGTGGAATTGTTGAGCTATAAACTCCCGGTCGAAGAGGTCGCGAAACGTTTAGGCTACACCAATGTGGCAAGCTTTAATCGAATGTTTAAAAAGCACCGTGGCTTAACGCCTAAGCAATATGTTGAGCGATTTTGGACGGATCTATAAGTTTGCTTTCTTTTAAGCCAAGCTTCGTTTCTGCAATAAGCCTGATAAGTAAACCGCAGTCCAAGTACTCAGTATGAAAGGTGCTGTTAGTGGAAGTAGTGCCAAGGTGTGAAAGCCCAAAGTGACCAAGCAGCTTAGTAACATAGATAGGACAATGAGCGGCCAAGGGATACGTTGATAAAGCACAAGCGCTAAGGTCGCAAGCACTGCATTGTAGCCATAAAGGCCTTGTTGGATCAGTTCGTCGGACACTCCGATTAAATAGCTGAAAGCTGTGCTGATGGCCACCGCAAGCACGACCCATAGCGCGTGCTTGATATTGTTGAACGCAATCGCGGCCAAGATAACCAACCCTGATACCTCATTGTTGATGAAGCTGACTTGGCTAATGCCTTTTAATAACGTTATCGCCATACTTGGTAGGTTCAACCAATCGTTGAATGCCAAAAGCGCCGTCGACTGTGACGTAGTGTTTGAGGGTGTGAAAAAAGGGAGGTTCAGGCCTGATTGAATCATGTAGATAGACCAAGAGGTGACAATAAAGGCACTTGTGTAACCGCGATACTTTTTAAAGCTAAACACGACCTTGGCGATAGGTACGGTAATCAGCGAACCGAGAGCGACCACTAAAATAAGCCACGCATTCACATCAAAGAAATTCCCGATAAACAAAGCAATCAGCGCGCCATTTAACCCATACATGCCATTATCAATATCTTGAGACGGCTTATTGGTATACAGGGCAAAACCGTAACTGCAACTCGCACCGAATAAGGTAAGAAAAGCCAGTGGCAGTGACTCAATTGAAATGGCGAGCAATAGCAGAAGGGAAGTCACGACAGATGACGTGAAATAGACTTGCCCAATACCATTGAGCAAGCCTTGAAGTGGGAGATTGTCCTTATTCTTCTGCATGTTTTGACTATGTTAAATTTTTGATAAGTCAGATTGTATACAATTTTATCGCGTTGACCATTATAGAATACTAATTCTGATACCAACGTTCACCATAGGCTGCTTGGTAATCCGGCTTATCGACAAGGCCTTCTTGTTCAGGAACCGTCTCTAATGGTCCAACAACGATGCGATAAGGTAATACGCCTGCCCAAACGGGGGTATCCATATCGGCTTTATCATCATTCACACCATGTTTCCCTATTTTCACAGACGCTTCGGTTAACGGTATCGCTAATAGCTCAGTCGCGGTCAGCTCCTTCTCGTTACTGAGCCTGACTTCATCGGTTCTCCCCGGTGCTATTTGCTCAATGAAGATGTTCAATAAGCGATCTTTTTCTTGGTTATCATCAATCACAGAGAAAGACCCGAACACCACCGCTGAACGGTAATGAGCACTGTGATGAAAAGCAGAACGTGCTAACACCCAGCCATCAAACAAAGTAAATGTTAGGCAGGTAGGGTTGCCCTTTTTCAAGCCTTTCAGAAGACGACTGTTTTTAGCGCCATGGATATAGACCATGTCATCCACTCGCCATGCGAGCATTGGGATAACCATCGGCCCTTGCTCACCTTCTAGTGCAATGTGCGCGATTAAGCTTTCATCAATGATTTGATGCAGTTTTTCTGGTTCAAATTCGGCCTTGTGAGCCCCTTTCTTAATCGTGGTTCTTTTCGTGTTAGATAACATAATCGCTCCTTAATCATTGCCTTTTGAACAATGTAGCGATTAACTGGTCTATTAAATAGAGCCACTTTTAAACACTATTTGGATCCAGTTATGCAGCCTATTGATGTCGGTGACCTACAGCTAGACGATCAACACGACACACGTCAAACCGCCTTGTTTCATGCGATCAGAGAAAAGATTGTCCAAGATTTATGGAGCAAAGGCAGTAAGTTACCTTCAACGCGCAAGTTGGCTGTGGAATTGTCAGTAAGCCGAAATACGGTGATTTACGCGTATGAACAACTAGTCACCGAAGGCTATATCGAGAGCAAGCAAGGTTCAGGCTTTTATGTGTCGGTTGAACAGCCTGAACACTTCTTGAGTTTATCTCAATCGAGCAGTATTCAGAGTTCACATGATGTGAGTGCAGAGGTTGATACATCAATTAGTGCGCGAGTGACACCCAATGATATCAACCGAAGTTTTGCTCCGGGCGTCCCTGATCTGGATGCATTCCCTTTTGCTAAGTGGCAGAGACTGCTGCAGCGACACGGAACGCGTCAGAACATCGCAGGTAATCAAGACGTTCAAGGCAGCTTTGCCTTAAGAGAAGCACTAAGCGGTTACCTCGCGAGCAGCCGTTCAGTTCGGTGTCATGCAGACAGAATCATCATCACGGCAGGCGCACAGCAAGCAATCTCAATTGGCTTAATGGCAACGTTGGCGATGGGCGACCAAATTCTGATGGAGGAGCCTGGTTATCGACAGGTCCATAAAATTGTCGATATGCTAAAGCTCGATCTTGATGGTGTCAGTGTGCGTGAAAAAGTGGGTCTCGACATTGATAAGATTTTAGCCAGTGATGCTAAGGCTTTGTATGTGACCCCAAGCAATCAATACCCAATGGGGACAACACTTAATACCGAGCAGCGCCTGAGACTGATTGATTGGGCCAACAAAAATCAGTCTTGGATCATTGAGGATGACTACGACAGTGAATTTCAATTTGCTCATCGTCCTTATACAAGCATGCAAGGATTGGCGGGTAAGCTAGGTTTTGACGACCGAATTATCTATGTCGGCTCATTGAGTAAAGTCATGTTCAACGGATTGCGCTTGGGATACTTGGTCGTGCCTGAACATTTGGTAGCGAGGTGTCTCGAGATTAAAGACGCGCTTACCGGAGACACGGCTGTACATACACAAGAAGCGCTCGCTGATTTCGTCCATGAAGGTGACTTGCTACGACATATCAGAAAGATGCGTCGTTCATATAAGCTCAAATATGAAGCGATGATTGACGCTATTGAAAGCGAGTTTAACGGAGATCTTGAAGTGATCAGCCAAGCCGCAGGATTACATGTAACGGTGAAGTGGTATCAAGGGATATCTGAACATGAGTGGAGCCGACGGGCTGAGCTGGAAAATATCGTAATCAGACCTTTTGATTTCTACGAATATGGATCAACCAATGTTCGTGATTGGAATGGCGTGATACTCGGATTTGGTAATATCCGATTGGCCGAGATAAAGCCGAAGATCAAACAGATCGCTCGGCTTTTTTATCAATAGCTGCAGTGATGCTATTTATAATTTATCGACAAGCTACAACTTGTCGATAGAAACGGTGGGTTTACCTAACCATTTACGCCAAGGGAGTGACAATGTCACAAAAACAGTCACAGCATAAAGCATCGACCAACTTAGGCAGATAAACACTAGCGTACAGATGACCAATGAGATCATGGCTGTGTATCTGGATGCGCCAGTCAGTAATCGGCAGGCTGCTAACATTGCAAGCAGATAAACCAAAACAAAAATACCATTGGCGAGTTTAAGGAAGAACTCGAGATCCAAATCCGACAGTTCACCAATCACACACGAGATAAGCGCGATAAAGCCAATAGCTAAGGTTGGATAAAGTGGTACGCCACGGTTATTAAGCTGCGCCATTTTACTGGTAGGAGTGTGCTGGCGAGCTTGAGCCCAGATCATACGAGACAGGCTTTGGGTATAAAGGTTTAGGCTAGCAAAACAAGCAAAGAAGCCAAGTACACTGATGACGGTTTTGAAGCCATTACCAAACAGTTGTTCTGTCACCCACGGAATAGAGGCAGCATCAAATTCTGGTGAGCCATAAGCGCCTAGCTTGATAATAACCACCGAACAAGCCCAGTACACTAAGCCCGCGACGAAACACCCTGCAATGATGGCGATTGGGAAGTCACGCTGTGGATTCTTAAATTCTTCTCCCATGTGAGCAAAGGCTTCTATCCCGACAAAGCACCAAAACATGACCGCGAGTGCCGCGCCAATAGACCACATTGAATCGGATGAAATAGCTGGAATCGCGACATCTGCTACCGTGATGTCTGCCTTCCAAACAAAAGCGCTGACTAAGGCAAAGATCGACAAGGCAATCACGGTTTGTAAGCGACCAGAAGACTTACTGCCCATCAAATTAACGGCAATAAGCAGAGCGACGGTAAAGGATTGAGCACCCAGTGGTGTGTCGAGTGGTGCGGGTAACAGTTGTTGAGCAAAGCCGCCTGCCAATGCAATCGCAGCGGGAATGCCGACAGGAATAACACTAACAAACAACCAAGCAACGCTCGTTTCTAATCGCTCGCTGAACGCTTGGCGCACAAAATAGGCAGTGCCGCCTGCATTGGGATAGCGTTTCCCTAATGCTGCAAAGGTTAGGGCGATCGGGCAAATAGCGATAAACAGGATTAACCACGCGAGTAATGACAACTGCCCTGCGATGCCAGCAGCGATAGCGGGAATCATAAAGAGCCCAGTACCAAGCAAGGTCGTAGAGAGTTGTCCAATTCCGGACATTAGCGTGATTTCTTGTTTGAGTTGTGACATTCGCTCTCCTAGCTATTGGCTGTGCTGTCGGTTTTATCGTGCCGTCTTGTGAGACTGAGACTGAGACTGAGACTGAAAGCATACATTGTCGACATCAATAATACAGCTAGCGAAACGTCTTAAGCGGCCGTCAATTTAACGGTATTAATCTGATAAAACGTGAAAGTGTCGGCTGTTATAAACGTCGACTGTTATAAGCAGGGAAGTTGTGTCAAATTAGGCACTATAAATAGAACAATAAGTGGAAAGAATCAGAAGCATGGATAAATTTGATCGCCAGATTTTGGATATTCTCAAAACCAATGCACGTTGCTCAGTGAGCGATATCGCCCGAGATGTCAGCCTTTCGCGCTCGGCGGTGAATGCCAGGATCAAGAAACTGGAAAGCGACAAAGTGATTACGGGTTATTGCGCTCAAGTGACAGAGCCCAATCAAACGAAGAATGTGTGCGCTTACATCTTGTTGAAGTTCGATATGTCGAGCAGCGACCATAGCTGTGAGTCTTATGCGCAACGAATCCAGAGCATTGATGGTGTGCAATGGTGCCACTCTATCAGCGGTGAGACAGATATGATGCTGTACGTTGAAGTGGAAAGCATGGAGCATTTAAACCAAGTTCGCGATCAACTGCAAAGCTATCCAGATCTGCGCCACCTAGTGACTCATACTGTGTTGACTGAGTTTTTTAATAAACTGAATCCGACGGTATATTCATGTTAGGCAATATCAACTTAAATCTGCTGCGCTCGCTGCATGTGCTGCTTGAAGAGTGTCATGTGAGCCGTGCCGCTCAGCGCCTGCACATTACGCAGTCGGCGGTCAGTCGTCAGCTTAGCCAGCTACGAGACTTGTGTGGCGACCCTCTGTTAGTTCGCGATGGCAATAAGCTGGTCCCGACCAATCGTGCGCTTCAGCTTAAAGACAAGCTCGATGACTTGTTGGGCGAGTTTGATCACTTATTAGATGATAAGCCGTTCGAACCGAAAGATTGGCAAGGTGAGTTGGTGTTGTCTTCGAGTGACTATGTGGCTCAGTATATCTTGCCTGTGATTGTTGCCGAGGTGTCTGCCGAAGCACCGAATATCAATTTGGCATACCGCTTGTGGCAGCCAAACTACCTTGAAGCACTGAATGAGTCAGGTATTCACTTGGCTTCGAGTATTTTTCCTAAGAAACCAGAACATGTTTCTAGCATCAAACTTGGCGAAGATAAGTCGGTGTGTTTGATGCGTAAGTCCCATCCATTAGCTCAGCAATCGACTTTGAGTACAGAAGATATCGTCAGCTACTCTCACATTAAAGTGACCGGTGGGGGAGACAAGGACAGTTATTCAGATATTGCGTTAAAGAAGTTGGGGCATAAGCGTAGAGTTGCTTTGCAGGTTCCGTTCTTCTCATCGGCTGGCACTGTGTTAATGCAAGACGATTATCTGATGATCGTTCCGGAACATATCGCCTATAACTTAGGTCGACACCTTGAAACGACCTACTTTTCGCTGCCATTTGAAACGGAGATGCACACCTATTGGTTAATGTGGCACCCGAAGTATGACAATGACTCTGCTCATAAATGGGCGCGAGAAAAGGCATTCCAAGCGATGCAGAAGTCGAGTTACAACATTAGTATGACTTAAAATCATAAGTATGATGATAATCTTTGATTTCAATTAATACCTTTTGCGAATTATCGTAAGCACTAAGTATTGAGTATTAATTGTAGAGTGTTCAGCTGGAACGCTTGGTTTTACTAGGAATGGAATGATGACAGTAACAATTTGGTTTTCTTTATTAGCTATCTGCTTGTTGGGTGCAATGTCTCCGGGCCCAAGTTTGGCGATGATCGCTAAGCATAGTTTGGCTGGTGGCCGTATGAACGGGCTTATCGCGGCTTGGTCACATGCTGCTGGCATCGGTATTTACGCGTTCGCAACCATTGTCGGTTTAGCGGTGTTACTTGAGCAATCGCCTATGATATTTAAAGGTATCAGTTTGGCGGGTGCGGCGTATCTACTTTACCTTGGTGTGAATGCGTTGCGCTCAAAAGGTGGGGTTGCTGCGAAATTGGAAGCAGGTGAACAGATGAGCTACATGCAGTCTGCTCGCGAGGCTTTCTTGATCTCAATCTTGAGCCCAAAGATCGCGCTGTTCTTTATCGCTCTATTTAGCCAATTTGTGGCGTTAGGTAATGAACTTAGCAATCAAGTGATTATTGTCTCAACGCCACTGATTGTTGATGGCCTTTGGTATACCTTTATTACTTTGGTGCTCTCTAGCCCGTTGATCGTAGAGCGCATTCGAGCAAAAGCGCAGTTGATCGATCGATTGTCAGGTGTGGTTTTAATCTTGCTTGCTGTTCGCGTGGTGTGGACGATATAGCGGTAGGGCATATACTGGCAAGAAACGATATCCATTAAAAAGGCTCACTAGACGTTATCTAGTGAGCCTTTTTGACTTTTAGGGATTGGCTTCGACAGACTTGAGCTTGTTAGCCTTCCGAATTCAGTACAGCATCGAGCTTTTCCATCGAGTCAGAAAAGTACGGGTTGTAGGTTAGACGCGCATGGTTTTTGCCTTCTTCACGATATCCCCACGCCGAGTACCAAACCTCACTTGTCACGTTACATTCGGCTTCAAAACCTTCAGCCTGACCATTAGAGCAGATCTTTTCGCTACCATTGATTCCGTAGTACGGATTGCTTGGTGAGAACAGTAACCCCATGTGAGAGCCGTTCGAGATACGTTGCTCTGGGATCTTCATGCTGTATTGAACAGCGCGTGGATCGTCAAGTGTGGTTTCTCCTTGCCAAACCAACACATTGTTTGGGTTGGGCATAGACTCAGTAAACGCCTGCTGAACGAAGCTAGTATCAATCACACTGTCGCCTTCACTCATCATAATAAACACGGGCTTATCGAAGTGTTTATCTTGTAAGTCTTCGCGAACCACTTCTGAGGTTTCGTAGTAAACCGAAGCACCATTCATTGGCAGTGAGTTGTAGCGAAGTACATTGTCTTCAGGATCTTGATCCGCCCACGTAACAAAGTAGCTTGCTAGCCCTGCATATTGAACTGCAGACGAACTCGGTTGAAATGCAGGAGAGAACAACAGTAACCCAGAGATCTTAGGGTCGTTCATCGCCTGTGAAGTCACGAGATTCGCGCCGGTTGAATAACCGCCAAGCCACACAGAATCATACTCTTGCTCTAGCAACTTAGTGTGGTGAGCCACCACGCCCTGCCAATCTTCTAAGTTTGGCTGCATTAAGTCGCCAACACGGCTGCCGTGACCGGGTAGTAATACCGTTCTCACTAGGTAACCTTGTTCGGCTAAATGGGTCGCGATGTCTTTGAATGAGTAGGGAGAATCGCCCAATCCATGAACCAATAAAACTGCCTTGCCATTAGGTTTGGCAGGTTGATATTCGGTGGGTGAATTGAGTTGAATCTCTAACTGCTTATTTTTAGTCATGAACACACGGTTTTTCAGTAACCAATCTTGAGTGTCGTTCACGTAGGCGTCAAAGCTGTCTTGCTGATATTCAGGCAAGTTAGGAGATGTTTCGTAAGCGGGGGCTATGGTCTCGTTGGAGCAACCAACGAGACTTAAAGTCGTTAAAGCGAGTAGCGTTAGAATAGTCTTGCTATGCATTTTTTAATCTTGTCTCTGTCATGTTTTAAGTTGTCTTCAGTAAACAGCTTAGATTACTTATCACTTGTTACTCACTACTTATTTTTTGTTATTACTTTTTGCTTGAAAGGTCTTCGTATTCACCTTCAATAACACCGGCATCATTGGTTGATGACTGACGAGTGTTCATATGAGCTGCGAAACCTTGTTTCTTCATTTGATTCTGAATGCGCTTGCCAGTAATTAAAGCTGCAATAGCCAAAGGAATAGCAAGAATCAAGCTTGTGAATAGCGCCAAAAGGCCAGTAAACAATGCAACAATCGTAACTAATATATTTTTCATATTCATTCCTCTCTTTCTATGTTGTTACTTTATCGCTTCTATTCTGAACGAAACATGAACGTCGTTAAATATTCTTCAAGAGTCACTATGACACAGGTGTGTGTGGTTTGAGGGTTTATATGTAGTCATAAACACGCACTAAAAATATGGAATTTAATCAAATCTTTTAAAATCAACAACTTAAGAGTTGGCACGTTTGATGCTCTATAGGGTTTGGAATAAGTCACTGTAAGCAAAGTACTTACAGCTAATAAAAAATTACTGGAGCCCCTATATGTTCTGTATTCAATGTGAACAAACAATTCAAACACCCACTGTAAAAGGCTGTTCTTTCGCACAAGGTATGTGTGGCAAAACTTCGGAAGTATCCGACCTTCAAGATGTGTTGGTGCATTCTCTCCAAGGTGTCTCTTTTTGGGCAAATTTAGGTCGCACTTGCGATGTTATTGATACTGAAATTGATGAGTGGGCGCCAAAAGCGTTTTTCGCCACTCTCACCAACGTTAACTTCGACCCTGCTCGTATCATCGAATTTGCACAGCAATCTCACGAATTCAAACAGCGTTTAGAGCAACAAGTTCGCGCAGCAGCGACTTTGATTGGCTTTGAAATCCCAACGCTTTCTGCAGCAGCGCAGTTCGATCTTCCAACTGATTCTTCAGAGCTATTGGCACTTGCACCACAAGCCGCGGTTAACCGTGGTCACGACTCTCAACATGAAGATGTGATTGGACTTCGTCTTCTTTGCCTATACGGTCTAAAAGGCGCTGCAGCTTACATGGAACACGCTCGTGTTCTTGGTCAAACTGATAACGCTATTTTCGCTGAATACCATGAAATCATGGCATTCCTAGGTACTGATCCATCAGATCTAAAACAGTTACTTGATACATCAATGCAGATTGGCTTGATGAACTACAAAGTAATGGAAATGCTAGACAAAGGCGAGACTGATACCTTCGGTCACCCGCAACCAACAACGGTCAATGTAAAGACTAAGCAAGGTCACTGTATCCTTGTTTCTGGCCACGACTTGCATGATCTAGAAAAGATCCTTCAACAAACCGAAGGCAAGGGCATCAATGTTTACACTAACGGTGAGATGTTACCTGCACACGGTTACCCTGAGCTAAACAAGTACCCACACCTTGCGGGTAACTACGGTAGCGCTTGGCAGAACCAGCAAAAAGAATTCGCTAACTTCCCTGGCGCAATTGTAATGACATCTAACTGCCTGCTTAACCCTGATGTAGGTTCTTACGCAGACCGTCTGTTTACTCGTAGCATCGTAGGCTGGCCGGGTGTTGATCACCTTGAAGGTGATGATTTCAGCGCAGTAATTGATTGTGCACTGGCGCAAGAAGGCTTCAAACACGACGAGATCGAGCAAATGATCACTGTCGGTTTCGGTCGTAATGCACTGATGGAAGCCGCTCCAGCGGTTGTTGAGCAAGTGAAAGAAGGTAACATCAAGCACTTCTTCTTAGTCGGTGGTTGTGACGGTGACAAATCTGAGCGTAGTTACTACACAGACTTCACAGCTCAAGCGCCAGAAGATTCAGTAATCCTGACATTGGCATGTGGTAAATTCCGTTTCAACAAGAACCAATTTGGTGACATTAACGGTATCCCACGTCTACTCGATGTTGGCCAATGTAACGATGCTTACTCGGCTATTCAGCTTGCTTTAGCACTGTCTAAAGAGTTTGATTGTGGCATCAACGAACTGCCTCTAACGCTGGTTCTATCTTGGTTCGAGCAAAAAGCGATCGTTATCCTGCTTACACTGTTCGCTCTAGGTGTGAAGGGTATTTACACGGGCCCTACAGCGCCTGCGTTCCTAACTGAAAACCTACTTAAGATTATGCAAGACGAGTTCGATATGCGTTCTATCTCAACACCAGAGCAAGATCTTAAAACAATCTTAGCGGCTTAATTTAAGCGCACTCCTAAGCCCCTTTGTTGCTGTTCTCTTAGAGTTGGTAATGTCGGGGCTTTTTAGATTTAAATCTTCAGTCATTTAATCAATTAGTCATCAGCAAGGTGTGTGAACTATGTATGCATGGTCGGATAGCGATTCAATCAATTTAGTGTGTTTAAAGAAATGGCATGAGACGCCAGATACGGTCAGCTTTGAGCTTGGCAGTATTCCACAAGACCTACATTTCAACTTTAAGCCAGGCCAGTTCATTACACTGGGTTTGGACATGCCGACAAAAACCGATTACCGCGCGTACTCTGTGGCTTCTTGTCCTGAAGACAATCGCATAAAACTGACAGTAAAGCGTGTGGAAGGTGGCTTGGTTTCTAACTTTATTGTCGATGAGCTTGATGAAGGTGATGAGGTTTCTGTTTTAAAGCCGGCTGGTGGCTTTAACTGCATTGATTGCATGCCTACTACGAGCAAGAAAGTGACGCTGGTCAGCGCGGGTTGTGGGATCACACCAGTCATGGCGATGGTGAAATATTGGTTGTCTCAAGATAGCGAGATGGAAATAGATTTCGTTCATATGGCACGTAATAAGCTTGAGACTATCTACTTTCAAGAACTTCATCAGCTCGACGAAACACATGCTAATTTCAACCTAAAACTGCTGCTGAAAGATAACGAAGGAACAACCGCGCCTCAAGGTCGATTGGATAAAAATTGGTTGGTGAAACTGAGCCCTGACATCTTAGACAGAACCGTTTATCTTTGTGGCCTGGTTGGGTTCATGCAAGATATAGAAAGTTACCTAAAAGAACTAGAGTTCAACATGGATAACTTCTATCAAGAGAGCTTCACCCCTGTTTCTAAAGACACGCAGCAAGACGTAGAGGCGGACGTGAACAATGTTGAAGCGAATGATGGTGGTTCTGTAAAAGTCTTCGTACCTGCATTTGGTAAAGAAGTGCAAGCCGACGCGGGCACGCCACTGGCAGATTCATTAGAAAATGCAGGCGTTCCAATTATCATCGCTTGTCGCAGCGGTATTTGTGGTTCGTGCAAATGCAAAGTGACCAAAGGCTCGGTGGAATCAAGCAGTCAAGAGACACTAACAGCTGAAGAAATAGAGCAGGGATACGTGTTGGCGTGTTCAAGTACGATTCAGTCAGATGTTGAAGTTGAATTGTAGCCATCTTATACAAGCAAGAATGAAGCAAGATGGGAACGAGGTTCGTGTGGAAGACACAGTGTTTAGAAGACATAGCGTGTCGCAGATATAAAAAGGCCACTTAGATCGTTAGAGAGAGCAGATCTAAGTGGCAACCCTATTGTTTATACGGGGGAGCAAAACAAAAGGGGTTGCGAAGCCCATAATAGACTTCGCAGATATAGTTATTATGTTGTGGAGCTGGTTGCGCTGAGTTAGTTACAAGATCGAAGTCGTTTAAACTTCAGGGTATGTCTTGTAACGAACGCCCATCATCTGTTCCATACAGTGAACAACTTGGCAGCTGTAGCCAAATTCGTTGTCGTACCAAATGTAGAGAACAGCGCGGTTGTCTTGCGCGATAGTTGCAACACCGTCAACCACACCAGGGTGGCGAGAGCCCACTAAGTCTGTAGATACAATCTCAGTTGAGTCGGTGTAATCAATTTGTGCAGATAAAGTCGAAGATAGCGCCATTTCACGCAGGTATTCGTTCAACTCTTCTTTGTTTGTGCCTTTCTCAAGGTTTAGGTTTGCTACTGCCATTGAAACGTTTGGCGTCGGTACGCGAATCGCATTACCTGTTAACTTACCTTCCATTTCTGGCATCGCTTTTGATACTGCTTTTGCAGCACCTGTTGATGTCAGTACCATGTTCAATGAAGCAGCACGGCCACGACGATCACCAGAGTGGAAGTTGTCGATCAGGTTTTGGTCATTGGTAAATGAGTGAACCGTTTCGATGTGACCCGATAGGACACCAAACTTGTCGTGAACCGCTTTTAATACTGGCGTAATTGCGTTTGTTGTACAGCTTGCAGCAGAGATGATTGTATCTTCTGGTTGAATGTCATTTTGGTTTACACCAAATACGACGTTCTTGATCTCACCTTTACCTGGCGCAGTCAGTAGAACCTTCTTCGCACCATTGCACGCAACGTGTTGGCTTAGGCCTTCAGCGTCACGCCACACACCTGTGTTATCAACGACAAGTGCATTCTCGATACCGTAAGCGGTGTAATCCACTTCTGCTGGCTTGTTTGCGTAGATAACTTGGATGAAGTTACCGTTAACGATGATCGCTTTACGTTCTTGGTCTACAACGATGCTGCCGTTGAATTGGCCATGAACAGAGTCACGACGTAGCAAGCTTGCACGTTTTTCTAAGTCACCATCTTTACCGCCACGAACAACAATTGCACGTAAACGTAGTGGGTAACCTGGGCCACTTTTCTCGATCAATAGACGAGTCAACAAGCGGCCAATACGACCAAAACCGTACAAAACAACATCGCGAGGTTCTGTCATCGCATCGCCTTCAAGCGATTCTAAAAGTGCAGTTTGTAGGAAATCATCCAACCCGTGTGTGTCTTCGCGATCTTGCCAGAATGTATGAGCAAGGCGACCAACATCGATACGACATGGAGACAAGTCCATAGAGAGAAGGTGTTGAATGATTGGTTGAGTCTGTTCTGCTGTAAGCGGAGAACCTGTGTAACGTTTTGCGATGCGGTGAGCTTTGATGATGTCGATAGTTGTCGCGTTAACCAGTGTTTTACCGAACAGGATAACTTCAACGCCTTTTTGGCGGTACAACTGACCTAAAGTAGGAGCGATTGATTCAGCAATAGTTTGACTAGTTTGCCAGTCTAGGAGGTGCTTTTCGGGACTCATCTTTACTCGGGACCTTTCACGTTAATTTCTGCAATCATAGCGAATGTAGGGTAGCCATGAGTGCATGGGGGAGTTGAGCTATCTAAGCTTTTGTGGTCTTTAACGCCACTTAAAATGCGCTTGATATGCCTTGTGTGTAACTTGTAATTTTTATGTGGCAGGATTGTAAGGTACGACGGGTTATTCTGCTAGGAAAAATAAATGCAGATAAATTATCTGAAACTTGGCTTTATATTAGTCATTAATCAAGATTTTAGTGTCAATAAAGGCTATTGACTTTAACAATCTGTAGTACTTAATTTTCGCCAAAAAATACTCAACTCAAAATATGATATGTAATGCAGGTTATAGTGATCATAAAAGATGTGATCATCAACTCAAGTTACACGTGAATGGTAAACAATAGATAAGCAAATCGACCGTTTTTCTTGTTCTACCCTGGCATAAGCTAGGGTAGAGTGCGAAAAGTGCATGACGCAAACGATTAGATCTCACAAATTTCACCTAATTGTCGACTTTGTTAATGTCTAGAGTTGTTACTCGCTGCCTTGCAGAGCCGATAAGCTTTCCTTTTCACTTGTTATGCGAGTGATAATAACTCGTCAATCTAGTTTCACTTCACTTGTTTGTACCTCTCTTGAGTAGACTTCATGGGTTTACACCTCACTGACTCAAATTAATACCTCCCACCCTTAAAGCACCGAAAGCGGTGCCAGTTAATATAAATGTCTATTCTGGGCTCAGAGTATCGTCAGTTCATATCCAATTTGATCAATAACCTCTGTTAATGTCCTATCCTTAACGTGGGGGCTCTTCTCCGCTTAGA
>NZ_MCZK01000037.1 GCF_002875945.1 Vibrio lentus
TGAATTACGCAACAAAGCCGCAATTCTTTTCAAACAACGGTCAATAATGGAAATTTTATTGAGAATGACATCATCCATTGCACTATCTACCTACCTTTCTATTTTTGAGTCAGCGTTACTTTCCCAACGACTTTTAAATGCTTTAATATTATCTGCTCGAGACATCTGCAAGTCTTGGTACATACGATAAGTTTCTACTTCAAACTAATCAAAATCGAAACCATTTCCCACTAACCTTTTACCTTCACTTACAATCTGCATCCTAAGTACGGTATTACAAGAAATAAGATTCACGAAATCAACTTCACATCGCAAACGTTGCGCCAGCGACTGCTTAAACTCCCAAACTTGAATATCACTCATGGGGCTAACAGGCAGAAAGGCGATATCGATATCACTCTTGTGATGGTTCCTACCTGTGGCAAAAGAACCAAAAAGATAACTAAGCACAATGCTATCGGAGCTAATGACCTCGTTAAGGGCTTGAACAAGAACTTCTGACTTCATCACTATGCGACAAGGATACCCGTTTATCTACGGGCGGAGTTGCCGCCTCCATTGGTTGAGTTAATGTCGTTATTCGAACGAAAAGCCGAACCGTATTTTTCTTAACATTGGCGGAAGCATGAACCTTATCACCGGTGATCGTCTCAATGGCAAAATACCCAGTCCTACGCTTACCTATAATCTACTTATATCTCAGTAAGTTTGCTGAGTGAACGTAATTGACATCAGTACAATAAAGAGGAGTGGTGAATTTCAAGAGAAGACGTTGTCGCTAATTAAACGCCGCATCGGAGAGAATCCTCGATACCAAACAACTCCGTAACAGCTAGACCCATGAGAGATTGCATGATTTCTAAAGAGTCTTCATTCGGCATTTTTTCTGATATCAGTGTCATTAAACCAATCACCCAGAGTCTTCCAGTACCTTCTGAGCCTTTTTTATGTGCAAACATCATTAACATGCGTATAACCATTCTAAATTGATGGATTTGCATCGCCTTTCTCCAAGATACAATAAGTGTGCGTTTCGAAGAAAAGTCCAAGTGCCGTAAAAATATAGGGACAATCTTACCTTTAAGAGCAATTTCAAAATCGTTATTACATGGATAGTAACCTTGTAAAGTGCTCTTTCTTAAACTAAGAAATTGCTGGTGCTTTTCTAAGCTGACTTTAACTATGTCGCTGCCTTTTTAATCGCTACTATTTCAGCAACCACCGAGTTGCACTCTCGTGAATTCTTTATCTATTTTGAAACACGGAGAATACGGGAGAATTGAAGAATCAACAATGCGCAAAACCAAACTTTCAGCACTCCGGTTTCATATGTAACTTTTTGTTTTAGCCTAAATGACTCACTATTCAGCATCACGCCCTTCTCCCCTGCCATCCATTCGAATCTAAATCTTTTCAAATATATTTCATCACTATGCATAACCCCACCGATAGAAAAAGGAGCTGCTTATGCATAGAAATCCCTTACCCACGATTGCATTCAACAAGACAGCTTTGCCTATCTCTCTGGCTCTTCTGGATACATTAAACAACGTTCTAAACAAACACACAGGACTCGTAGAGGGTCATCACACCATCCATTTCAGTAACAAGCACTACTCCGCTGAACATGGAGGCTATCACCCTGTTGAGATTGCATTGTCAAATAACATTAACAACCTCTATTCAATCCTTTGCATCACAAATTTTAGCTTCAATGGATATCCTTACCCGACACTTGAGCGAGACATTGAGTTCGATTTCACTCATGCCACGGTCTTCACTCGATACTCCAGCCTAAAGAGTATGACTGCACCCAATATCGACAAGCTATATACGCTATGGGAATCCAAATTTATCGCTAACTTAGCCAAGGGAGTCTACAACCAAGTCGAGCTGCGTAGCCGCTAATGCCTGAGCGCAGTTAATAACCACCACCACTCCCTAGCTTCTAGCTATCACCATGATTTTACTACCTTACTCTTTCACAGGAGAAACGCCTTATGTCCTATGACATTGTCTATGAACAACTAGCACTGCGTGTACCAAAAGAAGACGTTGCTCAGCAAGCCTGTACCTTCTTTAGAGAACGCCTAAACCATACCGACACCCAATGTGTCAACGAACTCAAACAAGCCCTGTATGAACGTTACAGACTTAGACTGCGTGAAGATGACCTATTTATGCTCCACATGCTCATTGGCTCTAGCAATCTCTTTGACACGGAGACAAACAAACGAGCACGTAGCTGGCAGTTCTGTGGTGTAAACACATTCAACCAACTACTCGTGAAATACGGTTGTGACTGGTCAGCAGCCGCTGAATCAGGAGATATCAAACTCAATGGTCGAGACACCAAAGCAGAAGGTTGGATACGCGCATTACGTAACACACTGAATCACGCTAAAGACTATGGAGTGATGCCGTATTGTCACACCCTAGAGGTATGGCTTAAAACGCCATTAGATACCTCAAAACAAACCCAACTAAACGAGTTAAAAACACGACTTTCTGATTTAGAGGCGACTTGGAAAGAACGGCAACGATTTGATGACGATGGTTTTGATGTCGCAATAAAGCCCAAGTCTGCTTTTGAGATGTGGCTCTTTCAACAGCTCATCAATGGCTACCAAGGCAAGTGCTGGATAAATGGCTCAGAGCCGCCCTATCACGCTGTAAAGAAGCACTCTATCTAATACTCCGCCCCGTTAACAAAACCGCTTAACAACCCAAAAACACGTTTATCCACCATCTATAGGCCATCTTGTTATCAAGGTGGTCTTTTTTATTTTATCCGTAGAAAGGAACCCACTATGCAAACAACACAACAAGATAGCCCAAACAGCTCATCCAAAGACCAACAGGGTTCTTTACTCACATCAGAGGCAAAAAAAATTAAACCGATCACGGTACTTGTCCAATGGTCTGAGTCTCGGGAATTCACTGAAGAGACACTCTATGACTTTAGTGAGTTCGAAAAGAAAGCTCTGGAGGTTGCTAAACGCAATCCATTAGGCGGGTACGACAAAACAAAAGTAACCGTGACCTTTGATAATGAATATCAGCACGAATGCCGCTTAGATTTAGGCTGTGGTGGTAATGATCTGGGTTTTGCTGAACACTGTTTAAGTATGGCTCGTTATTACCGTCAGCATAAAGGAGATGTCGATAAGCCTTGGCTTTATGACAAACACCACCAGCAGTTAATCGAACTCATAAACACTTATGAATTGGACCACTCATTCGTAGACCTAGGGCGTATGCAAGTTAAACAGGTCGAGGAGCAAGCTAAAGCCGAAGAAGCTGCAAAAGAAGAAGCCAAACAACAGGAGCGGGAAAGAACGTGGCGTAAACACCAGCAAGCGGAGGAGGCGTTTCAAGAAACCTTAGAAGTACCACAATGGGCAAAGGGCGTGATTATTGCCACACTCACGGACTATGACGCTGAACTCAGTGAACCGTATGCGGGCGAGTTTCACACCAAAACGCTAAAGACCATCATTCTCGCTTGGTCGAAACACTCTCGAAACCTATTTCCAGAGCTGCGCAAAGCATGTCTGAATCACCCTGAAACGGCTTTTCTTAACGATCCAGATAAAAGCGTTGAACACCGTGAGCGCTTTGCCATGGGAGAAGGCTATTACCTAACCGACACTAAATACATTCGTTACGGATGGCAAATCAAGAAGCGAAACTTTTACAGAGAGGACAACAAAGCACGGTATGTGCCTTTAGGTGAGATCGCGATAAGCGAATAAAAGAAAGAGAGGCGAGCGGATCGCCTCTCTCTGGTTGGCCTTATTTTTTTTCTGTTATCAACGACAGAATCGCTTGGTGATCACACTCAACCTACAAGGTTTGAAACTTATTTCTGGACAATTATCATTTTCGGAAAACTGAATATTAGCAATTCATGAATAACCTGAAGGGCTCTTCTCCGCTT
>NZ_MCZK01000038.1 GCF_002875945.1 Vibrio lentus
AATTCACTATGCCACTTCATAGTCAGTAAAGACGTCCCACCCTGTGGCACAGCTGTTGAAAAGTTACTGTTTGGCTGAGGTTTGTACTGCCCGGTTTGATCTCTAAAATCATAAACTGATACCAGTATTTTCCCACGAGGCTGCGGTAATGATATGAGATCCGTATAAGTGGATCCTCTCGGCATCAACTTTGGCGTTTCAGAAGTTTCTGGAATTTGCATAGAGTATGTGCACCCTCCCAACACAAAGGTCAAGAAGACGATAATGATCGATTTCATAACACTGTCCTTGTGATTAGAGGTCGGGGTTTAATCCAGATACACTAATTTCTGTCGACTCGCCTGTCGCTTTATCGACGATTTGAACCAGCAACGTCCCCGAGTCGTCAACAATATTTAGGAAAAAGTCATCGGTTTCTAACTGCCCTGTATTTCCGTTACCCACATCAGCAAGCAACTGGCTTATCAAGCGAGATTCTAAACTAGACGCTAAACGATCTAAGGCTGATTCTTGCTCATCAAATATATCCCTTGCACTTGGGTCTTCATAATCATTGATAGCATTAGCGTGATTAAAAAGGTGAGAACTGTTTAAAGCGTTTCCGCCAAAACTTGGATTTACGGGCGTGTAAACTAATTCGCTTGAGTAAACCGAAGGCGAAACTATCAGCGCAATGAGCGCAGCCTTTCTGAAAAATATCGACATCCTTGGCTCCTTAAAATTCATCATGGTCTAGATCGTAAGTGTCCTGAAAGAGTCTCTCTGCTTGCCATCTGATAATGTAATTCCCTACAACTCGAGTGGCATCGGCAGCGCGTTCTTTCGCTTGTCTACGACCAGGGGACAACGCCGTACGGAAGATCGGTTTTCTAGAGTGTTGAACCTCTATGATGCTTCCAGATAATGCAGTTGGCCTCTCTTTTACCGTCAAATTTTCCTTAAGATTGGGATAACTCTCGTTGAGCGATTGCGAGAAGAAGAAGTAGAAGTCATCGCCTAAGCGCGTAATTGTTCTATCCACTATGATCCCGTCAACTTCGCTAAAGTCGTTAAACTTTTCCTTCAGGTTATTTGTCGAATCCTCAAGTTTTGTTCCATTTTCTAAGGGAGCACCATTTTCAAGACCATGACTCGTATCCCCTGCACTAACAGCGCAAGAAAATAGAGTAATTGTAAGCAGCTTGTTTTTCATGTGGGCTCCCATTCAAAGTCCATTTACAAAATGAGAATGTGGTTCGTTGAATCTATACAAAGCCTAATCCATGCTCACAGTGGCATATATAAACTTTAGGTTTAATCTCCGGGAGAAATTAATCAACTAAGGAGGGGATGTTCAAGTTAATTACTAATTAAATTTATCATATGCAATTAAATATTTTCACCTTTAAGTTTATAGATGATATTCATCTAGAAACCTAAGATATTCTCATGCTAGTGAGTTACACGGCGTTCAACACGGAATATATATTTAGTTGAATAAACACGCATCAGACACTTTAGGGTAAAGATAATGATAAGTCGGACAGCATCACTTACCAGCTTAACTTTCTTATATTTATCAATAGGTAATTTAAATGTTGCTATAGCCTCTGGTATTGAGGGGGACTTTTTACATAATGTCGATCAGGACATTATTAATGACTATAGCGATTTATATAACATTTCATCTGGGGACTTAGATAATTACTCAGAGATAGATATAACAAACAGTTCTGATTCAAACTCAACGATTATTCAATATAGTCCTGGAATTAAAGCGAATAATAGAGCGAAAATTAAACAAAGTGGTCACTCTAATTCAGCAAATATTACACAAGTGGGACGGAATAATGTTGCGTATATAGATCAAGATGGGTCGAACAATACCGCCGCGATTGGGCAACTTGGCAGAAATAGCGAAGCGCTGATTTCCCAAGACGGAAACCACAATTTAGCCGTAATAGGACAAGCGAACTTCTCAGGGCAAGGGAGTCAATTAAGTATTGACCAAAAAGGCAACCATAATACGGCATTTATGGCTGGGTCAGGAGGAGACAACTTAGGAATTTCTCAAGATGGGCACGACTTCGCGATAGTCAATGCGTCGAGCTCGATGAGAATCTACATCAATCAAGCAAATTAGCGCGCAGTATGGAAGCTTGATTCAAGGTCACTTCATTTGAAGTGATACATAGTCGACATGGAAATGTATAAGGATACAACCTATGAAACTTACACAAATTGGAATTATAGTCGGTGCCATTATTGGTTTTAACGCAGCTCATGCTGATCCACTTCCAGATTCAGCCCCTGTACCAGGACTTGGTGTTAAAGAAGGAACGACTGATCTAGGCATTGCAGGCAAGGTTGCAGCTATTGAGCCTTTAGCTATGGACAATACTGCGGTATGGCAAATGGGTAGCGGTGACCATGCAAACGTATTGATTGAGCAAAATACGTCAGGTGTTACTGACGGACATATTGCGCTTGTTGACACTCACAACAGTAAGCATTCAGACGTAGTAGTGAAGCAAGACGGTGAACTCAATGAAGCGCATGTGAAACTGCGTTACAAAAGAAATAATGCGCTTATCGACCAAGATGGCTCAAGTAACCAAGCTAGAGTGAAAGTAAAGGGTTCAGGTCGAAATAACGATCTACGAGTCACTCAAATTGGTGATGACAATATTTCGGTAGTGAAGGCCAAAGGTGGTGCAGACAGAAATGAAGCTGACGTTTACATCAATGGTAACTCCAATACCACTTATACAGAGTTTAGTAACGGCAGTGTTGATAGAAATGATGTTGCTATCGACATTTGGGGTGATGGGAACTACGTAGAAACTATCGTCAATACAGATGTAGGTGGTGGTGATAGAAACGATGTGGATATCGATCTTATGAACAGTAACGATAACCGTCTATTTACGTTACAAACTGGTTCATATTCAAACGCAACCGTTGATTTGACGAACAGTGACATGAACCAAATCATGATAGAGCAAACGTCTTATGACAATGCTGCTGTTTTAGGTAACGGCGCTAACGGAAACGTTGGACTGATTTACCAAAACTAATATGAGATTTTTTATAAACAATAAAACGGCGTTAATCGCCGTTTTATTTTACCGGCTCTTCTCCGCTTAGA
>NZ_MCZK01000039.1 GCF_002875945.1 Vibrio lentus
AGATCCTGATGACGACAATGGATGGGATACCAATAACCCATTACCCGTAATTGGGCCTATGACGTTTCAAGAGTATTCGACTTATACCGATACAAATCTTGAACAAGCATCCAGTTCACTTGGTGACGGAGACCTCACAGGTTCCAAAAGTGAAATTACGGCTGCTATGGATGACTTTATTAAAGACTCGGTATCTGTTGACGTCCCTGAATGGGAGTTTAACCCTTTTGGGTATATTTCGTTTGGTGGAGGTCAGTGCTTACCTTTTACCGCTCGAATCTCAATAGGGGATTTAGATAGAAATATCATTTTTGATGCACACTGTGAGCCTTATGAAGAGTTTGTAAGGCCAACACTTGAATGGTCTCTTTACCTGCTTACCGCACTCAATATCTACATGGTCTTCACACGAACCGTTAGGAGTCTTTAATGGGGGCATTATTTGCAAAAATAGGGCAGTGGTTAAGCAGTCTTATTGGCATTCAGGTCTTTTCAACGACAAATCGTTTTGTCTTTTTAGGCATAATGGTTTCAATGTATCTGGCTTTATACCTTGCTTTTATGACTGCGGTATCTGGTGTTTTTACATTTCAGCCCGTTTTACCTACGGGTAATGTGGCAGCAGGATTGGCCTTGCTTCCTGGCAATATATCTCAGTGTATGGGAGCGATATTTTCTACTCATGTTATTGCTCAAGTATTTATTATGAAATCCAAAATCATCAAACTTTCGTCAAATGGATCTTAATTATGAGTTGTTATTTTGTTTATGGCACATTGGGCGCAGGTAAGGGCATTTTTCTTGCTCGAAAGATGAGGGAGTACTTAGCTAGGGGTTCAAGAGTTGCAACCAATGTTGATCTTTTCCCCAATGAATTATGCCCAAATACGGCCGAAACTATCAGTCGAGTTCCTTCTATTTTTCGTTTAGAAGATTTAGACCAACTTGGGCGAGGTTGCCCACAAGAGGAAAAGCAACAGCTTGGGGGGCTTTTCCTTGATGAGGGTGTTTTTTGGCTCAACTCTAGGGATTGGAATCAGAAAGGGAGAAAAGAGTTAATTCAAAAGCTCGTTATGATTCGAAAATTAGGTTGGGATATTTATATCGCTGTTCAAGATCCCGAATCTGTCGATAAACAAGCATTAAATGCACTTGGTGAGCATTTTATTTGTTGCACTCGACTTGACCACTTTCGTATTCCTATCTTTTCTACGCTCTATGACTTCTACAAGCTACTTAAAACGAAAGGTAAGCAACAATCCAGTTCTCTATTGCCTCACATCAATAGAGCCTCTTACCGTCGAGGCAAAACAAAGCAGGGTAACAAGCCGTATTATACTGAAACGTACAAACCGAAAGATTTCTTTGGTAAATACGATACTAATCAAATCTTCGAAATTGATTATGAAGATTTGAATGGTCAACAAGTCGATATGCGCGCACCTTTTACCTATCTTTCAGGTAAAACGCTCAACGATTGGTACCCTAAGCAATTAGATACCCGCACTAAGCCCAAACGTTCACGTTTATATCTGCGTCTTATTGCGCTGTGTTTCTTTATTTCATTTCCATTTTATGTGTGGTCACTCGTGCTACAAGCAGAGCCCGAGTCAAATTCAAATTCAAATTCAAATTCAAAAACATCATCGCAAGCGACCCCGACAACAACGCAAGTAGTACCTCATATCCCTGATTATTTACAAGGGGTTTATATCTCAGGCCATGTGATGATTATACAATCTAATGGTTCTGTTACTTATGACTATGCACTTCATGATAGATACCATCGATCGTTTGATTATGTTTACTTTGCTCTTAAATTAACACCGGCATCACCTTGCGATGCTTGGTTAGAAAACTATCAGGGACAAAAATATAAACTATCTTGTCAGTTGAAAGCTTTTGAAGTGCCGAAGCAAGATAAAAACTCTTTACTAACTAACCTTCGAACCATTGGTGAATTTTCTGATTAACTTCCAAACAACCCAGTTGTTTTTGTGAGATTTTTGCCTTGAACCCTTGTTGGACAAGGCTTTGGTCTTTTTCCACCATTTTGTGGTTTTTTAGGTTTGTTGTCGATGAAAAAGCCCCGCAGGGATAAGCGAACATGATCATGTTAAGGGGGCGGTTTGGTCTGATGAGCGATAAGCAGCGAAGCGTAGCAATGTTGGAGATTGAAAAGAAAACCCTTCATCTTGCTAGGCGCTCTTAAACTTGGGCAGGCTTTGTTGAGTGTTGATTGGTGGTTATAGTTTTACTGACTTTCTGAAAGCTTTAAGTGCGTATTATG
>NZ_MCZK01000040.1 GCF_002875945.1 Vibrio lentus
ATCTAAGCGGAGAAGAGCCGGATTTTGTATGCCTATTGATACATTGATTACTATTGGCGTCTTTACTGCCGTCGCACTGCTCTTTATTTTCGCTGGTGTCAAAACCGTTCCACAGGGTAATAACTGGACTGTCGAACGTTTCGGTCGCTACACACACACCCTTCAACCCGGCTTGAACCTAATCATTCCATTCATTGACAAGGTTGGTCAGAAAATCAGCATGATGGAACGCGTACTCGATATTCCAGCTCAGGAAGTCATTTCAAAAGATAACGCCAATGTCATGATTGATGCTGTCTGTTTTGTTCAGGTTATCGATGCGCCCAAAGCAACTTACGAGGTCAACGACCTTGAACACGCGATCCGTAATTTAACCCTGACTAACATCCGTACCGTATTAGGTTCTATGGAATTGGATGAGATGCTTAGCCAACGTGACATGATCAATACTAAGCTGCTAAACATCGTCGATGAAGCAACAAACCCTTGGGGTGTCAAAGTGACACGTATCGAGATCAAAGACGTGCAACCACCAGCGGATCTAACCGCAGCGATGAACGCTCAAATGAAAGCCGAACGTAACAAGCGTGCTGATATTTTAGAGGCAGAGGGTGTAAGACAAGCTGAGATCCTAAAAGCCGAAGGTCATAAGCAATCAGAAATCTTAAAAGCAGAAGGCCAAAAGCAAGCAGCTATCCTGCAAGCCGAAGCTCGTGAACGTGCAGCAGAAGCAGAAGCTAAAGCGACAGAGATGGTATCAAACGCGATTGCTCAAGGCGACATGCAAGCCGTCAACTACTTCATCGCACAAGGCTATACTGATGCTCTGAAATCGATTGGCCAAGCAGAAAACGGTAAGATCATTATGTTACCGTTAGAGGCGACAGGGCTAATGGGCTCAGTCGCAGGCATCGCCGAGATGTTTGCACAAAGCAATGACAAAGGCAGTAAGGACTAACTTATGGTCGAATTACTAGAACAAGTAAACCACTGGCATTGGTTGGCGTTTGGTCTAGCACTATTGGCTCTTGAGCTTATCGGAACGGCTGGCTACTTTCTTTGGATTGGTATATCAGCCATGCTCGTCGGGGCTCTTTTGGGTGCATTACCACTGGGTTGGCAGATGCAATGGCTATCATTCGCCAGCTTCTCGCTCATCACTACTTGGTTATGGTGGAGAAGACAGCTGTCCAATGACAAGCACTCAGATGCGGGTCGGGAACTGAATCAGAGAGAAAAGCAGTTGCTGGGACAAACCGTACTATTAACTGAAGATATCAAAAGAGGTAACTGCCGAATTAAGGTAGGAGACTCTTCTTGGTCAGCAAGAGCTAGCCAAGATATCCCATCAGGCACAGAAATTAAGATTGTGGCGTTAGACGGAATAATTCTAATAATTCAACCTTTATAACCAATTAACATATAAAGCCTACATTATCGATAAATGTAGGCTTTAATCAGTTTAAAGAACAAAGAACATTCGAATTATCATTACGATAGATTGAATAGAAAAAAAAATAAGTTCTTATTTCGTAAAGCTAAAAATTTTGATTGAGCTAAAAAGATATAAGAAAGGCTGATTTCTTAAGCAATATATATATGAATAGTGAGCCACCCTCTCGCTTAATTATAATTATTAAAAATGTTAAGTCCGTCCAATTTTTGAAATTTTCTTTTCCTTGTCCATACTTTCATTTATCTCAACAAGAGATAAACATAACGGAGTCAGTATGAGACATTTTCTAATAATTTTAACAGCGATATTCAGCCTGTCATTCGGCAGTGCTCTGGCGAGCAGTCAGTCTCCAGGTAACGGGAACATGGGACCTATTGTGAAGTGTTCAGATGGAAACGCAGTCACTCATGTGCCATTGTTGATCTGCAAACACTATGGCGGAAAGGTGCTTTGATAGGTAACTAACGTCAGGCTAGTAATTTTTTACTGCCTGACACACTGCTTGGTTACCAGATAAGTTTTAAAGAAAAGTAAGTTATTTTCGGCCTGACAAATTATTCAAAATTGGACATTCGTTTGAGGTATCTCCAGGGCAATCATGTACCCAAGATTGCAACTGAGCCTTCATCTTATTGAGTTCAGCAAGCTTCAACTCTATTTCATCTAATTTCTGCGTTGCTTTCTTTTTTACTTCGTAGCTTTCTCTGTTGGGATTCATCGCCAGCTCAACAAGCGCCTTACACTCATCAAGCGTAAATCCAACCATTTTAGCTCTCAGTACAAATTCTAACTGTTCGATGTGAATCTCGCCGTATTGCCTATAGCCATTGTCGGAGCGATGCGGGGGACTCATCATGCCTTTACTTTCGTAAAAACGAATGGATTTCGCTGTTGTACCAACACGTTTAGCTACTTCACCAATATTCACTCTACTACCTATAATTCAAACGTTACCTAAAACAAAGAGCGCGGTCTAAAACGAAAAACCGCAGTACTGCTGTTATACAATACTGCGGTTGAAAAACATAGCTAGAGGCTTACTCTTGCTCTAACAGCCAAATCATAGTTTGAGATTTTTCTTCACTGTCTAGCTTATTGAACCAATATGAAACCATTTCGATTTCTTTTGAGCCTTCAATTGATGCTGGAGAAGCGTTCTTACGATTTTTGAATGCCCAATCTGTCACTGCAGACTGCTCTTCTTTTGTTGCTTGTCCATACCAGTAGTTAACCATCTCTTGAGCTTGAGAAGCTTCTGGTTCTTCAGCAACAACCGCTGCTACAGGTACCGCGACTGGGGCAACCGCGATCGCAGTATGATTATTTGCGCCGTTGTAGATCGTGTCGATATACGCTTTCGGCACAATGAAAGTTGTACTCATTACTGAGTTTTGTCCATCAAGCGTAAACTCTAAGTTTTTTTCTCTTGCTTGCTGAATATCAGCTTCGCTTAATGGAAATTTAATATATTGAGTCTTAGTACAGTGCTCGCTGCAACTCTCTCTTGGTACTTGTCTATCTTCTAACTCAAGCGTCTTACCTAGGAAGCTAACTGTTTCATATTCTTTATAGCTCTGGAAGTAGCTAACATCCATGATAATTGAAGATTCTGGAGCCGAGTTCTGTGTTACTTCTTTGTTGTACGTAAAGTAGAGTGACGATTTCAGGATGTCTGCTCCTACATTCGCTTTACTTTCCGCAACGTAAGATTGTCCAGTAACCTGAATATAACCGCCTTTAGGCTGCACATCCGCCACTGAATCTGCAAAATTACTTTTTGAATCGAGTGAACTACAAGCTCCCAAAAATAATGATAATACAACTACACTAACTTTATTCATTATGACTAATTCCTTATGTTCACTATGGAAAAAACGCTGGCAAAATAATTTACCAGCGTTTTGATTTTATTTAACTAATTTTAAGCTGATAACGTTAGCTTAGAAACCGTACTCAAGACCAACGCGAGTTACGATATCTGTATCTTCAACACCATCTTTATAGAAAGTACGACCCGCTACACGTAGGTAAGGTACGAAACCGTTATGAACCGCCATTAACTGACCAGAAATAGTGCTGCTATCTGAACCAGCTTCTTTTTGACCATTCAATTCAGACTCTAAGTTGGCTGCGTAACCCAATTTGAAACCAATTGGACCATTCCAGTATTGACCAATAACAGAGTAAGAATCTTGTGTTTGCTTACGGATACCGTTGTCTAGCTCTTCACCTTTAAACGCTGCCGCTATGCCAAAACCTGCTGGTAAACTTGCTTCGAAGCCAACAATATATGCGAATGTGTCGTCATCATAACCAGCTACAGTATCAGTTTTGTAAATATCACCAGGGTTATGGAGAACATTACCAGCGCTGTCTTTAATTTCTTCCTGAGCAGTAACGTACTCACCACCAGAAGCAGCAACTACGCGGGTACCAGATTCAACACCAGCCATAAACGTGATTTTTTCGAAGCTGTACTTAGCGCTTGCGCCAACGAAGTTCGCATCACGAGTCGCAGCACCGCCACCGTTGTCGTTATCATCACGACCAACAGAAGCTGCAAAAGAGAAACCACCAAATTTAGCTGAATCGTAACGTACTTGGTTAGATTGACGATCGTAGTGACCGTTGATGCCGCCCCAATCGAATACAGAACCTAGACCAGGGTTAGAGTATGGCCAATCGACGATTTCGTATAGTGGCGTAAGAACACGACCCACACGTAGGTTACCCCAAGAGCCAGAAGCACCAACGAAAGTATCACGGAAACCTAGAACACCACCTGAAACACCGCCATGAGACCAGTCTGTGCTATCTACGTAGCCAGATTCGATTTGCATTGTGATTAATACATCATCAAACATATCTTTATGAGCACGGAAGCCGATACGAGATTCATTCTCTACAGCGTAACCTGAGCTGTCGTCTCTGTTGTCAGTTGTGTTGTAGTTAACTACAGAGATAGCCGCAACACCGTATACGTCAACGTTGAAGTCAGAGTTGATACCAACTTCTTTCGCCATTACGCCTGTCGATAAAAGTGCAACGGATGCACCTAGTAGAGTACGTTTGAAAATTTTGTTTTCCATGGAATAAAACTCCTAAAAATGGATATAGCTGTTTGAATATTCCCCGCCTAAAGTTGGCCGCCGTAGAGAGAAATACCTTTTCTTGTTTGAGAACCCTAAACTCTGAATTCTCTATTTCCTTTCTGGTTATACACATCATGTGCATCCATGGCATTAAGACTAACTTCGCCCTCAAAAAGATCAATGAGAACTTAATTCTCATCTAAAAAAATATGAGTTGGTGCAAATTTAGTAGGTACTTAGTGATCCAGATCGACAAATAGAAAAAACCTCACCAAAACAAAATCAATGCCAATGAATTCAATAAGTTAATGCAATTATCACTTTATAAAAATAGATATGACTCGCAATTATGATACAACTAGAATGGTATTTCATTAATATTGAGCGGCATCACTGTCCCTTTTTGATAGTTCGTATAGGTACAAAATTCTCAACAATTAAAAAGACATCTAATTTGTAGCAGACACAAAAAAAGCACTCCCTTTAAAGGAGTGCTTTTGAGCTTTTTTTACCTTGGTTTACTTACGAAATAAGTGCAATTAGATCTTCTTCTGTTCTTATTTCGATACCTAAATCTTGTGCTTTAGTCAGTTTAGAACCAGCGGCTTCACCAGCGAATAAGATATCCGTTTTCTTAGACACGCTACCGGTTACTTTTGCACCTAAAGCCTGCAAAGCGGCTTTCGCTTCACTGCGTCCTAATTTAGACAGTGAGCCCGTCAACACAACCACTTTACCTTCTAACGGTAACTCTTGGTCATCCGCAACAGCTTCGATTGCAGGCCAGTTAACACCAAGCTCTAGCAACTGCTCGACTACGGCTCTGTTTTTCTCCTGCGAGAAGAAGCTCGTGAGGTGACTTGCTACGATGTCACCAATATCTGACACTTCAACCAACTGTTCATGGGTTGCTGCTTGAACCAACTCCAGCGTCTTAAAGTGTTGAGCTAAGTTCATAGCCGTCGCTTCGCCCACTTCTCGAATCCCTAGAGAATAAAGGAAACGCGCTAATGTCGTGTCTTTGGCTTTATTAAGCGCACTCACTACATTCAGTGCCGATTTAGGCCCCATTCGA
Organism: Vibrio lentus; assembly: GCF_002875945.1. Lineage (GTDB taxonomy): Bacteria > Pseudomonadota > Gammaproteobacteria > Enterobacterales > Vibrionaceae > Vibrio > Vibrio apostichopi. Next base: position 5,624 of record NZ_MCZK01000040.1, read on the forward strand.
TCAAGAACCGTAATCACGCCCGCACTTAACTTAAAGAGATCGGCTGGAGTTTCTACCATTTCACGGTCGACAAGCTGCTCTATCACTTTTACACCAAGGCCATCGACATCCAACGCCTTTCTAGACACAAAGTGCTTAAGCGCTTCTTTACGCTGTGCCTGACACACTAAACCGCCAGTACAACGCGCTACTGCCTCGCCTTCGACACGTTCAACGGCAGAGTTACAGACTGGGCAAGCATCAGGGAATACAATATCTTTTGCCGACTCAGGACGACGATCGAGTACCACAGCCACAATTTGAGGGATAACGTCACCGGCACGACGGATAATCACGCTATCGCCTACCTTCACACCTAAACGAGCGATCTCATCGGCATTGTGTAGTGTGGCGTTACTCACCGTCACACCACCGACAAAGATAGGTTCAAGCTTAGCAACGGGCGTAATAGCGCCTGTTCGGCCTACTTGAAACTCAACATCGTTAAGCAGAGTGATCTCTTCTTGAGCTGGGAACTTGTAAGCAATTGCCCAGCGAGGTGCTCGTGCAACAAAACCAAGAGTTTCTTGTGCGGCAATGTCATCAACCTTAATCACCACCCCATCAATTTCGTAAGCGAGAGCATCACGACGAGTCATGATATCTTGGTAATACGCCTTTACATCCTCAAGCGAGCTTAACTGCTTAGTTTCAGGACACATAGGCAAGCCCCAGCCTTTCAACTGCAGAAAGCGTTGGTAGTGGCTATTTGATAGCTCAGCGCCCTCTACAACACCGACACTGTATGCGTAGAAAGCCAAGGGACGTTTAGCTGTAATACGAGAATCTAACTGACGCAGGCTACCTGCGGCGGCATTACGTGGGTTCACAAAGACTTTCTCGCCTTTCTTCAACGCCAGTTCATTCAGTTTGTCGAAGCCCGCTTTTGGCATAAACACTTCGCCACGTACTTCAATACGCTCTGGCCAGCCTTCACCTTGTAACTTAAGCGGAATTGAGCTGATCGTACGTACGTTTTCAGTAATATTTTCGCCAGTCGCACCATCGCCACGCGTCGCTGCCTGTACTAAGGTGCCGTTTACATAGAGCAAGCTCACAGCTAAACCATCAAGCTTAGGCTCACAACAGAAGGTCTTTAGGTTCGCAGTTGGCGCTCGATCAGACATGCGCTTATTAAACGCATCTAAATCGTCATCAGAGAATGCATTGTCGAGCGAAAGCATTGGGATTTCATGAGCCACTTGCGTAAACCCATCTAAAGGCTGTCCACCGACACGTTGGCTTGGCGAATCCACCGTCACAAGCTCAGGGTTCTCTTCTTCGATTTTTAGCAACTGTTGCATTAATCGATCGTACTCAACATCAGGAACCTCGGGGCTATCTTCTACGTAATAACGAACGGCATGATAGTGCAGAGTTTCTCTTAACTGCTCTAAGGTAACTTGAATCGATTCTTTCATATCATTCTCTGTCGTGATTGAAATATCAAAAAGGGCTCCCTTAGGAGCCCTTTTCTATAAATATAGATTATTTATAAGGCTAAACAAGACGGCTAGGCATTGGCTGCCGTCATAAAGTCTCTGATTTGTTTACGGTAGTCAGACAAGCGATTGGGTGTCATTAAGTTACGTGACTCGTCCAAAACGTTTCCGCCCATATCATCAGCAATTTTCTGAGCTGCACTTAGCATTACATTAAAGTTCTGATCGGCTTGACCATAACAAGGCAACGTCATGAAAAACGAAATACCTTTCGTTGTAAAATCAGCAGGATCATCATGTTCTAGCGTTCCTGGCTGCATCATGTTCGCAACACTGAAAATAACTTTTGGCTCATCACTAGATTGTGCAAAGCAGTGATAGATAGACATCTCACCATAAGTTAAGCCGTTATTCTCCATGCTACGGAAAAGTTCAGTACCTACGAATGGGATTTCTCCAGCACAGTGAACATTGAGAACAATAACTTCTAAGCCAAGCTCTTCATCTGGCTTAGCTTCTTCTATAGGCGCTGCGTTTTGTGGAGCAACGACTTCTTTAGCAACGTCTACTTTAGTAACAAGCGGTTCACTCGGCGTCAGTGCTTTGTTGGGAGCTAGTGGCTCAGTAACGGTATCAATAGTTTCTTCAAACGAACCATACTGCTCTTTAAAGCCAGCATGGTTTTCTTTTTGCTCGTCAGTCAATTCAAAGTTGGGAACCTCAGGCTCGACAACTTCTTCGATCTCTTCTGGCTCACTTTCGATCTGAACTGGCTCTTCTTTAACACTGAAAGAAGGAAGATCATTCAATTCGATGTCATCTTCGATAACTTCTTTCGTTTGTGGTGCTGTTAGTGGGTCAGAGTCAATCAGCGGATCCGTAGCAGACGGTGAAACCGCAAAGTCCGGCTCTTTACGCTCTTTTCTGATTATCTCAAAATCATCTTCTGGGGCGAATGAACGGTTTGGGATCGTTTCAGACTCATCTAAGCTATCGTTATCAAGCTTACCAAGCGGCTTATCTCCAAACTTTGCTTTCCCTTCTTTTTTACTCGTCCATAGACCATGGAACAATAATGCGGCGATAGCTAACGCGCCAACAATAATGAGTACAAATCGCAATTCCTGCATTTTTCGCTCTCAGCTTTCTTAGTCAACTAGCTATATAGATGCTGTCACTAAGTTGGGTTAATTTGGCCAATCTCACTACTCTATCAAAAGTAGCCACTGTTTTAGAACAACTTAATACAATTAGTTCCTTACATGGTGTGATTTTCGCCACGCTTTTTTTCTTAATTTCGGTCGAGTACACTAGGGATGTTTGCTATTTAACCAAATTCACATGTGACCTAATTTAAATATGACTATTGAATCTATTCCACGCTCAGGCTTTGGCTATTTTATTTTCGGAATAAAAATCGCTTTGTCACCGAGTATTCGCAAGTTTGTTTTACTTCCACTCATCGCTAACGTGTTACTCGTTGGTGGTGCTTTGTTTTATATCTTCTCCAACCTCAACACTTGGATTGAAGGATGGATTGGTGCATTGCCAAGCTTCTTGTCGTGGTTGTCATACATTTTGTGGCCGCTACTTGTCATAACCGTCTTGGCCACGTTTTCGTACTTCTTTAGCACGCTCGCTAACTTCATTGCTGCGCCGTTCAATGGATTACTCGCAGAAAAGGTAGAAGAACTGCTTAGTGGCAAAAAAGTAAATGACGATGGTTTACTTGATGTCCTCAAAGATACGCCACGTATATTAGCGAGAGAATGGCGCAAGCTTGTCTACGTTCTGCCAAAAGCGATCGGTTTATTCCTACTTTTGTTAATTCCAGCACTAGGACAAACCGTTGCACCGTTTTTATGGTTCATCTTCACCGCCTGGATGCTCGCTATCCAGTACGCTGATTACCCATTTGATAACCATAAAATCAAATTCGATGATATGAGAAACATTTTGAAACAAAAACAAGGTAAGACCTACAGCTTCGGTGCGCTTGTATCTGTGTTTACGACAATCCCAATTTTAAACCTGATAGTGGTACCTGTTGCCGTTTGTGGTGCCACAGCCATGTGGGTTGTTGAATTCAAAGAACAAGCATTACACTCTCGTCGATAAACGAGCCAACTTACCTTTCCGCGCCTATCTTTTGAGGATTCACTTACCAATAAAGATAGGCGTGAACTCTGCTACATATCTATATGATATAACTTTTTAATCCTTTTACCTTTTTTTCAAGTTGTTTAATCTAAATTCAAGCTGAACAAACATCGAAAGACACTAGACGGTAAAGTGATTGATATACTACGTTTAGTTCTGTCATTAAATGAAGGAATATCGCATGAGCAAGATCTACGAAGACAACACCCTAACGATTGGTAACACACCGCTAGTCCGCCTTAACAAAGTAAGCAAAGGTAACGTCCTAGCTAAGATCGAAGCTCGTAACCCAAGCTTCAGTGTTAAGTGTCGTATCGGTTCAAACATGATCTGGGAAGCAGAAAAAGCAGGTACTCTGAAACCAGGTATCGAACTTGTTGAACCGACCAGTGGTAACACCGGTGTTGCTCTTGCATTCGTAGCTGCGGCGCGCGGTTACAAGCTAACGCTGACTATGCCTGAATCAATGAGCCTAGAACGTCGTAAGCTACTTAAAGCCCTTGGCGCAAACCTAGTACTTACAGAAGCACCAAAAGGCATGAACGGCGCGATTGCTAAAGCAGAAGAGATTGTTGCTTCAGATCCAGACAAGTACCTACTACTACAACAGTTCAACAACCCAGCGAACCCACAAATTCACGAGCAGACAACTGGCCCGGAAATTTGGGAAGCAACAGACGGCGAGATCGACGTGTTTGTAGCGGGTGTTGGTACGGGCGGTACTATCACTGGTACAAGTCGTTACATTAAAGGTGAAAAAGGCAAAGCCATCACTTCAGTAGCGGTTGAACCAGCAGAGTCTCCAGTTATCGCACAAGCGCTTGCAGGCGAAGAAATCAAACCCGCTCCGCACAAAATCCAAGGCATCGGCGCAGGTTTCATCCCTGGAAACCTAGATTTAGAGATTATTGACCGAGTTGAATCGGTAACTTCTGAAGAAGCGATTGAGATGGCTCAACGCCTAATGAAAGAAGAAGGTATCCTTGCTGGCATCTCATCTGGTGCAGCTGTTGTAGCAGCAAACAGAATTGCAGAACTACCTGAATTTGCAGGAAAAACTATCGTTACCGTACTACCAAGCTCTGGTGAGCGTTACCTAAGTACAGCCTTGTTTGCAGGCATCTTTACGGAAAAAGAGAACCAACAGTAATATGTGGTCAAATCAATTTTTCGTCCAAAAAAGCCCCGTTTAGGGGCTTTTTTGTTGATCCCTGCCCCACCTTTGGTAATATCAGCTCTGTTTTATTTTTCGCTTCAAAATAAAAGAAGCAATAAACAGATTCTGAAAGTCATGAGTACTCAACAAAAGACGACCATGGCTGGATAAAAATTTATAATCAGTCTAAGTTCTAACACGAACATAGCGTACTAGCCTCTAGCGAACTTACGTTAAAGCAGTTAAGCTGAACTGGTTACAAACTTACAAAAAATAAATTAATTGGGGTATATCAAATGTACGAGAAGCAAGTAGAAATCACAGCAGAAAACGGTCTTCACACACGTCCAGCTGCACAGTTCGTTAAAGAAGCAAAATCTTTCGATGCTGACATCACAGTGACTTCTAACGGCAAAAGCGCTAGCGCGAAAAGCCTGTTCAAGCTACAAACTTTAGGCCTAGTAAAAGGTACTAACGTTACTATTTCAGCTGAAGGCCCTCAAGCTCAGCAAGCAGTAGACCACCTAGTTGCTCTTATGGATCAACTACACTAATACGGTCTCCTTCTTTCAAAGCCATTTTGCACAGCAAAGTGGCTTTGTTCGAAATAGATAGCAATAAGCGCGACATTTAGTCGACGACTTAAAGTCACACATTCTCCCGTTTACAGTTGAACAACTAAGGTAAGGCTATGATTTCAGGCATCCTAGCATCTCCTGGTATTGCTTTCGGTAAAGCACTACTACTTCAAGAAGATGAAATTGTCCTAAACACTCAATCTATCTCAGACGATCAAGTTGAAGCAGAAGTTCAGCGTTTTTTTGACGCTCGTAACAAATCTTCTCAACAACTTGAAGTTGTAAAGCAAAAAGCACTTGAAACTTTTGGCGAAGAAAAAGAAGCAATCTTTGAAGGCCATATCATGCTGCTTGAAGATGAAGAGCTAGAAGAAGAGATTTTAGCACTCATCAAGAAAGACAAAATGCACGCAGACAACGCGATCTACACAGTGATCGAAGAGCAAGCTGTTGCACTTGAGTCACTTGATGATGAGTACCTAAAAGAACGTGCGACTGATATCCGTGATATCGGTACTCGCTTCGTTAAAAATGCACTAGGCATTAACATTGTGTCTCTAGCAGATATCAATGAACAAGTTATCCTAGTTGCTTACGACCTAACGCCATCTGAAACTGCACAAATCAACCTAGACTACGTTCTTGGTTTCGCTTGTGACATCGGCGGTCGTACATCTCATACTTCAATCATGGCACGTTCACTTGAGCTTCCAGCTATCGTTGGTACTAACGATATCACTAAGCAAGTTAAGAACGGCGACATGCTTGTGCTAGACGCGATGAACAACAAGATCATCATCAACCCTTCTGACGCTGAATTAGCAGAAGCTAAGAAAATCAAATCTGATTTTGAAGCAGAAGCGGCTGAACTAGCAAAACTTAAAGACCTACCAGCTATCACGCTTGATAACCATCAAGTAGAAGTTTGCGGCAACATCGGTACAGTTAAAGACTGTGACGGTATCCTGCGCAACGGTGGCGAAGGTGTTGGTCTGTACCGTACTGAATTCCTATTCATGGACCGTACTGCACTTCCTACTGAAGAAGAGCAATACGTTGCTTACAAAGAAGTAGCTGAAGCAATGCACGGTGAGTCAGTGATTATCCGTACTATGGATATCGGTGGCGATAAAGATCTTCCATACATGGATCTTCCAGAAGAAATGAACCCGTTCCTAGGCTGGCGTGCAGTACGTATCAGCTTGGATCGTCGTGAAATCTTACGTGACCAACTACGCGGCATTCTTCGTGCATCTGCACACGGTAAGCTACGTATCATGTTCCCAATGATCATTTCTATTGAAGAGATCCGTGAACTGAAAAAAGCAATCGAAGAGTACAAAGTTGAACTTCGCGCTGAAGGTCACGCATTCGATGAAGACATCGAAATTGGCGTAATGGTTGAGACTCCAGCAGCAGCTGCAATCGCACACCACCTTGCTAAAGAAGTGGCTTTCTTCTCTATCGGTACTAACGATCTAACTCAATACACTCTTGCAGTTGACCGTGGTAACGAGATGATTTCTCACCTTTACAACCCACTATCTCCAGCGGTTCTTCTTGTAATCAAGCAAGTAATCGATGCTTCTCATAAAGAAGGCAAATGGACAGGTATGTGTGGCGAGCTAGCAGGCGATGAGCGTGCAACTCTACTTCTTCTTGGTATGGGTCTAGATGAGTTCTCTATGAGCGGTATCTCTATCCCTAAAGTTAAGAAAGTAATCCGTAACTCTAACTTCGCAGAAGTTAAAGCTATGGCTGACGAAGCACTATCTCTACCTACAGCTGCAGAAATTGAAGCTTGTGTAGAAAAGTTCATCGCTGAGAAAACTCAGTAATCACCAAGAGCTTAATAAAGTTAGACGGCTAAAAATAGTCGTCTAATTTGTTAGATTGGTATAGTATATTCTACAGAATAAAACTAAACGTTAGGAGCATGACACAATGGGTCTGTTTGACAAACTGAAAAAGCTAGTATCTGACGACAGCGCTGACGCTGGTGCAATCGAAATCATCGCACCTCTATCTGGCGAAATCGTAAATATTGAAGATGTGCCAGATGTTGTTTTCGCTGAAAAAATCGTTGGTGACGGCATCGCGATCAAACCAGCTGGCGACAAAATGGTTGCTCCAGTTAACGGTACTATCGGTAAGATTTTCGAAACTAACCACGCATTCTCTATCGAGTCTGACGACGGTGTTGAGCTTTTCGTTCACTTCGGTATCGATACTGTTGAACTTAAAGGCGAAGGCTTCACTCGTGTAGCTGAAGAAGGTCAATCTGTTAAAGCTGGTGACACTATCATCACTTTCGACCTAGCGCTTCTAGAAGAGAAAGCGAAATCTACGCTTACTCCAGTTGTTATCTCTAACATGGACGAAATCAAGGAGCTGAACAAGCTTTCTGGTTCTGTAACTGTTGGTGAAACTCCAGTTCTTAAAGTAACTAAGTAATTTCGATTACTTAACTGCTTTAATTAAAACGCTACCTAAGGGTGGCGTTTTTTGTGCCTGCTATATTTATCGAGTTCCTTAAACAACAGTACTGACTACTCCTCACCTCGTTGTAAACAACCCCTCAAAGAGCCACAGCAATCCCAATCCTTAATTACAGACCAACCACCCTACTTTGTTATTAAACCCAGTTAAACGCCACTCTAGGCGCTGATCCCGCACGTTAAATCACGCGATATGAATTCAGTCAGATAACAGATCTCTGATATCTCGCTCGACTCGGTTCTGAGATGACGACCAACGACTTCGGTTCAGGTTAGCAATGAGGCAAATACCTCTCTATAGCCGTCATTCCCTGCAGTGAGGAACGAGCGTGATAGGGAATCTCGTTTTTGCTCCTTTCAGTACTACGGCACTTTCTCCAACGACACCCTTAGCTAAATAACAGGCAATAAAAAACCCAGCCGAAGCTGGGTCTGTTTAGCGCTCATCTCTCACCACGAGCTAATTTGTGGAAGCCTAACGTTAACGTTTATGATCAACAACGCTTATGATCAACAGCGCTTATAACCAACGTGGCAACGTGGCCTTTCAATCGATTAACCTAGTAGGCTAAGTGCCGAGTTCGGTGCTTGCTTCGCTTGAGCAAGAATCGAGCTTGAAGCTTGAGAAAGAATCTGAGACTTAGTCATCTGA
>NZ_MCZK01000041.1 GCF_002875945.1 Vibrio lentus
TAAGCGGAGAAGAGCCCCTAAAGTACGTGATTGAAAAAGAAGGCGGTATTGGAGCCTTCATTGCCGAAGCGGTTCGTAACACAGACGTTCAAGTGCCAAGTAAGGCTTATTGGAAACGCATCCGTGAGATCTGTGATAAGCACAACGTCATGTTGATCATCGATGACATCCCAAATGGCATGGGCCGTAGCGGCGAATGGTTTACTCACCAAGCGTTTGATATCGAACCTGACATCCTATGTATCGGTAAAGGTTTTGGCGGCGGCTTGGTTCCAATTGCAGCCATGGTCACCAAAGACAAATACAACACGGCGGCGCAAGTCTCACTTGGTCACTACACCCATGAGAAAAGCCCAATAGGTTGCGCAGCAGCACTCGCCACCATGGAAGTGATTGAGCAAGAAAACCTACTAGAAAAAGTGCAAGCAGACAGCGTATTCGTGCGTGAACAACTGCTTCAAATGAAAGAGAAATATCCTGTCATTGGTGACGTTCGCGGCATCGGTCTGCTTTGGGGCGTAGAGTTGGTCACCGACCATATCACTAAGACCAGAGCTTTCGACGAAGCAGAAGCAGTACTTTACCAATGCCTGAACGATGGCCTGAGCTTTAAGGTGTCACAAGGTAACGTGATTCAGTTGAGTCCACCATTAATCATCAGCCGTAGCGAGTTAGAAGTCGCTTTGTCTATATTCGAAAAAGCGATAGCAAAAGTCTGCAAAGATTTTGAATACCTTTGAATCACCTTTTAAAGCACGTCTTGAAGCAATAATTTCAAGCAACCAATAACCTAAAACAATCAGTAACCTCCCGACTGAACCTTTGAGTCTTAAACAGGCGGGAAGTGACACACAATAGGACACTATTATGAACACGACATCACCTATCCAAGCGGTTATCTTTGACTGGGCTGGCACTATCGTTGATTTCGGCTCGTTTGCTCCAACCAGTATTTTTGTAGAAGCATTCAGACAAGGTTTCGACTTTGACATCGACCTAGCAGAAGCACGTGAACCCATGGGTATCGGCAAATGGGATCACATCCAAGCGGTGGGTCGAATTCCGGCTGTTGACGCTCGTTGGAACGCTCAATTCGGACGTTCAATGACCAGTGAAGACGTTGATGCGATCTACGCGGCATTCATGCCTCTTCAAAAAGCGAAAGTAGCCGACCACGCAGCGCCAATTTTAAACGCAATCGAAGTGGTGAATAACTTAAAAGAGAAGAACGTAAAAATAGGTTCTTGTTCTGGCTACCCACGAGAAGTGATGGACGTACTGATTCCAGCTGCAGCAGATTACGGTTATCTTCCTGACAACGTAGTCGCAACGGATGACTTACCGCAAGGCGGTCGCCCAGCTCCATTCATGGCACTTAAAAACGTCATTGACCTAGGCGTGACCAACGTTGCAGCTTGTGTGAAAGTGGATGACGCAGCACCGGGTATCGATGAAGGCCACAATGCAGGCATGTGGACGGTAGGCCTTGTTCTATCTGGTAACGAAGCAGGCTTAACCTACCAAGAATATGTAGATGCCGACGAAGCAACACTGGCAGCGGCACGTGAAAAAGCAAGCGTGAAGCTAAACAAATCAAACCCTCACTACCTGATCGATACCATCGCTGACTTACCTGGAGTGATTGCAGATATCGAAAAACGTTTACTGTCAGGTGAACGCCCTTAAACAAAAGCGAGCTATTCGCATGATGTAAAGTGCGCGAAAAACATCTCTGATAGCGTCAATTCAAATCCCTATCCAATCATGTACTCATTCGAGTTAAACATATTGGGTGGGGATTTTTGCTTTATAAGCATGATAAAGCGCAAGTTTTTGACCTATTCTCCTTTGAGCCACTGGTAAATGGACGAGGCTAGGCTATAGCTTAAATATAAGCATTCCAACAAATGACAAAATCAACAATAAAGGCACCTTAAATATATAATATTTAACAATTTCATTGACTCCAATACGCAATCAGATTAACAATATAAGTACTGAGAAAGAAATAGGTTCACCTGAACCAACACCTTGATTTACTTATTATAAGCAGTGTCGTAACCCAATAAGTGATCGTTTTACTGGTAAGTTCAGATAAAAATAAGAGTTAATCCAAGGAAAAGATTATGAAAAAATTGTCAAAAATCATGTGTGCTGTTGTAGCCGCTTCAGGCTTAGCAGCAGCTCCTTCTATTGCTGCAACGACTTACGTGGGTGCAAAAGTGGGCGTGGGCTGGCTAGACAGTGCATGCGTAAGCGGTGAAAAATGTGATGATGATGCAATTGGTGCTGGCATCTACTCTGGTTACAATTTTAATGACAAGTTTGGTATTGAGCTAAGCTCAGACTTCCTTGGCGACTACAAGACAAGCTTTTCAAAGAATGGCACAACAGCTGCGTTCAGCGATCCACTGATCGCAATCTCTCTAACTCCAATGTACCGTCTACCAGTACAACAAGAGTTTGACGTATTCTTCAAAGCGGGTCCTGCATACATTTCACACGGTGGCGAAGATGACGTTGTTCTTTCTGCTGGTATCGGTGTAGAGAAGCAACTGTCTTCTGATTGGGCATTACGTGTTGAATACCAATACTTTGATGATTTCGACGACAACTTCGTTCAAGACCTAAACTCGAACCTACTTTCTGTTGGTGTTAGCTACAACTTCGGTACAGGTAACACAACGGCATCAGCGGCGGCTGCAACAGCTTCTGCAGTAGCAGTGACTCAAGCGCCATCTGAGTCAATCACAGAGCCAGCAGTTGTTGTTGAAGAGAAAACAACAGTCGTTGTGACTAAAGCGCAAACAGAGAGCTACTCTCAAGAAATGTTCGCGACTAACAGCACTGAACTGTCTACAGACGGTAAGATTGCACTACAACCATTGGTTGAAGTACTTAAAGCTCACCCTCAATCAAGCGTTGTTGTTGTTGGTCACACTGACTCAACAGGTGCAGCTGAATACAACATGATGATCTCTAAGAAACGTGCTGCTGCAGTAGCTGCACACATCGAAGAGCAAGGCATTGCTGCTGACCGCATCACTGCAACAGGTGAAGGCGAAGAGAACCCAGTTGCATCGAATGATACAGCTGAAGGCCGTGCTCAAAACCGTCGTGTTGACGCAACGATCCCTGGTTTTGAATACCAGCAAGAAGTGAAAGTTGAAGAAGTTATCGTTGAAGCTGCTGAATAATAGCACTCCACCTTAGCTCAAATAATAAGGGCGGAGCACTTGAAAGTGCTCCGCCCTTTTGTTTATCTGGCTCTGCCTATAAACCGTAAGCCTTAAGCCGCAAAAATCAGCCTAACACCAGAGCGGCAATCCGAAGACTAGATGATTTCCCAGCTGTGGGTCATCTCTACGCCCGCGCCCAGCATTAGGCATACTGAACAGTATTTCTCTAACGAATCCGCACAGACCTTAGCAACCAACTCAGGATCAAGGTTGTCACCAGATACTTCAAAATGAATATTAATCACAGTGAAGATTTTTGGCGCCGTTTCACGACGTGTGGTTTCAAGTTTTGCATTACAGCCTGTGATGTTCTGGCCTGCCGATTTCAAACCATCTACGACATCAACAGAGCTACAACCACCAGCGGCCATCAGCACCATCTCCATAGGGCTTGGCGCTGTAGCACCACCGCTTCCGTCCATAACGATAGAATGGCCTGATTGAGATTGACCTAGGAATTTAAAGCCTTCGACCCATTTAACTTCTGCTTGCATGTTGTTCCTTAGATGTACGAAAACCGTCATCATTAACTAGTCTTTTATATCAATGCCTACACCCTACTACTGGCGGCATTTATGAGCAAGATTTCTGTTTGAGATATTTTTTTCATGAATTGTGCAATTTTTTCCATCTAAAACCTGTCTCTATTCGTACATTCAAAATCGAATGAAAAGAACGTCAAGATGAGGTATCTATGAATAAATTATCTAAAATATTGGTATCACTCGTGGTTGCGCTACCACTGATTTCGCTGTTTGTGAGCCAGACTGGCACTGCCAATACAATGGATAAAACGGCAAATTCAAGCAAGAGTGAAATCGCGACACTGGCCGGTGGTTGTTTTTGGTGTACAGAATCCGATCTGGAGAAGTTGACTGGTGTCACCGACGTTATCTCTGGGTATTCTGGTGGTGAATTAGAAAATCCAACCTACAAACAAGTTTCATCAGGTAAGTCTGGTCACATCGAAGTGATCAACGTGACTTATAACCCTGATGTGGTTAGCTACGAACAGGTACTTGACCAATTCTTCAGACACATAGACCCAACCGATGACAAAGGGTCATTCGTTGACAGAGGCCCACAATATCGACCTGCTGTTTTCTATCATAACCAAGAGCAAAAAGACGTCGCTCAGAGCTTCATGATGGAAATCGATAAGGCTCAGATCTTTGGTGAACCACTAAAAACTGAACTGATTAAGTTTGAGAAATTCTGGCCAGCAGAGGATTACCATCAAGATTATTACAAGAAGAGCAAGGTTCGTTATAACTACTACCGCTACGCTTCTGGTCGTGATCAGTACCTTGATAAAGTCTTCGGTGATGATAGAAAAGAAAATCCGAAAACGATCCGTCAGATCATCGATGGTAAGAATGCGACAGCCAATGCTAAGACATACAGCAAGCCGTCTGATGCAGAGATCAAAGCCTCTCTAACTTCACTGCAATACGATGTGACACAAGACGACGCAACAGAGCGCCCGTTTGACAACAAATACTGGGATAACAAGCAAGAAGGTATTTACGTTGATATCGTAACCGGTGAGCCTTTGTTCTCTTCAAAAGACAAATACAAATCAGGTACAGGTTGGCCGAGCTTCACACAGCCAATTAGCGAGGCTTATGTCGTAACGACTACTGACTACAAGCTGCTCTACCCAAGAACAGAGGTTCGCAGTAAATTTGGTGACTCTCACCTAGGACATGTATTTAAAGATGGTCCAAAGCCAACAGGCTTACGTTACTGCATGAACTCAGCCGCTATGCGCTTTATCCCAGCAGATAAATTGGCTGAAGAAGGCTACGAAGAATATATTGAAATGTTCGAAGGCTAAGTGCTAAGAAATTAGAGCTACACCTACACCTATAACAACAAAGCCAGCATATCGCTGGCTTTGTTGTTACTGACAAAATGTGATTCATTAACCTGTTAACGTTATTTAACCCGTTAACACAGTATCTTCGGGATATTTCAACAAGGAAGGTTCTGGACGAGCCAACATGTACGCCAAAGTCAAAGGACCAATACGCCCGATTACCATCACGACAATCATGATGTATTTACCCGGTTCAGTTAGGTTTGCTGTTAATCCTGCCGTTAGTCCAACAGTTGCAAAGGCAGAAATCACCTCAAACATCACTCGGTCAAACGCGGCCTGCTCAGTAAGCATTAACAAAAACATCGCGGTAGTTAATAACGCTCCACTGACCACAATAATCGCCAATGACTTTGTTACCGCTTGCCAAGTAACGGTGCGCTTAAACATCACTACATGCTTTTTCTGACGCAGGAAGGTCCAAGTCGCGACAAATGCAACCGCAAAGGTCGAGACCTTGATACCACCACCAGTGGAAGTCGAGCCAGCACCAATCAACATCAGTACTATCATCACCAATAATGCCGGTTGCGTATACTGAGACAAATCCACACTGTTAAAACCAGCGGTACGAGCACTCGCCGATTGGAAAAATGCCGCTAACCACTGACCTTGTATCGAAAGTCCTTCCATCGTTGCTGAGTTATTTCTCTCCAATAACCAAAACATAACCGTACCCACCAACAACAAAGTTGGTGTCGCGGTCAGCATGATCTTGGTGTGTAAATGCAGGTGTTGAAAACCTTTACGCCAGTTACTCGATAAGTCGCCGACTACCGTGAAACCTAATCCACCAAAGATGAATAAACCCGCCAAGGTAAAGATCACCAATGGATCATCAACAAAACTCATCATACTGTCGGAGAACAGCGCGAAACCTGCGTTATTAAATGCAGATATAGCGTGAAAGAGTGCATAAAAGCTTCCCGTTGCCCATCCCATTTCTGGAACCCAACGGAAACAGAGCAACACAAAACCGACAAATTCCGCCACCAATGCAAAGATTATGATCTTCTTGACTAACTTACGCAGGTTAATCTTTCGGTCTTGCCCCAATGCTTCTTTGGCTAAAGCTTGTTGCTTTAAGCTTAACCGAACACCAAACATATAAAGCAGTACCGCAGACAGGGTCATTTGCCCTAACCCGCCCACTTGCATCAAAAACATCAGCAAGATTTTGCCCGCCAAAGTGAAGTGTTCACCCGTGTCAACAACGCCCAAACCTGTCACACTGATTGCGGATGTGGCAGTAAACAACGCATCAGTAAAGCTAAGACCTGTCACAGAGAAGACTGGCAGCGTCAGCAAGATTGCAGAAGGGATAAGAACACCTAGGAAACTCGTAAGGATAATCTTCGGCTCAGAGCCTTTGCGTGGCTTTTTATCTGTGTTGAGCGTGTAAAAAGTACCTTTTCGTTTCAACGAATTCATACGGCTACCTTATTACCAATTACTTATTACCAGTTACCAGTTACGTAACTTTCTAGACAAGGTATCTTTCGGCCCTGCAATGATCACCACATCACCGATCTCTAAACTGACATCAAGTTCAGGTGCTTTGGTTAGGTTCGGGCCGCGCTTGAAGCCAAGCACTTCAACCCCGACCTCTTTACACAACTTGAGGTCGCGAAGTTGCTTACCCAATAACTTTGAGCCGATAACGATTTCTGTCATCGCTAAGCCACTACCTAGGTCGATAAATTCAAGAACGCGTCGGTCCAACATCTTACGCGCAACTCGGATCCCCATGTCTCGCTCAGGCATAATGATGTGGTCAGCGCCAATCTTAGCTAGGATCTTTCCGTGAAACTTATCGTTCGCCTTCACCCAAACAGCCTTAGCGCCAGACTCTTTCACTACCAACGTCGTTAGAATGCTTGAGTTAACATCAGAGCCAATCGACACCATCACCATGTCGTAATCGTCGAGCCTTAACTCTTTTACCGTTTCTTCGCTCGTGCAGTTCGCAACAATCGCTTGTGAAACAAAAGCCGCCGCTTCTTTCACTCGCTCTTCATCAATATCAACGGCTAATACTTGCGCCCCTGAGCTTTGCAGCTCTTTGCAGACAGATAGACCAAAACGCCCCAAGCCGATAACTGCATATTGTTTGTCGCTCATTTGAAATCCTGTTTAGAAATTTTAATTACACGGGATAGCCAAAGCTACATTAGTTTCTATCTCAAAAAAAGTTAGTTTTTCGATAATAAGGTTATACTAGTGTCATAATCGCTTGATTTATAAAGGTAGAGAACAACTCCAGTTTCTGCTAATTTCCAATTCATAATTTCTGCGGCAGCACACACAATGAATGAATTCATCACCCAAGTACAAACCTATATAAACCAGAGCCATAGTGATTGGGGCAACAGCGTCCTGTTCATCACTATTGCGAGTTTTTTCGCTTGGGTAGCTTGGCGAATTATCCATAATCGCCTAGAAATCTTAGTCAAAAGAACCCCATTTCATTGGGATGACCTATTATTAGAAGCCTTAAAAACGCCAGTTAGTACGCTACTTTGGTGTTGGCCTGGTACTGTGTCTCTTGGTTTGATTCTTCAAGACCAATTTGGCAATGAAATCAATTGGCTAAGAACACTTAAGCATATTCTTATTATATGTACCTTTGTTTGGTTCACTCTGAGAATGATCACGAACTCAGAGGCCTATGTTTTAAAACAGAAGACCAGAGACGAAACCACCGTTCAGGCTATCGCGAAAGTCGCTCGCTTGTTCTTCATGGTGATGGGTGGCCTGACAATCATGCAGGCATTCGGCCTCAGCCTTTCAGGCTTGCTGACATTCGGTGGTGTGGGTGGCTTAATCGTCGGTTTGGCGGCTAAAGACTTACTGTCGAACTTTTTTGGTGGGATGATGATTTACTTCGACCGTCCTTTTAAAGTCGGAGATTGGATTCGCTCTCCTGATCGTCAAATTGAAGGGACGGTTGAACGTATTGGCTGGCGCATGACCATCATTCGTACCTTTGATAAGCGCCCTTTGTACGTGCCAAATTCCGTGTTCAGTAACATTGTGGTGGAGAACCCATCAAGGATGCTGAACCGCAGAATCAATGAGACTTTTGGGCTTCGTTACCAAGATGCAAACAAGCTCGCTCTGATTGTGGATGACGTGAAAGCTATGCTCGAAACGCACCCTGACATTGATGCTAAGCAGACGTTGATCGTTAACTTTGATAAGTTTGGCCCATCAACACTCAACTTCTTTATCTACACCTTCACAAAAACGGTCAATTGGGTGAGATACCACGAAGTTAAACAAGACGTTCTCTTACAGGTGTTAGCGATTATTCATAAGCACAATGCGGATATCGCCTTCCCAACACAAACACTTAAGATCGATCCTCAAGGCTTTAACGAAGCTCAAGCTATCGTTACTTCTAATCCTGAAACTCACCAATAACCACACCGATATTGCTTATCGTTAAGTAAATTTCTTGTCCATAAGTAAATTGGTTAGCGGTAAGTAAACTGGTTATCGATAAGTAAACCAGGTGAAGCGTGGTAATATGGTGCCAGTATTTTAATGCACTCAATTACCACTCTATGATTTTACCTGTCATTCTAGCTGGCGGCTCTGGTAGCCGCCTCTGGCCACTGTCTCGAGAGCTCTACCCTAAGCAGTTCCTCAACATTGCTGGCGAACAGTCAATGCTTCAACAAACCCTTCAACGCCTGCAGGGCCTTGAAGAGTACCTAAGTGATAGTAAGTGCGCTGATCCCTTAATCATTTGCAATGAAGAGCATCGCTTTATTGCCGCTGAACAAACTCGATCAGCTAACATCCAACACAGTGGTATTCTGCTAGAGCCTGTCGGTCGAAACACGGCTCCAGCCATCGCATTAGCGGCATTACAAGCTTTAGGTAAATCAACCCATAATGAGCAGAATGCATCAGACCCGATCTTATTAGTACTGGCTGCTGATCATCACATCGCTAACACCTCTGAATTCCAACAAGTGATCAGTGGTGGTGTTGATTACGCGAAGCAAGGCAAACTGGTGACATTCGGCATAACACCCAACGCTCCAGAAACGGGTTATGGCTATATCAAACAGGGGGAACCTCTTTCCCCTCTCGTTCAAACTGATACCAATGCTAAAGAGCAGTCAGCGCATCATGCTTACGCTATTGAATGCTTCGTTGAAAAACCCGATCAAGCGACAGCAGCAGAGTACATTCGCTCAGAGCAGTACTTATGGAACAGTGGCATGTTCATGTTTAAAGCATCTCGCTACCTTGAAGAACTTGCTGAACATCATCCAGATATCTTAGCCGCTTGCAAACTTGCTCTTTCAAAGCAAAATACCGACCTCGACTTTATCCGTATCGACGCCAACGCGTTTAAAAACAGTCCAAGCGATTCTATCGATTATGCCGTGATGGAAAAGACCTCACATGCCGCTGTGATCCCAATGGATGTTGGTTGGAATGATATTGGGTCGTGGTCTGCTATCTGGGATGTCAGTAATAAAGATGAGCATAACAACGTCATTGAAGGCGATGTGTTAACCGTCGACTCTCAACACAACTACATTCATGCGGAAAATAAGCTAGTCGCGACAGTAGGCGTCGAAAACCTGATTATTGTCGAAACCAAAGATGCAATATTGGTTGCGAGTAAAGATAAAGTTCAGGGCGTGAAATCGATTGTTAGCCAACTGAATCAAGCTGGTCGAACTGAACACATTTACCACCGAGAAGTCTTTAGGCCTTGGGGGAAATACGATGTGATCGATCTAGGCAAGCGCGACAAAGTAAAACGCATCACCGTAAAACCCGGTCACAAGCTATCGCTACAAATGCATCACCATAGAGCGGAGCACTGGGTTGTCGTAGCGGGCATCGCGAAGGTAACCAATGATGAGAAAACTTACCTAGTCGAAGAAGACCAATCCACCTACATTCCATTAGGACATGTTCATAGCTTAGAAAACCCAGGCGAACTGCCACTCGAAATGATCGAAGTACAAACCGGCAGCCATTTGAGTGAAGACGACATCATTCGGTATCAAGACAGCTATGGTCGAGACGTGAAATGCGAACAGTCCGACCCGTCTCAAATCACAAATCGAACTAAAGCAGCAACAAATCGATGAAATCAACATTAGACCTAAGCTGCTTTAAGAATAACGATATCCGCGGCATCATTGGTGAACAAATCAATGAACACCTCGCCTTTCTGCTTGGAAAGGCATTTGGCGAACACGTACTTTTTGCTTCAACTGAAACCTCACTCGATAGCTTGGCTCAAGTAGTGATAGGTCGTGATAACCGCGAAACGTCCCTTTCATTACAAGAAGCCATGACCAAAGGCTTAATCGAGTCTGGGATAGCCGTCATAGACCTAGGTATGACTGGTACTGAAGAGGTCTACTTTGCGACTCGCCACCTAGAAGCGATTGGTGGAATCCAAATTACGGCAAGCCATAACCCAATCAATTACAACGGAATGAAATTAGTTGGTTTGGACGCTAGCCCGCTCAGTAAAAACAGTGGTTTAAAAAAAATCAAACAACGTATTGTAGTTCTAGATCAAGAGCTAAATAACGACTTACCTATCAGTCATGTACAACCAAAGAACTCTAGTAGATTGACCAGCATTATCGCCCCTTATGTAGACCACCTACTCTCGTATATAAAGCCGTCAAAGTTATCACCAATGAAGATTGTAGTTAATTCTGGCAACGGTGTTGCAGGGCATGTTATCGATGCTTTAGAGAGTCGCTTCAACGAATTCAGTGTTCCTATCACTTTCATCAAGGTTCACCATGCTCCAGACGGAAAATTTCCCAATGGCATTCCCAACCCATTGATTAAAGAAAACCAAACAGCAACTCGAAATGCTGTGTTAGAACATTCGGCCGATCTAGGGGTTGCGTGGGATGGTGATTTTGACCGCTGCTTTTTCTTTGATGAAAAAGGCAATTATATTGAGGGTTACTATATTGTCGGGTTGCTCGCTGAAGCATTTTTGTTAAAAGAGCCTAACGCCACAGTGTTGCACGATGTGCGTATGACATGGAACACGATTGAAGTCGCCAACAAGCTTAATGGGAAGGCTATTGCTGTCAAAGCCGGACATGCCCTCATTAAAGAGAAGATGAGAGAATTAAACGCTGTGTACGGTGGTGAAATGAGTGCGCACCATTATTTCCGTGATTTTGGGTATTGCGATTCAGGAATGATTCCTTGGCTCTTAGTGATTGAACTAATCTGCGAGACTCAACAAACTCTTCATCAATTGACCAGCTCGAGTATGGATAGATTCCCCTCTTCAGGAGAGATAAATCGTAGGGTTTCAAAACCAGAACAAGTCATGACTTGTGTGTTGTCGCACTATCAAGTAGATGCCGTTGAGATCGATCACACAGACGGGCTCAGCATGAATATGGGCACGTGGCGCTTCAACTTAAGAAAGTCCAATACAGAGCCGCTGATACGCCTCAACGTAGAAACCAAGCAAGATAGAACTTTGCTGTCACAAAAAGTGGAAGAGCTTCTGAACCTAATCGGTACTAATTCAGGCCGAATCAAATAAACTTGTGTTGTCATTTGCTAGGTAAACAAAAGCCGCAAATAATTGCGGCTTTCTCATGTCAGTAAACTGTACTATTTGAGCTGTCGAGCGGTATAGCTTTCACTGGTGACTCCAGAGCCTTTACGCTTTTTCATTGTGACTTTGACTGAACGCTTAGCATCTGCAACATCATAGCGAATAGCTTGTCCTAAGAACTTGTCGTTGCGTTTGAGTTCTCTGGCTTCTAACTTAATCGTTTTGTTACCGCGGTTCACATCGCAACGGTAATCCCAATCGTTATTGCCATCTTTCAAGCTAAGTAGAATACGCTGGTTGCTTTTTCCTGACGTCGCTTTAATACCACGAGGTTGCTTGTCAATCGCTAGAGCAAGACCAGCCTTACATAGTTGCTCTACGTTAAAGCCAGTTGCGGCTTGTACATTTGATATAGAAAACGTGTTTACTGCAATTAATACGACACTCGCCAATACTGCTTTCATTGATACGACTCTTCAGTTTATGGAACACCACACCATTTAACCATTCACTATACGATAAGTAAATGAGTTTATAGTATAACAACCCTTAAAATGACAAGCCCACAAAAAAGCCCTTACTAGCAACGGCTAATAAGGGCTTTGAATTTTCAGTCGCTTAGTCGCTGACTGTCATTAGTCTATTTGTTGCGGCGAGCTTCAACAGCGTCTGCCAACTGGCGAAGTACTGTTTCAGTATCTTCCCAACCAATACATGCATCAGTAACAGATTGGCCGTAAGTTGCAGCTTTACCATCAACAAGATCTTGGCGACCTTCAACAAGGTGAGATTCAATCATCACACCAAAGATAGCTTTGTCGCCGCCAGAAATTTGAGCACTAACGTCATCAGATACATTCATTTGACGCTTAAACTGCTTAGAGCTGTTTGCGTGGCTGAAATCAATCATTACCTTTTGTGGAAGGCCTGACGCCGCTAGTTCTTCTTTAATTTTACCCACATGCTCAGCGCTGTAGTTTGGCTCTTTACCGCCACGTAAAATGATATGACAGTCAGGGTTACCCACTGTTTCAATAATTGCTGAGTGTCCGTACTTAGTTACAGATAAGAAGTGGTGCGAAGCACTTGCCGAACGAATCGCGTCTGTTGCGATCTTGATGTTGCCATCAGTACCGTTCTTAAAGCCAACTGGGCAAGATAAGCCAGAAGCCAATTCACGGTGAACTTGAGATTCTGTAGTACGTGCGCCGATTGCACCCCAGCTGATTAGGTCTGCTACGTATTGAGGCGTGATCATATCAAGGAATTCACTTGCCGTAGGCATTCCCATATCAGTTAGGTCAAGCAATAGCTTACGTCCAAGACGAAGACCATCATTTAGCTTGAACGTATCGTTCATGTACGGGTCGTTGATTAGGCCTTTCCAACCAACAGTTGTACGTGGTTTTTCAAAGTAAACACGCATTACGATTTCAAGGTTATCGCCTAGTTCGTCGCGTAGTACTTTCAAACGTTTACCATACTCAAGCGCAGCTTCTGTGTCATGAATAGAACATGGGCCAACAATAACAAGCAAGCGGTCGTCGCTTTCTTCTAGAATATTGTGGATCGCTTTGCGGCTTTCAAAGGTTGTAGAAGAAGCAACTTCTGTCGCTGGAAACTTTTCTAAAACAGCAACAGGTGGTAATAACTCTTTTACTTTGTTAATTCTTACATCATCAGTCTGGAACATTGCTTACTTCTTCCTTTTTTCTATCCTTGAGCTGAATGTACGTTGTCTCACGTAACTTTCTATCAGCACTAATCTTCTTGTTCCCTGTAACTTAACTAGTAAAAACTCTAGTTTCAATCACTAATTGAAAATAAACGCAATTTTTTTTGTGTTTTATATTTAAAACACCCTGTATACCATTATTTACACGCTATCGATTGCGTAATTTATGACAGGTTAAGAACGATTATTCTTCAAGCTTCACCATACATGTAAAATTATGCATAACTTGAAAATAAAAAAGCTCACGTGATTAACGTGAGCTTCTAACCAATTACATTCTTTTCAATGGCTTGACAACGCTATCAAGCCCTTCAATTTTTAATGCCAAACAGAGCTTGAGTAAATCACCTAACTCACCAGAGGGAAAACCTTTTTTATCAAACCACAGTAAATATTCCTCCGGCAGATCGATCAATATGCGACCAGCGTATTTACCAAATGGCATTTGCATTCTAGCAAGTTTAATCAGGTTCTCTTTCTCTAGCATTACAGGCTCTTTCTAGGCTTTTTCTATTCTTTGTAGAGTATCACCTAAACGCTCAACCCAATAGTTGATTGCATCTTTGGCATCATCCAGTGAATCAATCATTGTCGAGAAATCTTTATTGCCTGCTTCACGGTCGATGGCCGCAAACAATGGTGTGCCCTCTTGAGCATCACTTACCAAGAGCTCAACACTGGCGCTTCCCACATTGGTGTGCTCACCGGTCGTGACCTTTGATATGGTGGACATCGCAAGGCCAAACGGCAGTACACTACTGGTCACGGCTAAGATGGGGTTGGGTGTTTCAACGTTACTCAATGCAATACTTAGGCGCAGCGTATTCCCGGTAGGCTCATCGACAATCGTTTTATGGGGCGATATTTTCTCTTCCAAACGCGCAACCATATGATCAGTGAGTTCCTGAATGTCTTCCTGCTCTAACGACCCTTCCTCTGCCAGTACAAAAATTTGGTCGATCACCACTGAGTCATACTCATCGAGTTTGGCTTTCAGTCGTTGTGAATCACGTAATCCTATCCTTGCCCATACAAGATCGACGCCTCCATCAGGACCGGCGCTAAAATCATCATAGCTGGTGAATTTGGTTGCGGTTTTAATTGGGCCGCCTGCACAACCAAACAAAAAGATGCTGGTTGCAACAAGCAAGAGAAGTTTTAAAGGTGTCATAGCGCACTTCGGTTAAATTTAGGAATCTAAATAAGTATGCCATACCCTATGTGAAAAGGTTGTAGAAAAAGGGGTTAAAACTCAGAGCTATCTCAAAAATCAGTCATGTTGAACAGTGTGTGCATACTCGACAATCACTTGATTACCTTCAATGTAGGCATTTTGAATCTCACCATCCACACTCATTCGGCTTTTCAAATACACCACTTTAGGCCCATTCTCTCGACCTTCTTTCAGCGACGGGAAGACATTCCTTGGTTCTAAATGAAGTAAACGACAAAAGTGACTAATGAAAGACATCGTTAATGGCGTCTCGCCTCTCAATACTCTAGAGAAATCAAGCTGGTTCATTCCAAGCTTTTTTGAAAACTCCATCTGCGTAATTCGCATTCGCGATTTTTGTGACATCCAAGTTTGATACAGCGCGTCTCTATCTTGTTCTGTGAATTCCATACTGCTTCCTTTATATAACTTATACCAATCAATTGTCCGGCTTTTCATACATGGCGTGTCAGGGTTTGGTTAGTGGAAACCAAAGGTTTGGTTTTGATATGCGCGCAATTGTCGTACGGAACAAAACACAACAGCTCAAATCATTCACAAAAACGATTAGAGCAAATACTTTCTTCATTTATATCAATAATTTATACGTTAACGAACTAAACATATAGCAAGTTAATTTGTATTAAGAATTAAAAGTTCGAGATTAGCATTCCACATTTCAATCGATTGATTCGCATTTATAAAACTGGTTGGCTACATTCCGCTTGCTTAAACGCACTTCTGGCAAACTATTTGAAAGAATAGGACGCAAAGCCACCGGTCTGTCGACAAATATTCTGTCTATGATAGCGGAGCCGCCACTTAATAGGATTTAAGTGTCAATGCATGCCCGAGTGTTCTCTTTTTTTGTCGGCCAAATACAGTAAGGACAAATAATGAAACAACTCCCAAAAAAATCACTCATCGCGCTATCGCTACTTAGCATAAGCGGTGCAAGCTTCGGTCACGGTTATGTTTCGGCATACGATAATGGCGTAGCAGAAAGCCGTGTCGCGCTATGTAAATTCCCAGCGAATGATACACAAGAGAAAAACACCAACTGTGGTGGTATCCAATACGAGCCACAAAGTGTGGAAGGCCCTGAAGGTTTCCCTGAAGTCGGCCCTGCCGATGGAAAGATCGCCAGCGCGCAATCGTCTTTGGCGGCAGCGCTAGACGAGCAGACGGCAGATCGCTGGGTTAAACGTCCTATCAAGTCGGGCTCTCAATATTTTGAGTGGACGTTCACAGCGAACCACAAGACTAACGACTGGAAGTACTACATTACTCAACCAGACTGGAACCCAAACCAACCTTTGGCTCGTAGCTCTTTTGACTTAACACCATTCTGTGTTGTTGAAGGAAATGGAGAGCAACCACCGATGCAAGTGAGCCACTTGTGTAATGTGCCAGAACGCGAAGGTTATCAAGTGATCCTTGCTGTATGGGATGTGGGTGACACTGCAATGGCTTTCTACAACGTTATCGACGTGAAATTTGATGGCGACGGCCCTATCATCCCGGATTGGGATCAAGGCGGTCAAATCAACCCAACTCAAGACCTCAACATTGGTGATGCTGTTTACACTCGTGTCTTCGATCAATCGGGTGAGAACGCTTCATACAGCACCGAACTAGTGATTGAAAGCAACGAACAAGGCAAAGCAAACAACTGGTCTTACGCACTTGCGGCTAAGATCAACCAAGAGCAGACGCAAATCAAAGCAGGTCAATTAAACGGCCAAGGCGATTTCGCACCTATTTACGGCGCGAACCCTGTGTATCTAAAAGCTGGCTCTGGCTTTAACAGCGTAGAGATCGGTTACAAGATTGATACTCCAGAACCAGACTATGAGTTAGCAGTCACTGGCCTAGAGTCTGAATACATTATTGATGAAAGCCAGCCTACACAGCTTGATCTGACATTAGCGGCCACTGGCGATATTCAAGCAGAACTGACGGTGTACAACCATCACCGCGAAGCGCTTGCCTCTCAAAAATCTGAATTGGCAGACGGACAAGTGGAAGATGTTCAACTCACCCTTTCTAAGTCGGAAGCTGGCCATCATATGCTTGTAGTTGTGACTAAAGATGACCAAGGTAACTTAGTGGATCAGAACACGCTTGATTTCCATCTGATGGATGAGCAAACACCTCCACCAGCAGGCGATTACGACTTCGTATTCCCTGAGAGCATTGAGTCTTACACTTCAGGTACTAAGGTACTGAGCAGCGACGGCGGCGTTTATCAATGTAAAGAGTTCCCATACTCTGGCTACTGTGTTCAATGGGCTCCAACAGCAACTCAGTACGAACCAGGTGTCGGTTCACACTGGCAAGATGCTTGGAACAAAGTGGACTAATTACTAGCCAGTGACTTACTTTCTAGTAGTTAGGTTCTAGTAATCAGCAAAACAAAAACGGATGCCTAGAGCATCCGTTTTTTTATTCTGTAACAGCTGAAGCATCAGTTATCAAAGTAGATAGTGGTCCGCCAACAAAGCGACAAACAAAATCATAAGATGATAAATGGAGAACTTGAATGTCTTCATCGCCATGTTGGGCTCATCACGATATTTTAGAACCCATGCGTGATAGACAAACCCACCGTTTAGCACCAAAGACGCGCTCAGGTATATCCAACTACTCATCCCAACTAATACTGGAAGCACACATACGATGCTTAACAGCAAGGTATAGAGCAGAATCGATGTTTTGGTGTAGGCAATACCATGAGTCACAGGCAACATCGGAATATTCACCTTAGCGTATTCATCACGACGATGAATCGCCAATGCCCAGAAGTGCGGAGGCGTCCAGATAAAGATGATCATCACCAACAACCAAGCATTTGAGTGCAGTTCATTGGTCACCGCCGTCCAGCCCAATAACGGAGGCATTGCACCTGCGATCCCTGCAATCACGATGTTTTGCGGCGTAGCCCGCTTTAAGTACATGGTATAAATCACCGCATACCCTAATAAGCTCGCAAAGGTTAGCCAAGCGGTCAGTTGATTAACCCATACCACTAATGTCACAAAGCCAAGCAAACCGATGCCCGCAGCAAACGCGAACACTCGTACACTACTGAGCTCACCCGATGGTAAAGGACGTCGATTGGTACGAGACATCTGTCCATCGATCTTCTTGTCGATCAGATGGTTGAACGCAGCCGCTGAGCCCGCCATTAATCCTATTCCGATCATTCCAAACAGAGTTTGCTGTAAAGGTAATCCGTTAGGCACCGCCAAACACATCCCAACCAGTGCGGTCAGCAGCATCAAAGCCACGACCTTAGGTTTAGTCAGCGTTAAATAGACCTTCCAAGTGGCTTTGCTTTTCGAGACCAGCTCATTTTTTAGAGCACTTTCTCCGTTGGTTGCTATCTCTTGTCTGGCAGCTATCTCTTGGCTAGCAACTACCTCCTGGCCTGAAGCTGCACCTTGAAGCACCACTCCATGTTGTGTTGATGTTCTAGTGACCATGATTACCTCCTTGTAATACATCGTTCTTCATCAAGTACTCACTCGGTTGACGTTGCCAAACCACAAAGTTTGTAACAACCATGGTGACAAGTAACAGAGCGGCCACCAAGTTATGCAAAACGGCTACCGAGATCGGTAGGTGAAACCATACATTGCTGATCCCCAAACTGACCTGTGCAAACAACACTATCACCAAAGTGAGAGCCAGCTTTTTTTGCGGTCCTTTTTCAAGCTTCCAAAGCTGATAAACAATCATCAACACCGTAAGTGTTGCAGCGATAGCTCCGAACCGGTGCATGACATGTATGGTTAATCTCGCAGGATATTCCAACACACCAAACTCATAGTTATCATGGCCGTGTTGAGCAAAATCGAAAGCGTTCTTGAAATCTAAATAGCTTGTCCAGTTCCCTTCGCAGATCGGTAATTGGGTACACACCAAAGCGGCATAATTAGACGATGTCCATCCACCAAGTAATATCTGACCAACTACAACGATTAATCCAAACAATGCCCAAGCTTTAAGAGATGAATGAGAAATAGACTCACTAAAGTGATGTTGGACATTAGACAGACGACAATAGAGTAAACAGAGCAGAGAAAGCAGCGTGAACCCGCCCATAAGGTGTGCCATCACCACAACAGGCATCAGCTTTAGAGTAACCGTCCACATACCTAACAGGGCCTGAAAAATCACAGTGGCAGAAATAAGCAGAGGAAGTCCAACAGAGGTGATGTTCTTTTTGATGCACCAAGCGACAACAACGAAGATAAGTACCCCGAGCGAGCCAGCAAAGTAGCGATGTATCATCTCTATCCATGCTTTGTCTACTTCGAGAGATCGTTCTGGGAATTGGAGATTAGCTTCACTGATTGCTGTGGCATTGGATGGTACGGCCAGATTGCCATAACATCCTGGCCAATCAGGACAGCCAAGACCAGAATCCGACAAACGAGTATAAGCGCCAAGCACAATAACGGTGAGTGTCAGTAAAACAGTCAGCCTCATGATTACCATGAGTAATTTGGGCGCCCCATTTTGCATCGCTTATCTCCCTATCTCGAATCACTGACAACGAATCATCACACCTTCGCTAATCCAATATTTGTCTATTTGTCTATTTGTCTATTTGTCTATTTGTCTATTTGGTCAGCATTACCACTGATTAACCCACACGCGATAATTTGAGTAATTTCCTTAGGTCGTGGATCATACCTTTAGATTGGCTAACTAACTGAGACGGTTCAGAAACGCTCTTATACTCCATAACAAGCTGGCCTAGTGGATCGATAATCACAATCGATGCAGGAGCAAATTCGCCTCTCAGTTGATCTCCACCAGCGAGAAACTCTAAATCAGGCTTGTTAATGGTTCCCTTCAGAGAAACTCCCTCAGCCACAAAAACCACAGCAGTGACTCGCTCTTTGTTCTTGCCCAAAGCCAAGTAACTTTGATTAAGATAATGTAGTTGTTGTTCACACAAGCTTTCGCACTCTGTCGGAGCGATATATCCGACCAACCAACCTTCTTCTGCCACAGGCAACGTGATACCAAAATCTTGTAATGTCACTCTTGGTTCAACGAGTTCTCCGGAATTGGTAACACCTGCTGTGTACCAATGCTGATCGAGCACAGTTTTAGCAATAATTGCGGGCAAAGCAAAAATCAGAATCAGCCCAATCAACATCAGGCGACCTTTCGAACGACGCTTCTGCAATAACCGCGTTTCTTCTTCTGTTTTGCTTAAAGCTTGAGGTTTATCCATGTTAGTCCCCTACCTTGAATGTCCCTTTCATATATCGATAACCAATTAACACCATCAAAAGCAGCAATACCCCTGCCATTACGAACCATTGAACTGAGTAACCAAAATGCTTTTCAGATTTTATTGCCGTTGGCCGCCATAGAAACTCATAAGGCCATGAATCTAAGTTCTGCGGTTGAAAAACAAAGGGCATAACTTCTTGATTACTGTATTGAGATAGCTCTTCGATATTAAGATTCTGAATGCGCTTAGGTGTCGTTTCCTCTAGACCCAATGTTTGACTCAGAGGGTTAATCGACCGTGTGTACAAACGCCCAGACATCTTGGTTGGTAATACAATGTCGCCTAATTCCGGTAACTCTCTTCTGTCATTACTCGCTGCAACAAACCCAAGATCGATCAAAATCCATTTATCTATGCCTTGCGACCGAACATTGCCTAGCATGTAAATCACATAACCGACGACACCTTGATTAATCTGATTATCTAACAAAAAGACTAAACCGCTTTGCGCTGTCAGAGTGACGTTGACCTTTTGCCCGTTCCAAATCTGACGGGTTAAGTCGACTGAAGTTTGTGTGTTACCCCGCTGCCAGTCGCTGATCACTAACTCTAAATCCTTAGGCGATTGCTGAGATCTTTCTAACAATTGCTGTTCATATTGCAGTTTCTCGTTACCTCGGTCTAACTGCCAAAAACCCAACTTGATTAAAAGGCCGACTGAAACCACAGTTAAAATAGCCGCAACCCAAAAACCTTTACTGCGGAATTTTTTTTCATCATGAATCAAGCTGTTTGGAGTTAGCACTATGATGTCATCAACCTTTGTCTTGTTATTTAAAGTGGTTCTCGTTGTTCTGTTACTGGTTATTGTTTTCAATCTAATGAAAGCGCTTATCCAAATCGCGTCAGGTAAGCACAATGGAAAGCGACTGAGTCACTTTTTGGGTCGCCGAGTCATGCTATCAGCCATTGTCGTATTGTTACTTCTGCTTGCTTTGGCTTCCGGGGTCATCACTCCTAACCCTCGCCCTTATTGATTCAACTTGTGCTCAAGTCGATTACCAAATTCGGTGTCCGCTACAGCACGTACACAAACACGAACAAGCCTAACCAAACCACATCAACAAAATGCCAATACCAACTCCCTGCCTGAAACGCAAAATGGTCTTTAGGAGAAAAGTGGTCTTTAGCGACCCTCGCCAATAGCACAATCAAAAATATGGTGCCTAAACACACATGTAGACCGTGGAACCCCGTCAGTAAGAAGAAGGTATTGCCATAAATCCCAGACTGGAGTGTTAGCCCCATCTCTTGATAGGCATGAACATACTCCTCCACTTGGAAGAACAGGAAGAACCCAGCCAGCACAATGGTGATTTCTAGCCAGACGATCAATGCCATGCGTTTATTTTGTTCGAGACTTAAATGCGCTAAATGAAGCGTCACTGAAGAGATCAACAGGATGATGGTATTTTTAAGCGGGATGCCTTGCCACGACATCGCCTCTGTTGTGCCGCCATCAGGTGCTGTTGTCAAAGGCCAAATAGATTGGAACATCGGCCACAACACCTCATGAGTCATCTCGTTGTTTCCTGCTCCACCAATCCATGGGACAGAAATCATCCGAGCGTAGAAAAGCGCACCAAAGAAAGCGCCGAAGAACATGATTTCAGAGAAAATAAACCAGCTCATCCCCTGTCTAAAGGATCGAGATATTTGCTCAGAATAGAGCCCACTTAATGATTCTGTGATGACGTTGCTAAACCAACCTGCGAGCATATACAGCAGCACAGCAAAACCAACGAACAGCACTACTTTCCCAAACACACCACCAGCAGAGTCGGTCTCCATGTGTTGCACCGTTAAGCCCGCGCCAACCGCGACGAGAAACAGAGCAATAGCCCCGACCAGAGGCCAGTGGCTTTGATGTGGAACGAAATAAACTTCCTTTTTAGAACTCATCGCTCAACTCCTTATGTTGATACTGGTTCTGTAAATCCCTAGTTACTTGCGAGTGTCTCAGCTTGAGCCTGACTCTTGTTCAAGCCAACATCACTTGTGATATTAAACAAGGTGTAAGAGAGAGTGAGCGTATGAATCGATTCTGGGATCTCAGGCTCAATGTAGAAGATCAGCCCCATCTCAGCGCTCTTGTGTCCATCCAGAGGCTGCTGGTTAAAGCAGAAGCACTCCATTTTATTAAAATATGTCGCTCCATTTCCGGGAGACACCGATGGAACCGCTTGCCCAACTAACGAAAGACCCGATAAGTTTTTCGCAATGTAATTCGTTTGAACCACTTCCCCAGGGTGAACCTCTAACACTCGCGTTTCAGGCGCAAACTGCCATGGCATATCTGGCTTAATGTGCGACATGAACTCCACTCGAACCGTGCGAGAATAATCAGGTTGCATTCCTTTAGGCTGAACCGCTGAAACAGTGTTGGTTTTCCCGTTGATCCCCAAGGCTTCACACATCACGTCATACAGAGGAACCAGAGCGAAACCAAAGCCAAACATACCAATCACACTCAGCACCAAGTAGCCCGTCAACGTCTTTGTCGAACGTTTGGGTGATGGCTGGTTATCGCTGTCTTGTTGGTGGTTTTTGTCATCGCTCATACTCGTTCCCCTTAATCAATTTTAGGTGGATGAGTAAATGTGTGGTGAGGCGCTGGGCTTGGCACTGTCCACTCAAGGCCTTCCGCTCTGTCCCATGGTTTACTTGGTGCAGGCTCTCCACCTCTTACGCACTTGATAGCCAACCATAAGAAAATCAATTGCGACAAGCCAAAGGCGAAGCCACCAATCGATACCACTTGGTTAACGTCAGCAAACTGAATCGCGTAGTCAGGGATTCTGCGAGGCATACCCGCTAAACCCAAAAAGTGCATAGGGAAGAAAAGTACATTGACCGATATGACTGATGTCCAGAAATGCCACAGGCTGAGTTTGTGGTCGTACATATGCCCCGTCCATTTCGGCAACCAATAATAAGCCGCAGCCATGATGGAGAACACAGCACCCGTCACCAACACATAGTGGAAATGAGCCACCACAAAATAAGTATCGTGGTATTGGAAATCAGCAGGCACGATGGCGAGCATAAGTCCCGATAGTCCACCAATCGTAAACAAGACAATAAAGGCGATAGCAAAAAGCATTGGAGTTTCGAACGTCAAAGCACCCCGCCACATCGTCGCCACCCAGTTGAAGACTTTCACCCCAGTGGGCACCGCGATCAACATGGTGCAATACATGAAGAACAACTCTGCAAATACGGGCATTCCGGTGGTAAACATGTGGTGTGCCCAAACCAAGAACGACAACAACGCGATACTACAAGTCGCGTACACCATCGAGTGGTAGCCAAACAGACGCTTGCCACTGAAAGCCGGAATGATCGCAGAGATGATACCGAACGAGGGCAAAATCATGATGTAAACTTCAGGGTGCCCGAAGAACCAAAATATGTGCTGGAACATCACCGGATCCCCGCCACCCGCAGCATCAAAGAAACTTGTCCCAAAGTACTTGTCGGTTAATACCATAGTGACCGCGCCCGCCAAAACGGGCATGACGGCGATAAGCAAGAAAGCCGTAATCAACCAAGTCCACACGAACATAGGAAGCTTAAACCAAGTCATTCCCGGTGCTCGCATATTCACTATGGTAACGATTACGTTAATCGCCCCCATGATCGAGCTGATCCCCATAATATGAACGGAGAAAACAAACAGAGCCGTACTATCCGGACCGTAAGTTGTAGAAAGCGGTGCGTAGAATGTCCAACCAAAGTTCGGCCCACCACCTTCTGTAAACAAAGAACCAATTAAGATCAAAAACGCAAAAGGCAGGATCCAAAAACTGAGGTTGTTCATACGGGGTAACGCCATATCCGGCGCGCCAATCATCATCGGGATCATCCAGTTCGCCAAACCCGTAAATGCAGGCATCACGGCACCAAATACCATGATCAAACCGTGTACTGTGGTCATTTGGTTAAAAAAGTCTGGCTCAACAAGCTGTAGTCCCGGTTGAAATAGTTCAGCTCGGATCACCATCGCCATCGCGCCGCCCGTTAAGAACATCGCAAAGCTAAACCAAAGGTAAAGGGTGCCTATATCTTTGTGATTGGTTGAGTACAACCAGCGAGCCCAACCTTTTGGTGCCGCGTGAGAGTCATGATCATCAGTGATGGTATCGGTGTCACCTAAAACGCCTTCGCTTACATGACTCAACGTTTGCTCATCGGCGGGAGCCGATTTCACAGGTTTATCGATTGGTGAACTCATAACTGCTCCTTAGCATCACTTTGTGCTTCATCCGTTGAGCTTTCTGATCCGCCTGACTGTTTAACCTTGTAAGCGTTAATATCTGAAGCCTGAACAACATCACCAGTATCATTACCCCAAGCGTTTCTTTGGTACGTCACAACCGCCGCAATCTCTTTCTCTGTTAACTGGTTATCGAATGCTTGCATCGCCGTGCCTCCACGACCATAGACGATGGTATCGATATGAACTCCAACATCACCCAACGCAACTGGGCTTCCTTTGATGGCAGGAAATGCCCCAGGGATACCTTCACCGTTCACCTGGTGACAAACCGCGCATCGAGTTTTATAAACGTCTTCACCTAACACATTCAACTCGTCCAAAGAAAGTGACGCGTCTAATGCATCTTTCGCCGCTTGCTGTGCGGTTAATTGCAACTCTTTCTGCTCAGCTAACCATGAATCAAACTCTTGCTCTTCCATTGCATGTACCACTATCGGCATAAAACCGTGCGCCCGACCACACAACTCCGCACACTGACCTCGGTATACACCCGGTTCATCTATTTTGGTCCACGCTTCATTAATGAATCCGGGAACCGTATCTTTCTTAACCGCAAACGCTGGCACCCACCATGAGTGAATGACATCGTCTGATGTCATCAAGAAGCGAACTTTGCGATTAATCGGCAATACCAATGGCTTATCCACTTCAAGCAGGTAATGAGCACCTTTGGTCTCTATCCCTTCAATCTCTTTATCGCTGGTTGCAAGCAAGCTAAAGAACTCAACATCTTCACCAAAATAGCTGTAATGCCATTTCCATTGTGAGCCGGTAATTTTGATTGTTAGGTCTGATTGAGAGGTGTCTTCCATCGCTATTAAGGTTTTCGTTGCCGGAATAGCCATAGCGATAAGAATAATGATGGGGATGACGGTCCAAAGGATTTCTACTTTCGTACTTTCATGGAAATGGGCAGCAACCGCGCCCTTCGACTTTCGATGCCTAAGAATGGAATAGAACATAACGCCAAATACAATGAACGCTATCGCGCAACAGATGTAGAAAATCAACATATGAAGTTCATACACCTGACCGCTTATATCTGTTACCCCACGCGTCATGTTGTATTCGCTACTTGCGTTAACTAAAGGGGAAACAAAAGCCATAACAAAACTATTCAACAGCCACGCTAGCCTGACCAGTAATCTCTTCAAAAGATCTCTCCTTATCCATCCTGATTGGATACTTGCGACCTATATGTCGTTGTTTATCTAACGACACTCATTGTTAATCCGACTACACATGAAAGGCTGAATCCGAAACTACACATCACGTAGCGTTTAACCTCAATTCGTCAGTTCGTATCAAAAAACTATACGAACTTATACGGTTCAAAAACGTTCAAGGTTTTAACCAAAGATTCAAATACGACGAAATTGTTAGTTTTTGTTATATTTATGTAAAAGGCTAGTTAGTGATATCCAATTGTTCAAGGTAAGTTTACTTACTAAACAGTCAATTATTTGAAGTCGCTTGACCTATAAGCCCTTCCTCTTTCCTTGCCGTTGGAATTTATTTTAAATTGAGTTTTACGATTGCCTTAATAGAAATAATAATCAATATCACTTAAGTTAAATCAACAGTAAGTCATCCCGACATTAAAAGGTTTAGTGATTATGCAAGATGCTATGAACTGGTTAGCGAGAGACCCAGATCCAAGAACTCGTGAAGAGCTTCAACATCTCATCGATAAGAAAATGCACGCCGAGCTCGAAGATCGTTTTACACAACGATTAGAATTCGGTACTGCAGGCCTGCGCGGCAAAGTAGGATGCGGTCCAAATAGAATGAACCGCTTGGTGATACAAGAAACGGCGACTGGGCTTGGCCATTACTTAATTGAACATGTCGCCAATGCCGCTATTCGTGGTGTGGTGGTTGGTTATGACGGACGTCTGGATTCTAAACAATTCGCCATCGATACCGCTTCGGTACTGACGGCCTTAGGTATTAAGGTTTATTTGACCGCAAACGTCGCAGCAACACCCATTGTTGCCTTTGGTATCGAACACTTCAACGCAGCAGCGGCTGTGGTTGTGACAGCCAGCCACAACCCACCTGAATATAATGGGTTTAAGGTCTACTGGGAGAATGGTGCTCAAATCATTCCACCACATGATGCGGGTATCGCTGATGAGATTGACGTCGCGGCAACCAAACCAATCCCACTAATCAGCCTCAGTGATGCTGAAAAGCAAGGGAACTTAGTTTGGTTAACCGAGGGTTACTACCAAACCTATCGCGCTGCGATAAATCAAAGTCCTTATGTACGCAACGACATCGATTCAGCGCATACCACCGTGACCTACACGGCAATGCATGGTGTCGGTGCACAAATGGCAGAAGATCTTCTGCACGACGGTGGATTCCATAAAGTATTCAGCGTGGCGGAACAAAGAGAGCCCGATGGCCACTTCCCGACGGTTAACTTCCCCAACCCAGAAGAAAAAGGCGCGATGGATCTCGTCGTCAATTTAGCGAAAAGTGTCGATGCCGACATCGCTTGCGCCAACGATCCGGATGCAGACCGATTTGCCGTTGCCGTTAGAGCTGATGATACAGTTAGAAGCGATGATGCTGCCTATAAGATGCTGACCGGTGATCAAGTCGGTGTATTATTTGCTCATTACTTGCTATCGAAGCCTCATACCAAAAACCAATTAGTTGGCAACAGTATTGTCTCTTCGACCTTGCTCGAAAAGGTCGCCAACTCTCATGGTGCAACCTACTTCCAAACACTGACCGGCTTTAAATGGTTAGCGAATATCGGGATGCAGCTGGAAGATGAGCAGAATGAGTTCTTGTTTGCTTATGAAGAAGCGCTGGGCTACACGATTGGTACTCAAGTTCGCGACAAAGATGGACTTTCTGCACTGGTAGTATTTGCTCAACTGGTTGAAGAGTTGAAGTCTCAAGGTCGAACCGTTTGGGATCTTCTTGCACAAATTTCTTTGGAACACGGTGTGCATACCAATGCTCAACGCAGTATCGGGCTTGATCCGGATTCACCGTCGATAGGTTCAAAACTGAGATCAGCACAACCTAAAACCATTGGTGGCGTAACTGTCTCGGTAATTGAAGATCTGCAATCTTCTTTGCGATACATCGTTGGTGGCGATACTGAAACCATTAACTTACCAACAAGTGACGTATTAATTTATCACTTGGAGGATGCTTCTCGAATTATCGTTCGACCTTCTGGCACAGAACCAAAAGTAAAAGTCTATTATGAGACGGTGACAAAGTTTGAGGGTTCAGAAACGTACGATGAAGCTCGTCAACGTGGAGAAGAGTACACAAATAACTTGATTGAACAACACCAACAAGAACTCAGTGCTTAAGCGTTAAGCCCAATGTGAGGCTTATATCTACTGAGATAAAGTAGTCGGTTAAACTACAAACCATCAAAACAAAAATGGACGCTAATTAGCGTCCATTTTTCGTCTTATTTACACTGCAACTAACCGATGAAGGAAGATAGCATCCAAATAGCTAAAACGATGAATACAGCGCCCATCACCTTTTGTTGATAGGTACGAAACTTTGCGTTTTCCACAAGAGACTTACCAACCGTACCCACTAACGCAACCAACAAGAAATTGAATGTTAAACCTAAAACATTCAGTAATAAACCGAGCATCAACATCTGCTCACCCGAAGTCGCTTCAATATTGGTAGACACAAACTGAGGTAAGAACATAACGAAGAAAATCAGAGCCTTCGGATTAAGCAAGTTGCTAATCAATGCTCTTTGGTAGTAGGTTTTCGCGGCAGAATTATCGCTGAGTTCAGGCGCATTCCCCTGCTCAGTTCGCAGGCAATCCCAACCCATCTTTAATAGATAGGCACCACCCAACAAATTCAGGGCTTTTAAGGCAATAGGACTCATGGCGATCAGCGCAGATACACCCATTGCTGCCAATACCGTCAGAATAATCCCAGAAGTCGCATTGCCTAGGCTTGCAAACACACCGACTTTTCGGCCATAACTCATGCTAGAGCTGGCAATAAGCAACATATCTGGGCCAGGTAAAAGAAGAAGTGCAACAACGGCTGTAAGGTAGACGGGTAATATAGCTAAATCGATCATGGGTTTCAGTATTGATAAAAACGGAGGCGGATTTTATATCAATTACCAACACCCTTCCAGATGCAATCAGTTGTCATGAGTGAATTATTTCGAATTAAACACCACCGCTCACCAATAAAGCCAATTTATTAACTGCAAAATCAAACTAACTAGCTCGCGACCCATTCGATCTCAATCAATGTAGCTTCACCGCACTTTAGACGACCGAGGAATATGTCACCTCGATGAACTTCACCAACACCCTTAGGAGTGCCCGTCATCACCACATCACCGTCTAGCAGCGTGGTATAAGACGAGAGTTCTTCCAAGATAGACGAAGGCGAGTACAGCATTTGTTCTACGTGTCCTTTTTGCACACGGACACAATTAATGAAGAGTTCTAGGTTTAGATCCGACAAGTCCAACCCATCAGTTGGTACGAAACGGCTCAAGACGGCCGAACCATCAAATGCTTTTGCACGTTCCCAAGGTAAGCCCTTCGATTTTAAATGGCTTTGTAGCTCTCGTTTAGTGAGATCTAACCCTAGCCCTACTGCAGAATATTGACCGTTTTCAACAATGAAGCAGATCTCAGCTTCGTAATGCAGTGCTTCTTGGTGGAATGAAGATAGAGAGGAAGTCACACTGGTACTCGGCTTGTTGAAAACCACCATAGTGTCAGGGATAGCATTGTTGAGTTCTTCAATATGATCCACGTAATTGCGCCCAACACATAATACTTTGGTTGGTGCTGCCGTTCGTTTGGAGTTCATCAATTGTTCTTGATCTACAACGCTGCTCATAGTTTATCCCTGAACTATTTTTAGGAGTTCAGAGTTTAACGCATCATAAAGACAGAATCTTTGACAAGATGGTGGTGAAGTTCAAATTTCTGATCTTCAGCTCAATTTGTTGATTTGGCTAATTTTAGACGGTTATCGATGCCAATGAGCATCTAACACTTGAGGGGAGAAACCACTAATTTCGAACAACTCGATAAATTGATAGTTCTAATCACAAGATTGTATTGATTCTATTTTACGTAGAACAAAACGAAAAATGCCCTCTCCAACCAAAAGATCAGAGAGGGCTTAGCATGGTGCCTAGGACAGTATCCTAAAAGGTAAGTTTAAGGAGTAAACACTATGCTAAATAAGTCTGCGACTTATAGGTAGTAACGAGCACCAAGTAGCCATTGGTCATCAGCTTTTTCTTTGTACACGCCAGAACCTTGTAGGTCGAACTGGTAACCAGCAAAGCCTACGAACTGAGAAGTAAAGTTGTATTCAGCTTGTAGAGCAGTTGTGCTGTATACAGTTTCGCTGTTTTTGTCGTCTTCTACCGCTTCGTAGTTAACGCTTAGGTTAAGGCTGTTAGATAGAGCGTAAGACGCTAGTAATTCAATAGCAACAGACTCTTCTAAAACACCTTTGAAACCAAGTACAGAAGCTTGGTTCATGTAGTTGTTCATCGCATATACACCAGCAAGGTATAGACCTTCAGAACCGTACGAACCGTAAGTTGCACTAACTACGTGAGAGTCCGCAGTTTTAGAACCACCAAGCATGTAACCGTAATCAACATCGCCGGTATTGTATGCGTAGTTTGCTGTAAAATCTGCAATAGCGTAGTTCAAAGCGATTTGACCACGATTACCGTATTCGTTATCAGATACGTTTAAGTCACTGTATTTTACTTCGTCACCCTTACGACCTTGCCATGCAACACCTACATTTAGAGATCCTGCGTTACCGAAATCGATAGCATTACCGTAGCTCACCATTTCTTCAGCACGACCCGTACCTAGGTTACCGTGGTCTTCGTAGATGAAGTCATTTGCGAATGCGATTGGCATATCGGCAACGCCAGCAACGCTGTAGTAAGGTGCCCATTGAGTACCTACTGCTGCGCGACCGTAATCATCGTGAGTTAGACCAACGTAACCAAGACGAGTTGTGAATGACTGATCACCACCGTCTAGCATGTTTAGCGCCCATTCACCTTTAGCATCAGCGGTAAAGCCGTTACCAAGTTCATGAGTTGCACCGAAGTTGATACGTGGAGAAACTGACTCTACACCGATATCATCTTCGTTAAGACGGTCGCCGCTGTTTACATCACCAACTGCAACTGAAACGTGACCGCCAACTGAGAATGTTGTGCCGTCTTCGTTGTAAAGTTCTACTGCAACTGCCTGTGTACCAAATACTGCACCAGAAATTGCTAGCGCTAAAAGTTTCTTATTCATTGTCATATCCATTATGTAACTGGGTGAGTTATTCACTAACAACCTCGTGCTTACGGAGAAGTTGTTACCTGCATTTAACAAGTAGGAAAACACTAATCTATGAATGTCGAAAAAGTTGCATTAAAATATATAAAATAAAAAAAACAATACTATAAAAAACAAAAACCACTTTTAAAACAGAAGCTTACAATAACAATGACAGTGAGTTTTTGTATTTTATTTACATCTAGCAAAATGATTTTTTGTTTTTAAAATCATAATAAGAGCATTAAAAGTCAAATTAAAAATAAACTCATCAGACCATCAAATAACTCACAGTGGAAAATGAAACATCCTGTAACATTCAGAATCCGCTGGAAATCTTTAAAGGCGTAAAATAAGCCCCCTACTTCGAATTCAAAGTAGATCTTTAAATACCCATACAAACACTGGATACAAAAAAGGGTAATCAGCCCAAGACTCATTACCCTTATAAATTACTTAACGTGTTGTTTTATTGAACGGATTTATTTAAAGCAAACCTCAGCCCAACGCGCCAAACCTGCCGTTACCGAACCGAAATAGTTTCCACTTACGATTGGAACATTCGGCACTGCTTGCTCTACAGCTTCACGCAGTATTGGAGAACGAGCAGAACCACCCGTCATATAGATAACGTCTGGCTTTTTCTGGCCTTGTTGGATTGCTTCTTTCACCAACTCAATCATTTTCGATTTCGGAGTTTCGATCGCATCCACCATCTGCTCAACTGAGATGTCGACTTCTACGAGCTCAGAAGCAACATTAATCGCAGCTCGATACTGAGCGCACTCTGCCAACGCAATCTTAGCTTCTTCCGCTCGGCGCACAATACTGTAGCCTAACGTGTCGTGATAAACCTTCATCAAGCGATCCAACTTTTGTGGATCTGCCGCTTCTTTACGAAGTAGCTTCAAGGCCGCAAGGTTTTCTCGAGAATAGAAGTTCTTTTGAGCTTCAACGTTATTGATTGCGATCGGATTCCAGAACTGGGTCAACGGCATATCAATACCTGAGGTCCCTTTACTGCCGATGCCAAAAGGTGACATCAATTGTTTGAAGGCAAGGTAGATATCAAGATCGTTACCGCCGACTCGCTGGCCACTGTGCGCCAACAGACTCTGAGTTCGATCCGCTTTACCCGACCAGGTCGGTCCCATTTCAAGTAATGAGCAATCCGTCGTACCACCACCAATATCGACAACTAATACGGTTTGGTCTTGAGTCAGTGTACTTTCGTAATCAAGTCCCGCAGCAACGGGTTCAAACTGAAACGCGATATCTTGAAAGCCAGCACGCTTAGCCGCTCGAGACAAAATATGTTCAGCTTGTCTGTTTGCTTCTTCCCCACCACGCCCGTGGAAGTTGATAGGTCGACCGATAACGGCTTGTTTGATCTGCTCTTGAGTCGTCAGCTCGGCTTGATTTTTAATATTCGCCATCATAGCGCACACTAAATCTTCGAAGAAGCTCACCTGAACATCATGTAAGCCGCTGGCACCAAGGAAAGACTTAGGAGACTTAACATAATAAACGTCACGAGGGTCTTCTAAATAGAGGTTCAACGCTGCCTGACCAAATGCCATGTCTTCTGGCACAAGATCGATACTCTCTTCGCGGTTCAATGCAATCGCGCGTCGCAACACCTGTTCGCCGATAGCATCACTGGGCTTGATGTTTAAGTGACGAAATAGATGCTCAGAAACACTTTCTCGAGTCGGTGCAAACACGGTTGAGGGAATATAATGACTCTTACCTTCTAACGGCAACAAGCTAGGCTCTCCATTAACCATAGCTGCAACGGAACAGTTAGCTGTTCCATAATCAAATCCAATAAACATAATATCCCCCACTCAACAAAAGGGGCGAGATGCTACATGAAAAGCCTAAAAATTACGAGGTCATTTCTCAATTTAACTGAGTAATTTCTTAGCTTAACGGCTCTTCAAGAAGAAACAAATGTGCTACATTTCAGCACAAATGAATGACGGGTCAAATTGATGAAAACACCTTGCTTAGCGGCTTGTAAAAATAATGGTGGCATATGCAGCGGCTGCCACAGAACGATGGATGAGATTATCGGTTGGAAAGGCTTGTCTGAAAGCGAAAGAGATTCGGTGATGGATAGCCTCAGCGGTGCGAGTTCAACTCATCAGTGCCCACAGTGTAATGCGCCTGCTCAGTGTGATATCAGCGCAGGAAAAGAAACCTGTTGGTGCTTTGAGCTAGAAAAACGCGATACTAGCAGTATCCCTAAAGGCGGTGTTTGTATGTGTCGCAAGTGCTTGTCTGCATTGCCTATTCAATAGAGAGTAAACCTGTCTCAACATCGAGAACATAAAAGAAGCGAGATACTATTTTCTCGCTTCAGAATACGAATGTTAGCCTAGTACCTGTTTACTTTGCTTTCGCAATCAGCGCTGGCTGAGAAAACTGTATACCGCTCCAACCATGAATCATAAAGTTACGAATGTTTTGATGGTCAGTATTCTCAGGAAAACCTAAGACATCATTGCGGTAAAACTGCCCAAAACAAGCCAGTGTTTGCTCGGGAGAAAGATCTTGAGCTAAACCAAAAGCAAAAATCTTACATGAACCATTGTTCTGTCCCGCGACATTCACTACATCACCATTACGAAATTCACTCTCAGAAAAGTCATAGTTCGCCTCAATCACCTGCATTGTATCTTCAAATTGAATGCTTTCTGGGGCGTGAGTCAGCGTATTGAGTAAAGTTTCCAGTTCCATTTAATATTTCTCCATCAGTACATGATTAACGACAGCAGTGTATCGTGTTTTGAGGTAAGAGTAAGCTGAGTTTTCGTTTTGGAAAGCCATTCACCTTTTGACTCAACTTTTACAATTACTTAAATGAAACTAATGACATACATTTATCAGGCCGTTATATTATTTGGACAGATGATTAACATTGTTCATTGAAGAATATGCATAAAGATAAAAACTTAGAACTGTTCAGATACCTAAAACCCGGTACAAGAACAGCAGGTGTGTTGGAATTTGGCCCGGATGACTCAATTCAGATAAGCACGCTTTACATCGGACACAAACAAGATCAGTACTTGATTCTGGAGCTTTCTCAAAAAGCCACGGAAGCATTAACGCTAAGAAAGCTTAATAACGTCGATATCATTGTTCGTGCTATTACCGATACCGAACTGGGTCACATTGTTGCGTTTAAAACCAATGTACTGGCTCATATCACCTCGCCTGCACACCTTATCTTCCTTCGCCCACCCTCAAGCTTTGCAACAAAACCCATTCGTGAGCACGAAAGATACAAGGTACGACTGGAATGTGAAGTCACCTTTGATACCTTGTCATTGGATGCAACTTTAGTGGATTTTTCGGCATCAGGCTGCGGCATCTATCTTACCCAGCAATCGGATATCGATATCGGCTGGAAGATTAAGGCCAACTCGATCTTGAGTGAGTACTTAGACAGCGAACTTGTCTACAAGGTAGTGAGTAAAAAAAGACAAGGCCAAGGTTGGTTGTTAGGGATACAGTTCCCTGAACATATAGAGATGAACGACGAATTGAGAACGTTACTGTTGGAGCAAGCCATTACCGCTGGTTCTTTATAAAGACAAGAACGCGCTATTC
The DNA here is from genome assembly GCF_002875945.1 of Vibrio lentus. Classification (GTDB taxonomy): domain Bacteria; phylum Pseudomonadota; class Gammaproteobacteria; order Enterobacterales; family Vibrionaceae; genus Vibrio; species Vibrio apostichopi. Next base: position 34,196 of record NZ_MCZK01000041.1, read on the forward strand.
GCTCTTGTCTTTATCACAACCTCACTTTCATCGTAATGAGAAACTCGGCTTGGCTTAGCTGATTAATTGGTTGATTAGCTTTATTGATCAGCTCGGTTGATCCATGTCACCTGAGTAAACGTTTTTGAAATGCACAAAAGCTTGGTGCAACGATTCCTCTTTGATCGGCTTAACGATTACATAGTTGGCGCCAGCCGCCATGAAGCTGTCTCGTGTCGACTGTTGTGCGTCCGCCGTACAGGCATAAATCGGTGTTGAGATTCCAATTTCGCTTCTTAATTGCTGAGTTGTTTCTACGCCACCTAAGTTAGGCAGCTGGTTATCCATCAAGATAAGATCAAACGCCTCTGCTTTCGCCAACTCTATCGCTTCTAAACCATCTTTAGCCCAGGTCACGGCCATCCCATACTTCTTACAGAAAGCTTGTGCGATAAACGCGTTCGTGTGGTTATCCTCCACCAGCAATACCTTAAGGGAGTGGCTAAACAGCGCATGAGGATCAATGTGAGGTTGCTGCGGAGAGCCTAATAACGGTTGTGAAGATAGCTCCACTGGGATCTCGATAACAAACTCGGAGCCTTCTCCTTTAACACTTCGAACTTGAATATCACCTTCCAGCATATCGACAAGGTTCTTCACAATCGTAAGCCCTAAACCTGTACCGCCATACTCTCGAGTCGTCGTCTCATCTTCCTGAACAAAAGGTTCAAAAACAGCATCAATTTTACTGCCATCAATACCAATACCGGTATCTTTAACTCGAACAATCAAGCTTGCTTGGTCTGAATTGAAAATGCTTTCAAGTTCGAAACTCACCGAAATTCGCCCTTGATGAGTAAACTTAAGGGCATTACTCAACAAGTTAAACATGATCTGATTGAGGCATACTTGGTCTGTGCTTATTTCAATATCACTCGCCAAATGGTTATCAATACAAAAAGCGACCGACTTATCTTCACACAACGGACGATAGATACTGTCTAGCGTGTTAACTAGCTCAACTAAGCGGAAGTTTTTCTTTTGAATATTGAACTGTCCCTGCTCTATTTTTGAGAAATCCAAAATATCATTGAGCACCGCAAGTAAATGTTCTGCACTGTTACAAAGCACATCGACTTGATCTCGGTTGTCTTCACTCTGTATCGATCGTTTCATTAGCTGAGAGACGCCGAGAATACCGTTTAACGGTGTGCGGATCTCGTGGCTCATCTTAGCTAAGAAATCGGCACGAACATTCGCAAGATGCTCAGCCTCTTCACGAGCTCGATCGGCTTGTCGCTCCGCTTCGATTAGCTTGGTGATATCTTGGCCTTGAACCACTACCCCCGTAATGCCGTGCTCAACTCTGATTGCCGACATGTTCCAACGAAACACCTTATCTCCGATTGGCACGTTAATACCCGTCAGCTTCGATCCTTGAACCACCATCTGAATATTAGGCAGCATTCGTTGCTCAAATTCCTGAGCAATCACACCATAGTTATCATCTTCATCAAACAGGGCCATACGAGCTGCCGGGTTCATCTGTATCAAATCGCCTTTGTCAGACCAAACCAATATCGGTGAATGAGCAAAGTTAAACAGGTCTTGGAATTTTTGGTTTTGTTCAGACAGCCGTTCAAAAGTATCTTCTAACGTGCAACCAATATGATGGAATTCGAAGATGTTGGAGCCATCAAATTTGTTGTAGTCTTCGCTGCCACTTGCTGAGCGAGTAAAGTCCATTAACTTATCGAGTTCAGCCGCGACCTTTCTCTGAATCCAAGCTTTAGCAAAGAAGGATACGAGAATGATCACGACAACGACGACAATGATTGCACGTTCGTAGTTTTCTTCTAACGCAATAAAGTTAGTGTTCTTTTGCACGGCGCGGATAATGAGTGGCGTATCGACCGCATTGATCTTAATCGTCGCAATAGTCACAAAATGACTAGGAAGCTCATCATGCTGTTTGTAATTGAGAATGTCCGTGAGCGTATAACTTTCATCTCCACTGAAGGTAGAGGTAACAGGCGTACCGTGCGCCTCGATAACAATGTTTTCGCAGTTGCTTCCTTGTTGAATCGATTCCGCGAGAGAGAAGTTATTATCCAGCACAATCGCGATATACAATTGTCCCAGAACCTCACCGGTTTCGTTATCAACAACTGGCGTGCGTCGAGCTAACAGATGGCGATCTCCGATCTCCGTCGTCAGCTTTAAAAAATGCCAATTACTGCTGAATGCGACCTCATCTGAAATATTTTCCAGATTGGTGTAATCCAAACCGTAAAACTGACCATTACCATCGTCCCAAACGACACCATCGTGAGTCGCGACAAAGCGTAAATCTGGGGCATGATTCGGTTCACGTTGGTCAACACCAAAGAAAAAATAACTCAGCGCTTCTTCGTCATTGGTATCAAAGTATTGTCTCAACACCGCACTGTGCGAACTGCTGTCTTGATGAATCTGTAATACCGACAAACGGTAATCAAACATGTTCTGTATCAAGCTAGAAGTCTGCTGAACCGTCCGATTCGTTTCTTGCTTTACAATGCTACTGCTGGTTTCATAATTATGAATAAGCACGCCAAGCGCCATAACCCCTATCACTAAAATAACGATACGGGTAATTAGTTTGGCTAGAATGTTTCTCGGTGTACTGGCGTAGCTTTTCTTCATTATTGACCTGAGTATCTAAATGCCCGCTGTTTGAGTTCAGAAATACGTTCGGGAGAGTCTTCTTTGGTGACCAATTCAAAATCACCAGAATATACGGTAGGCACTTCTAAACCAGCCAAATCCCATTTAATGGCTTCTGCCATCGCAATACCAGTGTCGTCATTCATCCGCATCACAGTCACGTCTAGATCACCTCTTTCGATAGCTTCAAGCTCGGCAGAACCGCCTCCCCAACCATTAAGAAGAATATCTCTACCTGATTCGCGAATCGCATCTGCAGCACCTAATGCCACATCAGTTGCACATGCATAAATAAAGTCTAGGTCTTTATCTTTCTCTATGCTGATTTTCGCCGCTTGATAGCCGCTTTCTTTGTCTGACTTAGTGTAAAAAGAGGACTTGAGTGCAAAGTTTGTATCGGTGTTCACTTCGTGGATAAAAGTATCACCGCGAGCATCACTGATATAGCCTTCTGAGCGGTACAAAACTGAATATTGGCTGTCTGATTTACTGTTATTCTTAAAATACTCCGCCAGCTTTAAGCTGCCTGTCGCATGGTCGAAACCCACGTACATGAATGGCTGTCTGTCATCCCACGCTCGAACTGGTGTAGTGATATTTTGCAGAATCAACTTGGTATCCGTTGACGTCAAAACATGTTCAATAAATTTACGATGACGAGTGGTATCGAGAGTAAAAATCAAGTAGTCGGTTTTGTTTTCGATGGCTTCTTGTAATGAAATACTTTGCTGAGTGATATCCGCATTAACTCGTGTAAAGACCTGATTGATCTGATAATTAATTCTCAGCCTATCGAGCCTTTTTTCGAAAGCTTCGATATTGCGAACCCAATAATCTGAGATCTGTTGTCCCGGATACACCACAGAAATTGTGATGGGTTCATCTTGGGTTTTTCTTAACGGAACGGGGTGATTTTGCACTGCTTCAACCATTTTATCGGTCAGTGCTTTTTGTTCTGGAAATTTAGAAAGATAATCTTGGTATTCCCAGTAACCATTGAGGACATGGGTACCATGGGAGAGAGCGGACGCAGAAAATACGGCAAGTCCCAACAACATCAGTAAACGTTTCATATTTTTCTCGTTTTATATGAGCTACTTTGGCTCATTTTTTAACCTAGCATGACACCATATCTTTGTATGGCTACGAGATATTATGTAGGACAACGATGATAAATGATAGCGTCTAACGCTAATTAGAACGACATTCTAAATGTGCGATATGTCAATTTGGAAGAGAGATTATAATCAGTGAGTTCTACGATGCGTTTAGGTCAATCCGAAACTAACAAATTACACCTTATATTCAATAACTTAATAGGGATTCATAAGGGAAAATACATTATTGTGATTTAATCAATAACGAACGTTTTAGCTATGAATTATGAGACTTCGATATATTGAATTTGGTCTTCTTGCCACTCAATGATTAGTTTGAGTGATACCAGTTTTTCTTTGCGAGGCTTAGGTAATTGTTTGATCGCGTATTCGGTTTTCAATGCCTCACTTTTTGACCTAACATCAAAACTCCAAACCAGCTCAAGTGGGCCTTTGCCTTTAAGAGCTTTTGCACCTTTACCTGTTTGATGTTGTTCAAATCGGCGTTCTAAATTATTCGTCACACCGCAATAAAGTGCGTTATGACGATTGCGGATCAAGTACACCACCCAACCCGCATTTTTATCTAAGCTAGACATCTAAAGCAGTGATTCAACCATTTCTTTAAGCTCAGCAACTTCCGCTTTCAGGTTCGCGACTTCGGTTTCCAACTCTTCAAGTCTTCCGCTATTCGCGGTTGGCTGAGAAGCTCCTATAGACGCAGTTGCAAATGACTCAACATCCACTTCACCACTCAATAAATGTTGGTAACGAGATTCACGTTTGCCCGCTTCACGTGGCAGTTTCACCACTAAAGCACCCGCTTCTCTTACGGCTAATTTATCGAGTGTTGCTTCCACTTCCTTAACATCGCTGAAATTTGCAAGACGACCTGTTCTGGTGCGCAGTTCGCCAGGCGTTTGTGCGCCGCGAAGAAGCATACAACAGATGATCGCGCGCTCTTGCTCAGTAAATTGCAGATCACCAAATTCAGTATTGCAGAAGCGGTGCTGATACTTATTCACACGGCTATTAAAGCTACTTTCGTCACTCACTAAACGACGCGCTATCAATCCATCAACGGCATCTAATACTTCAGATTCAGAAAGAGAGAGTACAGGCTCACGGTTACTCTTTTGATTACATGCCGTCGTTAAGCTGTTTAACGTTAACGGATAATGATCAGGCGTGGTGACTTCTTTCTCGATCAAACAACCGATAATTCTCGCTTCAATTAGGGAAAGTACTGTGTTCATCATTTTTCCTTTTTATTATTTTGATTAATCCGTCTCAACACTGAAGAATGCAGCCAATGATGACTAGTGCTCAGACAAAATAGGTACTCTTTTCTTTCGGCCTTGTTCATCAATCATTATGATTTTAGAACGATTTAGCTCTATTTCCACGACTTCAAGGTAAGTACGTTCTTTCACATACGCCTCTCGAAGCTTGCTTTGTTCTGCTGAAGATTCGGTAACACTTTCTACCAGATCGTCGGTTTCTAATTGTTGTTGATTCATTTCACATTTCGTATCAATGAAGTATCTATACTGGATACTAACTTGAACTCTTAGATAAAAACAATCGCACTTAAGCGAGAGTGCCGAATAATTATACAACCTTACTTTTGCTTTAATCTAAAGACTGTTACAACACCAACTGATGTGCTTTAATCAGAACCAGACAACGTATTTGACGATTAGGAAAAGGAATCTATGAGCAGCGTATTTGAAATTGTTAACCAAGCACGACGTAAGAACAAACTTAAGCGTGAACTTTTAGACAACGAAAAGAAAGTTCGTGACAACCGTAAGCGTGTCGACCTTCTTGATAACCTACTTGACTACGTCAAGCCAGAAATGACTCATGACGAGATCCTGGGCATTATCAAAAATATGAAAGCTGACTACGAAGACCGTGTTGATGATCACATCATCAAGAGCGCAGAGATTTCTAAAGCTCGCCGTGACATCAGCCGTCGCATTCGTGAACTGACAGAAGAAGACAAGCAAATCCAAGGTAAGAAGTAATCTAACCTCGCTAATTTACTTGTAACAATGTTAGTAACCCACTCTTAGTAGTGGGTTTTTTTATGCCCAAATTCTAGCGTCTATACTTAAGCGAACGTAAAACTGAGCAACTGTAAAACTAACCAGGTGAACGTAAGCAATGGAGTGACCTATGTACGCAAGTATTCTGATTACCTTAGCGCTATCAACAACTCAACCCTATCCTGAAGAATTTGAAAGACTGTATACCGAAGAAACTGAAATCACCTACGACGATCTCGTGGTGGATGTTCATGGCTACAAGGTTCCGACTCGGTCGGCATTTCGAGGTTGGATGCTGCTGAATCATGCAGAAGACAAAGTGAGAGAGATTGGGCAACAGCTCAAAGAAGCAGGCATTACGCAAAGCATGCCTTTGCACCTAGTGCTACTTCAAGGGACAGACTGGGCAATGAGTAACACAACCTTGTTCACCCTTCCCAATAAGAAACACGTGCCTAATATGATCAACACCTTGAAATACATTCAGCAATACATCGAGCCTGAAATCGGTGTTGTTATTCCTGTTTCCGGAGAACGTTCAAAGCTCTACAATCAACAAGCTGGCGGTGCACTGCGAAGTAAGCACTTAGAATTTTGTGCCTTAGACCTTGTTCCTGCCAACGGTATTTCTCGAGAAGACCTACACGTTAAACTCAAAAAAGTTCATGCCGAGTTTGGACAAAAATATAACGTCGGACTGGGATTATACGCTGGCGTGCGATTCCATATCGACACTTGTGGCTTTAGACAATGGTAAGAACCAAAAGACACCAAAGAGTCAATTGGACACTGTTAATCACCATGTCTTTTTGACTAAAAACTTCCAGAAAACTTATTAAACCACTGTAAAATAACAACAAATAAAACTGGAACGCTAATTGCTATTAATAACTAGTCAGCATAATTATTAATAGGAATACAACATGAAGAACATGACTCAACGCTTTCAGACTCTACTTTCTGTTTCAAACTTCAGTTTAGCAATAACCGCTCTGGTTATGCTCCTCAGTATCATAGTGGCTTATCCAATGGCCGATCATTTTTCACTGCCAATCCAAATCGTTGCACACATCAGCACAATATTGGTGGCTGCCTTATTAAAGATAAGCTATGTCGGACGCTGTCTTGCTCAATATAATCTTGGACTAGAAGTTAGATAGGAATAGCGAGTCACAGCACAAGTCAAATTCCACGCACCTCGGATCATTGAAGCACGCTCAACGACTTCATCAAAGAGGTGTCCGTTGGCTTATACGATATCTAAGCTACTGAAAAGGTCATACAGTTGGTGGGATTTATAAGGTTTAGGCAAGTAAGCATTCATACCAGCTTCAAAGCAACCTTTAATGTCCTCATCCAACACGCTGGCTGTCAGGGCAATGATCGGTAACGGCGTAACGCCCTGCTCTGTTTCCCAATCTCGGATGGCTCGAGTCGCAGTAATGCCATCCATGACAGGCATCATGCAGTCCATTAGAATCGCATCAAACTGAGCGCCTTGAGTGATCACATCGACCGCTTCTTGTCCATTGCTGGCAATCAGATATTCATAACCCGCTTTCTCAAGAAAGAAACTCGCTATCTTTTGGTTCATCAAGTTATCTTCGACGATCAATATACGTCGATTCAACGACCGAACCTCTTCCGTTTCAAGCTCCTTTTGCTCAACCTCTTCTTCGCCAATGTCGAGCGACAATAGGCTATTTAAAAATCGTTTACCTAAGAAGGGTAAAGTGTGAGTGGAATGAACAGGCTCCGTGATTAAGTTCGTCTTAAATAGGTGATGTTGGCACACGATCACACGAGAAAGAGGATAGAGCTCCTTGAGCGCAGCAAGATCTTTATCCATAGAGTGATGTAACGTGTGGCAATAGAGTATTAGGTCACTCTCTGTGATACTTGCATCGAGCTCAGAGATGGATGGGACCACCTGCGCTCGGATACTAAAACGCTCACACTCTTTGACCAACTGATCTAAATAGCTGAAAGAATTGGAGACTATTGTTGCATGGCTTAGGTTCTCAAAGGTTTGAACATGGCTTTCTATAATGTCGACGTACAAACAAAACGAGAACGTAGACCCCTTCCCTTTCACCGATTGTGCGCTGATATACCCACCCATCAAATCAACAAGCTGGCGACAAATGGCAAGCCCTAAACCTGTACCTCCAAACTGTCGAGTAATACTGCCATCTTCTTGTGTGAAAGGTTCGAAGATCGACTCTAGTTTCTCGGGTTCAATGCCGATACCAGTGTCAGTCACAGTGCAATCAAGCTTTCCTCGGCCTAGCGACATGGGCGTATAAGCAATATCTGTAGTGATTGAGCCTTTAGATGTAAATTTAATCGCATTCGATAGCAAGTTGGTGAGCACCTGCCTAACACGATACTCATCAAAGAAGAGCTGTGGCGGGGTTTGTGGGTCAATATTAATGTCGAGTTCAATATCTTTGCTCATCGCTTTCGATAGAATCACACTCACCGAGTCATACACCGCTTCTCGAAGGTCGGCATTATGTGGCGACAGCATCAAATTACCCGACTCTATTTTCGAAAGGTCGAGAATGTCATTCAGCAGAACCAGCAAGGAATGGGAAGACGACTCTATATCGCCCAAGACTTCTTGTTGATTAGCACTCAGTTGGCTCTGAGATAAAATCTCGGCCATACCGATAATCCCATTGAGCGGCGTACGGATTTCATGGGACATGTTCGCTAGAAAGGCACTTTTGGCTTTGTTTGCCGAAATCGCGTCTTCTTTGGCTTTTATTAACTCTTTATTGTGATGGTAGTTACGTTCCATCACTCGATTTAAAGTCTCAGTGAATTCAGCGAGCTCATCGTTCCCTTGAATGTGAATCACCTTGGGCTTGCCATAGCTGTCTGCGCATTCCGACACCCCTTTTAGGATCGATGATAGGTTTCGGTTTAAACGCAGAGAGGTGGCGATACCGAGCCATAACAGAGCGCCTGAAGCGACCAGAATCAATAATGTTATGATCAAGGTTTGGCGTTTTTGTAAGGCGATGTTCTTTGTTAGATCAAATTGTAATTGCTTGGTATAAGCACCAATCGCTTGTGAAATAGCTCGTTTTTTTAGTTCTAAGCCTTTCAAATGTTCATAGATTTCGGGTGACGAGAAGTCCCCTTTGAGGATTCGAGATGTGAAGCTGTCTTGAAGTTCATCTTTGGAGAAAGCGTTTAGCAGTGTTCTAATCTCTGGAGAGCGACTGCCCGATCGAAAAAACGAATCCAACAACTGTTGCTGCCTTTCCAAAGCACCAACATAGCTCAGTAGATACTGATTCTTCAATTCTGGGGAGCGATACAGGCTGTAGCTTAGCCATGCTTCCCTCTGAGTCCAAAACACGTAATTAGTAAGGTGGACAAACATCGCATCAGCTTCGCCGATATCTTCATCCACTAAGATCATTTGATATTCAGACAGTTCCATCAACACGTCTTTCAGCAAGTCAAAAGCACGTTCAGTTAACAGTGTGTTGTCGGTAGTTTCTGGCGCTTGAGCAAGGCTAATCAACACATTTTTAAGTTCGACTAACTGTGGTTCAACACTCCAGTTAGCGTCGAACTGTTGAAGTCGAATCTCATATTGCGTAAGCCTATCCAGTTCTGATTGCAGCGTTAAAAGCAGCTGACCTTTCTCAGGGGAATCATTAGACAGAACCAACCATCGATAAGCATTACTTGAAATAGTATTAAAAGATTGAAGCGCTTCGACCTTAATACGTGTTGTTTCAAGGTGGTTCATCTTCTTATCGTTCTTTAGCACTTCATTGACTGTAAAACCAAACATAATGATTACAGAAACCGTGGAAAGAAAAATAAGACGCCATCTAATTGACATGTTTATCATTTTTATAATGACTCCCTTCCCGAAAGTAATTTTGCCTAGCCCACGTGGCTCTTCTCCGCTTAGAT
>NZ_MCZK01000042.1 GCF_002875945.1 Vibrio lentus
TCTAAGCGGAGAAGAGCCGGTTTTGTATGTAGTTTGCCATCGGGTCATTGGAACACTGACGATCTCGGCGAGTTGCCACTTCCTTAATCAGTTGCAATCGATATGTAGAGCTAGCACGTTTCATTTCAATGACCTCCTGTTTTAGACACTAATAGAAAAATCTAGTTGCCAGATATAGGGGCGTCAACGTGATCAGAAAGTATTTTTTTTGAGCAACCAAGAATCAATACGTTGGCATCATAATTCATAAAAGTGTCATTTAACTTGGCGTGATTAAGCGGTCTTTTTCAGGTTTAGCTGGCAGTTTTTCTTTGAATAAAAAAGCCCAGTTAATACTGGGCTAATCGATTTTCTATGGTTATTTTGAAGAGTTTGGCTTGCTCTTAAATTGCTTAACACTCTTCTTTTTTGCCGTTCTGCGATTGGCCATTTTGTCCTTTGGTGGACGTTTTCTGGCTGTTGCTTCAGAGGCGGGTTTATCTGTTACCGGAAAACCGTCTAATGACTGTAACGGAAGTGCTTTGTTGGTGAGAGTACGGATGGCGTCTAAATACTCAGTTTCACCGTGGCTCACAAGGGAAATTGCGAACCCAGTGCTTCCTGCTCTGGCTGTGCGCCCGACACGGTGTACGTAAGTCGCAGAGTGAGATGGCAAGTCAAAGTTAATCACGACGGGCAGTTGGTCTATATGTATGCCTCGAGCCATCACATCAGTTGCGATTAACACTCGTGTTTCACCATTTTTGAAACTTTCTAGTGCTTGCGTTCTTTCTTCTTGGCTTTTATTGCCGTGTAAGGCACTTACGCTAATTTTTGCTTTGTTCAGTCGCTTGGTGAGCGCGTCAGCATTGTCTTTGGCACTGATGAAAACCAATACCTGTGGCCACTGATGTTGGTTCAGTAATGCTATCAGTGCTTGAGGTTTGCTTCCCTTGTTCACTAGGTAGAGCGTTTCTTCAATGGCTGAAACGACACTGTTCTCTTGATGCGTCGTGACCTTTACTGGATTAGTAAGAAGCGCCTCAGCCTGACTGACCAGCTCTTTTGGCAACGTAGCCGAAAACAGCAGTGTTTGATGTTTTTTCGGAAGAGCAGAAATAATGGTTTGAATATCCGGCCAAAACCCCATGTCGAGTAAACGGTCTGCCTCATCAAGAACTAAGGACTCGCATTGGGTTAGCGCTAGCTTGTTCTCTTGGATAACGGCAAGTAGGCGGCCAGGAGTTGCGATCACGAGTTGTGGCTTGTCTAACAATTGCTGTTGCTGGCTATCGATATCAACTCCACCAGTCAGTGTCACCGTTTTGATATCAAGTGCCGTTGCGATGGGTTCTAGAGCCTTGGCTACTTGAGAGGCAAGCTCACGGGTTGGAACAATGATGATCGCTTGCAGTTCGTGAATTGCCACATTGATGTTATTTAACAGAGGTAAGCCAAACGCCAATGTTTTCCCGCTGCCTGTTTGGGCTAAGGCGAGAACGTCTTTGCCTGAAACAATATGGGGAATAGCCGATTGCTGCACCTCTGTAGGAGTCTGGAGTTGGTCGGGGATCGCAGCAAGAATTTGAGCGTTTAGGGTTAGGCTATCAAATGACATAAATGAACCAAGTATCAAAAGGGAGGTGGAGTCTAACAGGGCTATAAATGTTAGAGAATGAGTTTTGCAGCGTTACAGGATAAACGGGTGAATTATACACGTTAATTTTATGCTTTATCCATATAAGCGAACTAAGACAAGTGAGCTGAGCATAAGCTAATAAACGTTTGGCATATTGTAATGGTATTGAATGGACGTACAATACCCGCCCTAAAACGATCAAGAATGATTAGCAAGCGATAAGGAAATGAAAGCGAAATGAGTTGGGAAAGTATCTGGCTGTTTATTGTCATCGTGTTTTTTATTGCCATTATTCCAGGCCCAAATGCTCTGTTGGTATTGAGCACGGCTCTAACTCAAAGAAAGCTGTTTGCGTTTATTAACGTGTTGGGTGTGTCATGCGGGTTCTTTTTTCATGCGTTTGTTTCTGCGAATGGCATGAGCTTACTGTTATCTCAGACCCCAATGGCGTTTGAAGGTCTTAAGTGGCTGGGCGTCTTGTACTTAGTCTGGCTTGGTTATAATCACTTTCGAGCGGCACTGCGTGCTCAAGATGGCGTGCTTGCTGTGGTGAGTGCATCGGGAAGTAAGCTTTATCATCAATTTGTGAAAGGGTTATTGACCAACTTACTCAACCCTAAAATTGTCCTGTTTTACCTTTCAATATTCCCTCAGTTTGTTTCTACGGACAACATTGTATCCGACAGCTTAATGTTGGGCGCGATACAGGCGACAGTGGTTGCTACATGGTTTTTGGTTGTCATTTTGATGGCTGATACGTTTAAGAGGTTATTAACTCAAAAGCGCACTTCTCAATGGATGAACATTGTGTGCGGGTTGTTGTTTGTTGGCTTCAGCATTCAATTGGCGTTGTTTCAGCTTTAGGGTTCATCGCTAACAGTCGAGCTCCTGACGTATCCGACTCACATCTCACTTTTTACTGAATGCTCAGCAATCCTTGTTTCTCTGCATAAATCTCTAAAGCATTAGCTCGTAAAGTCGATATAATAACCAGCTATCAATTTGGTGAATGTATTCGTTCGAAATCCGATTGAAGCCAAAGGCTATTGCTTGACCGACTAAACAGAGACAGGGAGTCACAGATGAGTGAAGAGTCATTCACCCAGAAACGCAAATATTATCGCTTGAAGTACCCAAAAAAGGCACGTCCAGTGATGCGAATTAAGGATGAGCTTTTTCATGTCAGTGAAGTGTCTGAAAAGGGTGTGCGCTTGATGATGCGTAACATCATTCCTGTTTATCGAGGTTTCTCAATGGCGGGCAGCTTAAGACTGCATGATAACAACACTATTGATATTAGTGGTGCAGTGCTGCGACAAGAAGGCGATGAAGTGATTGTTCAGTTGTTACAAGGGCCAAGCTTCAAAGATATGGTGTCAGAACAAAGACACATTAGGCAAAGATACCCAGTGTTTTTTGCTAGCCTCAGAGTGGCATAGAGAGCTATTAAAGTTAGATACCTTAAAGCTAGATTCACTCATCAAAGCCGATATTAAAAAGCCCAGCACTTTCACAAGTGCTGGGCTTTGCTATATATGTAAGCAAACTAATGATACGGACGAACTAAGGCGCTTAGTCTGTCTATGGTTTGTTTTATAGCTCGTCTACTGTTGCCCAAACCGCTGCTAGCATGTCGTGACCAAATGCAACGCTGCGCTCTGGAGACCAACCGTACAGTTCGTCAGCGTGGCTGATATGATCTTTAAATGGCATCTCTACGGTGTAAGCCAAGCATTTGAACTGTTCGCCGATCCAGTTTGTGCCGACTGTCATATTCGCTTTGCCCGGCTCGTCTTTATCGTAGCCAAATTCATCTTGGAACTCTGGCGTGATAGTCAGAAGCGCTTGCTTGAAGTGATTCTCTAGTTTTGCAATGCGCTCGTTGTATGAAGGTGTGCCTTCGCTGCCCGCTACAAAGTTATACGGGATGGCTTCGTCGCCGTGGATGTCTAGACACAGGTCAACGCCCGTTTCTAGCATGCGCTCACGCACAAGGAAAACCTCAGGGCTGCGTTCCATAGAAGGTGACTGCCATTCACGGTTTAGGTTAACGCCAATACCGTTGGTGCGCAGGTGGCCACGGATACTGCCATCTGGATTCATGTTAGGCACAACGCGGAATACAACGTTGTCTAGTAGTGAGCGACCTACCGTGTCTGTTTCATCGAGTAGTCGTTGAAGCAAGCCTTCGATTAGCCATTCAGCCATGGTCTCGCCAGGGTGTTGGCGACCAATAACCCAGATGTTTTTCTTCTCTTCACTTGGCTCACCAATGGTTAGCAAAGTGATGTCATTGTTGTCTAGCGTGTGACCCAGAGTTTCAAGCTTACAAGCCGGGTGCGTTTGCGCACTGTGCAGAAGATCTTGGTGACGATCGTATGAGTACGGTGCGAAGTACGCGAAGTACATCGAATCGTGTTCAGGAATGATGTCGAAGCTTAGTGTATCGCCATCGAACTGAGATGGGATACGGAACCACTCTTCACGGTCATAAGATGCAACCACATCGTAATCTTTCCAGCCTTCAGGGTAAGCAGACGTTGCCAATTGACCGATTTCGAAGTGGTGTGCTTGTTGAGCTTCACTTTCTAAGCGGAAGTGGAACCACTGAGATATTTCAGTCTGGTTGTCTGCTGGGATAGTCAGTTGAATGTTTTGTGGTGAATCTGCTGAAACGACGTGAATGTTGCCGCTTTCGAAATTGCTGAAAATTTTCATTGTAGTTTTTATCTCGTAGTTGAGTTGCCGTAAGACTAGCACACTTTTTTTCGAGCAAACCACTAACTAAATCGTAATGAGATGTTATTTCAATTCTCTATTTTTTGTTATCTACGTTTAAGCTTTCTGATTTTGAACTAGCGGCGTTGGCAAGTCGTACAGCCACGACAGGCTGAGCGTGTGTAGCGATCCAGTTTACTGCGTTGCACCTTACAGTAGGCGTTTTTTAGTGCTCTTCGTCCAGAAAACCAATCATCAGGTTTTGACAGGATCAGATAACCATTAAAGCGCTTCACAAGCTCGACTCTGTTTTGGTCGATGAACTTGCTATCAAACCCAATTTCAAAGTAATCAAGCGCTTGTTCGATGGCAGTGAAACTCGCTATTTTTTGTTGGAATTCTGTTTGGTTCATTGAGTAAAGAGTTTATGAAAATAGGTAGCCGATATTGTATTGGATTTACAATTTACTTCTTTGATTTGGGAGGCGGTTTAGTGTGTTGTTATTAGATTAATCAATTGTGCATATTAATCTCAAGCCTTTTATTTACAGGGTGATTGGGTTGTAAGGGGATTCATTTTATAAAGCGACTTCATTCTCTCAGAAAGGTTCATTTTTTATTCCTCAGATTACGATTTATGATCCAAATCAAACCTATCTACCCCTAAAGTACTACTCTGATCGTAATTGTAACCAATTGTTGAAGATGATTAAGAATTATGACAATAAAAAAACGTTATATCGCACTAATAGCGGCGGTTGGTATAGGTATTGGCTGGTTAACCTTAGGGGGAACTGCAGCCGTTATGCACTATACATCGAGCACTGAGTTTTGTGTTTCTTGCCACACGATGGAAGCACCGCACAAAGAATATCAAGGTTCAGTTCACTTCAGTAACGCAAAAGGCATTCGAGCAGAATGTGCCGATTGCCACATCCCCACAGATCCGATTGATTACGTGATCACTAAAGTAAGAGCATCAAAAGACATCTACCACGAATTCATCTCCGGTAAGATCGACACGCCTGAGAAATACGAAGCGCACCGTGAAGAGATGGCTGAAACGGTATGGGCTCAATTCCGCGAGAATGACTCAGCAACGTGTCGCTCTTGTCACGACTTCGATGCAATGGAAGAGTTCGAGCAATCTCGTGATGCTGCGAAAATGCACGCTTACGGTAGAGAAAATAACCAAACGTGTATCGACTGTCATAAGGGCGTAGCGCACTTTGCTCCTGAAGCTCAGCTAGACAGTAAAGCGTTTGATACCTTGATTGCCTTTACCAAAAATACGGCAGCAGATGCGAAAGTTGTTTACCCAGTGACAGACATTGCAATAGGTGAGTTCGGTAGCCTAAACCCAACAGCTTAATTGCAAGTAATTAAAGCTGAAGGCGACAACCGCACCGTAACGTTGAATGCGTTCCAAATGAAAGGCGCAGAACAGGTGCTTTACTTCGGTGAAGGGCAGCGTTCTATTGTTGCTAAATTGACAGAACAAGGGCAAGGCGCACTTAAAACGGGTGAATATGAAGCGGATGCTTATGGTAACGAATGGCGTTCAGTTGAATTGACGGGTGACATTACTTCGCCAGTTGTCGATAGCCTAGACCCTATTTGGTCTTATGCCGAAGAGTTAGACAATGTTTACTGTTCAACTTGTCACGCAAAAATTCCTGGTGAGCACTTCACTGTTAACGCTTGGGGACCGGTTGCTAAAGGTATGGGAGATCGTACAGATATCTCAGAGCAAAACCTTGAACTACTGACTAAGTACTTCCAAAACCACGCGAAAGACGTTGTTGGCCACTAATAGTAAGGAATAAAAAATGACAGATATTACACGTCGCGGATTTCTAAAAGGCACAAGTATGGCGGCTGGTGCAATGGCGTTTACGTCGTTTTCCCCAGTGTCCGTAGCTTCATCAGATACGCGTGGTAAAGGTGTTCTTACGGCTGGCCGTATGGGGCCGATGTTGTGTGAAGTGAAAGACGGCAAGTTAGTGTCTACCACGAATGCAGTAGCACAAACGGTTGCAAACAGCCTACAAACAACAGGCCCTGACCAAGTTCATACCAAAGCTCGCATTAAATACCCAATGGTGCGTAAGAGCTACTTAGATAATCCACTGGCGCCTAAAGCAGCACGTGGTGATGACGAGTTTGTTCGAGTATCTTGGGACGAAGCGTACAAATTGATACACGAACAACACATGCGTATTCGTGAAAACAATACACCAGATGCTATTTTTGCTGGGTCTTACGGATGGCGTTCAAGTGGTGTCTTACATAAAGCACAAACACTACTGCAGCGTTATATGGGAATGGCTGGTGGTTATTCGGGTCATATGGGAGATTACTCAACGGGCGCTGCACAAGTTATTATGCCGCACGTTGTTGGTTCGATTGAAGTTTATGAGCAACAAACGACTCACCCGATGGTTCTTGAGCATAGTGATGTCGTTGTGCTTTGGGGTTTAAACCCTATGAACACACTAAAAATCGCGTGGAGTTCAACGGACTGTTCTGGTTTGGAGTTTTTCCACCAACTGAAAAAATCAGGGAAAACAGTGATTGCGATTGATCCAATGCGTTCTGAGACCATTGAGTTCTTTGGTGATAATGCAGAATGGATTGCTCCGCACCCAATGACTGATGTTGCGATGTTGATGGGTATTGCCCATACACTGGTTAAAACAGATAAACACGACAAGTCATTTATTGAAAAATACACAACGGGCTATAACGTATTCGAAGATTACCTGATGGGTAAAGAAGACGGTGTGGTGAAAGATGCACAGTGGGCATCTAACGTGTGTGGGGTCTCTGTTAAGCAGATTGAATTACTTGCCGAGATCTTTAGCAGTAATCGAACAATGTTGATGGCAGGTTGGGGAATCCAACGTCAGCAATTTGGTGAGCAACGTCACTGGATGTTGGTGACACTCGCAGCGATGTTAGGTCAAATCGGTTTGCCAGGCGGCGGTTTTGGTTTCTCTTACCATTACTCTAATGGTGGTAATCCATCTCGTGATGCGGGTGTTTTACCTGCTATGTCAGCGTCACTTGGTGCGGTAGCCGGAAGTGATGAGCGTGGCTGGTCTGCGACGGGTAAAGTGATGAACTCGTTCCCGGTTGCTCGTATTGTGGAAGCGTTAGAAAATCCAGGACAAGCATACAAACATAATGGTCATGATCGCGTCTTCCCAGATATCAAGATGATCTGGTGGGCTGGTGGCGGTAATTTTACTCATCACCAAGATACCAACCGCTTGATTAAAGCATGGCAAAAACCTGAGTTAGTGGTTATCTCAGAAATTTACTGGACCGCTGCAGCGAAACACGCAGATGTCGTTCTTCCAATTACTACGTCATTTGAACGTAACGATTTGACGATGACGGGTGACTACAGTAACCAACACCTAGTGCCAATGAAGAAAGCGGTTGAACCTCAAGGTGAAGCGCGTAACGACTTTGACGTGTTTGCTGATATGGCGGAGCTACTTGCGCCTGGTGGACACAATGTGTACACCGAAGGCAAGACCGAGATGGAATGGTTGTATGGCTTTTATAAAGCAGCGCAACAAGGTGGTAGAGCAGCGCGTGTCGCTATGCCGAATTTCAGCAAGTTCTGGGAAGATAATCAGCTTATTGAAATGAAGTGGAACGAGAAGAACGCACAGTTCGTTCGTTACGCTGATTTCCGTGATAACCCAATCATGAACCCACTAGGTACGCCAAGTGGTAAGATTGAAATCTTCTCGAAAACGATTGAAGGTTACCAATTAGAAGATTGCCCAGCGCATCCAACTTGGTTAGAACCAACAGAATACACCGGTAATGCTAAAGATGGAGAGCTGCAACTGATGACAGCGCACGCCGCGCATCGTCTACACAGCCAGTTCAATTACGCGAAGATTCGTGAAGAGTATGCGATCGGTAACCGTGAGCCTATCTCAATTAACGTAGAAGACGCGAAAGCACGTGGCATCAAAACGGGTGATCTTGTTCGCGCATACAACGATCGTGGACAAGTACTTGTTGGTGCATTAGTGACTGATGGCATCAAGCAGGGCGCTGTATGTATCCATGAAGGCGGTTGGCCTGATTTAGATAAAGACACAGGTCTATGTAAAAACGGTGGCTGTAACGTACTTACGTTGGATATTCCGACCTCTCGTTTGGCAAATGGTTGTGCGGCGAACTCTGCGCTTGTGAAAATTGAAAAATACACAGGCCCAGCGTTAGAACTGACGGCATTTGATCCACCTAAAAATGGTTAATCTCTAACGAGAAATAGCCGACAGAATAGAGCCAGCTTAATCGCTGGCTTTTTTTATGATCTTTTTTGTGTCACAGAGACTATTACTCAGTATCGAGTAGACAACTCATATTAATCAACGACATCACAGCGAGAGATAAGATCATGAATCGGATCAACCCAAAGAAGTTACTTCGTAGTAAATGGACCGCGGTTAGCCCAGTAAAGAAGGAAAAACACTTCATGATTACTGAAGTTGAATTCGAAGAAGGGGAAGTGATTCGTTGCTTAATCGAAGCGGTGATGACCAAACGAGAGGAAGCCATCAATTGGCGAGATTTGACCGATAAAGATCATTGGCTTCCTGGTTGGAAATAAAGATGTGGAGTCAGCACCTAAAGTAAGGAGAAGATACCGCAGATTCGCCCGCTTTAACTGTCCGAAGCTGTGCGTAATTGCCAGTATTTGAGTCCTTCTAACACTCCCTCAGCGTGTGTTGCTCTGCTGGTGTAAACATTGTCTCTATCGGAGAGGTGCGCGACCTCAGGGTAATGGTTAGCCACCAAGATCGAGTTTACGCCCTCTATCGTCAGCATAGAGGTGTCGTTAGCAGAATCACCCGCTACGCATACTTCCTCAACGCTCAAATCATGTTGTTTGAGCAGATGATGAATCGCGGTAGCCTTATTGACGCCCTTCGGGGTGATGTCTAGATACCAGTCGTGAGAGTAGGTGAGGTGTACATCCAATCCGTGCGATTCCAAACTTGATTCGATCAGCTCATGTTGAGGATCAGACAGTTTCCCTTCAAAAGTAATCTTGTAATCACCTTGATGGTTTTCGAAGCGTTCGCCCATAAAATCGAGCGGTGCGAGTGCTGACTCTACCTTTGATTTATTCCACGATGCTTCTAATTGGTTATGCCAAATGTGGTCAGGCTTTTGGGAGTGAACGTGGTGAATTTTCGTGCCCACATCGCTAATAATACTGTGTGGTTTCGGGTAGTTATCCGATGCTAAGCCCACTCGAATAGAAGGTAGGGTTCTCCCCGTCGCAATGATAAATCGGATATCGGATTGCTCGGTTAAGTAGTCAAATAATTGATTAACGCCATGAGAAGAACCTCCATCCAGCGTCCCATCAAAGTCACATACCAACATTTTTATCATTTGAATTCCCTGTTCTTTTCTCTAATCATCGCGGAAAGAATATCCATTTCTTCTATAAAGAATGGCTCAGCAATGAGCACTCTACAAGTTGTCTTTTGGCTTAGATAATCGACATTCAATAGTTTGCAGCAAGCGTCACAGTCGGGGTTATGTTTTGAAATTCTGGGTTGAAAAGGTCTATTTTATCTCGCTGGTTTTAGCCGATTTTTCTTTGGTTTTTAGGCTCAGTGCGAGTGGGGGATTAGATCCTTACGACAGGCTAGGGACTTGCATCTAAAACGTCATTAAATCTTAATAAATAGTTTGTATTCGAATTATTTGTACACGAACTATTTGTGCGTATTTGTGGTCTATTTAGCCTATTAATTGTTCTGATGTGAAATAAATATTCAATAATCTATCAGTAAGTAATACATAATATTGCAGATGGCGTTAGTGGTTTAAAGTCTTTTATTATCAATATTTTGCTTATATTTCGCTTGAAATTTAACCTTTGTTTTAGTTGGTGATTTAGCGGTTTTATTCCATATTTACAGAACGCGACCCCTTGATTTACAGGGTTTAATTGCTTAGAGTGCTAATCGTTTTTCGGGTTTAAATAACCATTTTAAAGCTTAAACAACCGTTTTAAGTTTAAATAACGATTAGTTTAAATAACTAAGAAAGGATTAGATTACATGGATCCCATACTGGAAGTTAAGGGACTGTACAAGGTGTTTGGTGAAGACACCGACCGTGCTTTTACAATGATTAATGAAGGCGCGAACAAAGATAAAGTTTTCGAAGAAACAGGTTTAACGATCGGCGTTAACGATGTTTCTCTTAGCATTCAAGAAGGCGAGATTTTCGTAATAATGGGACTGTCAGGATCTGGCAAATCAACCCTAGTACGCCTTCTTAACCGCTTGATTGAACCTACCAAAGGTAATGTGCTTCTTCGAGGCAAAGACATTGCCCACATCTCAGAAGATGAACTCCGCGAAGTCCGCCGCAACAACATCTCAATGGTTTTCCAAAACTTCGCATTGATGCCTCACATGACAGTAATTGAAAATGCCGCGTTTGGTCTTGAGCTAGCGGGTGTTGAAGTTGATAAGCGAAAACAGTCAGCATTTGAAGCGTTGGAGCGAGTAGGTCTTGGCGCGTATTCAGAATCTTACCCTGATGAATTGTCTGGCGGTATGAAGCAGCGTGTTGGTTTGGCTCGTGCTCTAGCTTGCGACCCCGATATTCTGTTAATGGACGAAGCCTTTTCTGCGCTCGATCCTTTGATTCGTACTGAAATGCAAGACGAGTTAATTCGACTTCAAAATGACGATAAGCGAACAATCGTATTCATCTCGCATGATTTGGATGAAGCGATGCGTATCGGTGACCGAATCGCGATTATGCAAAATGGTGAAGTGGTTCAAGTGGGTACTCCGGATGAAATCTTGAATAGCCCAGCGAACGACTACGTTGAAGCTTTCTTCCGTGGTGTGAATGTAGCAAGTGTTCTTACTGTGAAAGACATTGCGCGCAAGAAACCAGCTGCGGTATTTAAGAAATCAGAGCACGACGGTCCAGCTTCCGCTCTACAAATCTTGATGGATAACGACCGTGAATACGGCATCGTTGTTGAGAAGAGCAGTCACTACTCAGGCATTGTGTCTATCGAGTCCCTTCGTAAAGCCCATAAAGAGAACAAATCATTAGTTAGCGCACAGCTAGATGATGGTTTAACTCTCAATCCAGATTTACCAATCAATGATGTACTTGGCCTTGTGGGTGGCGTGCCTTATTCGGTTCCTGTTGTGGACGATAAAGGTAATTACTTCGGCGTTGTGACGAAATCACGACTGTTACAAACATTGGATAAGGGATAGATCATGTCGTCGGAACAAACAAATAATGACCCATGGTCGCAATCAGCACCTGCAGCTCAACCTGCAAGTGATCCTTGGGGCCAAGCCGCTGATACTTCACCATCTGCAGATTGGCTAAGCAGCGAAACGGTAGAAACCATTCCTTTTGATCCACTTAATCCTTTTGCAGAAGCAGTTCTGCCTGTTGATACTTGGGTTGAGTCTGGATTGAATTGGCTAGTTGAACACGGACGCCCCTTATTTCAGGCGATACGTGTGCCTATCGATTTCATCCTAAGTTCATTTGAAACGGCTTTGGTGTCTACGCCAGCTCCGTTCATGTTGATCATCTTGTTTCTCGTCGCATGGCAGTTTTCAAATCTGAAGCTTGGTGTGGCTACTGCAGTATCGTTGACGTTCATTGGCTTGATTGGCGCTTGGTCTGAAGCGATGACCACACTTTCACTGGTTATGACGTCGGTCTTCTTCTGTCTGTTGATTGGTTTGCCCATGGGGATATGGCTCGCCCGCAGTAATACTGCGGCTAAATTCGTACGCCCAATTCTCGACGCCATGCAAACGACGCCAGCCTTCGTTTATCTCGTACCCATCGTAATGTTGTTTGGTATCGGTAACGTTCCGGGTGTCGTGGTAACCATCATATTCGCACTGCCACCAGTGGTACGTTTAACCATCTTGGGTATTCAACAGGTGCCGGAAGATTTGATCGAAGCGGGTCATTCATTTGGTGCAAGCAAAAAGCAGATGCTATATCGAATTCAACTGCCACTGGCATTGCCAACCATTATGGCGGGCGTAAACCAAACACTAATGTTGTCGCTATCGATGGTGGTTATCGCCTCAATGATCGCGGTAGGTGGTTTAGGTCAAATGGTACTGAGAGGTATCGGCCGTTTAGATATGGGACTGGCCGCTGTTGGTGGTCTAGGCATTGTTATTTTGGCAATCCTACTTGACCGCATTACCCAAGTTCTCGGGGTAAATGCAGGCAATACAAAATTACGCTGGTATCACATGGGGCCTGTTTCCCTTGTGCTAAAAGCTTTAAATCGCGGTAAACAATCAGAACTACAACTAAGGAAAAACACCAATGAATAATTCATGGAAGAGCAAACTAGCCGTTAGCATCGTTTCGACACTGGCTGTATCAACGAACGTGTGGGCAGCAAGCTTGCCAGGTGAAGGTGTATCAGTTCAACCTGTTCAATCTTCAGTTGCTGAGGAAACGTTCCAAACACTGATTGTTAACCGTGCTTTAGAAGAGCTTGGCTACGACGTGAAATCAACACAAGAAGTGGACTACAACGTAGCTTACACCTCTATTGCAAAAGGTGATGCAACGTTCCTAACCGTAGGTTGGTTCCCACTTCATGCTGAAAAGTACACAATGGCGGGTGGCGATGACAAATTCTACCGTGAAGGTCAATATGTTAGTGGTGCAGCTCAAGGTTACCTAATCGATAAGAAAACGGCAGAAAAGTACAACATCACTAATATTGGTCAGTTAACTGATCCAAAAATCGCGAAGCTGTTTGATGCAGACGGTGATGGCAAAGCAGACCTAACAGGTTGTAACCCAGGTTGGGGCTGTGAAATGGTTATCGAACATCAACTATCAGCATTCAAACTGGACGATACGGTAACTCATAACCAAGGTAACTATGCGGCTATCATTGCCGACACAATTTCACGTTACCAGAAGGGTGAATCAATCCTTTACTACACGTGGACACCTTACTGGGTGAGTGGCGTATTGGTTCCTAACGAAGACGTAGTATGGCTAGAAGTTCCATTCTCTTCACTACCTGGTGAGCGTGCGAATGTTGATACTACTTTGTCTAATGGTAAGAACTACGGCTTCCAAATGAACTCAATGCGCATTATCGCGAATAAAGAGTTTGCTAAGAACAACCCATCAGCGGCTAAGCTTTTCGAAATCATCAAACTTAATATCAATGATGTAAGTGCTCAGAACATGATGATGAGCAAAGGTAAGAACAGCTCTGCTGATATCGAAGCACACGTAAATGGTTGGATTAAAGCGAACCAAAATACGTTTGATGCTTGGATTGCAGAAGCTAAGAAAGCAACACTGTAGATTGGTACTTGTTCAGGCTCGATTGTCACCTCAACAAAAATTATGAGTGTGTTTAGTGATTGTGTAGATTTACTAAGTCGCTTTCAAATGAAGTGAAAAGACGGCAAGAATGATGATTAAAAAGCCAGCAGTCCATTTGGATTGCTGGCTTTTTGTTTTCTGTTTCTATGCTTTATGCTGCAGTTCTAGTTTCTAGTTTCTAGTTTCTAGCTTCTAGCTTCTAGCTTCTAGCTTTTCGCTATAGCTCTAGCGTTCGCCTTGAACTTCGAAATCGTCACTAACCAGACGAGCGCAACCATCCGCTTCTAATGCCCAATGTTCACGATGCACAACACCAAACGCTTTGTTCATTGTCCAGCTAGCCGTCAGAATGTAGCCGCCTTCTGGGTGTTCTTCCCACTTAACATCGGTGTAATCAACGTCTTTGAAACCTTGGTCGATGATGTTTTGCCAAAACGCTTGAATTGCTTCACGGCCTTCAAAGGTACCAAATGGACGAGCTTCCATCACACACGACTCAGAGTATTGATCCGCACAACCTTTTGCATCTTGGCTGTTGAATGCTTTCTGCCATGCGTTAATGCCTTGCTTACATGCTTCTAATACTTGATTGTTTAACATTGCTTTTCTCCATAGCAGTCTTCTTTCAAACACTGTGTCTTTGATTTGGGTGTCTCGATAAGTTGAATTGATTTTAGTCTTGGAAATTGATTTGAAAAACAGAGATAATAGAAAATACTGTATGTAAAAAGAGAACAATAGAATGAGTAAGCTAAAGCAGATGTCGATTTTCGCTCACATCGTAGAGCAGGGTTCAGTATCAGCTGCGGCTGAAAAGCTTGAGTTATCTAAGTCCGTCGTCAGTCAGCACCTCAAAATTTTGGAGCAAGAGTTAGGCGCTTCACTTCTCAAGCGTACAACACGCAGACAAACCCTGACCAGTATGGGTGAGCGTTTCTATTTAAGTTGCAAAGACATTAACGTGATTGCTGAATCGGCGTGGGATATGGCCAAAGCCGAACTAGAAGAGCCACAAGGTCGAATTCGAATTACGGCTCCGAATGCGTTGATGGATCTATTGGTCGCGCCTGTTATTGCAGAGCTGATGAAGCAATACCCGAAGCTAAAGCCAGAACTGATCAGCGATGATCAGCACTTAGATTTCATGGAACACGATATTGATCTCGCAGTTCGAGTAGGCAGTTCGCGTGACAGTAACCTTAAGCAAAAGCGCTTGGGCGAGTTCAAAGATGTGTTGTGTGGCGTCGAAGGTATGCGAGTTCGTGAACTTGAATCCATCCCTTACATCGCCAATTCTTGGCAGGGAAAACAGGTGACTCATTACTTTAGTTCTCAAAATGAGCAAGACTTTGTCTACCAACAGCAAGCCAGTTGTACCACCAACTCTTTTCATAGTTGCCTTGCCTTGATCAAGTCGGGCGTTGGCATCGGTGTAATTCCAGATTTCTACCTTCACCAGCTATCCGATGAGGTAGTCGACATCATGCCAAGCTTTCAATTACCCACTAATACGGTTTATGCGTTGAACCCATTTGCTTCCAACACACCTATCGCCATCAAACTTTGTGTTCAAGCATTGGAAGATAAGCTGAAACAGAGCTTTATTTAATTGATGGGAGGCTTTCAGCAAAAGAGCCCGTCAACTAAGGTGAGATAGCCAATCGGTCATTTCATCTTTTATCTCTCTACCTCTCATTTCTATCTTATCGTGTTCGTTTAATTGTGTGGATATTGGCGAAAAATCAAACCCTTACTTATAGTTAGTCTTAGTGTCTAGTTGCTTATCAAATGCTAAGAGGTTTAGTTATTGTCTGATCTTTGTACCAAATCATGCATCGAGTGTGGGTTAGTCAGCCAGTTCCGTGAATTACCGCCGGGAAGTGAGGCATCGTGCCCTCGCTGCAAACATACTTTATGCAGTATTGGAGCAAGCAAAGGTCAGGGTGTGATGGCTTACGCATCGGCCAGTTTGATAACGCTGGTGATGAGCCTGATCTTCCCTTATATGTCTTTTAGCGTGCAAGGTATCAGTCAACAAATAACCTTGTATCAAGCTGTCGAAATGATGAACCGACTCGATAACACTTCGATTGCCGCGTTATTGTTTCTCGCTGTCATTTTCCTTCCTGCCTATTTTCTTATTAGTGTGCTTTGGTTTTATGCATTAACAGAAAGGAAATTAAATCACGTACACGCACCAGGCCGTTTAGCTATCTTTGTATTAAAAACATTGAGTTGGGTGAAACCCTGGTTGATGGTAGATGTATTTTTGATTGGTGTGCTCGTCAGTTTGATTAAAATTGCCGCTCTAGCCGATGTATCTATGGGCATCTCTTTTTGGGCATTTGGCATTTACGCCATGTTAGTGGTTAAGACGATGTCATTAGTCGATTTTGATTGGATTTGGGATCAGTTAATACCACCAAAACCGTTGGATGGAACTGTCACCGGTGGCCTGTTTCAAAAGCATGACCATTTGGTCTGCCATGTCTGTGGGCAAGTCCATCTCTATGATGACAATCTGACTCAATGTTCTCGCTGTCATGTTCATCTGCATCGATTTAATCCAACCAAAAACCTTCAGATAGCGTGGGCTCTATTACTCACATCCATCATTTTCTATATCCCGGCAAACCTATATCCAATGATGTATACGTCTGCGTTCGGGACGAGTGAAGGTTCCACAATCATAGAAGGGGTGATCATATTGTGGAACATGGGCTCATACCCTGTTGCGATGGTCATTCTTATTGCGAGTGTGTTTATCCCAATGGCCAAAATGGTCGCCCTAGCTTATTTGTATTGGAACGCAAAAAGGGTTGAAGGGCTACCACCGCATGAAGCTAATCGTTTCCTCAAAATATATCGTGTCACTGAGTTCATTGGCCGTTGGTCGATGATAGATATTTTCGTTGTCGCTATCTTGGTCGCGTTGGTTCAACTCGACGGGGTCATGGCCATTTACCCGGGTCCAGCTGCGTTGTCTTTCGCGTCGGTAGTCATCTTCACTATGTTGTCAGCGATGATTTTCGATTCTCGAATTATATGGAAGTAATCTCCCCTGAGAGGTGTGGGACATATGGATAAACAAAACGTTTCTGCAGAAGTATCGAAAAAGAGTGAGATTTCACCTGTTTGGATTGTGCCGATTATCGCGGTATTGGTAGGGTGCTGGATGTTGTTCCAGTACTTCAATAATCGTGGGCCGGAGATAACCCTTATCTTGCCTGATGCCTCGGGTATTGAAGCGGGAAAAACAGCGATTAAGTCTAAAAATGTCCATGTGGGCACCATCACCGATGTGGCGCTGAGTGAAATCTATGAATACATCATAGCGAAAGCTCAGATAGACAAAAAAGCTTCTCGCATGATCAATACGGAAACTCAGTTCTGGGTGGTTGAGCCCCATGTCGGTACCGATGGTATCAGCGGGTTAGAGACCATTTTGTCGGGGTCGTATATTGAATTGAAGCCGGGTAAATCGAGTGAATCTCAATTGAAGTTCGATGTGCTAGACACGCCTCCGGTCGCAGGGCCAGATACCAAAGGAATAAGAGTGGTGGTCTCACACAACAAGGCGAATCAACTCAATGTTGGCGAGCCGGTGTTACACCATGGTTTTGTTGTCGGTCGTGTTGAAAAAACGAGTTTTGATTATCAAAAGAAAGAAGGTAAATACCAACTGTTTATCTTCGCGCCTTACGATGGTTTGATCTTCGAAAAGACTCAGTTTTGGTTATCTTCAGGAATTGATGTGAGGTTTGGTGCCAATGGCTTAGACGTTAACTTCGCATCGATCGAAAGCATCCTGACTGGCGGGGTGAGCTTTGATGTCGCGGAGAGCATTAAACCGGGGTTACAGATCAAAGAAAACTTGCACGAGTATACGCTTTACGACAACTACGATGCGGTACTACAAGGTAAATACACCACTTCGATTGATTACGTATTGTTGTTTGAAGAATCGGTTCGTGGTTTAAGGAAAGGGGCACCAGTCGAATATCGTGGTGTCCGGATTGGTACGGTGGATACGGTGCCGTTACAGATTCGCATGGACAAAGATGGCAAGGTATCTAATCGTATTCCAATCCTAATTAAGCTTGAAATCGAGCGAGTATCCGAAGTCTTTAGAGCCGTGAATGCTGAAAGCTTTGCGGAGCGGGTCAAACTTCAGATGGGAGAGGGCTTAAGGGCGACGTTGAAAACAGGTAACTTGCTCACGGGCGCGTTGTTTGTCGATATTAACTTCTATGAAGACGAAGACCCTTACGAGCCGAGAGAGTTTGATGGTTATCCTGTATTCCCCGTCGTGCCGGGTGGCTTCACTGAGATTCAAAAGCAGATCACCGATTTCCTAACCAAGATTAATGAGCTTCCGCTGGATGCGACTGTTGCTAACTTAAATGGCTCGCTTGCCTCTTTAGACACCACCTTGAAGAGTATGGATGAATTACTGGACAGCGAGGGCGCAAAAGCGTTACCTCAAGATCTGAGTGAAACTATGAAGCAACTTGAAACGACATTAGAAAGCTACGACGATGATTCTGACGCCTACAAGCAATTGATCAGTGCATCTGAAGAGCTAGAACATGTGCTTAAAGAGCTTCGCCCATTGATTAAAGTATTGAATGACAAACCAAATGCGTTGGTGTTTGGCAGCGATGTGGAACAAGACCCGATTCCAGTTAAGGGAGTGGAATAATGAGAAAGCTATTGATATCACTGGTTACGTCGGTCGGACTTTTGGGGTGTGCGACTCCCACGGATGGTACTAACGCCTATCTCTTGCCGGAAAGTGCATTGGATAAACCCATCTTTAAGGTACAAACTCGGGTAGAGCTACCTGATTACTTGGACACTATTGGTATCGCGTATCGAAAGTCTGAAAATGAATTAGTCTCTGCACGCAAACACGTTTGGGCGGAAAATCTAGAAGGGTTACTCGAAGAGAGGGTAAACAGTTCTAATGCTACGGGCGCTGCGGATAAAGAGTTAACGATTACCTTTGAGCAGTTCAATGGTTCTTACACTGGCAATGCTGAGGTGAAAGGAACTTGGGTGCTAAGCGAACAAGATGAAGAGCTTGCACGTGCTGATTTCGATTCTAAGGTGCCGTTGAAAGAAGCAGGTTATGAAGCACTTGTTGAAGCGTTAGGTGAAGGGCTGGATGAGGTCTTGTCTGATATCCAATCGCAGTTACCTTAAAGGTCATTTTTAGGGCTGTTTTCTATTTGGTAAATCTCGTTTTTCCTCGTTTGTTTGGTTGTTGATGGCTAAAGTAACTCCATCGAAAGAAAAAACGAATGATGAAATACAGAGGTGATGTATGAAAAAATTAATCGCACTAGGCCTAATGGCTCTTTCAATGAATACAGCGTTTGCAGCAGATGGTAATTACACAGGTACAATCGATATGAATCTGACAGCCCCGAACCAAACTAATGTAGAGCGTGTTGAATCAAAACCTGTATTACAAGGCCGCAACGAAGCATCTGCTGGTGGTTTAAAATTCCAAACTGACACACAAGATCACGCGATCGAACTAACAGGTCGTCGAGACTAACCCAAAGTGTTAAACATACTGGTTGAAGAGTCCGCGCTATTGAACATTCTGAAAATGTTGTACGCGGACTTTTTTGTTTCTGTCCTATCCTAATATCCCACATAAATGTCCCAGTTCTTGGCAATCGACTGTTTGCTATTAACTATTTGTTCTCAATTTCTAGCTCCCAACTCTTAGCTCTCAAGCTTTTGTGATCCGTTATGCCGCTTCTGCGAGTGAAGTGATGGCAACAAAGGCGATAAATTTGTCGACCAGAAGTGGGTTAAATTGTCCTTTCAATCTTTCATCAAACAGAATACGTAACGCTTTATCAGCGGGCATACCTGTGCGGTAAGCTCTGGTTGAGGTCATGGCGTCCCAAGTGTCGACCAGTGCAATAACTTGTCCAATCAAAGGATTCTCAGAACCTCTTAGGCGCAACGGGTATCCGTTTCCATCCCATCGTTCATGATGTAAAGAACCTAATATAGACGCCAGTTCCAGCTCAGGAACTTCTAACGTCATTGAGTAAGACTCTTCAACGTGTTTATTCATTACTTGGCGCTCTACAGGCGTTAACTTGCCTGTTTTGTGAAGCACAGCATCGGGCGTCCCCAGCTTTCCTAGATCGTGAACAAGAGCAGAATCGAAAATTAATTCTAACTGTTCTTCATTAAATTCTAAGTACTCGCCAAATGAATAAGAGAGTAAACACACTCTTAATGTGTGCTCGTAGGTTTCCATAGAATGTTGACGCATTGGTTGTAACAACTTAAGTGCATCGAGTGAATGTTTGTGTTGTAGAGCGAGTGTGTACACGCGGTCAATCTTGGTTTGGTTCATAGCGGCTTGCCGTGTCAATGTGAATGAGTCGGGCAGTATGGAGAGGATGAGTAGAGGAGTTAACTTAATGTGATTGAATGTTTATTAAACAGTCTTTCTCGAAATTCATAACGAGGTTTAGAAAAATTTAGAAGTTTGAAAGGTAATGAATTTTTAATTAATAGTTTTAATTTTCAATGGTTTAATTTTTAATAATGAATCATAGCTATTTAATGGAGTAGAAGTGAGACAAGGTTCACAATACGGTTCTACTTCATTAATCAGAGTGCTTTTAATGTATCTATTCAACAGTGATTTGTTGAAACGGAATTCAACACTAAATGTGTTTACCTCAGTCAGTTTAGCTGTATTGCTAGCAGGCTGTGGTGGTGAATCTAACTCCGACGGAGAGCAAGGTGTTATTGCATCTCCGACAGAATCAGCCTCGATTAGTGCGCAAGATATTCAAGATAACTCGCTGGTAGAACAAAGCTTCACTATTGATCTGACTGAGCATGTTCATACATCGAATAACCAAGATTTTGTCGTAACTAATGCTCGCTCTCTATCTGGTGATTCTTGCCAAGTTCAAGGTATTAGTGAAGGTAGTTTCAATGTCTATTCGTCTGACGTTAACGACTGTTTGTTCGAATATGAAGTAACGACTTCAGCTCGCACTTCAATGGCAACCTCTTACGCTCGTGTTGCTATGGGACAGAATTACTCGTCTACCACTCTTCCACGTATTACAGCATCAACCATCGAATCACAGGTGGTGGTTGTAGATCTAGATAGTGAGTTAGGCTCATCGTTACCGAGTGATGACTTTGCCCTGCAGGACAGTGTTATCAGCCTAGGTTCAGGTACAGCTCGCGTCTCTGGTGAACATCAGATTGAGTTTACGCCAACGGAAAAAGGTCAAACCGAGGTGTATTACAGCTACCAAAACGGTGAGTCGATTCAACAAGGCTCACTGTCGATTGCAACTTCAGAAGATACTTACAATACCGCACCCACAGTGGAAGATTTCGCTTTTAGTGAGTTAGCGTTATTGGGTGAAAACATTGTGGTGGATGTAGCCAGTTATATCTCAGATGTGGATCTCGATGATGTACAGCTTGTCGGCGTACAGGACTTCAACTCAACAACATCACTTTACGATCCTGCTAATATCTCTAACACCAAGTTTGAGTTCTCTTCTACACAACCTGGCCCTCACGACGTGGCTTACACAGTAAGCGATCACATGGGTGGCTACACTACCGGATTGGCACGCATAGAAGTCGAACCAGATTTCTCTTTGATTCAAGATTGGGAAGATATTGTCACTCATGATCCTGTGATCAGCTCAGACATCCGCTTTTTCGCGCCAATGACAAAAGTGTATGCCGACTACGTCAATGCCCCTTATACAGGCACCTATGTCGAGAATGGCACGCAAGGATTGAAAGACGCTGAAGTCGTCACTCAAACACTGAGCCAAGCGCGTCAATATTGCAAAGTCCGCGGCGGTCGTCTGCCTTTACAGCGAGAACTTGAAACACTCATTACTAACGAAACTAGTGCATTCACCAACCACAATTGGCCTTCAAGTAAGAAGTATTGGACTGCGGAAAATGTCAGTGAAACAAACGCTGCCACTGTTCACTTAAATGATGGATCAATCGGCAACCAGTCAAAGATTGTTGGTATGTACACGACTTGTGTTGATTTGAGTAACCCGAGTGTGAGTGATTTTTCATCCGTCGTAGAATTAATCTCAGCTTCTGGAAATGAGTATAAATACCAGATTGCTGTAACCCATCCTGATGGTGGAATGGGTGTCTTTCAGGACATAGAGTTAGAAGCTATGGATGAAAACGGTGTTTTTGATTCGGGGCTATCTTCCGAGCATCTCACTTTAAATGAAAGTGGTCTGGCACAAGTGAGTTACTTTGATACCGCCTTCAATAAGTCTGTGATATCGCTAAAAGTCAGCTCTATTAACGAGTTGTACCCATTCTTACCGGACGAGGGTGCATCCTCTCTTGATACCAAAGAACCGACTAAGTGGAATCATGTTGATATTCGATATGGTCTGTCATTACCTGAAATTGGAGAAAATGGCCTCCCTGTACTGTTTTCATATAACTCACCAGATGGTATGGGCAGCAGTTCGGTTTATAAAGAGAGCTTCGATGGCAACGATTTCATTATGTCTTTGCACATCCGAAATCTCGGAAATGTGACTCATGGCGCTACTTCGTTTTTTATACAACAGCAGGGAAACATGCCGAATACGAGTTGGTATGACGTAACTAGATCGCAGCCTGGAGCGCCTTTGACGAACGATACGTTCAATATTGTTACTCACTTTTTTAAGAATGAATTCAATTTTTACTTGGGTTTTAACAATTTTACTGGGGCTACAAATGCCGATGTTCAATATGTCGATAGGTACTTGTGGTTTCAAAAGAAAGGAGAGCGCCTCTATCACTATTCATCATCTACAGCGGTAAGACCTGCAGAACCTGACTTTGTCGTTCCTTTTGATTGGGGGGCGATAGATCCGAACAAGCCTTATTGGGTGGGCGCTGGAGGTTCAACGAATTATGAAGATGTTGAAGCTTATGTTGTGACAGCTAATTTTGCCGCATATCTATAGGAGCGTTTGTGTTGAAACTATATAGAGAAATGTTATTGAAGGTCGGAACTTCAATGCTATTTGGCTGCGGTGGAGGGTCTGGTGACTCTGACTCTGCTTCACAACCGATGCAGTCAACTTCGCCATCAGTTGTGTCGATTGAAGCCTCTGTCGTTCAATCAAAAGCACTCGTCAATATGGAATCTGATACCACTGTTCATGTTAGTTCAGATATCGATTTTCGCTTAACTTCCGTCGAGCAAGTCGGTAATGGTGTTGATTGTGAGGTAACTTCGATTGATGGTATGACATTCACAACTTTGTCGGATCAGATTGGCGAATGCCAATTTGAATATAAAGCTGAACCTGTTGCGCAAGATATTTACGTTGGTCAAGCGTCATCGCTTGCGAGGGTGTCTGTTTCTGAAACGGCAGAAAACAATACGCTACCAAATTTGTCTGAGACGACTAACGTTGAATCAACAATCATAATTGATTTGTCTGAAGAGCTAGAAAGCGAACTAGATACTTCTATTTATACGGTGTCCGACGAGATTACGTTGTTAGGTTCTGGTTCAGTTGAAGTGGACTCATTGGGCAATACGATTATTTATACACCAACAGATATTGGTGTTACTCGAATTATGTACTCAATGACTGACGGTACGGCAACCAAGCTAGGAAATATTGACGTGGCGGTTTCTGACATTGGAAATACGCCACCCGTTGCGAATGATTATGTTCGAGAAGGTAAGCTTGCCAAAGATATGTCGGTTGAAATCGACCTAACAGATTATGTGTCGGACGCTGAAGACAGTGTGATCTTAGATACTGTACGCGCCTATAACGCTGAAGCGGAAATTACCTCAACAACCGATCACACTTTTACGTTTCAGTCGTCTGAACCTGGTCCACATGAGGTCGCATATACAGTGATAGACGGGCGTGGAGGCTATGCTGTTGGTCAAGTTTATATCGAAGTAGAACCTGACTTTAGTCTTGTGCAAGATTGGGAAGATATTACGGTGTTCGATGATGTGATTAATGGTGATGCTACATTTTCAGCGCCAATGTCAAAAGCCATGGCGGATTACGCCAACGAAGATTATATCAATGTAAATGTTGAAGATGGCTCTCAAGGCCCAAAACATGCGCAGATAGTGCAAATGAACTGGGAACAAGCAAAATCCTATTGTGAGCACCGTAGTGGTCGCTTGCCGTTAACGCGGGAATTGGAAGCGCTAGCTACTGAATTTCCATATACGAATCACAATTGGCCTACATCTACTCCTTATTGGACCGTTGATAAAACTTTAAGCAATGAGGCATCCTTGGTTAGTTTGGTGAATGGTGCTTATAGTAATGGCGATACTTCTTCTGGTTCAGGTTATGCAACATGTGTGTACTTGGACGGTAAGGTTCAAGATTTTACAGTTGCTGATATGACGAGCGATGATACCGGGGATGGACGCAGTACAACTCGGTTCATCTCTGCGATATTATTAGACCCAGATGGTAATCCTGCGCCTTATCAGGACGTTGTTTTTTGGGGAACTAAAGGTAATGGCGGGTTTGGAGTTCAGAATGATCAAACAGAATATTCTTCTGAAACTAATAGTGATGGTGTTGCGACTGCGATTTTTGAGTTTACAGGCGGCTATGAAGATAAAGTCATGGCTCAGCACGGTGAAAATGCTAATTTTGTGCCTGTTACACTAGAAATTGGTGGCTATGATCCAACCGAACCTGATGATTGGAATGTTTCTAAAGTGCTGGGTGCCAAAGAGCTAGACATGTATGAGCCGATTATTAGCAGTGAAGGAACAATGATAAGTTTAGGTGAGCATGACCAATATATAACATCTATATCTCGAAATAATTTCATGGGGTCTTCGTTTGACATTGTCTTTACTGTAGACCGAACAAAAGCTACAAAAGCTAATGCTGGCGCTGTTAATGTCGTGCTACAGCAAGTAAGTTCCGTAGCTCCAGATGTTAACTCTTGGTGTGATGAAGAAATATATGGTTCATGCAGTTGGGGGGCCAATAATAGTGTTGGCACTGCTGGAGTACCTGCTGGTGATAATCGTTATTTAAAATTCGCTTTCGGCTATTACTATAACAACATTACGGTCTCAACGAGCGATGGAAAGATCGCCGAAGGTGATCAGCCTCATCATAGTGAACGTGTCGTTCATTATAGAATCGTAAATGATGAAGGCCGTATTCGAATTTATTATACATTAGATAGTAATAGAGAAAATTGGGTACGCTCAGTTGATGTGACTTTGGAATCAACACCTATTGATATGGGCTTTGTTGCGTAATT
>NZ_MCZK01000043.1 GCF_002875945.1 Vibrio lentus
TGTCAATAACGGTGTTTGGAGTTTGACTATTGCACCAGCTTTGCCGTCTGATGGTGATTTTTCTTGGTCTATGACTGCAAGCGATGCTGCGGGCAACATGTCAGCTGAAGTGAGTGGCGAGTTTACGCTGGACACGATACCTCCGGTGCTAACTAATGCCTCTTTAGACGCATCTTCTGATAGTGGTTTTGAGCAAGATGATGGTATTACTCAGGTAAATATACCCACTTTTAATATTGTAGGAGAAGTTGGTACTAAAGCAGTTCTTAAGCTTTGGGATGAAGGCGCTGCGTCTGGTACTCCTAAATGGACGTCGTCGGAAATGACGATAGGGGCTTCAGGGATACTTTCTATTACTCACACAGATGCGCTGGATGATGGTAACTATGTTTGGCTGGTCGTTTTGACTGATGTAGCCGGTAATATCTCGAGCTCAGACTTGCAAACATTGACTATAGATACAGTAGCTCCTTCAATAAATTCATTCGAATTGATGTCAGATTCCGGGATAGATGATACTGATAATATTACGAATGAGAATTCACCTTCTTTTGGTGGCTTGGCGGAAGAAGGTAGCCGAATTCAATTGGAAGTTAAAAACGGATCTGGCCACGCTTTATCTATTTCGCCTCCGTATATAACAGTCGGTGCCGGCGGAACTTGGACTTATCAGTTAACAAATGAGTTAATCGATGGCACATATACAATAAAAGCCATCGTTACAGATGTGGCGGGCAATACTACCGAAAGCTCTGAGCTAAATGTCGTCATTGATACGACTCCACCTATCTTGACTGATGTTGGTTTGTCTGAGTCTACTGATTCTGGTTCTAGTAATTCAGATGGTATTACAAAAATCTCTACACCGACTTATGTTGGTAAGACTGAGGTTAATTCAACGGTTACGGTTGTTATAAGACAAGGTCATGATGTTCTCCAAACCCTGAGCATGGTTGTTACCAATGCAGATGGTAGTTGGGAACTTACAGGTACAGACGCTTTAGAAGAAGGAGCGTATAACTGGGTCGTAACTGCTACTGATATTGCAGGGAACATTTCAGATGAGTCTGTAGGCGAATTTGTGATAGATACTTCGATAGACTCTTTTACCGCTTCATTGGCTTCTGATGACGATACTGGTAGTAATGACGATGACGCTATTACAAATAAAACTGATGTTGCACTTGAAGGAAGTGGCGAGACAGGAGCTAAGGTTACCCTTAAGTCATTGACGTTTGGTGCAAGCTCTATTGATGTTAGCTCTGTGGCCGTAGCGTCCGTAAGTAACAATGCATGGAGCATCTCCCTACCTAGTTTGCTACTCGGCGATGGTGTATACAATTATACTGTTGAGATAGAAGATGTCGCGGGGAATACTTTAACAACTAGTGGTTCCTTAACTATTGATACACAGAAACCAACTTTACATGCCGCGTTAGATAACTCTGCAGACTCAGGTAGTTCAGAAAATGATGAAGTTACTAATGTCACGACTCCAACCTTCTCAGGTCAGGTGAGTGAAGCATCTACAGTTACTTTAAAGCTTTTCAAAGAAGGTAATCTATTCGCCTCTTACGGCCCGGTTACAACGTCGAAGGATTGGTCAATTGTCGCGACCACCCCATTGGACGATGGAGAATACACGTGGACTGTTGAAGCTACTGATATAGCAGGTAACATTGAGACATATTCAAGCACTTTAACTATTGATACGACACCACCGACTTTAAGTGCTGAGTTGGATTCTACTTTAGATACTGGTGAGTCCTCCTCTGATGGAGTTACCAATGAACAGAATCTTAAGTTCAAGGGGATTGTTGGCGGAGAAGGTTCTTCATCAATCGAACTGAGGTTTGAATTTGGTTTAGTTGGTTCTTCCATTACATCTTCACAACAGGTCGTAACGAGTGGTGATGAATATGAATTTTCTTCGATCGCCGCAACTGATGGAGCTTATCTTTGGAAAGTGATCGCTGTCGATATCGCTGGTAATGAGGTTGAAAAGTCAGGGACAGTGATCGTGGATACCAATATACAGGACTTTTCTTCAACTACTGGATTAGATTCATCATCAGATCTTGGTCAATCGGACCAGGATGGTATTTCTTCTGATAATACACCTAGTTTTGTAGGCAAAACAGAAGCTAATGCTAAGGTCTCTTTGGTAATGGCTATTGCAGGTGTAACTGCTGTAACTGTTGAGGTTCAAGCTGATGACCAAGGTAACTTCTTTATCACTGTTCCTAGCACTAGTGCGCTGGAAGACGGTACATATGCTTGGACACTCCAAGCGACGGATTTGGCTGGTAATACGAAGAGTACAACAGGGACATACGTATTAGATACTGTTGCACCAGGCATAAGTTTTAGTTTGGATAATGACTCAGGGAGTGATAATGAGGATTGGGTAACAAACCACAACTTATTATCTGTGTCTGGTATTACTGATGACTCAGCTAAAATTAAAGTCACGTTAATTTCAGGTACGACAGTATTAGATACGAAGGAGATCAGCCCAAGCTCTAATTCGTGGACATATTCATATGCTACTAACCTTGACGACGGACGTTATACATTAAGGGTAGAGTCTACGGATATTGCTGGAAATACGTTTTCTGAGAGCCAAGAGTTAGTCATTGATACAGTTGTCCGTAATGAATTTACTTTGGTATCAGATAGTGGCTCATTGGATAACGATCAAATTACCAATGCGGAAAAGCTCGTATTTTCGGGCACAACCGATAATGACGCAACAGTTCGCTTGACAGTAAAAGCTATTGGTGGAGATACATTACATAATTACACTCCAACAGTGAACGTAGACACAGGTCAATGGAGCTTTGAGTTCCCGGACGTTTTGAGTGAGGGACAATATATAATTGTCGTCACAGCTACAGATGTTGCAGGGAATACAAACATCAGCTCTGACTATGATATTACAATTGATCGAACGCCTCCTTTGTTGTCCGGTATCGAGCTAGATTCTAGTGATGACACCGGCGCTATAGGTGATTGGGTTACCGAAACCAAACAAGTATCGATATCTGGCCAAACATCTATCGGTTCAACAGTTAAGATTTACATTGAAGGAATTGATAATCCAATTACTGCAGGCGTAAGTGCATCGGGCGTGTTTACTGCTGAACTTCCTGAACTTGATTATGGTATTCACTCTCTTACGATCATTGCGATGGATATTGCAGGGAATGCGGCCGAAAAAACGCAAAACTTAACAATAAGCCCTAATGTTTTACCTTTCACTGCCAACTTAGAGATGAATAGTGATAGTGGTGAGTTAGGAGATAATATCACTAATATCACATCCCCGGTTATTAGTGGCATGGCTACACCAGGGTACACAGTTAAAGCCCTTATCGGGGGAGTAACATACACAGTAGTTATTAACGAAGCAGGCGAGTGGTCGTTCCAAATTCCTGTAACCCTTTCTGATGGTACTCATAGAATCGAGTTCGTATTGGTAGATGATAAAGGAGCCGAGCTAACTCAAGATGACTACGAGTTTGTCGTTGATACCAATGTAGAGAGTACAGTTGAATTAGACCTAGACTCTGATTCGGGTGAAAAGGGAGATTTTATTACCAATGCTAATAATATCAACCTAGTAGGTTCAACTGAGGTTGGTGTTCGAGTAGTTATTGAAGATAAGACAACTGGTAGTGTTTTAGCGGAATTTACAACTACAAAAAGCTCGTGGCGTTATGTCTTTTCTGATCTACCTGAAGGAACTCATGACTTTGTGATGAGGCTTGAAGACATAGCTGGAAATACCGATTCACAAGAGTTTTCGATAACTGTTGATAGGACTGCTCCTGTATTAAACGTTCAAGTTGGAGATAGCTCTGATATTGGCTCTATTGTCTCACGAGACAAGACCCAAGAATTTAAGGGGACAGTAAGTGAAGGAACCAAGTCTCTTACATTATTAGTTAATGGTGTTAGCCATGATGTGACGATTAACAATGATGGTACGTGGTTACTGCAATTGGAACTTAGTGAAGGGATCAATAACTTCAATGTTATTGCTGAAGATGTAGCCGGCAATTCTACAAGTATCCAGGGGCTTGTTCATATAAAGACATCTATTCGTTTTAATATGGAATTAGAAAATGACAACGGTCAATTTGACACTGACAGTATTTTAAGTGGGACAGAAATTGTTGTAGGCGGGACAGGGGGCGTAGGTGATATCGTAGATCTTGTCCTAACTAACGATCAAGGTCGAGAGTTAGACCGTATCTCGATAACGATACCGTCGTCTGGTATATGGCAGCATCAGTTTACAGGCTTACAAGACGGTAATTATACAGTGTCGGCGGATGTTAGAGATGATGCGGGTAATACTCTAAATAGAGTTTTAGACGATATTATTGTCGATAACGTTAACGAAGGCTTTACCGCGCAAATTATTGATGATAATGGAATAGTTGACGACAGTATTGTTTCAACTGTTAAACCTATTTTTAAAGGAGCTGGAGAAGTAGGTTCCTTAGTTACTATTGTAATCAATGATCTAACCTATAATACCCAAGTTAACTCTGCTGGTACGTGGCAATTTCAAGTTCCAGCTGAGCTGGCCGATGGAAGTTATCAAGCAATAATTACCTCCATTGACCGAGCTGGTAACAAGAGTTCCGATCAAATCGTTGACTTCACTATCGACGGTACAGATCCGACATTTGGCTATGAGATAGAGGGAGCCGTAACCAATAATGGTAATGAGTACCTGAATGCAGATGCTGATAAATTGGTTTTTAAAGGAACAGCTTCTGAAGCTGGTCGCGTAACTATCCATATCAATAACATGGAGTTTACCCAACAGCTTAATGCAAGCGGTAATTGGGAAATTGAGATAGGTACGATTGTTGAGCGAGCTCATCCTTATACCATTTCGTATGAAGATATCGCAGGTAACATAGTTACTGAAACAGGAACGATCACTGTTGACCGTACGATTCGAACTTTTGTGGACTTGGACTACGGTTCAGATTCTCATTCCCCGGGTTCTTCTCAGTGGGGGGATAATTTAACGAACCACAAAGATCTAACCTTTACGTTCAATAGAAGCACGAGTGTTACAGATAAAGATATAACAGCAAGTGTAGTGGTAAGGGGGCCTAATGATTATTTACTCGAAGTGAATGATATAAGTGTTTCTAGTAACTGGAGAGTACCAGAATCATTACCTACAGATGGAACTTATGTTTTTGAATGGTCTTTTGTCGATGAAGCTGGTAACACGGCTAATAGTAATGTGAGTGTGAGGGTTGATTCTCACATTAACGAAATGGCTTCCACGGACTTTTTAGTTGATGGGACGCCTTTAGAGGTAGATCAATCGTTCGCTGTTAACAAAAAGCTCGTATCGTTGAATTTTACGCCTACAACTTCTTCGGAATATTATTATCTGAGGGTCTCTGTAAACGGCCAGACATTTTCAGCTTCTAAGTCTGGAGGAAGTTTTATCATTTACGGACTTCCTTTAAATGTTGGAAACAACGATTTAACGATCACAGTTTGGGACAACGCTGGAAATTCCACTTCAATTAATCAAAGTATTTTCGTTAAGACGGACTTTGATCAGTTGGAAATATCAATTGATGGAGATCAACAAACAGATTTAGATAATATTGACGATGTCTATAGCAATGCACAGAATAGAGAGGTAGCACTCAATGGTGCAACTGATGTAGGTACTTCATTTACGATTCTAATTGATAATAAAAAAGTCTATGACGGCTCAGTTGATGAGAACGGCCTTTGGGATTATCAACTCGAGCTTTCCGAAGGCAACAATAAAGTTACCATCAACTTCGTTGATATTGCCGGAAACATAGAATCTGTTACTTTCAACGCTGTAAGCGATACTGTTGCGCCAATAATGACGGTGGATAGTATTGATGGCGAAGGTCATATTGTTATTGATGGTGATAACATATTGAGGGGTGACAGTGTAACTCTTCAAGGAAGGATAGATTCTGGCTCTATTATCACAAGTGTGCTCTTAAATGGTGTTTCGATATTACTCGAGGATGACATCTTATCTAATGGCCGTTGGGATATTGAAGTGTTGGGCTTAGTGGAAGGGAAAAACACTATTATATTCACGACTGAAGATACTGCAGGGAACTCGGGCACAGAGACCATATCGGTCGTTCGAGATTCACTAGTAAGTGACTTTTCAATTAGTCTGAATGATGGTGTGTTCGTGTCTGATATTATGGGACTAAACGGCACTATTGAACTTGGCTCTTCTATGTCAGTTGAGCTACTGGATTCTGCCAAGGATTCTGTTTATACCGGAACAGTAATCATGGGCGATGATGGTAGTTGGTCAGTTCTGGCTCCAACTCAGCCATTAGCTGATGACGAATATACATGGAAGGTTGTCGCGAACGATAGAGCTGGTAATACTTTGACAGAAGAAGTGTCTTTTACGTTAGACACAACAGCTCCAGATGCACCGACAATAGCTTTAGCGAATGACACTGGTAGCGTGGTAGATGATAAGTACACCAATGACGGTGAGTTTACAGTCACGCCAAGCGAATCAGG
>NZ_MCZK01000044.1 GCF_002875945.1 Vibrio lentus
GAATTACGCAACAAAGCCGCTAGGCTCTACAAATAAACATAAAGAGATACACAGGAGGGCTGCGTAAGATCGGATCATGTTCCCCTCCTAGTACTAAAAATGTATAAGCTTTTAATTCAATGTTATTTTTCTTGCTTTACAGATATGCCACTCACATTGCCGAGAATCGTTGGGATTGGGTAATGTGCGGTCGCACCTGGCATCAAGTAACCACTTGTTTTTGTATCAATCTCATTCCAAGGAAGGTCTTTTTTTCCATCACTGGTCTGCAGTTCGAACACTGATTGAAGTAGGTTGACGAGCACTTTACTTGTGTTTTCAACAACGATGATATTGTTGTCTTTGAGCGAGGTTTTCATTGTTGGTTCTAAGGCGTTTGGTGAGACAAAGGCGAGGGTTGAAAAACTCAGTAGTGTTTTGATTTTACTTTCTTTATCTTCTTGGCCTTTCACTTCTAATTCGTTGAATTCAATTCGATACAATTTTGTTGTGGTGAGAGCATCACTTGGGATATAACGAACTCGAATTTTTTGTGAACTTAAGGGGTTAACCATAATTTGAGGGGGAAGAATTAGAAAGCTGTCTTCATTTAATGTGAGCACTTCTCCTGTTTCGTCATAGGTCACATCGTATACGACCACTTCTACTGGAAGTGAACGGTCTTGAGTATTATTGATGGTGTAGCTTGTCAGTGCTTTTCTGCCAAACTCTTGCATCTCTTGGTACATGGGCGTTATTTCATAGCAAAAGGCAGCGACGTGATGCAGTAATAGGCTAAAAATTAAAATAGTTGTTTTCATAAAGCCCTTCCTTGGTGACAAGAGCCCACTTTAGTGGGCTCGAATTTATGAACTAAAATCCGCAAAATGCGTGACAAGTTTTTGCTTGGAGTTTCACATACACAGTTGAGCGATAGTTACCTGCTCTTGCTAAAGCTGCACCTTCTGTTGTGATAGAAAGAGGAATTTCAGCAATTTTGTTTTCTTGATGTTTACCGCTCCATTTGACTTTGAAGTTGCCTGTTGTATGACCAAACAGGCCATCACTTGCGTTGCTCGTATCGAAAACATCGGTTTGATTTGCTTGTAATGTGTAATCGATGCGTTCTTTACCAATGGCCATGCCAAAACGAGTCATTTTGAATGGTGTTGCGGTCATATCGACATCCATTGATTTTCCGTAGTTACACCACGCGCGAAGTTTAGCTACAGGTTTACTGGTTAGGCCTAGTATTGTGTTTTTACTGTCATCAAGCATACCTGTTAAACGGATATCGCCATTTACTGAGTTTGCTTGCCCTTCTGCCTGTAAGTTGAGCACACAACGTTGTGGGATAGTGCCTTCCATACGAATATGTGCACCATCGCTGTTACTTGCGTTAGCAAACAGAGCATCATTACTGTATTGAAACCCAACCTCCTGGAAGCTTACTGGAGATGCGCTATTTGATGCTGCAAAACCATTTACACTAAACATCACT
Source organism: Vibrio lentus (assembly GCF_002875945.1). Classification (GTDB taxonomy): domain Bacteria; phylum Pseudomonadota; class Gammaproteobacteria; order Enterobacterales; family Vibrionaceae; genus Vibrio; species Vibrio apostichopi. Next base: position 1,481 of record NZ_MCZK01000044.1, read on the forward strand.
CCTGCTACCGCTACTGCTATCATTAACTTTTTCATAATTATTCCCTCATTACCTGTGTTATTACTGACAACAACTAGATAATAATTTGTTGTTAAGATATATGCCTCGCAAAGATGGGTGATATATCCAATAAATAAGTATGAAAAGAGTGCTAATTTTAAACGGTTAATTTATGTGCTTTTGCAAATAACTCGTATCTAGAGTGAACATCTAACTTAGACATTACATTGTAAGCATGAGTTTTTACGGTATTTATGCTTACATTTGTGTCCTTTGCTATTTGAATGTTCGAAAACCCTTGCAACATTAACTCAAAAACACGTCTTTCTTTTTTCGTTAATGAAAATTTCTCTGTGACGTTTTCTGTGATAGAAATCGGTATTTTTTCTGTATCGTTAATACATAAATCGATTATAAAACTTTCCATAACATGGCGCGGAAACCATAATTCACCCTCTTGGATTGACTTAATTGCTTTGGGTAAAAATTCAAAATGGTTGGTTTCAATCTGACCAAGGAATCCAAGTTGCAAATAATCGTAACAACTAGAGTTGATGGTATTGATCGCAATCCACTTGTCCTGTCTATTTACGATAGATAAGCCACACTTGTTTGGCATGGGTATGGTCTGTCTATCATAAATGACGATGCCTTTATAACTGATATCAAGTTCAGAAAATGACTCGAGAAATTGAAATTGATTCAATGGGAATGAAAATTTCAAAATGTCTCTTACGACCCGAGATAAAACAGCATCTCTAGTAATTAAACAGATATATGGAGATGGAAGGTGGTGTGACATAAGTACCCTACCTTATTGCTTTTTCTTAGGAATTACGTGTAGGCTGAACGGGTTGTTTGATTCATCAACCATTGACCTTTCCCAAAGCGAGATATCAGTTGATTTTGGTTTTTGCACTGAGTTTTGTGAAGAATACTTTTGATCTGCGTTCTCACTGTTTCTTTGGAAACACTGCGTACTTGCGCCACTTCTGACCCTGTTAACCCTTTGATTATTAGCTCCATCACATCAAGTTCTGACTTGGTAAGGATAGGGGGGATGTGCGTGGTTGTAGGTTCAGCGTAGCGGGCCCAATGCAATAGCATAGTGTGATGAGCAATCCAAGAGTTTGCCCAAGCGATAGTGATGTCGCAGATAAGTTCAAGTTGGCGAAATTCGTCGGGCTTAAGGGCAGTGACGCTATGGAAAATGATCGCAATTTCGTAATGGTAAGAAAGGTCTTCATAGATGGAGTAAAAGTTAAGGTTACTCTCTACAATTGATAGTTTCTCATGATCAAAAATTCGGTTATCAATAATTGAATCTCGGCCGTGGCATACTTGCCCTTTTTCCTCTTGTGAGGCTACAGCGAGGTAGTTGTCTAGCTTCTCGGTGACTCGCTTGGAGATTGAGATTCGACCACTAAGACCTTCAATATATTTGAAGACTGGGTTCTGATTTTTTGACATGATAACTAAAGTGACATGTTCAACCCCCATTTCGATGAGACCTTTTCTGATTTCTTCTTCAAATTCAGAGGGGGACTTATTGAATCCATTATCCAACGGAATAGCGTTTTCTGATATCTGCATTTATCATCCCTTAAATTTACAGCAATTGGATAGCTATAATATTGTGTGATATTTTTCGCTATCTTAAATAGATATTAGTCACCAAGTGATATCTTTATCATCACCCAATTGGGTGAAAACTTAATAAATTTAGCTTTGCTTTTGTTAAATGCCATTGTTTTAATTTAATATTGATCTAAATCAACATAACCTAACAAGTTATTAAAAATTAAGTTAAATAACAAATAAACATTAAAACGTTATATTAAGTAGTATCTATTTGCTTTATTGCTAGTGCAATATTGGTTAACTTATATCAGATATTAGCGATGCACTTATAAGTGAAATAGATAAAAAAGTGGCGAATAGACTGTCTATTCGCCACTTTTATTTGGGAGGTTTATTTTAAACGTTTTGGATGGAAGCGTTTATTTGTCGATCTTTCTTATCCAGCGCACCACTGAATCGAGTTAATCCAAGAGCAATTACAACAATCACAGCGCCGACCCATGGGGTGTTCATTAATCCTGACCCCGCAACAATCAAACCACCGCCCCACGAACCTAACGCGATACCCACGTTGAAGGCGGCAATGTTGAGCCCAGATGCCACATCTACTGCGTCTGGTGTGTATTTCTCTGCCTGTTTGACGACATACACTTGCAGCCCCGGAACATTGCCGAATGCGAATGCACCCCAAACTAAAATAGTAGCCACTGACGCGTATGGGTTAACTGCAGTAAAGTTGAACACCATTAATATCGCTGCCAGACCAGAGAAGATGACCGTCAGTGCTTTAATTGGCCCCATTTTGTCGGCCATCTTACCGCCCCAGATGTTACCTACCGCGACTGAAACTCCGTAAACCAACATGATTAAGCTGATTGAGCTTGAATCAAATCCCGACACGTTTTCAAGTATTGGAGCAAGGAAGGTAAAGGCTGTGAATGTGCCGCCGTAACCAAGCGCTGTGATGGCGTACACCAACAATAAGCGGGGTTGAGTTAGTACCTTTAATTGTGCTGAAATCTTAGCGGCTGGTGGCTGTTTAAGGTTGTTAGGAACCAAGATAGCGCTGCCAATCAGAGCGATAAGACCAAGCACGGCAACAATCAAGAAGGTTGCTTGCCAGCCGAATGTTTGGCCGATGTAAGTACCCAGCGGGACACCCGTTACTAAAGCGACGGTTAAACCGGTAAACATGATTGCGATTGCACTCGCTGCTTTATCTTTAGAGACCAATCCTGTTGCGATGGTCGACCCAATCGAGAAGAACACACCATGAGCAAGACCAGTAAGAATACGTGCCGCGATCAATGTGTTGTAGCCTGGAGCCTGCCATGCCAATAAGTTACCGACAACAAACAGAGACATCACGGTTAACAGCACCAATTTACGGTTCCATTTTCCCGTTAATGCCGTAAGTACAGGCGCGCCAATCGCTACGCCCAACGCGTACAAACTCACTAAGAGTCCAGCTGATGGCAGTGATACATTCAAATCGGTCGCCATGGTAGGAATCAAGCCTACGATGACAAATTCTGTGGTTCCGATGGCAAAGGCGCTGAGCGTCAATGCGAGTAATGCTAAGGGCATAATCATCTCTCTTACTATTCTGTGCTAAGTATCGAGCGCGATAAAGGGGAGCAGTTTATGGCTGCAATAAGAGCGCTTCGTTTGATGGCGAGGATTATCGAGTAAAATATATTTGTGAAAAATGCCACTATTAACAAATAACTTTTGTGTTATCTGCAATAATGTTAGAGGGAGTCAATGGTAGGTTTTGAGCTACTTAATCCGTTAGGTGCTCAACAGATAAAACGTTCAATCGACTAAGCAGTCTAGTAACTTCAGCCAAGATGAGAATAGATAAGGATCCTTATGCTAACGCGATCAGATGATTTGGAAATGGTGTTGACCGTGGTCGATGCTGGCGGTTTTTCAGCGGCAGCAGAAGCGTTGGATGTGCAGGTGGCGAAGGTATCTCGCTCAGTCAGCAAGGTTGAATCTCAATTGGGCGTATCGATATTTAACCGAACTACAAGACGTGTTGAGCTAACCGAAGAAGGACGCCAGTTTGTCGACTCTGTTCGGCTTGGTTTGCAGATGATTCAGAGCGCTGAAGAGGAGATTGTCTCGCGTGGAGAGCTGCCAAAAGGCCGATTAAGAGTCGATGCAGCCAGCCCATTTGTATTTCATCAGTTGGTGCCTTTGGTGCAATCATTTAATGAAGCTTATCCAGATATCGAGCTCGAGCTAACCTCGAATGAAGGCTTTGTTGATCTGTTAGAAAAGCGCACCGATGTCGCGATTCGAATAGGTAAGTTAGCCGATTCAACGCTCCACGCGCGACCACTGGGTAAGAGTTTGTTATATATGGTCGCTTCACCAGAGTATTTGGCAAAGCGTGGCATTCCACAAAAGACAGACGATCTGAGTAGTCATCTTACTGTGGGTTTTTCGGATAATAAGGTGCTGAATCAATGGCCGCTGCCTAATCATTATTATATTGAGCCCAACGTCAAAGCCAGCAGTGGTGAAACCGTCAGGCAGTTAGTGTTAGCAGGAAATGGCATTGCGTGTTTGTCGGGCTTTATGGTGCAGCAAGATATTGCAGAAGGTCGACTGGTTCCTGTATTGGAACACGTGAAACTGAATCACACAGACAGAGAACTGGTGAATGCGGTGTTCTACAAGTCGTCATCGGTTTCTAAGCGTATCTCAGCATTTATCGACTTTATTCAGCCTCGTTTAAAACTGTAATTGAGATAAATAAGCCTAGGCGGAAAAATGTTGAAACGAAAAGCCCCGCTGACATTCAGCAGGGCTTTCAAATTAAGGGCTTGGAATACGGATTTAAGCGATTTTTGTCATCTCATTCAGTGTGAATGACGCAACACAACCTTCCGTTGCTGCCATGTACTCAGCAAGGTGAGTATTACCCATATGTGTCAGCCAAAGTTCGCGAGACGTCCAGTTTTCGTAGAAAGTGAAATGCGCTGGGTTTTCATTGTCTTGGTGAAGGTCATAGTTGATGCAACCCTCTTCTGCACGAGTGATATCAATCAGCTTTAGTAGTTCTGCTTTAACCAATTCGATTTTGTCTTCGTTAGCCACGATGTTTGCGATGATAGTCAGTTGAGTCATGTTCGTTACCTATATTATTGAGTTCACCGAAATGGTGTTGTTCTTTGTCACAGGGCTTATTAGCTCAATAGCGGGTCTATGTTTATTGAGCTCTCGTCTGTGTCGATGGATAAATAATAGTAGTAATATTCAAAACGATAAACCGCGCTACGTTTGAATTATTATCAAAAATTATTTGATAATAATTGAGGTTTATAGTCTAAAGGACATAGGTAGACGAATATTAAAACCCGCCCGCCCAAGCATCAAAGTCATCAATGTTGTCGAGTTCTTGCTGGCTTCTTGGTGCTGGGTAATAAGGTAGAGCTAATCTCACAACAGAAGGAAGTAGTTCCCATTCTGGCGTCATCTTTAGGCGTTTCAATTCATTGTTAAGGCGCACAAACATGTAGTAGCCATCGCTGTGGGTATTGGCATAACTTGCGACTGAGGCGATATCGCCAGAGGGTAATTTTACATTTCGGCCGAGCGGGTAGAGTTGGTGTAATGCAAAGCTGACTTTCGGGTCTTGCAGCTTGCCTTGTTTAAAGCGTTCTAGGCCAATGGCAGTTGAGGTCGTGCGAGGCTTCCAACCGGTGAGGAACAAACCACTCAAGTTATCTTGGAATGGCTTACCCTTTCGATTGCCTTCATTACTAATGAATTGAACCGTCAGATTGTCTCCCGACTCTTTCAGAATTTCTAAAAACTGTTCACCAGTGCGATCGACTAAAAGCTTCATAAGACCCAGATACCATTAAGAATGAGATACGATAAATGGTACTACTTTAGGGGAGGTTTTGGTAGGGAGGATTTTATTGCGGGTGGGAAGGGCTGTTTAAAGGCTATAGCGAATAACTTACAGCGAACAAAAAGCGGTGAACAGATTACAAAGGACAACATACAAACGCCGAGAGTAAATCACTCTCGGCGTTTTTGGTTGATGAACAACTGAACCCTTTAGATGGATTCATTTGGTGCGAATTAGCTCAGTTCACCTTCCACATATTGAAGACAGAAAGACTGCGCTTTTTCATCGATTGTAATTTGTTCGTTACCCCTTAACTCGAGGTATAGCTTTACCGCCTGTTTTAGCGCAGGAATTAAAGCATCACGCTCTGGCATTGAAACTGTTTGCGCAAGTGCCTGTACAAACTCTGGTAAACGAGATTCAATTTTTCTCACGCCAGATGGTGTTAATCCAGCTTGTTTGAGTGCTAACGGAGACAATACGTTTTGACGAAGGAAGGAGAGGAATTCGACCGTCTCGAAGTATTCCCCGCGAGCTATTTTGGTTGCCGCATAGTGCGTCCAGATCCAGAAGCGATCTTCAATCCATTGCGGATCTGGTTGTGGATAGCGCGGTTCAGCGGTACTGAATACATCGGTTAACAAGCTATCTCGTTCCCATAACACGTGGTTGTTATCAACTCGAACTGCTGCATCTGGTAGAGAGACAAATTTGAAATCAACGTGTACTGGTTCTGGGCCAAATATCGACACAATTAAGCGTGGCTCGCCAACGTGTTCACCAGTAAATGCCGCAACTTTACCGCCAATGTTATCAAGAATGTTGAATCGTTCTTGCATCACGCTTTCGTAGTCGGCTGGGTTGATTGCGATAATAAAGTCTAAGTCGCTGTATTTGTCCATCGAGTCAGATCCAAAAGAGCCGCTAGCGGCAATGCCACAAATTCGAGGATCTTGAGACAGGATATCAATCACTTTGATTAGAAGTGCTTTGTGAGGTGCTGGAAGAGTACTTGGGTAGTTCATCTTTTACCTATCTTGAAAAAGTTAGAACTGCAGGGCAGCTAGTGCGGCAAAATCAACGCAGCATTATAGAGTGTCAATGTCGGCATATCTTGTCAATAAAGTATTGACTAATAGTTATACTTCCATGAAAACTCACTATAAATGAAACCTATACTAGAGAAGCATTTATATTCTTTGATATCTAAAGCATGACAAATACCTAACTCTAGTATTATAGGTGTTCGATCTGTGTGAATTGACCTAAGTATTTCTAAAAATCACCATTATTGAATAAGAAAAAACGAAATGGATCTGAGCTGATTTACGTAGCAAAGTTATTAAAAAGATAGTAGATGGGAAATAGGGCAGATGAGTCCTAATTATTTATTGCTTTGTTTTTATTATTTCTGACATTTACTCACTTCGACTGGGCTTTTATAAAATGATAGTCTAGGTAAATCTTTGAGCAAGTCAGCTCTTTTGGTCAACAAGCTATACATACAGTTAACTGTATGGTCTTTAATTACTTGGTATAGAATCTATGTTTGCAAGCTACCTCAAGAAAAAAAGAAAAGAACACAAGTTAACTCAATCGGAAATTGTTACAAAGTTAAAACAATTCCGAAGTGATGCCTTTGAGTCCCTTGATAACGTAACGGTAAGCCGTTGGGAGAGGGAAATTACAACGCCTTCCCGCTACAAGCAACTATTGATCACCCGATACTTTAACGATGATTTGTCAGAGTTTCTCCTAAATCAAACTGCTGAATGTAATTTCGATAATCTGAGAAAGATCTTCTACGATAGATATGAGTCCGTTTACAGTTTTTCGAATCGACTCAAGTATGGAGATCATCAACCTGATAGTTATCAAGTACATGAGTTTGAATCATTTACAGGAGATAATCTTAAAAGTTGCCTTTTGGAAATTGAAGGTATGCATCAGCAGTTTGGCATTCCAGACAGCGATATGTTTCAGCTTGACTTTGATCATTTGATGGCTGATAAGCGTGGGGAGTTTAGAATTTACTATAATAACGCTGTTAAAGTTGGACATTATCTAGCGTATTACTTCAGTTATGAAGAGTTTTGTCATCAGATGGAACAATCAAATTGCACCCCAGATTACAGTAAAACTAACAATAAAGAGCAGAATAATAATTTAGTGATGTTTAGTAGTAGTCGTTTCTTCGAAGCACCTAGTCTCCGTTTATATAACGTTTATCGTGAAGTGGCTTTGTTGCGTAATTC
>NZ_MCZK01000045.1 GCF_002875945.1 Vibrio lentus
AATTACGCAACAAAGCCTCAACATTGTAAAGAATGCTTGTGATGCAATGTCGAATTCAGACGATGCTGCAATAGAAATTCAAACCAGATTAAGTAAGAAAAGAATATTAGTTACGATTACGAATAACGGCCCTGAGATAGACGAGGTGACTCGTAGAAAGATATTTCAGCCCAACTTCACCACTAAAAAAGGTGGTTTATCGTTTGGATTGGGCTTGGGTTTATCAATAGTTAAGCGGATTGTGGCGGGTTATGGCGGAAGTATCATTGTGAAAAGTGATGCTTCTAAAACTGTATTTAGAATCAAGTTACCAATAGAGGGTGAACATGGAGAAGCTTAATTTAATCTGTGTCGATGACCAGAGAGAAGTACTGAGCGCAGTGGTACAAGATTTAGAGCCGCTGGCGAGTTGGCTGAATATTGAAGATTGTGAATCAGCGCAAGAAGTGCTTGATCTCATTGATGAACTTGACGCAGAAGGCGAACACATTACCGTCATCGTGTCTGATCATGTGATGCCAGGGAAAACGGGTGTGGAGTTACTTACTGAAGTGTTCCATGACAGCCGCTTTCCGAATACAAAGAAAATTCTTCTTACAGGGCAGGCCACTCATACTGATACCATCAATGCGATTAATGCAGCAGGCATCGACCGTTATTTTGAGAAGCCTTGGCAAGCAAGCACATTGGTTGAGTGCATTCGTACTCTTGTCACTGAGTACATATTTGATCAAGGGCTGGATTACACGGACTATCAGAATGAGCTCGACCAGCAGGTTGTGTTGAGACGCTTGCGTTAGTCTCTTATGTTAGCGACTTACGCTAGTCATTTATGTCAGTCGCTTGAAATTGTATGCACCGAAGGACGCTTTCTGAAGGGGTTTTTCTTTGAAAGATGTAATCTGTCGGTGCATATATTACCTATCTCTTTTAGTCGTTCAGGTTTTAGTACTCAGTTATTAACACACTGGTCAGTAGGATTTAAAAATGAGTGAGATTGCTCGCTTTATCTCTGGTGAAGTGCCAGACAAGTTTGGTCGTAATATTGAACAGTTGTTAGCTTACAATCACTTTTGGTTGGAGCATGACCATAAGTACATCCAAGTGTTTTTCCCAATCGATGAAGGGACTAAGTTTAATCAACATGCCCCGTTGGTTACTCAAGAAGACAGGGCGATTTTTGCTAATTCTGAAGATCTTCGCACTGCTCACCTACAAGTGCTTGACCTGATGCTTGAGTTTTGGGGAATGCAGCGAGATGGAAGTGAGATATCGTCATTGTTGCCACGTAGCCCTGCGAACCATGTATGGCTTAAAAATCATGACCATAACCAGCTTCGACTAACACGAGTCATTCGCAGTTTATACTTGTTAGGCAATGAAGAGGTTGCGACCAACTTATGTGACTTCTTGATCGCAACAGCGAATGAAACCGGTTCTGTGTCTGATAAAACGGTGCAATATTGGCGCAATGCGTTAAATGGTTAGAAGCCTACTTTAACCAGTGGGTTAACTCAGTATATGAAAGGGAAGGAGGCTCAGGATGAGTACAGATTTTAAAGGTTCGTGTTTGTGTGGAAGTGTTCGTTTTTCGGTTGAAGGGTTCAGCGAAAAAGCAGCAAACTGCCATTGTTCGATGTGCCGAAAATTTCATGGCGCCGCTTTCGGTACGTTAGTTGGCGTACAAGGCTTAAGTTGGCTTTCAGGCAAAGATCGACTCAAAGAGTTTGTCGCACCAAACGGCACAACACGAACATTCTGCTCCAATTGTGGATCAAGCCTTGGTTTCAGAGTTCAAGGTGAACCTCTTGAAAATATCGAGTTGGCGATATCAACGTTCGATGTCGATATTCCTGTCAAAATTGATGCTCAGATTTATACAAACTACAAAGCGAACTGGTGTGAATTACAGACCGAGTTAAGCGTTTTTCCAGAAGGGCGCTCAACCTAAGATGCAGAATCCGTTCGTCGGTTGAACAAAGATCCAAACGCAATCTGTGGTATACATCAAAGTTGATATTATTTTGGCTAACTCATTACTTTTCATTATGTTAGGGTTCTTCTAGTTTTTATAAGAAGGCGACTAGATTATGAAAAAGGGATTTGTCATCGCTGTATCAATTGGCTTTGTTGTCTTCTTCCTCGCTGGCCGTGAACTTCAATGGTTAGGCTCCAGTAATTCCGAGTCGTTCCCTAAAATTCCTAGTAGTCCCCAATTTGTACCATCTACTTGAGTGGTTAGGTCGCCGTATTAACACCACTGACAATAATATGTGTGAACGCACAACCACCAACGGAACTGTTCGTGAGGGTAAAGTGACCCTAAGGCTTACCTACAATGGAACACCGTTTAAAATTGACCAGCATAAGGTTCTTTTAGGAGAGATAAGTGATCAGATTAATCGCCGTGTTCATTGTGGCTTTCGGGTTAGGCGCATATGCGAGCTTACATGTTTTGACAGACTATGTTGTGAGTATTAAAGACAGTCATAAAGCTGCGGTGCGGCAAGGTTTTGAAACTTACAAACATGCAAACACAGATGATCTTGCCCCATTAATAAAAACATCGAACTTGTTAGCTCGTTATAGTGCTTGTGAATTAGAGGGAGATGAAGGCGATGCGATTGCATTAACCCTGTCTATGAACGCTATTTCCTTTGGGATGTTATCGAAGCAAGCGTCTGACCTCGATCAGGACACCTTTAGGACTGGTTTGATGATGTACGGAAAACTCAAAGATAGCGAGAAAGTGTCTGCTCAGTTAACTGAAATACTTACTGCGTACTGTAAAGAAAGTCTTCGCTATCTATACGACTGTGAAAAGCTTTCTAATTTGTTAGGCGAAGAATGGGATACCCAATGGGAGGAAATGAAACCAGAATGTACCTAAAAATGATTCAATATATGTGGCACTTTTTTTGTGCGGTATTCAGATATGATTTGAAAACAAGGACACAATATGGAAGTAAGGTTGGTCAAAGGTTCAGATCCTAAGTTCGCTGAATCGGTCACCAAAACGAATATGGCGAGTTACTATCACGTTAGTTTTTCGTTTAACAACTAAGTTGTTCACACCTTCACCATACTGTATTACCAAGAGGAATCATGGACAGTCGTATCCAATTAAATCTTATTAAATATGTATTTTCAGAGTTGTCGTTTATTGCTGTCGCACTAGCGATTATCTATTGGCTCTCAGGTGGTGAGCATTCGTTACTGCAAACTATTGGGCTGATATATTGCGTCGCGGCAGCAGCAAAAATCTCAACGTTATGGTGGCAATTCCGCGGTAGCTCGTTTGAAGTATCAGGTGGTCATTTGCGTTTTAATGGTTTTGCTTGCGACATAGCTTTGAAAAGTAGTTTCTTACCTCGTGAAATTGGGTCAGTCGTAAAGCTTTCTTATACTGTAGATACTATGCAAAAACGTAATATTTACCTTCCAAAATGCGTATTGAGTCCTGAAAATTGGACGTTAATTTTGACACTACGAACGTAGGAGTTTGTTCCATATTGATTCGGAACAGCGCTATTCTCCACCTCTGATCTCAGTACCACAGGGGTGCAGTAGACCCTCGATAAGGGAGCCGATATTATTCTCTAGGCGTATGCGTTAGAAAGAGCCTGAAGGAAGCCATGAAAATAACGACATTGGTAGATAATACCCGATTAGATGAAAGGCAAGATCTAGCCGTTGAGCGAGGGCTGTCACTGTATATTGAAACTGAGTGGTCAAAGATATTATTCGATATGGGAAGCGGCAGTACGTTTTGCCAAAATGCTGCTCTATTGGATGTTGATATTGAAGATGTCGATTTAGCCGTTATATCACACAGACACCATGATCACTGCAATGGAACTGTCGCTTTTGTTGAGCATAATTCCAAAGCGAAAGTGTATTTAAAAAACTGCGAAGAAAAGAATTATTACTTTCGATCTTATGGATTTAAAAGTGATGTTGGCATCAATGCTGATCTCCTAAAAAATAATAATGATCGGTTAGTCTTCATCAATAAAACGACTGAAATTGCCCCAAACGTTTTTGCCGTCACAGATATCAACTCGAAGCATGAGAAGCCAAAAGGAAACCAATACCTTTATACAAAATCTCAATGTGGATGGGAGCAAGACTCGTTCGATCATGAGTTACTATTAGGGCTCTTCTCCGCTTAGA
>NZ_MCZK01000046.1 GCF_002875945.1 Vibrio lentus
CATCTAAGCGGAGAAGAGCCCGTTGATTAATCTCTGAAATACCAATAATCATGACACAGCTTTTACAAAGCCCTAGTGATATTCGGATAAAGTCCCGACACCACGAAGTGTAACTAAATGTAAAAGCCTGAGGTTTTGATGAACCACAAACGCGTAAAAATGCGTGATCATAAAAGTGAAGTAAACCTGTTTCGAAATCGAGTCATCGTTGCGTTTGTAGGGATCATGGTCTTTACCTTCGTTTTAATTGGAAACCTATACAGGCTCCAAGTTCAAGACTTCAAAAGTTACCAAACTCGAGCTGACGGTAACCGAATCAAGGTACTCCCTATCGCGCCAACGCGTGGGCTGATCTACGATCGCAATGGCGTATTACTCGCTGAAAACCAACTCATCTTTGATTTAATCATGATTCCAGAGAAAACGGATGATGTTGACACCATGCTCAGTAAGCTCAACAAATTCATCCCTCTTGATGATGAACAAATCGAGCGTTTCAAAAAGCGTTATCACAATACACGTCGTTTTAAGCCTGTGACCATTTTGGAAGATCTGAGCGAAGAAGAAATCGCCAAGTTTTCAGTTCAACAGTACCAATTCCCAGGTTTATCCATCGATACCAATCTCAAGCGTTTTTACCCAAGTGGCGAGATCCTTACCCACGTCTTAGGGTATGTCGCTCATATCAACGACAGTGACTTGAGAAAGCTTGATGAACAAGACAAAGAATCGAATTATCAAGCAACAACGGTTATCGGTAAGCTTGGTGTCGAACGATATTACGAAGACATACTTCATGGCACAAAAGGCTATCAAGAAGTTGAGGTAAATAGTCGCGGCCGTATTGTCAGAACCATTAAATATGTACCGCCAGTCGCGGGTAAAGACATTGTCCTTAACATCGACATTGAACTGCAAAAATACGTGTTCGACCAACTCGATAACCGAACTGGTAGTGCTGTGATTCTTGATCCTAAAGATAACAGTGTATTAGCAATGGCATCGAGCCCTAGCTATGACCCAAACCTGTTTGTGGACGGCATTTCGAGTAAAAACTATCAGACGTTATTGAATGATCCTGCCCACCCATTGGTAAATAGAACAACCTTGGGCGTGTACCCACCCGCTTCGACCGTCAAACCATTTATGGCCGTTGCTGGTCTGCAAGAACATGTTATCTCTGAACACACCATTCGTGACGATCATGGTTCATGGCAGATTCCCGGTTCTAAACCCAACTCGAAAGCATGGCGAGATTGGAAGCGTTGGGGTCACGGGCCTGTTGATGTTACACAAGCAATTGAAGAATCAGTGGATTCATTCTTCTATCAAACGGCCTTTGATTTAGGTATCGACCGCATTTCAACGTGGATGAACCGTTTTGGTTTTGGTAAGCCGACAGGCATCGATATCTACGAAGAAAGCAACGCCAACATGCCAACTCGTGATTGGAAAATGATGCGCTACCGTACGCCATGGTATCAAGGTGACACCGTGCCGATTGGTATTGGACAAGGCTATTGGACATCGACTCCATTGCAACTCGCTAAAGCAACGTCTGTATTGGTGAATCACGGTAAGGTAATGCCTCCCCACATCCTAAGGGCAACGTTAGATCATGGAGAAGATTTCGATACGCAAACGCTCGTTATGCCTGAGCAGATGACATCAATTGAAGAAGTGCCCGATGAGATTTGGGATGTACCAATCAATGCGATGAGACTGGTCAATAACGGAAGCCGAGGCAGTGGTCGAAGAGCTTTCAAAGGCGCTGACTATGTGAGCGGTGGTAAATCAGGTACAGCGCAAGTATTCGACTTAGCGAAGGATCAGGTTTACAACTCGAAGAAGCTAGCACGTCACCTACTCGACCACGCGCTTTATACCGCGTTTGCACCTTATGATAATCCTGAATACGTTGCGACAGTGGTTATTGAGCACGGTAACGGTGGTTCAAAAGTTGGCGCGCCATACATTCGTAAGGTACTCGATTATGCATTTGAGCATAAAAGCGGAGTGAGTAAAAACAAGTCATAGCTCATTACTTCTGACTTATGGCTTATGGCTTATGGCTTATGGCTTATTAGTTGTTAATAGCAATAAACACAAAGCCCCACTAATCATATGTGGGGCTTTCTTATTTCTTCTGAGATCTTAGTAAATCAAGTGAGTTAAGTTTGAGAATTGTTATCTGCGTAACACATGCCATGCCTCGCACAATGTCTGAAACTTAGCTGTGTTGCCTTCATCCCTATCGGGATGCCAACGTAGCGCAAGGCGTCGCCATCTTTTGCGAACCTCTTGTTGAGTAGCATCTATTGGCAACTCAAACAAACTGAGTGCATGGCTTCGGTCCATGTCCGTTTCACTTCCACCAACAAACTTCTTGTATCGAGTCCAAAACTCGTTCAAAAGCCTTTTGACTTCCCCCTCATCCGCCTCATAGTTGAGCCAGTTTATGTAGTAGTCACGTAATGGGTCTTGGAGGTCGATGGAATGAGTGCTGCCATGATAACGGCCGCTCATCAGTTCAATGTCCATGGCTTGAACCTGCAACCAACTGTCTGGATATAAGGTCTCTTGCAATTGATAGAGCGCATTCATGATTAAGAAGTTTTTCTTAAACAGCTCTTTTTCAGGTACGGGATCTAACACTGGCACCAAACCGAGATCATTAAGGTGTGCTGCCAAGGTATGCACTTTCCATCCACTTGGCTTTTGTTTGAGCACTTCCATAATTGGCCAAAGTAACGGGTTTTCCATATGTGTTTGGAAATTAGAGCTAATACCCTGATGACTTGGTGATTCTGGATTGTCTAACATAATAAAGTGGGCCCGTTACCATATGCATTTGAGTGTCTTATTAATTGAAAGCGATTTACGCCAGTTTGTCGAGTTTCAAATCAAATAAACATCAATCCGTTGCACCAGATATACAAAAGGCCAGCATTACGCTGGCCTTCAAGAATATACAGTTTAACTGATAAAAGCTTTAACTGATTAGATAACGCCAAGCTCTCTTAGACGTTCCATTAGGTATTCATTTGCCGTGTACTTTTCAGACAGAACCACTTCTGGTTTTGGGTGCAAGAATAGAGGCAAAGAAATACGTGATTTCTCTTGGCGAGCACCTGATGGATTGATTACACGGTGAGTCGTTGATGGGAAGTAACCACCAGACGCTTCTTGTAGCATGTCACCGATGTTGATGATCATGTTACCGAAATCACATGGCACATCAATCCACTCATCATTCTGAGATTTTACTTGAAGGCCAGGCTCGTTAGCCGCAGGCAGAACCGTTAGAAGGTTAATGTCTTCATGAGCTGCAGCACGGATCGCACCTGGTTCTTCATCACCTTGCATTGGTGGGTAGTGAAGAACACGAAGCAGTGTTTGTTCGCTGCCATTAATCATTTCAGAAAGCGCGATTGAGAACTTCTCTTGTACTTCTTTTGGTGCATGCGCTTCAACCCAACCTAGCAGCTCTTGAGCAAAAGCATTAGCACGTTGGTAGTAATCTAGAATCTGTTCTTTTAGCTGTTCAGGCATCTGACCCCAAGGGTATACGTGAAAGTACTCTTTGATGTCTTTTACAGTGTGGCCCTTTGCAACTTCAGACACTGAAGGTGGAAAATATCCATCTTGTGTTTCAACATTGAAGTGGAAGTTCTCTTTCTCTTCAGAAATGAAGAATTGGTACCAGTTCTCGTAAATTGACTCAACAAGCTCTTTCGGGATTGGGTGGTTCTTAAGAACACCAAAACCCGTTTCACGTAGAGAGCGAACAAATTGTTCTGCTGCGTCGTCAGCAAGGTAATCGACAGTTTCCAGTTTCATGACTTTTCTTTCTTGTTATGTAGTGATGCAACGATTTTAAGGATCGCTTTGTTGTAAATCAAACTTTTGTGAAACTCTCGCAACCGTTTGTCTAGATACTGGGCGATAACGCCGATTTTCAACAAATATGGTGATTAGAGCACAATTGAACACTGTTCATTATTGTGTAACTATACATGAAAATAATACAGGATCTGATGATGACAATTACGCCACTTGCTCAAAATAGACCTCTACTCTCACTAACTGCTGTCTATCTTGTTATCTTTCTCTTTTCAGCCTTTGCTCCGTCTTCAAGAGCCGTTTGGATCGCTGAGATTGTCCCTGCTCTCGGTATTCTTGTCGGGATATGGTGGCTATCCACCAAGCTGACCTTTTCAAAGACTGCTTACGTTCTGATGTTTATCTGGTTGGTTCTGCATACGATTGGCGCTAAGTACACCTTCGCTGAAGTCCCCTTTGATTGGTTTAATAACCTGATTGGATCTGAGCGCAATAACTTTGACCGCGTGGCGCATTTCTCTATTGGTCTTTATGCCTACCCACTCGCCGAGTATTTGATTCGTAAAAAACTGGCACAACCGGTATTGGCTTGCTTCTTTTCCTTATTTGCCATCATGAGTGTGGCAGCAGGTTATGAAATTATTGAGTGGTGGTATGCGGAGATTGCAGGTGGTGATGAAGGTATCGCATTCCTTGGTTCACAAGGTGATATTTGGGACGCGCAGAAAGACATGCTTTGCGATACAACAGGAGCGATAGCCTCGCTATTACTTCTCAAGCTTCAAGGGCGAGTCAGAGTTCATTGATAGTAGCCTTTGAACCTCAACTTCAATAACAGATTTGCAATGCCACACACATTATGTGCTGTGGCATTTTTTATTTCATCGTGCGCTTTCATTTTTTAGCTATCGTTTACTTCATCGTCACTTTGCCACCGATGAACTTGTATGCTGGCGTGCCTCGAACTAAAGTATCTCGTGCGAATTCGATACCGCACTCAGGGCAAACGCATGGTTCTGTCGTGAAATCTTCGACGATACGTTCCTTAAAGCACTTTACGAGCGCACCTTTGCCGCCTTTTCGATACTTGAAAAGTTGTGTCTTACATTTAGCGCAGAATATCTGAACCGTTTTGGTCGGTTGTTTCTTGTTAGGTTTAGCCATAGTAGTTAGTGATTAAGCTCTTTGTTTCTTAAGTTTAGGGGCGACAAGAACCAAGCTTATCCCAAGTAAAATGACAGTCGATGAGATAACAAATTGCATGGTGACAGGTTCAGATAGCAACAAAACGCCGCCAAGTGTCGCGATAACTGGAACGGAAAGCTGTGCAATGGATGCGATGACGGTATTCAGCTTCTTCACAACGTAATACCATAAGCTATAACCCACGCCAGAAGCCACTGAGCCCGACAGTACTGCGTAAATCAAACCTTGTTCAGTGATGGATATTTGCGATGCCACGCTAGGGATGACAGCTAACAAGCTTAGTGACACAAGGGTCGCTAACGAGCTAAATCCAAAGTTGGCAGTCGTAGATTGCAACGCGTTTGTGGATTTCTTGCCCGCCAGTGTATAAATGCCCCACCCAATTCCAGCCAGAGCCATCAATATAATGGAGGTTATATCTGGCGAACTTGTCGATTCTGTCGGCATGAGTAAGTAAACGAGCCCAGAAACAGACAACAAACAACCACACCACTCTAACAATGACATTCTGTTGCCAGCTAACAAGTGTGCGGTAATCATGGTGAACTGAACCGCGACGAACAGGACCAAAGCACCAAGCCCTGCCCCTAGCGTTAAATAGGCAAACGAGAAACCGAACATGTAAACGAGTAATGCCACTATGGCGGTCAAATCAAACTGAGAACGGACCTTCCTATACATCGGTGTGTTGTTGACCGCTTTATCTTGTTTGCGTTTGGCGTTTGAAGATAAGGTTAATAAAATTAATAGGGTAAGCGCACCCGATAAGATGCGCACGATCGAAAAACTCAAAGGATCAATCGTTTGATCCATCAAAGCCCAGCGACACAATACAGAATTGGCAGCAAATGCCACCAACGTAATAAATGTGATAATCACGGTTTGCATTGCGTTATCCTAATTGAGTAATCTCTGGTTTCAGTCAACGTCAGGTTTAACCCAAACTTGGCTAAAGTCGAACCATCCGAGTGCATTACACTTAGCGTTTTGCAGCGTACCGCATTGGTCTTTGTTTACGCCTAGCCAACAGTGGAACATCGGGATCAACTGATTGCTTTGCACAAGTTGTTTACCGAGTTGTCTTGCTGGGAATTGCTCAAACTCGCCCGAGCGCCAACGATCAATCATGTGACACCATTGGTCGAAGTCTTCTGCTGGACTAGATTCATCGAGAAAACTGTAATCCATTAACCAACCGGCCAGCGCATCATCTCTATTGTTGGCAATCCCCATTGGGTTTATCCAAATATCAACATTATCGGCGTGTGGAGGATCGGTTTCGTAACCAAAAAGCTCGACATCAACATTATATTGCTTCAACACGGTAACGATGGCTTTAGCGAGTGTAGGAAACATCGGGTGTTGGCATTGATACGCCAACCTCACGCTTGGTTTAGCGCTTGCTGGTGGACAAATTGGTGTTTTTAACTTGATGTCATACCAACCGGGTTTGATTCCGTAAGCATGCAGCACACCCAAATCGATAACCGTTTCTTTTGGAATATGCACAAACAGGTCTGAAGCGTTCAAAGCATTCGATAGGAACTCTGCCCATGCTGGATCTTGTGCGATGCCCTTCTTTCTATTCAATAATAAATACGTACAGCCCGGATCAAGTTCAACTTCATCGCTGTCACCACGGTCTGCAATTACTGGCTTAGAAAGGCTTGGGTAAACCATTGATGAATAAGCCTCATCGACCACCCAAACTTCAACGCGGTCAATCAACGGCCTAAAACCAAAGTATCCATTGAAAGCGGTTAACACGAGTTGTTTTTCGTCGTTTTTTTCAATGCGATAAGGGCCTGTACCAATTGGGCGAATATCGTAATCTTCACCACGTAAAATCATCGGCAGAGTCACTTTTGCGACTGACTCAGTTAGCGCGAGTGGGAAGTATTTATCGGGACGCGTTAAAAAGACATCAACCACGCAATTGGCCGGTGATGAGACATCTTTAATATGAGAGAACATATTGAGTGGCTCGAGCAACAGAAGCGTATCCACAACGTGACTGGTTAACAGCGGTTCTCCGTTATGAAAACGAACCCCCGGTCTTAAGAAGAATCTCCATTGGTGGTCATTAATCTTTTGCCATGAATGAGCGAGATCAGGCTGTAACTGATCGTTCTCATCGAGGCGCGTTAACCCACTGAACACCTGACACGTGATGTGTTGTTCAGAGCGTCGCATCGATTTAGTTGGGTTAAGCATGGAAAGTGGACGGTAGTAAGGCAAACGAATAACTTGTTCACCTTCTTGATACTGTACGCCCAAGTAATTTTGAATCACTTGAGTCAGCTTGGCTGCATTGTGGTCAAGTACCGACAATGCTTGCCCAATTTTACCTTCTTCTAAGTAGCGGCGTGCTAGGTTTTCGCTTACATCACAACGGTTCTGCTTAAAGATAAGTTGAGACAACTTACCTCGCCCCGCTGCAGGTAACCACTCTACCCAACCCTCTTCTTCGAGTTTGTTAAGCACCATTCTGGCATTACGACGGGTACAACAGAGCACATCTGTTATGTCGTCGAGCTGAACATCAGAATCTTTACCATCAAAGAATTCAAACAGGGTTTCAAATTGAACGCGAAGTCTTGGGCTACTCATAAAGAGGAAAACTTATTCAAAGGATATTGAATTCAGTTTCCCTATTTTACGAGTCAAAATCAATCGAACTTATGATTTTTTAAGAAGAGATTATGAATAGGAGTCGGTTTAGCAGCCATAATAGGAAGCGAAAGGCTTGAATAAACGCTGTTATAACCTGTAATTACATCACATCGCAGCCGATTTCGGTGGCGATGTCGCGGAGCTGTTGTTCATTGTCTAATTTAATCGACCATTTGCACTCAGAACCATTGGCCGAAATAACGTTTGCCCCTTTTCCGATCAGTTGAATCGCATCAACTTGTGCTTGCAGTGTAACTCTATGCTCACCATCCAAACGAACGACCAACTCATGCGCCGTTGCAATGACTTTTCCACTTTTAAACGTTATGACCATGGATTTCTCTAACTAAAATAAACAGTTTGTATATGAGGTTCATAAACTGAGGGTGGATTGGTTCCTGTCCCAGCCTTTGTTACCGAATTAGCGTTTGTGCTTCTTCACTGCAATGGTTAAACGGCTTGTACAGACTAAGCGTTGACGCTCATCTGTGATGTTTATCTGCCATACTTGGGTAGACACACCAAGGTGAATAGGCTCGGCAGTACCGATAACGTGCCCTTCGCGCATCGAACGAACGTGGTTGGCATTAATCTCTAATCCAACGCAATAGTAACCATCAGGAACGCAGAAGTTTGCCGCCAATGAGCCAAGCGTTTCTGCTAACACGACCGACGCACCGCCATGAAGCATGCCAAGTGGTTGGTGCGTAAAATGACAAACCGGCATGGTTGCTACCAAGGAGTTGTCGTTAACCTCGGTATAAACAATGTTGAGGTGCTCAATTAAGGTATTTTTTGAGGTCGCGTTGAAGGTATCTAGGTCAACGGGCTTTTTCCAAATACTCATGTGGGTTCCTTAATTATTGACTTTGTTAGTGCGTGAGCTGCTTTAGTAAAGCTAATGGTGTCCTTGATCTTAAAGAAAGCTATGTTCTTAAAGACAATAGTTATCTTACAGCTATTAGTTATTACGCAAGTTGATGTTAACATGCATAAAAACCGAATACACAGAGGATATTGTATGACGTCATGGACGAAGTTTGCCTCGCTTCTCACTCTTGCAGGCCTAACCGCGTGTAGCGCTTCCCCGACAGGAAGAAACCAATTGCTGCTTTTTTCAGATCAAGATATGTCTCAGCTTGGAGCACAGTCTTTTGAACAAATGAAGAAAGAGCAGCCAATCAGTAAAGATGCAAAAACCAACGCTTATGTTCAGTGTGTAGCGAACAGTATTACTCAACACATTCCTAAGCAAGGCTTTAGTGAATGGGAAGTTGTTGTTTTTGATAGCGACCAAGTCAACGCGTTCGCCCTGCCTGGCGGAAAAATTGGTGTCTACACGGGTTTGCTTAATGTTGCGGTTAACCAAGACCAATTGGCGACGGTTATCGGACACGAAGTGGCGCACGTTCTCGCTGATCACAGTAATGAGCGTCTATCTCAGTCTCAAATCGCTAATACTGGCCTATCTATTACTAGCGTCGCGTTAGGCGCATCAGAATACAAACAGTATCAGGGTATGACGATGGCTGCGTTAGGCTTAGGTGTTCAATACGGTGTTGTTCTACCTTATGGCCGAACTCAAGAGTCTGAAGCTGATATTGTAGGCTTAGAGTACATGGCTCAAGCTGGGTTCGATCCAAAACAAAGTGTCGATTTGTGGCAAAACATGGCGAAAGCATCAGGTGGAAACCAACCTCCCGAATTACTTTCTACGCACCCTTCCCACAATACGCGTATTAAAGATCTGCAAGCGAAAATAAAAACGTTACCTCAATCTGGAACATCAAGGCCAGATTGCAAAGCGTAACCTGATGCTAGATTAAATTAAGAGCCTCAAATACAAAAACGCCCTATCTATATCGGTAGGGCGTTTTTAGTGCATAAAGTTAACGAGTTATTCGCCCCGCGTTAACTGACAGATTAAGTGCCTAGAATTTGTAGCGGTAAGCTTAATAGCTGATCGCCAGTAGAAGCAAAGTACCAGATAACGCCGATTAAACTGCTCACTAAGCCCACATACCAAAGGAATGATACGACTTGGCCGTATTTGTCTAAAGGCAATAAATGACTGTGGTGTCGTCCTTTCCATTCGAATAGAATTTCCACACTGCCCATGATCAATAAGAAACCAAACAAGGTTAGATTCAGCTGGTAACTCAACACGACGCCAGCAACCGCTGCTGCCACACAAAGCACAATGCCAAGCACACTGTTCATCGAGAAACTGATACTTTTCAGCACATGCCCGCCATCAAGAGGCAAAATCGGCAGTAGATTGAACAGGTTTAACAAGGCGTTAAATACCGCAAGTCCGGCAAAGAACATCTCGCCAGTCGCCCAGTACAACACCATAAATATCAACGACAATATCAAGCCAAACAGTGGTCCCATGATCGAGATAACCACATCTTGCCATCGTGTATTAATCTTTTCGTCGGATAAAGCCAAGCCACCAAGGAACGGGATTAAATAGATGCCTTTGGTCTTCATACCAAAGTATTTCATTGCTCTGATATGACCATATTCATGAAACATCAGGCAAGCGATCAAGGCCAAAGCGAACTGAATTGAAAAGAGCCATGAATAAGCCGCTAAACTCGCAGAAGCAAGTACCACTTTAATCAACTTAGCACTCTTCAGCGCTTTCATTCCCAGCGACACTAAACCAATCAAACTAAAACGTTTCTCAGGCTTAGGTGCTACAACGGGAGTTTGTTGCTCGATATCTTTAGTATTGCGATTACCTTCGGTGATGGTTTGGCCATTAACGGACGCTTTGTACGTCATCTCAAATGGTTGCCATTGAACCAATGCCTCAACGTGACACTGCAACGTTTCCTCACCAGATCGGAGCGTAAAAGTATGCGTTCTCGCATCATCTTGATCTGTAGTTGCATCCAACTGAGACACCAACGTGTTATCCCAAAATAACTGTTGCCACCCTGCCATTGACCCCTCTAAACGAAGCGGTTTACCAAGAAACTCTATCGCGAGTAATTCCAAACTAAATTTCCAATTTAATGACTTTCTAAATGAACCAACATTATGCCGATTTAGCGATCAGCGGTAAACATAAACAAAGTTGTTACATATTGAGCAATTGAGCACTATTTGTACCAATAGCCAATATAAACATTCTGGTCACACCTCCAACCACGCATAAATTATTGATTGTAGTTATATTATTAGTGTTAGAGTGCCGCCCCTTAAAAATATTACTTCACAAAATGATAACTCATTCTTTGACTTTATATGAAATTTGAATTTAACATGCCGTTTACATTAGAGCTTAAACACCAACAATGCTCAGTGTGTTTTCAACAATAAGAATGAGATTTGATGCCCTAGGAGGGTCAAGGATGAAAACAATACAACGCTCTCTCGTTTCGCTTTCTGTGCTATTTGCATGTAATTCACTTGCGG
Organism: Vibrio lentus; assembly: GCF_002875945.1. Lineage (GTDB taxonomy): Bacteria > Pseudomonadota > Gammaproteobacteria > Enterobacterales > Vibrionaceae > Vibrio > Vibrio apostichopi. The sequence goes on from NZ_MCZK01000046.1 coordinate 11,149, forward strand.
CTGGTTTCCAAGTTGCTGAGCATTCTGCCTCAGGTCTTGGTCGCGCATTTTCAGGTGAAGGTGCAGTAGCCGATAACGCGAGTGTACTAGCGAGAAACCCCGCCGCAATGACCCTATTTGATACAGCCCAATTTTCAGGCGCGGTTTCTATCGTTGATCCAGAGGTTGACGTTACTCAAACCAAAATCAATGACAACGATTTCAACCAAAAATCATCAGATGTCGCTCCTTTACAAATCGTCCCTGCTGCTTATTACATTAGTCCTATCAACGACAAATGGGCTTGGGGAATTGGCATGTTTACGACTTACGGAGTGGCCACTGATTACCCCGATGATATTTATGCAGGTGATTTGGCAGGTGACACATCACTAATTTCAGTCAACTTAAACCCGAATATCGCGTACAGAGTTAACGATAGTTTTAGTGTTGGAGCTGGCGTTAACTTTGTTTATGCAGAAGCCGAACTCAACAGACACAAAGGCAGCCTTCCTGTTGGTGGCTCACCACGCGACAAATTGATCTCGATGACTGGTGAGACTTTTGCTTTTGGTTGGAATGTGGGCGCGTTGTATGAACTTAACGAGTACAACCGTTTTGGATTTGGTTACCGATCGTCCGTTGAACTCGATTTTGATGACGGTGAGTTCACTGACTACACAGGTTTAAAAATGGAAAACGGCGCTCCTGGCAAAACCACAGGCCGCCTTGAAATTGAACTGCCTGATATCTTCGAGTTATCAGCTTTTCATCAACTCAACGATGCTTGGGCAATACACTATGGTTGGCAGTTAACTAAGTGGAGTAAGTTCAAAGAGTTAAAAGCTACAAGTTCAGATTGTAAAAATAACGAATGTTTCTTAAAAACCGAACATTACGAAGACAATCAAAGATGGTCTGTAGGTGCAACTTACATGGTTAATCAAAGCTGGACTCTACGTGCAGGTTTGGCATATGACGAGCAAGCTGGTGAAGCGACATTAAGTATCCCGGACAGCGATCGTATGTGGTATTCAGCAGGTCTAACTTACGCAATATCAGAAAACATGACCGTCGATGCTGCATTTGCCCTAGTACAAAGTGAAAGTGGTTCGTTTACCGAAACTGATGCGGCAGGACAAAAGCTTACATTTGATGCTGAGGGCGTTGCTTACCTTTCAGCGATACAACTTAACTACACCTTCAACTAACCGTACGGGAATAATTACATGAACAACAAATTTTCTTTATCTCTCGTATGCTCGGCATTACTACTTGCTGGCTGTGGAGACAACAGTGAAAGCTCTGGCGATTCAACAGCAGCACCTTATTCCGATGCAATCAACCAATCATTAGCTAGAAGTTCAAAAATTAGCTTCACTCTGTTAGGTAATGAAGCGGATGTACCTCTTCCCTCTTTCTTTCTATTCGATACCAATGACCACACATTGAACATTCCGCTAGATGCAAATTCAACGGGGTTACTGAATGATCCAAAAGTAGCGATGGGAGAAGCTGATGGTTGGAGTACTATCATGCCATTTACTATTAATGTGAATCTTCCTAGTGACAGAACGTTGAAGAATGATGTCGTGATGATGGGTACGACACCGTTTAGCGCGCACCTAAATGCCGGTGTAAAAGTTGCTAAAGTGGATGTTGACCTCAGCACCGGTGTCATGTCTAACTTTACTGCGCTAACTGCTGGCGTTGACTACTTAGTGGCATCTAGCGATTTTAAGACCATACAAGTTTTACCTCTTAAAGGTTTAGACCCTAGCTCTGACTACATCTATGCATTAACTGACTCAATTATTGATAGCGCAGATGAACCACTTGGAACATCAAGCTCCTACGCGTCTTTAAAAACGACAGATATAGACCAAGCAGGCTCGCTCGATTTACCACAAAAAATCATCCATCAAGTTGAAGCGTTATTCGCTGGCTATGGTGAAGTGTCAAGTTCAGATGAGATCATCTATTCATCTTGGTTTACGACGGCTTCAGCTGGTAACGTTATGAACGGGACCAAAGCTGCAATTGCACAAACGATTAGTCCCGCAGTTACCCCTTCTGATATATGGAAGAACCTAGCGAATCCAAATAATATTTCGGTAGCTGATCTCGACAAGCTGTATACATTTACAGTTGATGGAGCGAAACAGGATTTTGCTACAGCTGTACAAGCTGACGCGATGTTTAAGAGTGCATTTGGTGACGATGCTGCTACACAATTAGCGGCTGGTTACAATGCTAACTTCTCAGCACCAGCTGCTGCTTCTATTCAAGTGTATAGAGGAACAGTTGAGCTACCATACTTCTTGTCCGATTCATTAACAGACGATGAGTGGAAAACAACGCCTTGGCGTAGTGCTATGCCTAGTGTTTTAACCATCTTGAATGTACTCAGCTCAGGAAGTGACGCGGACAAAGCAGCCGTTGCTACACAGCTAGCAGGTTTAGGGATCACTGAGCCCGCTACTCAACTCTATCAAGCAGAGTACCAACAATTACTCATTGGAGAAAAGTTAACCCTCGCAGATGGAGAACAGTTAGACAGCGCGCGTATCATGACCAAATACAGCGCTGTACCGCAAATTCGAGCAGTAAAGTCAGTGCCGTTCGTTATGTTTGTGCCTGAAGGAGTAGCTATCGACAGCAGTTTACCAATTTTGCAGTACCAACACGGTATCACTAGTATCAAAGAGAGTGCTTACGCTTTCGCGATTCAGCATATTGGCGGCGCACTTACTGGAACTGCACCATACAAACCCTATGCAATTATCGCTATCGACCAACCACTTCACGGTCAACGCGCACTAAGTACGGATGTCGTTACGACACCAACAACACCTACCGTATACATGAATCTTGAGTACTTGCCTGTTGCTCGAGACAATATTCGCCAAAGTGCAATTGATGGGCTTGGGGTTCGCTTTGCTTTAAATTCAGCTACAGATGCTGCATTCAGTAACCTAGATAAAACCAATGTATCTCTATTTGGGCATTCTATTGGGGCTATTACAGGAATTAGCTCCTACACGGTTGGTAACACTGAGTTGAATTCTGCAATCGACTCTATGTTTAGCTATACAAGTGCTACCCTTGCTAACCCTGGTGGAGGCATTGCACCGTTCTTGCTAAATTCAGGTTCTTTCTCGCCAGAGATCAAGCATACGGTCAGCCTATCAAGTGTAACCGAGTACCAAGCACACTATACAAGTAACTGTGCGCCAGTAAGTAAGTCTGGTGGTGTATGCTTTGCCGAATATTACACTGCTTTAAGTAGTGATAGTGCTTCTACTTCAGACAAGGCTATCAAAGCGACAATCGACTCTACCCAGACTTCATTCATGTATGCTGCTCAAACAGTTCTAGATAATGTTGACCCTTACAACATTGCCTCTACCACTTCGGGACCGGTATTTGGTATTCAAGCCGACGGTGACGAAACAATACCAAACTCTGTTGCTGAGATCCCAACAGCTGGAACCGAACCACTGTTTAAAAAGTTATCATTGGTTAATACTGCACTGGACTCTTCGGGAGACAAGCTGGCTTCGTATTTTGACAAATCATCATCAGAGGCTGAGCACTCTACTGTAATTTCTCAGCAAAATGCTGGTGACGCAGCAGCCAACGCAGAAATGACCTCGCAAATTGTACAATTTACCTTATCGCAGGGGACTGGCATTGCAAGCGTAACCGCTGGCTTGTTAGATGCGAGCAAGTAATAAGCGTATGATCAAAAGTTAATTAAACCAAATGCCAGCCTAACCGCTGGCATTTTTGTCTCTGTCGTTCGAACAATTCCCCTAGTTAACCGTTTGCATAAACCTTTAATACACAAATGGTTGATCTCAGCTAAAATTAATCAAGACAGAATACCGTACGACCTCTTTCTTTATTGTAAATAAAGTGGATAATAGCCCCGTAATTTAATACCTAATAAATGTGAGTCCATTATGTCTTCTGAAGCTACGATGCTAGAACGCTGCCAATCTAAATGTGAACTATGTGGTTCTGATTCTTCTCTTACTGCATACGCAGTGCCGCCACACAGCCACGTAACAGTGGATCACGGCATCATGGTATGTGACAAATGTCTTGGTGAGATTGACGATCCTAAAGATATCAACCACTGGCGTTGCCTAAGCGACAGCATGTGGAGTCAAGAAGCACCAGTTCAAGTAACTGCATGGCGTCAACTTACTCGTCTGAACTCTGAAAGCTGGGCTCAAGACGCGCTAGACATGATGTACCTTGAAGAAGAAACGTCAGTTTGGGCACAAATCGGCATGTCTGCTGATGATAAGCCTCTTGACGTGAACGGCGTTGAACTTAAAAAAGGTGACGACGTAACAGTAATCAAAGACCTGCCAATCAAAGGTACTAACCAAGTGATTAAGCAAGGTACTGTTATCCGTGGTATCAGCGTTGGTGACGATCCTAAGCTTGTTTCTGGTAAAACAAACGGCGGTCAATCAATGTACGTAATCGCTGAGTTCTGCCGTAAGAAGTAATCTTACTGTTAGAAAGTGATAGAAAACAAAAAGGCGCTGATTAGCGCCTTTTTTACACCTCAAGTTCTTACAACTTGAAGCTATCAATAAGGTGCTCTCGATAGTTCTTAATGACCGACACTAAAGAACCTTTTATTCCGCTGATTTGTTTTGAGTGCGGACACCATAATGCAAAGCCAAACTTGAAACCTTCTACCATCTGTTCGGAACGAATAGGTTCTATCGAGTATTTTGAAAACTCCAAATCAGTAAAAAAGGCCTTAGGTAACAATGACCAACCCAACCCTTCTTCGAGCATTTTGATAATCAAAACCAGCTGGTCGATTTCTTCATAATCAGAGCTCACAATAATCTTTTCTGACATTCCTTCTTCAATCAAAGATCTCAATACAAACTGCTTCGAATTGCGGAGTGCCACAAGGACTTCATCTTTGCTCAAGGTAGATAACTCTCCACCTTTTTGCGCAAATGGAAAGAATTCGAAATGCCCTAGAAAAGTGGCATCTAAGCTGTGCATTGCACGGCTATCATGAACATTAACCAGGCCAAAATGGTACTCGCCAGTCTGTAACCCTACTTTAATTTCTTTCTTATTCCTGACGAGGAAATTTACTCGCATCATCGGAAAATCGTGTTTTAACTGCTTACGAATATCCACCAGCACACGTTGAGGAATTACGCTAGAGTAAGCAATCGTAATGTTTTCTAATCCGCCATAGGACAGACTCAACGCAACCTTGTCAAAAGTCCTAGCTTGTTCAATCGTCTGTTTCGCGTAGTGATAAAGAAGGTGCCCGTCGTCGGTCGGCTCAACAGAGCGGCCGACTCTTTCAAAAAGATTAACTGCGAGATGATCTTCCAAGTTAGTAATAACTTGTCCAATAGTCGTTCTGTGCTTGTTAAGCTTTACTGCTGCTTTACTAAATGACCGTTGCTCATAAACGGTCACAAACGCGAGGAGTTGTTCAATACTAAAATTCATTCGATTGCACTGGCTTTCTTGATTATCTCTTTAAGTTATCACGAAATGCTCTGTTTGCACTTTTTGAGGACAACAAAGACAAATAAGATCGGCTATACGAGCGCGATTTGTCTAATTTGTAATCATTACCCATCTATATAGACCATAGTTTTCCTACTTTTGATGGATCCGGTCCTCTATAAGCGATTATCCAAATGGTGCCAACTGCTTTATCGTTCTGCCTATCAGAACGAATAGAGACCAACACCATGAACACAATGCCACATGAACTCGTGTGGGGTGAAATCTACTTCCCACCGCTGTTACTGGTTATCGCGCTCGCTTATATGCTGACGATTTTGACTGGTTCAATAGCAACCAAGTTCGGACTGCACAAATATGTCGCCTTTCCTGCATTAGCAGAAAGGCTCTTCTCCGCTTAGA
>NZ_MCZK01000047.1 GCF_002875945.1 Vibrio lentus
CTTCGCTTACTCACACACTGCGCCGAGCGGTGTAGATTAAACAGCAAAAGATAGGAATCTCTTTTAGCGTAATCTCAACCTCCTATAATGTAACGTGGTCTCAATCGAGAAATGTAAGAGCATAGGATTCATGAAAATAAGCATCAAAGACTACAAAGCAAAACAGCCTAAAAAGGGCTGTTATCTGATAAGGCTATTTTCCGCTTTTCCAATTTCTTATCGTTCGAGTTGTTACATCCAACTTTTCTGAAATATACTTTTGCTTATGGCCTTGTGATAAAAGCATTAAGGCTTCTTCTTTCTTAGATTGATTTGCCTTACCTTTAGCAAGCCCACCCTTAGCACCTTTCTTAGCTTGGCTCTGGCGGAACTTCTCAGGCGTAAACTCTCGATACGTCCAGTTAGCGATCGACTTTGCTATCGCCTTAACCTCAGAGACAGGAAGAGGAACTTTAAATTGAGCGTTAAGGGCTTCTACGTGGTCGTAGACAGCTGAGTTCCAGTCACGCTTATAGTTGGGTGCCCAAAACTCTCTAATCGTCTTGTAGCCCCACTGTCGCACCGTATCAAACAACTCACAATTACGACCAAGACCTGATACTTCGCTACCACGTAACGGATGACCTTTTAAATCGAGATAGTCCGCCAATTCATCTAGCGTGTATTCGTGCTCAGTCCAAAACTCATTTTGCCAATGTGGATGCAGTGGGTTTTTCGTCAGTAGCCCTGCAAAGCCACGATCTGCTTTTAGGCGCTCAATCATTGCGGATTCTATCGCAGCAGCGTAACGAATTGGTTCGCTATGTGCGATATCAGACGTGCAGAACGGAATTTTCAAGCGATACGCAATGTGGGCGTGTGCATTTTCTCGGGTTTTACTAGACCAATTTGGAGGAGCTAGCCCGTTGTCATACCAAGATAAAACCGCTCCCTGATGATCAATATCAAAAATTAGATATTTCACCATATGAGGCTGGTTAACTTGCAGATACTTCTTCTTAATCGCTGTAGTTTTTGGACGTATAAGCGTGACACCGAGCTCATCGGTGCAATACGGTTTATAGGGAAGTGACTCGATTAGATCGAGCTGAAGTGCATCGAAGTGATTATTAGCCACCCAAACCTACTCTTAGGCAGAGATGATTTATTGGTTTTTGAAAGCTCATTAGGTATAATTATCCCATAGTGCATAGCCCCTAACTCTCGATGTCTGCCAAGATCATTACGAGGGTTGGGGCTTTCCTTTATCTAGCGTTTATCTTACGCCTCAATATCTTACTTCGCAATTCCCCCCCACTAACACCTAAAAATACAATCAATCACAAATAACTACTTATCAAGTAAAAATCTTATTTCCGAACAACATCAACGATCTATTAATTCTAGCAACAACCTTTTTATTTTAGCTTGTCATTTTTTGGGTTCGCTCCCTCAGGGCCTACTTTTCAAGTAGCACCCTGATGGAGCTTAACACCATACACAACAAGCTGTTGAAAGGATTTTTACCTGACATTCCCACAAATTTACTGCACACCCTAGGTTTGGTAAAAAAGTCCTGATAGTTATATTAACAACTGAGTTTAGATGTTATTTATTACCTCCCTACAACGAAGAACGGCTCCCGATTGGGAGCCGTTCTTGTGTCTAAATCTGAGTACGCACTAAGTATTGTTACATAAAATAAAGTTAGCTTAGTTCATAGAAGCTAGGTTTTTCTTCTGTGAAAATTTGCTTAGTTAATTTGAAGTGAGATGTATCTTCAAAAAGCCCTGTAGAGACCATATAAATACTCTCTGGCTTATAGAAAAAATAGAGTGAAGAACCACAATTAGAACAAAACGCGCGTTCTCCATGCTCTGAGGACTGGTGAATTTTAACCGAATCAATACCATCAATAGCTATAGAGTTTCCAGCATTAAACGGTATGAACGCCCCTGAAGCCCACCTACGACATGATTGACAATGGCAAGCCAACGCCTCACTGATTACATTCTCTACGGTTAACGAAACATTCCCACAAAGACACTTTCCTGTATTAGCCATCTGATAACTCCTAAAATAATAAGGCGTTAATTTTATTCATTACATAAAAAAATTAAAGAAACTGTTCTTTATTTGTCATCTACCCACAAGAACGGCTCCCGATTGGGAGCCGTTCTTGTGTCTAAATCAGGGTGAGTATTAAGCCCCCGCCAAATGAATGAACGCTCACTCACTTCGCACTAAGTGATGTTACGTTAAATTAATCACAATTCACCCAATAAGGTTTTGATAGATAGCAAATCATACCCTCGCGAAGATTTAACAATAACTACTGGTTGGGGTTTTAACAATAGGCGTTTTTTTAGTACACCAACCTTCTCTAACTGATCGCTAGCCAAAGCCATATAGGGCTGTAAATCATTTATGGTAACTCCCAATTCAGATAAAATCTCAGGAGCCTCTTTATTCCCTTCAATGATCTCCCTATGGTAATCAGCATATAAGTTTGGTTTATAGTAATATAATGCAAGTCCAGATAACTCATCTTCTTGAGTGTTTTTTCCATCTAAAGAAAATAGTTTAATAACAACCTTTCCTTCTGGGTCTTCAGTAATAAACTCTTCTAAAACCTCATTGATAAGCATGCATTTCGTGCAATTATACGTAGTGAAAAAAGCTACAACATTCTCACCATTAACATTACCCAAAAAGGGAGATTGATTGTCATCATACACCCCCTCAGTTATCGTTTCTGGTTGAAATCTAGATTCTGTAATCTTTTTTACATCATGCTTTCTTTCATCATAGCGTTCTCCTTGTGTTTTTTTTACTCTCGATTGCAAATCCGCCTCAACAGAATCTGTAATGGCTTTAACCCTTCTTTGCTCACTAGCTTCCTTTTCCAAAAAACCTAAGAGCAATACAACTAAGATGACAAACAGTATTGTTGCAATGTAATTAAGTACGACTCCTTTATTTCGCATTAGTGCATATCACCTTTACTAATTTTCATTAAAAACAATGTTTATATTAAGACAAAAATGAAAACCATAGAAAGGTGTTTATTATTCCTATTATGTTAAACCCACGACTTTTCTATCGAAAATACCGCCTAAAAGCCCCTCACACAGCCTGTGAGCCATTTTAAGAAGCAAACCCACCCACAAGCACACAAACCCGCTCTGAAAGTTAATTTCACTATCTGAGGGCTTCACAGTGCGAATTAACATCTTTTGAACTCACCCAAAAATCACACCGTAACGCTCATAACTGAAACTTTACTCATGAGATCGTGATTTCTCGTGAAATGGGCGAAGTCCTTTCATGAGGAGAGCGATCCGACAATCGAACGGAGTGAGTGCGTCAGAACTACAACCCTAAGCCTCGCAGAGTCACATCGTAGATCGGGGATTTTGGAGCTTGTAGCACAAAATGCAAATCCTGCTAATCATCAATTTGATGGTCTATCACTGCGCTGTCCCGTTTCAAAACACCCTTTGAAACCAATAGGCATCGAGGCATCAAGTAACTGTCACTGCATTACAGTGACAGTTACTTACGAAACACTATCAACGTACGATGCTCTGCTTTTCGTTTCCAAAATCAATCGTCCATGCGCCCCCTCTGCGGGGTTTAATTGTTATGTGGGAATGAAAGTGCTCTATAAGCGTTAAGAAATTCAATCACTGAAAAGTGCCGAACCAGAGAGGGGAATTGTTAATTTTAGTGCATGCTCTAGGATGCGTTGAGTAGGCGAGACTGAGAGCGTTTTATTAGAGTGAAACTGACGGGGCGAAGAAACGGATTATTTCACCTTTAAAAGGGGCTCAGTCGCGCGTAGCGCTACGCATCCAAGGTCTTAGAAACATGTTTCTAAGCTGCTCTTTTCTTTGCTTTTATTTTTTCTTTTCGTGTAACTCTTACCTGTAGCCTGTACTTGTAACTATCGTTACAGGAAGTAGTTACACGAAAGAGTTACAAGTAAACATGACGAAAATTTAAATGATGGAGTGACAGTGCCACAGTTTAAGACCGAGTGTATGCCGCTTGCTCGGTGTTCGGACGCT
>NZ_MCZK01000048.1 GCF_002875945.1 Vibrio lentus
ATCTAAGCGGAGAAGAGCCATATAACTTATCGAAAACTCGATAAGGAATACGTGGCCGATGAAGTGGAAAATTTATTTATGTAAAATTTCTGTGACATTGGCCACTTTTGTTTGGGGGTTATTTGTACTAAATGCATGATTTTTGCATCATGTTGAATTTATACTCACCCATTGTGCATATGTATTTCTCGGGGTTGTTAATGGTTTGTTTTATTAGAAAAACTAATTCGAATATCTAATTTTAGTCATTTTTTAACCTGCAAAAGATCACCTATTATTCTTGTCATCAGAACGAACCACATAAACAAATTTATAGAGAGGTAATCATGGCTCAAGCAATGCAAATGAATACTATCGCTGTTCCTAACTCTATGGATAAGAAGACCTACTCGGTTAACTTCAAAGGATTGATTGCACACATTTTCGATATTCTTTTCGTAGACAACTCTCCACGTAGTTACTACGCAAGCGACCTATCTGGTCACATGCAACGCGATATCGGTATTAACCGTTAATCTTAGCGTTAACATGTAAAATATAGAATTTTAAGAAAACGCCAGCTTCTGAAGCTGGCGTTTTTGTATCTGCAATAAACTTATCCCTTCGCAAACTAAGCACCTGAAAGAAATACTTAGGCATAACGGTCTGTATTTGAGCGCCAGTAAATTCGCTTCGTACAAGGATCACGGTATGTCACACGCCAAATGCAACTCACCATTGATTAAACTTTGTTTACTTGCCTTACCGGTCGGCTTTTATTCTTCTGCGTCGATTGCACAAACCTGGAGTCATGAAGGTCAGCCTGCGCAGGTTATCGAACTTTTCACCTCTGAAGGTTGTGCGAGTTGTCCACCTGCTGATGAGTACCTCAGTACTTTTGAAGATCACCCGAAACTCTGGACACAAGTCATTCCGCTCGCTTATCACGTTGACTACTGGGATTACCTAGGGTGGGGAGACAAGTTCGCCAGCAAGGCATTCAGTCAAAAGCAACGCCTATACAAAGCTTATGGGGTAACAAGTGGCGTTTACACTCCGGGCTTTATCGTCGATGGAAAAGAGTGGCGCGGTTACTTTAACTGGCTCGATAGAAATCTCCCTTCGCTCCAACAACAAAGCAACCCTAAGCTAACCGTCAATCATAAAGGCGATACGTTCAGCGTGAATTACGAAGGCAAAGGAGATTATGTGGCTCACATTGCTTTACTAGCGATGAATGAAGTCACTAGCGTTAAAGCAGGCGAAAACAGAGGTAAGAAACTCGAGCATGATTTTGTGGTGGTTTACGATGGTTACCAACGTGGTGAATCCAAATGGCAATTCAATGTCGATTTTGATCCATTAGTCGCCACGCCAGATGCCGTAGCCGTGTGGTTAACCGAGCCTAACTCGTATGAGCCTGAACAAACGGTAGCAGGCTGGTTGAACTAAATTGCAAGGATGACCGTTTTACAAGAGCAACCGTGTTACAAGCGTAGTAATCCAATGAGACAAACGACATGGAGATGAAGCTGACACGACGATTAGAGCACTTCTAACACCGATTACTTCATCTCTTGCTTGTTTTGAAGGGGCTTAACCACTGAAACAAGGGATAAAGGGGCGATTTAGTTACGTAATACTGCTGAAATACGTTAATATAGCGCGCTATTATTTTAGCTTTGAGTTCCTGCAATTAATGACTAACACCACAGCACCAACCAACTTCTCCGATCTTGGCTTAATTTCTCCTTTGATGGCTCGTCTAACCGAGCTTGAATACCAACAGCCAACGCCTATCCAAGCGCAAGTTATTCCAAGTGTGTTAGCAGGACGCGACCTAATTGCAGGCGCAAATACAGGTTCAGGTAAAACCGCAGCATTTGCACTTCCACTGCTACAGCAGATCCATGAAGATGCACCTTTAGACCGTCGTTCGGGCAAAGGTAACTATGTTTCTGGCCTTATCTTGGTTCCTACACGTGAGCTTGCTAAGCAAGTTGCCGATAGCGTTAAGTCTTACGCAGTGCATTTCAACGGTGCAATTAAAACCGTTTGTGTATTTGGTGGTGTATCGGTGAACACTCAGATGCAAGCGCTGCGTGGCGGCACAGACATCTTGGTGGCAACTCCGGGTCGTTTGCTTGACCTGATTTCAAGTAACGCTATCAAGCTTGATAAAGTTAAAACGCTAGTGCTTGATGAAGCTGACCGTATGTTGAGCCTTGGCTTTACAGAAGAGCTCGATGCGATCTTGAAGCTACTGCCAAGCAAGAAGCAAACTCTGTTGTTCTCTGCGACATTCCCTGAGCAAGTTAAAACGCTGACTCATGAATTGCTGAACGACCCAATTGAAGTCCAACTTCAAAGTGCTAATGCGAGCACACTGGTTCAGCGTGTATTCGAAGTCGAAAAAGGCCGCAAGACAGCTTTGTTAGCGCACCTGATTCAACAACACGAATGGCGACAAGCTCTGATCTTCGTTAATGCGAAGAACAGCTGTGAGCACTTGGCAGACAAGCTTTACAAACGCGGTATCATCGCAGAAGTATTCCACGGTGATAAAGGGCAGGGTTCACGTACTCGTATCCTTGAAGATTTCAAATCTGGCGAGATTGATGTTCTGATCGCGACAGACATCGCGGCACGTGGTCTAGATATCGAAAAACTACCAGTAGTAATCAACTTTGATTTACCGCGTAGCCCATCAGACTACATGCACCGTATTGGCCGAAGCGGTCGTGCGGGTGAGGTTGGTTTAGCATTATCTTTGATCGATCACGAAGATTACCATCACTTCACTATCATCGAGAAGAAGAACAAGATTCGTCTTGAGCGTGAGCAAATCGAAGGCTTTGAAGTAGATGAAGAAGCAACCGCTGCACTTGTTGCTGCATTAAAACCCGTTGCGCCACCGGCTGGCACAGGTAAAAAGAAAAAGAAGAAAGCTCCTAAAAACCAAGATGTTTGGTTGAGAAATAACTGATATTGAATCGGTAAAAATAGACTTTTTAAAGGCGCTTAATTGCGCCTTTTTTGTGTCTGTCATTCTGTTCTCAAAAGATCTTGTTAACGCTTAGGTTAAGCTGTGCTCTTTACCCTAAAGAGATCAGTAAATAGCTTGGCGATCATCAAGACAATCAGGATTGTGGTCAACATAAGCAATGGCGTTTTAATCTGGTATATCGGCGTTAGGTTTAGAGCGCCAGAAGTAAGCACGACGAGCAGATTAATACCAAGTATCCTATGAATCATAAGCTTAGGTGTTGCGAATACCTTCCATATCACTACGCTATTTACGAAATAGAAAAGTGCGAGTTGCCAAAGTTCACTCATCATTGGCATGACAAAGATGTATTGAAGCAAAATAATGGTACCAGTGCCGATCACCCCGAAAAAAGCATCTTTGATAACACTTGGTGGCATGGTCGGTAGCATGGAAGAAAACACACCTGCAATCATTGGGAAGATAAAACCACCGGGCACCGGTAGATATATCCAAACCAATAGCGACGTTACGAACATCGAGACACCTTGTAAGACTTTTCTCCCATCCTCATTCAAATGTTGAACAAAGGTACGATGTTCGTGGTGCCAAGAGACTTCTTGGTTCTTACCGACCACATACGATACATCACCAATCAATGACTGGTTTGGTGTGATTAATTCTATCCGTTCCATATTTTGAATGAGAGTTGGCCAATCAATAGGCTGTTCAAGCTCATTAGAAGCGAGTTCAAGCAATCGAGTCTGAATATGAGCCATTTCATGGATTCTTAAACGCCAGTCTTGAATATTCTCTTTGAGGTGATAACTGCCGTTTAATGGCAAATCTAGCAGTTGATAGAGCTTATCAATATTCGCGGTGTTGGACTCTAAGGCTTCTATATCCAAGCTGTCAGTGTTACGCATTGCGGTTAACAATGTCTCTCTACTTGCTTCGAAGCGTTGTACAAAGTTTTGTTCCGTATTTACTGGCCAAATTAAGCGATACACAATAGAAAACGTTATGACGCCGAGCAGAGTTTCTTGTATACGTAATACCGCAAAGTAGAACGTCACCTGACTATCGAAACCACCCATACACGCGATGATGGAACACACAGCGAATCCGATCGAAAAGATGTACCCATACTTTTCATCACTCGACATGAAGATACATATTCCTAGGAACAAGGTAAAAAATGTCAGGAACAGAAAGCGGTCTTGTGAAAACATCGCGATCAAGAAAAAGGCATAACCGGTTCCTAATAGGGTGCCCATTAAGCGGTTGTGGCCTTTATTGATTGAATGAGCAAAACTCTCGTTCAATGCCATTACGGCAACCGCTATTGCTGCCCAATAAGGTTTCTCCCATTGAAACCACAGCGCAAGGCAGATCGCGATAACGATTGAAAGCGCTGCTTTAATCGCTTCTTTGGTTGATGCATTGAACATAAAAGCCATCCAACTATTTGATTATTTTGATTGAAGCTGTCATCCCAACACGAAGTTGTAGGTCTTCAGGCACACTATCTAACTTGACTTTGATCGGTATACGTTGAGCAAGACGAATCCATTGGAAGTTTGGGTTCACGTTAGGTAGAAGATCATTGCCAGTGCTGCCATCTTGTTTAGCAATGCCAAATCCAATACTTTTGATGTGACCCTTCAACAGGACTTTGTTGTGCATCATGAGAGTAACAAACGCTTTGTCCTGTGGATTGACCCCAACAAGGTCGGTTTCTTTGAAATAACCTTCTATCCAAAAGCTATCTTCATCGATCAATGCAACCACAGGGGAGTTGGCAACCACTTGCGATCCAACACGTAAGTTAAAATTAGTAATATATCCGTTGGTAGGCGCATAGACTTTGGTAAATTCGAGGTTCAAATGTGCTTCTTCAACATTGGCCTTGGCTAGCTGCACATTCGCTGATGAGGTTTCAACAGCATTGCTTAAGTTGTTCAACGTTAAAACGGGCACGGCACCAGGGGTTCTCTTTTCTAGGTTCGCTGCACGTCGCTCTTCATTTTTTGCTTTCGCAAGTAGAGCAAGCGCTTGTTTTTGCGTCGCTAATGCTTTGTTGTAAGCCGCTCTATAGATACTAGGGTCGATCTCAAAAAGTAGATCGCCTTTAGACACTTGAGAGTTGTCATCTACGTGGACTTTGATGATTTGTCCGGTGACACGAGGAGTAATAGACACTATGTATGCACTGACTTGCCCGTCTCTCGTCCAAGGGTTACTTGTATAAGATTGGTAATAGCTATAAACCACAGAGCCTGCAGCGACAAATAATAGTAATGTGATGAGGTAACGTTTTATCAAGGTAAGGCCTTATAAGATGGGAATGAATTGGCCAATCACGCCAGTAAAAATCACAATTAGACTTATTTCTGCGGCTCTTCTCCGCTTAGA
>NZ_MCZK01000049.1 GCF_002875945.1 Vibrio lentus
CCGTGGACCTCGGTTCGACTCAGGGAGGCGCCTCCATCATTTAGAAAAAACCAGTCCTCGTGGCTGGTTTTTTCGTTTCTGACTTCTTCGTTTCTTTTTTGATCGTCCTAGCCTCTTCATTTCTCCCCTTTATCTTCCAAAGACCTACTCTATTTTGACGAGATCCTAAGTTGAACCTTTGTTGATAGACCACTAAATAAATCAAAGTCACAATTACCCATAATGCTCAATTTGTTTCATTGTTTTATGGGATAACCCTAATTAAAACATGTGTATGAGTGATAGTGTCCCTCTTTATATTTCTTTAATTGTTCTATAAGAGGTTCTTAAGTATGCAATTTAGTCTAAAGAGGAAAATGGTTTTCTCTGTAGTTTTGGCGATTGCTGTGACATCTGCCATTCTTCTTTTCATGGGTTATAAGACTTTTCAAACAAACAGCTGGCAAGCAATAGAAAGTGAAAGTCGCAATACACTTCAAGCCCATGCTAAGGGCATCAGTGACTGGTTCTATGATAAGAAACAAGCAGTACATGGGCTTAAGCAACAAGTGCAGCTTAACCCTTCAATCGATATTGTTCCTCATTTACGTCAAACCTTGGTATCTGGTGGGTTTGGATTGAGTTATTACGGTAACAAAGAAGGGGAGATGTTCCGCCATGATCCTTCATTGAATAAAGCGGGCTATGACCCAAGAGTCCGAGGTTGGTATAAACAAACCTTAGCTGAGAACCGTGCAGTTACAACCAAGCCGTATGTGAGTGTGACGATGCAAACCTTGGTGGTGACACTGACAGACCCTGTAACCGAGAATGGATCGATCATCGGTGTTGTGGCATCAAACTTGGCATTAGACAAGTTGATTGAAGACGTATTAGCTATTCAGGTTCCGGGGAATGGACGTGCGATTCTGATCGATAAGCAAGGAACGGTCGTTGCTCATCAAAATAAAGATTTCATCCTGAAACAAGTCAATGATATTGCGCCAGAGCTGAGTGTGTCTGGCTTGAACAGTGCTGCGCAAAACTTGACGACAATCTTTACTCAAGTGGACGGTGCCGAGCGAGTCATCATGGCTGAGCCAATTAAAGGCACTGACTGGCTGCTTGTGATTGAAATGGATAAAGAAGTACTAGAGCAACCTCTGTTCGACATGTTGATTAGCCAAATCACTACAGGTTTGATTGTATTGATCGTTATGGCTGCAGCAACTTCATGGTTTGTGGCTCGTCAATTAGTTGAGCTGGGTCGAGTGAGTGAAGCATTAGCTGATATTGCGGAAGGGGAAGGCGACCTCACACAAAGACTACAAGTGTCGAGCCAAGATGAGGTGGGTCAACTTGCCGATAAGTTTAATGTCTTCGTTGATCGGCTTCACCAAATGATGCAAAACGTCACGCAAGTTTCTACCGCGATGAATAGTGGTGCTGAGCATGCTAATACCAGCGCGATGAAGCGCAGTGACAGTGTGAGCAGGCAACAAGATGAGATCACGATGGTGGCAACGGCTGTGACAGAAATGGCGACAGCAACAGCCGAAATCGCCACGAATGCTGAGAGTACGGCCAAAAGCGCTACTCACTCAGTGGAATTGAGCGAGCAAGGCTTCCAACAGATGGCCAAAAGCCAATCATCGATCAATGAGCTTGCTACTGAGCTAACAAGCGCTGTGTCTATCATCAGCGAGCTTGAAGAGCATGGTCAGCAAATCGCGTCTATCTTGGCGACGATTCGTGAAATAGCGGAGCAAACTAACTTACTCGCGCTCAATGCGGCCATTGAAGCGGCTAGGGCAGGCGAACAAGGCCGAGGTTTTGCTGTGGTGGCTGATGAGGTTCGTGTGCTTTCTCAACGTACTCATGCTTCAACAGAAGAGATCGAAGACAAGATCAAACGCCTACAGCAAGCGACCAATGGTGCGGTTAAAGTGATGACGCAAAGCCATGATATGGCGAAAACAAGCGTACACGACGTGGACATGGCCGGAGAGAGCCTAGCTCAAATCCGTAAAGCGATTCAGATGATCAGTGATATGGCGACTCAGATTGCTTCTGCCGCTGAAGAGCAATCCTTAGTTACCGCGGAAATCAATGCGAATACTGAGTCTGTTCGTGAAGTCAGTGATGTGATGGCGCTTGATGCGACAGATGCCGTTTCGCAAGCCGATCAGCTCAGCCACTTAGCTAACGATCTCAAACAGGAACTATCAAGATTTAAACTTTAAGTTCAGTTAAAACCATACAGAGCACAAGTCATTACAGGCTTGTGCTCTTTTTTATGCAGCCAGCATCAACTTAATTCACTGCCTCAGTGCTTATCGAAGAAATCCTTATTACGGATATACTTACTCATTAAGTGATAAGAGAAAGGCCGGATCAACCAACTGAATATTGAGCGTCCGAGGCGTATTAATGTCGGTGTGTTTTCGTAGATCCTGCCGTTATAGAGCCAAAGCACTTTCCCTACATGCCAATACAACAGCGGCACGGGCGGCATGAAGGTCACAATATCGATGTCGCAACAGATACGGTAAGTTTTCTTGCCCAAACGGTAGTGTTTTTTAAAGCTCCAATCACCAATTGCAGGTTGTCCAAAAGTCACAATTCGTTTGATGCAACCTGGATACTTTTGGTCTAGGTAGTCAGCAAACACACAGCCAATAGCGCCGCCAGAAGAGTGCCCGGTGATCGAAATTCTTTTCCCTTGCTCTAACAAAGGTGTGAGTGCAGCTTCTAAGCGTTCGATAACGGTTTGCCCAAGCTTGTCTTCGTTACGACTTGGTTGGCTTTCTTGGAACATGAGATGAAAGAAACCAGCATGAACACGATAGTTCAGCCCAATCCTTTTACAGCTTCTGGTCCATAGTGCAAAAGTGAGTAGCCAGTCAGAAACGCTGTGTGACCCCTTGATAACTACGACGACTTCATCTTTGTCGCTGCTCCATAAGACTCGAATCATGGTTTTGCCAAACTGATTCTTTATAATGCGCTGTCCATTCGGATCAAAACCGTAACGAGTTTGTTTAAAGACTCTAGGGTAGGCGAGGTTGCAGAGCACGGCGTAGCGTTCATATTGGTATCGTTTTAGTGGCTTCACGTTGTCATTTCGTAATAGTCGTTACTTAAAACTCTAGCCTTTGAATATGAAAAGCACATGAAAACGAAGGCGTGTTTCCTTCATTCAATGGAATTAACGGTATTTAAGGAATCTTGAAATTAGATTTCGGCCTATGAGTTATCGCAAAAACTCAAAATCTACGTATAATAACCGTACAAGCTGCATTAAATTCATTCGTTTGAGTTCGATAATTAATCACTTGAATTGAAAGATAAAATTTACTGTTGACGAATTTTTTCTATCCGTTAAAGTACACCTCGTTCTCACGGCTTCGGTCGCAGAGAGATGGTGTTTTACTCTTCAGTAATCAGCATCGCATGATTGCGTTGCCCTGGTGGTGGAATTGGTAGACACAAGGGATTTAAAATCCCTCGGCGTTCGCGCTGTGCCGGTTCAAGTCCGGCCCGGGGCACCATCTATCTAGTTTCTACTTTAAGTAGAGTGTTGAACAAAGAGTAGTTCTCTTTAAACTCTTCAATATATTTTTATGTTGATAAAGGCGCCTTGGCAGAGTGGCTATGCAGCGGATTGCAAATCCGTGGACCTCGGTTCGACTCCGGGAGGCGCCTCCATTCTCTTTCTTATTTAATTAATGAGAAATTAGAAGAATGAAATTGCGATACTA
>NZ_MCZK01000050.1 GCF_002875945.1 Vibrio lentus
CTAAGCGGAGAAGAGCCCAAAGGCTTATTAGAAGAAGCAAAGAAACAGCTCCATGATGAAGCGGATTATGCTCGCGAGGCTGACTACGCGACACGTTACTATCATGCGCTGAAAGAACACGCTCACTTGGTTGTACCTAGGATTCATCCTCAAATGTCTTCAGAATCGGTGCTCGCCATGGACTTTATTGAAGGCGTCTCGATAGAGCAAATAGAAGGTTACGATCAAAGCACTCGTGATTTTGTGATGCGTAGTTTGCTCGAACTCATGTTCAAGGAGTTGTTCGATTTTAAGATGGTGCAAACCGACCCCAACTTCGCCAACTACCTTTACGTTGAAAACACGCGCCAGATTGGGCTGTTAGATTTTGGGGCAACGCGTGAATACAGCGACCGCTTCAGTGATGGCTATCGTTTGGCCTTTACCTCTGTGATTAATCACGATGAACAAGGACTCAATAACGCGTTAGAGCAGATAGGTTTCTTTAGCGAGACGATTCTTCCCGATCAGCGCCAAGCCATTCTTAACTTAGTGACATTGGCGTGTGAGCCGATGTTGGTCGACGAAGAGTATGATTTTAAAGCCAGTGGACTCGCTCAAAAGCTACGCGAAGCCGGAACTATACTCAGCATGGAACAAGAGTATTGGCACACACCGCCTGCCGATGCCCTATTCCTACACCGTAAAATCGGTGGCATGTATCTGTTAGCCGCTCGCCTTGGTGCAAGGGTGAACATAAGTCGTTTGGTCGCTCCATATCTCATCAGCGATGACACTTGATTAGTTCATAAATAGTGATGGTTAATGATTAGCAGAGTGATCATTTCGTGCTGCGCAAGAGTACTAACAGTTACGCCAACTAAAATGAGCCAAACCTATGAAACCTTCACTGCTTTGCTCCACCGCCCTGATTACAAGTCTAACGAGCTCTATCGCTTTTGCAGCCAGTTGCCCTGAGATACTCAGCGGCAAACAACGTTTGTTAAATTCGAACGAAGAGATAGAGCTGTGTGAAGAGTTTCAAGGTAAAACCCTTTTGGTCGTGAACACAGCTAGCCAATGTGGCTTCACACCACAATTTGAACAGCTAGAGCAATTGCATCAGACCTATAAGGACCAAGGTTTCACGGTTGTTGGCTTTCCAAGTAATGATTTCCGCCAAGACAAAGGAAGCGAAGAGAAATCGGCTAAAGTCTGTTATCTCGACTACGGTGTTACCTTCCCTATGATGGCTCGAGCGTCACTATCTGGCAGTAGCGCTAACCCTGTGTTTGCAGAGATACAACAGCAGGCTGGTGTGACACCCAAATGGAACTTCTACAAATTCTTGATCAGCAAAGAAGGTAAAGTGGTGGCAACCTTCCCTAGCTCGACATCACCAGTAAGTGCGACACTCAAAAATGCAATTGAGCAGCAGTTATGAGATCTGATTACATGGCAACAACTCAAACCCGTAATACCATGGCCAAGCTGGGTTACATGGGGCTAATCCCGTTTCTATTTGGCCTACTGCTGTCTCTGACCGACAGCCAATTCCTAGGCCTGAGCGGCGAGACACTCTTCATCACCTACAGCGTGGTCATATTGAGTTTTTTATCGGGTATTTTGTGGGGAAATGGCATCGAAAATTTCGAAAACCAAACCAGTAACAAGGCTCTGATTCTAAGCAACGTGATTGTGTTAGCCGCATGGCTAGCAATGCTACTTGGGGAACAAAAAGAGTTCATCACTACCTTAATTCTTATCATCGGGTATATTGCGGTTTGGCGAGCAGAAAGGTCGATGAGAGAAGAAAACCAAAGCGAAGGCCCGGATGGCTACTTTGACATGAGAACTCGACTCACTTCTAGCGTGGTATTGATGCATGGTATCGTGATGTTGACCTAGCTCTGTTAGCCTTTAATCAAAGTGTGCGATTTTGAATAAACAGCATTAACAAAACACTAGATGATGAGTTGCATCACCAATCGTGGCTCATCATCACCAAAATAATTCGACTCTTCTTTGATCGTGACAAAACCCATCGATGCATAAAGCGCACAAGCCAATGCATTATTGGGATCCACAGTCAGCAATATCTTCGATTCTTCTGGTAGTGTCGCTATCGCCTGCCCTATCAATGAACGACCAATTCCCATCCCACGATAGTGACCATTAACGGCCAGTGACAGAACCCAATACTCTTGTGGCTTGCCTGTCGGTGTCATCAACACATAACCCGCAACCTGCGAATCTTGTTTCGCCACCAATAAGCCCTTCCCCCAGCAATCAAGTGCCTGACGAAAGAAAAACTGCGGATAGGCGTGGTCGCCAAACAAAGCATGTTCAAGCTGGTAAATATCAGCCAATTCTTGTTTTTCCGCACAGACAATATTCATAGATAGACCTTTATTGATATGACTACAACCACCCTTCAACTACAATCTGCCTTCAACTAAAGCCAACCAAGTTGGCAATTGCTCTCTAAACCAATGAATGTATTTCGAAGCTTCAGGGTTGTTACGCGTGACCAATATATTCGTGACTTCGACTACGATCCAGCTTTTCGCGATGATCAATTGCTTTATTAAATCTTCACGCGGAATCAAGGTGTTATGGCAAAGGTACTGATCAACAATGCGCTCATAATCTGGCAAAGTTCCCATTCGGGAAACGAGCGGAGCCAAATCTATCGCAGGGCTGCCAAAACCAAAACGCTCCCAATCAAATAACACCAGCTGACCGTTGTCTCTTCTCCCCCAGTTTCCTTCGTTGGCATCGCCAGAGACCAAGGTTTTATGGTCAAACAAAACATCACTAAGCTGCTGAATACGCGCCAAACTGTCTTCGGTAACTTGAGGTAGTTTCAGCGAGGCTAATGCAGTCTCGGTTTCATTTATGTGCCAGCAATGCTCTTTGACTTTAAAGCTCGGAACATATTGAGACTGGTGAATACGAGAAAGTTGCTGATATACATCAGAGGTGGTTTGAAGTTCGCTCAATTTCAAAGAGTGCGGAATGTATTCGATATATAAATCATCCCCTTCAACAGCCAACAATTTGGGACTGTGTACACCAGACAACTGCTGTGCTGCATGTTGATAAAAAGAAATCTCTACGCCACCAGCACCTTGCTTTCGAATACAAGGTTCACCATCAAGCTCTGCCAAGGAAACCCGAGCAGAACCCATTTTAGATAGATCTTTGGTATTCATTGAGTGTCTTCCTCGATTTCATCTATAACAAACCTAGCCAGAACCCAGAACTACTGTCGGCTGATCAGTAGATTTGCGCCAGATAGTGCGAGAAACACAGAGCATGCTTTGTTGAAACGCTTGGCCATTTGAGGTTTTGAAAACCAATTTCTTAGGTATAAGCCAAACGCCGCGTAGATAGAAATCGCGAGCATTTCTAACACAAGAAAAGTGCTCCCTAAGATAAAGAATTGCGTGTTTACATTAGCGGTGACATCAACGAATTGAGGTAGGAATGCTGTGAAGATGAGTATCGCTTTTGGGTTACCAGCGGCAAGTGCGAACTCTTGTTTAACAAGACCAAACCAATTCTTATTTCGTTCAATGTCCACAACTGGGCTGGCTTGTGAACGCCATAGGTTGAAGGCAATCCACAATAGATACATTGCACCAAAAAGTTTGATAAGGAAGAACAAGGTTTCAGAAGTATAAAGAACAACAGCCAGACCAGATGCAGCTAACGCGATCATGCCAGAAAATGCCGTAATTCGTCCTAATCCCGCGACGAAAGCCGCTTGAAATCCATAACAACGGGCGTTGTTCACTGATAACAAATTGTTTGGGCCCGGAGTCATATTGAGCGCAAAACAAGCTGGGATAAACAGCAGTAACTTCCAGATTTCCATTAGTGCTTCCTAATTGCAAAATGCCGTAATTATAAAATCGTTAAACAAGATCTTATCTTTTATAACAGCATTTAATATCTTTTGTCACTGCATTACAAAGAAGTACCAATCCTTTGCTACTTCCTCTCAATTAGTTCTCAGAGAGCGTTTCATATTCAGGGTCGGATAGATTATCCGCAAAGCCTATTTCACCCACGAAATAAATGGCACTGGCAATGGTTTCCATTGTTTGGTTTGGTTCGCGCTCCGGCACTTCACCAACCATAGGAACAGCCTGAGGATTGGAGGTGGAATTGCAGACAACGCTAGCACACAGGATATTTTGCTGATCTTGCAAGGAAACTTCCGGCGGGTTGAAGTCAGGAGACAAAACCTCCACCGTTGAAAAATCAGAGGAGCTGTATGAGGTCACTGAAAACAAAGAGAAGAGCAACATCCACTTATTCATATATCTTTCCATAGTTAGCATTCATTGAATCTATAAATACTATCTAATCAAAAAGATTATGAACAGTGTTTTATTGTTCTATTTGAATATTCACTGGCTCCTCGAAGTCCTTCATAGTTCAAATGATCTGCTTTTAGCTAACATGTGAGTGCTTACCGAGCGTAAGTTTATCAAGAAGCGTTTGAGGAATAACAATGACCGAGTATTTAATAAAGGCCACCAGCGTGATTAGAGCAACACAGATACCTAAAACAAAGTCATGAACATTAGCGAGAGCCAAACCAAGAAATCGGTCACAGGCGATCGCTACGACAGCGATGCTGACTGCGGTTACCCATTTACTGTGTTGATACGGCAAATATTCCATCGATTGACTGACAAAATATAGAAGCAACAATCGTAAGGTATACGTTCCGCAAAGAACGAAGATAACACCCCCCACACCAAATATCGGTGTCACTGTAAAATAACCGATGGCAGCCAAGATGGCGCACCCTCCTTGAACCCACATTTGCGACTGACTCGAATCGCCACTGAAACAACCAAGGTTAAGGTAATCACCTGCGTTTTTGATAACACTAATAGCAAGCAAGGCGACAACAAGAGTCCCTGCATAGTGATAGCTGCTTGGCAAAATTAAAGAGATAAAACCGGGTACCGTTAGAATCATCAAAGCGCCCAAAACAATCGCGAAGTTCACTCCGACTAAAGCACTATCTGCACACTTTTTACTACCATCCGGCTGTTGAAGCATAGCGACTCGGTTTGGGAACCACCAAAGCGCATAAGGCTGTAATAGTAAGCCAAGCAGCAATGCAAACTTGCCGCTGACCGCATAAATCGCCAGCTCTTCCACCCCAACAAAGCTCGCCATCACCCAACGGTCTAACCCTGTGATCATGTACATTGAAGCGCCACCCATCAAAGCAGGCACTCCAAACTTTAAGATCTTGGCTGAGTATTTGAAGCAGCCAAAGGTTCCCATCTCTTGCCACTGATAACGCACCAAACAAACCATGAGCAACACGCTAGATACCGCCGCTGAGATCAACACACCATCAATCCCATATCCGGCCTCAAGCAATGCAAAAGTCATTGTGGCTTGAACACCTGCTTTCAAGACATTGAGCAAGCAAAAACGTTTCGCCAACGCGTTCATTCGCATTAAGGTCAGCGGGATAGAAATCGCTCCGTCGAGCATAACAGGGATAAGAAGAAGGAGGATTTGGTACGCCTGAAACTCTACCGGCAGCATAAATATCAATAGCGGCATACTGAGAGCAATTAAAGCTCCTCCAAGCACACACACCAAAACGCTTAACGTAAAGCAGTTCGATACGAGCTTTTTCTTTTCATCACCTTCGGCGACACCCACATAGCGATACATGGCGTCTACGATACCGAAGCTAAAAAGTATCGTCCCGATATCGGCCAACAACACTATCGCTTCTAAAGAGCCATATTCTGCTAACGTCATTTTGTGGGTAATGTACGGGATCATCACCAATGAGATCCCTTTCATCATCACAATGCCAATGGCGTAATAGGCAGACTGTTTTAACGAACCCATAGAGTCACCTATTCCTTACCAAGTTGGCGTTAGGAAACTCTTACAGTCTCCAATAAGGTGTCGTAACGTTCGCTTGTGTGGAGCCATCATCAGAGAGCGAAAACTGAAGGCAACCGCCTGTCTGTCCAGTTGTAAACCTCGATAGTAGTCAGCGTAACCCTCGAGTATTCTCGCCTTTGCGATCTTGAAACTAGAAGATGGTAGGTTCCATCGTTGACTGTTATTTTGGTAATGCTGAAGAATGGACTCTATAGATTGTAGGTTTCTCAATTTGAGGCTTTCCGTTTGAGTGACGGAACTGGCTCTCATTAGGTAGCCAACCTGCACCGAGTTCAACACACCAATCTGGTGATTCTCACTCATTCGAAGCCATAACTCCCAATCTTCCCCATACTTAATATCGGCATCAAAACTGTTGGTTTGAGAGAACACGTCGGCTTTCACCATGACGGTTGAGGTACCAATAACGTTATTTTCAATAATGAACTCTAATGGGTTTTCGATATTGATAAACATCTCGTCTTGGTCTTGAAACTGCGACCAATAACCAAAGCAGTCGACAATCACTTGGTAATCTTCAGTGAGGTGCTCGTAGTTAGTGAAGCTCATTGCGAGATCTGGGTAGCGCTGATGGAACTCAAGTTGTCGTTCGATTTTTTCTGGAAACCAAAAGTCGTCAGCGTCTAAAAAAGCAATGTATTCGCCCGTCGCTTTCTCAATACCTAGGTTCCTAGCTTGAGGAGCACCGACACCCAATGTTGAGATTTTAACAATACGTTCGTCGTGTATCGTCGCAAGATAAGTCGACGTCCCATCATTACTGTTATCATCGATAATGATCAGCTCGACGTCTTGATGCGTCTGTTTAAGCACACTACCAATGGCTTTCGGTAGGTAGTCCAAACAGTTGTAGGTAGGAATAATGATACTCACTTTAGCCATAATGACGTTCTCACATTTATACGTTATATCGCTAACACTGCATGTTCTGTGCCGAGAGCTTAGGCTTACTGGATTGCTTTCATATCAATGAGCTACACACCTATTCGCAAAATGACGACGAGCCGTGAACAACAGAGAAACTCAAAACTCCAATTTGATTACCATTTTGAGAAACCCAGCCCCACCTTCGCGATAACCACAAGAAAGTCATCCCCTTTCCTCTATAATCCCCCCCGAAAACACTCTTTGATCTTGGTTCGTATTTTGCTTAGTTGATTATAGTGGCCTTCATCAAGGGAGCAAAAAATGAAAAAAGTAGCATTTATAGCGCCTACTTATCCTGTCCTCAGTGAGACCTTCATTCAAACTGAAGTCGACTCTGTAAAAGCCTGTGGGCACGACGTCTGCGTGATGACGTTCAAGATAGAGGACAGCGAAAAGTCGTTCGACTATGACATCATAAAAATTGGCAAGGATGTTCGGGCAGGCAAGATAACCAGCATCAACTGGATCGGCTTTGTAAAAGCGCTTTCGTTTGTTTCAAAGCAAAGTAGCATGCCTAAAAATTCACTTTTCGCTTATGGATTTAAGCTGGCGTTACAACTCGCAGAAAAAGACGTTAACCATGTTCATGCGCATTTTTGCCAACACACCACCGCACATGCGATTGTCGCCGCTAAGCTTCTTAACATTACCTGTTCGTTTGTTGCCCATGGCCATGATGTTTACGAGTTTGCTTACGATATTGAGCACAAGATATCATCAAGTGACTTTGTGGTTGCGGTCTGCAAAGACATGCTCACCGATTTCAACAACATGGCAAAAGGGAATATCAAGCTCCTTCACTGCGGTGTAAATACTAAACAGTTCCAACTACACCCAAAAACCGACGCTAAGCAACTTCGCCTCGTTTTTCTTGGCCGATTAGTTGAACAAAAAGGCATTCACCATCTTATTGATGCACTGGCACCGATTGCCCAACCTCTCGACATTCATCTCGATATCGTCGGCACTGGCGATTTAGAACCACAATTAAAAGCACAAGTTGAGCAACAAGGTTTAACACGACACGTCACCTTTCGAGGCGCGAAGCCCCACGAATGGGTGAAAGTGAACCTACCCAATTACGATAGCTTAATCGCACCGTTCTGCTTCTCAGCAACCGGTTGTGTGGACACAGGTCCATTGGTACTTAAAGAAGCGATGGCCGTTGGAACCCCCGTGATTACCACCAATATCATGGGTTGTAAGGAGATTGTCACTCCAGATACAGGGTTTGTGGTTAGCGAGAAAAACGTTGAGGAATTAAGAGAAGCGATTGAGCGTTTTGCGCAGTTGAGCTGCAATGACAAAACAGAGATGGGGATGAGGGCAAGAACAAGAGTGGAAGAGAGTTTTAATTCGTTGAAGCAAGCTCAGCAACTGTCTCACTGGATAGAAAACCCAGCTTAATGCCATAAGAAATAAGAAATAAGAAATAAGCCTCATAAAATGAGGCAGGAACCAGAACAAGCGTTACATTGATGCACACTGTAACGCTTCGATAGTCATATTCTAACTATCCATCCTTCTTAACCCGCTCGCAAAGCTAAGATCTCAGTAAGATCGTCAGTTTCAGTATATCGACTCAAGTCTTGCTCTTTAGAAGCAATCGCCACAATAGACATTCGGTCGGCAAGCTCGTTACCTTCAATACCAACGTGGCCATTAACGTGGTAAATGGTGATTTGAGAAACCAACTCTTGGTAAAGCGCATACGCAGGCTTAATGATGTCGAGGTTTTTTATCTCACCACCCGACTTCGTCCAACCTTTTTTCTCCCAGCCTGTTGCCCATTTGGTAATGCAATCAATCGAGTACTTAGAATCACAATAAATCGCGACAGATAAACCAGCTTTCAGCTTTTCCTTAGCGAGAATAAACGCTTGCTTCAAGCCATGCAGCTCTGCTGTATTATTGGTTCCAACCTGCTGATACAAGCCATACCACAACTCGGTTAACTCGTTATTCAAGTAGACCGCCAAGCCAGTTCCCGCTTCACCAGGGTTCGGCTCACAAGCACCATCAGTGTATATCTTGATATCGAAAGGCATTTCAGCAATTTGCTGCTCAGAAAGAGGCGGGACTTTTGCTTTCTTAGGCTTACCCGCAGCACTTGGCTTGGTCGATGAAGATCCAGATGTTGAAGCAGAACTAGATGCAGAAGATGCTTTACCGCCGAAAGCAGACTCAGCTTCGCCTAATGTTGGAAACGATTTATATCTCGCACCAGCAAAACCATCAACTTGCGATTTACACTCATTCCAAGTGGTAAAAATACCCGGTGTACGACCTTTCCAAACCACATAATACTTCTTAGCCAAATTAACTCCTTACCTGAACCTAAATACACAAATAGTGAATCAATACATTAGAAGTCACCACGCCATACGTTGCAAGGTCAATCAGTCAAAAACAGGTCTAAAGAAGCTACGTTCATAACTAACAATACAATCGACCTCATCAGCAAATTCGAAGGCTTTGATACACTCAGGATCATTTAGCGACTGAGTACGGTACTCTTCATAAACCGCCAAGCTATCAAAAGAGAATAATGCCAACGCGATATTGTTCGCACCCTCTGATGGCAAAAAGTAACCATTGTGTTGACCGCCAAATTTAGCCACTAAAGGAATCCACATTTTTGCGTAGGTCTCGAACTCCTTTGTCTTCTTAGGGTCAATCACATATCGAACATAACAAGTAATCATATTTATACAGACCTTAAATTACGGATAAAATATATAATCAATATTGGGAATCAAGAGAAAAGGAAATCAACCGCGACAAGGTTGTAGAACAAAAACACCGCCATGCTGACGCCTATCGTTAGCAGCACATTACCTGTTTTCCATATCAACAGGCCTGTCACCACCGCACCAATCAAATAAGGATTCTCTAGACTTGGCCAAAATGTTTGTTCTGGTGCAAACACAATCGGCCCCCAAATCGCAGTCAGCACCGCTGGACTTGAATAACGTAGCAAGCGTCGCGCTGTTTGATTTAAGCGAAGTGGGATAGCGGGCTCTAGAAACAGATACCGACTAAAGAACACAATCGCCGTCATGAGTAATATCGTTAACCAAATCATCTCTATTTACCCTCCGCGATTGGCTTATTGCCATTGCTTCGTTCTTGAAATGACTCGCTGAAAAAGCCCGCTAACATGCCAGCAATCGCTGCAATCATTAGCCCGCCTTCAACGTTGTTGACCGACATCGCGACCGAGGTGACCAATGAAACCACCACACACACGACAACAGGCAATGTTCTGATTAATGGAAAAACTAACGCAATAAAGGTAGCGGCCACCGCAAAGTCGAGACCGATTTCATTGAGTGACGGAATCTGACTTCCTGCGACAATACCGACGAAACTCGCGATATTCCAAACCAGATAAAAACCACCGCCCACACCCGCCGCATACCAACGATTGAACTCTTGCTGAGATTGCCCACTGCATATCGCAAACAGTTCATCGGTGAGCCAAAAGCCGAGCAATAACCGCCAGCGAGCCGGAAGATGACTGATTTTGTCACGCATCGATACACTGTATAAAAAGTGCCTTGAGGTGATAAAAAAGGTGGTTAACAACATGGTGCCGAGACCAATACCCGCTTTAAACATGCCTGCAGCGACCAGTTGTGCTGAGCCTGCGAACAGAATCGCTGACATCGCTTGTGCTTGAAGCTGATTCAATCCGGCATCTATTGCGTATGAACCCGCAAGAATCCCCCACGGTATCACCGCGATACTCAAAGGCATTCCAGCTAAAACGCCTTTCCATAACTGAGTGCGCCTATCCATTTTTTTATCCATATTATTCTTTTCTCTCTTCACATTGGCTATTCAATGTAAGAACACCTGAGTGGGTTCGATTGTACAAACTTGCTCGATTTAGTGACCTCATTCAGCACCCACATCTAAAGCATTTTGATGTATTGCCCCGGCGTGTAGCCGTTGGCTTTTTTAAAGTGTCGATGAAAATGACTTTGGTCGTGAAAACCACATTCTTGAGCGGTATCTGAAATAGTATGCCCTTGCTTCAATAACTTACGAGAAAGCCTCAATCGAGACTGGATCTGATACGCATGTGGCGGAAGGCCAAATTCTTTTTGGAAAGAGCGCACCAAATGAAACGGGCTTAAAGCCGCCAGTTTAGACAACTCTTCTAAAGACACATCGGCTTGTGGAAAATCATCTAAGAACTCTTTAACCAGAACAAGCTGACGCTGAGTTTTTCCATCCAATTGAGGCTTAAGGCTCGATTTACCATGTCGACTAATCAGCTTAACCAACATCCCGTACATCAAGGTTTCACGTAACAAGCGATTATCCGATTCATCAATCGCATTGAACACTAGCCTTAATTGGTTAGCGAGTTCAGGATCTTCAACAACGGCTCTTGGGAAATAAGGCGCGCCATAATTCGGTAAGTTAAGTTCTTGAGTGATTTTGGCGAGTTGCTCTGGAAGTGGATACATCGCACGATATGCCCAACCACCGTCAGTGGCAGAGTGTCCACTGTGAACTTCGTCGGCGTTCACCAGAATGATGGCATCTTGTGGTGCGATATGATGCCCGCCCGTTCGATAGAAACGTTGAGCGCCCTGCTCGATAACACCAAGCGTGTAGCCCTCGTGGCTATGGCGTGAGAAGTTCTGCTTTTCATATTCAGCATTCAGGATTTCAAGGCCACCGAGTTCTTCTGTGATCTTATATTCGGCCTTTTCTTTAGAGCTTTTCTTGTTCTCCATAACAATTCCCAAGCCTGTTAATTATCGAGCGACTTATCAGTCTACTCTATAGGCTCTTTCAACTTTTGTACAAAATTGCGCATTTGGCCGTTAATATGTTTTTTGGTCGTTGAATTACATCGCTCGATATTGCTTTCTAATTGCGAGCAAAGTCATGCTGTGCAGGTACTTGGCGAAGAATTGACAAATCAATAGCTTAATCATGTTCATAATTCGCGCCAACCATTAGCAACCGTTCAGAAATATGATGAAGAAAACCTTAGCATTGATCTTTTTCTTAAGCCTCACTGGCTGTACTCACAACCAGTCTAAAGCGCTAAGTATGAATTCCTCGTCGGTTAATACATACCCACAATCGATGTCTAACCTGCAACTGTGCGACACCTTGTATTACGGGCGTTCGAGCAACCAAACACTGGCAGCGATTGGCAGTGAGTTTAATCGAAGAGGGTTATCAAAAAGTTGGTGTGATACCGAAACCAATAAGCTTTATCTAACAAAGACAATTGATTGGGTCGCCGAACAAGTCGAAGACAAAGAAGATTCAGATGAAGAAGCGTCTGCGGTGGTGTTGCCTGCGAATTAAATTAGGAAATTAGAACTGAACGTCTCTTCGCACTTAATTACCTCGTTTGCTTAGGTAACTGTGTGACCTATTTTTACTCAAAAACTCCCAAGTTAACCTTGCTGCGTTCGATGAAAAACAACCGCCTCTTTTCGCTACACAAATATTACGAGGGTACTCCGGCGCAAGAGGAATAACATTTACGCTGGGATGAGATTCTGGAACGGCAAGCTCTGCAACAATAGAAACACCTAAGCCCGCTCTAATCAGAGCAAGTATCGAGGTCAATTGAACAATGGTGTGTTTTTCCTTAAGGCGAGATTTTGATAGCGCAAACCATTCTCCAATGAGCGCCTCGCTGCCCCCTTTACTCAATATAAAATCTCGGTCTTCGATATCCACAGCCGACAAAACTGGCAACTGGGATAAAGGGTCATCTTCATGAACTAAAGCCACCATACGGTCAGTAAAAACTGGGATGATATCTAGATCCAAATACTCTTTATCAACCGTGATTGCAAAATCTACGCGCCCCTCTCGCAATGCCAGTAATGCTTCTTCGTCTGTAAACTCGCTTATTTCAATTTTAATTTGAGGTAAGTGTTGGCTGATCGCATGAATTAGGTTAGGTAAAATATGCGTGGAAGCGGATGCGCCAAAAGAAGCCACTTTCACCTGTCCAGCACCATCTTTTTGAATAAGTCGAAGCTGTCTTAATAGCACTTCTCCCTGCAATTCTTGCTGTTTAGCAAACTCAGCAATTAGCCTTCCTTCCTCAGTTAACAGTAACGGACGACTGTCTCTTCGAATTAAAGCGAAACCTAACACATCTTCAGCACGTCGAAGTGCTTTGCTCGCAGCGGGTTGACTGACTCCTAATACCTGAGCGGCATCAGTGATACTTCCGAGCGCTATTAGCTGTAGCAGTAATTTAGGAACTAATGATGGAATGCTCTCCAAGTCTTCAACCATTTATATAACCTCAAGTTATTTTGATATCTATCTCTATGCTAGCAGACTACTTTTTCCGAAAAATAGAGACTAGTCACCCGGAGAAAACAAATGACTATAGAAACATGGCTAACCTTCTGCCTCGCTTCACTTATCTTAACCATGACGCCAGGTCCCAACATTTTGTTGGGAGTCATTCATTCAATGAAATATGGCGTTAATAAAGCTATTTTTACGGCACTAGGCGATATCTCAGCAAACTTCATACAGATGATCATTGTTGCAATTGGACTTGGCGTCATAATGTCAGCGTCTGAACTAGCGTTCGCCGTTATCAAGTGGCTTGGGGTCACAACATTGCTGTATATGGGTATCAAGATGTTGTTTGATAAACCTGAGTGTGAAGCACAAATAGTCAACAATCCACCCACCGCGATTTCAGGCCACAGACTCTATTTAAGTGGGTTCTTCGTTGCAGCAGGCAACCCCAAAGCGATTGTGTTTTTCACCGCATTCTTCCCCCAGTTCATTGACCCAACCAAACCTTTGTTATCACAAATGTTTGTGATGTGCCCCACAATGGCAGTGTTGGATTTTACGTGGGTTATGATTTACGCCATATCTGCCAAGAAGCTTCTTGGGTTTATGCAAGATCACCCAACGTACTTGAATAAAATCGGTGGCTCAGCGCTTTTAACTGCAGCCATTACACTCGCAGTAACAAGTCACAGATCCAACCTCTAGTCGAGCCAGTAAAGGAAAAAAAGTAAATTGGATTTCATTTGAGAGGAAAAATCGTCTGTTGTAGTGCTGCCTGCAGATTAAGAGGATAACTGATTTAACATCCTTAAATACGCTAACAGTACTTCTGGCAATAGAACTGGGGCTAACTAATTACTATGCATGCCTTTGCTCACATCAATATGTATTCGCATTGAAAAATGTTAACAAGTAGTTAATTATCAGTATCCATTATTACTATAAGGAAATAACAAATGAAATGGATACTTGTTGCATTCGTCAGTGTTTTCTCTGTGTTCACATACGCAAAGGATTGGAAGCAAATTCGTTTTACTGTTGAAGGAGCTTACCCACCATTCAGCTGGACAACGCAAGATGGTCAGCTTGAAGGTTTTGAGGTCGATTTAGCCAACGCGCTTTGTATCGAATTAGGGGTAAAGTGCATCATCTCCAAAACAGATTGGGACGGTATTATCCCTTCGCTCTTGAGTCGTAAGAACGATGCGATAATTGCAGCAATGACGATTACCGAAGAGCGTGAAAAGAAAGTTAACTTCACCATCCCATACGCCAAAGTCCCAACTCGTTTCGTGATGAAGAAAGATCGAGAGATCAATATGAATGACGACAGCTTGAATGACCTAACTATCGGGGTTCAACGTGCAACAATCGGTGATAAGTACCTTTCTGAAATCTACCCTGATGTAGACATTAAACGTTATGGCTCATTCGACGAAGCCTTTACCGATTTACTCAACGGCCGTCTCGATACCGTGTTTGGTGGTTCTATGGGGCTCAATGCGGGCTTTCTTGAAACTGATCAGGGTAAAGACTATCACTTTACAGGCCCTAAATTTACAGAAGAAAAATGGTTCGGTCGTGGTATTGGTGTAGCGGTACGAAAACAAGATAATGAACTCAAAGATCTTATTGATGACGGTATACAACGCTTGATCGACAATGGTCAGCATCAAAAAATCGCAAGTAAGTATTTTTCATACAGTATTTACGAATAGTATGATGGCTTTCAAATCTTGCTGACTGCGATTGTTTATCTTTTGATTGTAAACACAGCAATATTTTTAACTAATGATGGCAAGGTCAATCGTGCCTTGCCCATTAAACTAAACTCAAGCCTTTGCCAACTTAATACGGCGCCACAATCTTCCATCGATGGCTGACAAGCCAATAGCGATCAACAACATGCCAACAAAGTGAATCACTTCTAAAGACTCATTGAGGAACAGAGAACCAAGCAAGATGGCGGAAATAGGCACTAACAAGGTAACGAGTAATACATTGGTCGCCCCTGCCAGTTCTAGAATTTTAAAGTACAGAACATACGCGACCGCTGTCGATAAAACTGCAAGCCCAGCGATAGCCGCCCATGTATCTCCACTCATTGCTACAACATCAAGTGGGCCATCCACCAATAACGCAACAGGGGTTAAAACAATCGTTGATGCTGTTACTTGCCCTGCCGCTGTGATAATCGGATTGATCTCCATAGCTTTGAATCGACGACCGTACACTCCTGCAAAAGCGTATGACAAAGCAGCCGCGATGATTGCCAACTGAGCAATAAAACTGCCACCTCCGCTCAAAGCAGGCAGCCCTATCATCACAACCACACCAACAAAACCAATGCCGACACCCACGAGTTTTAGCGGTGTTACACGCTCATCAGGTAATAGTATTCCTGCCACCACAACCGCGAAGATCGGTGTCGCTGCGTTAAGAATCGACGCTAGCCCAGACGCAATTTGAGTTTGTCCCCAGACGATAAGCGCGAACGGGACGACATTATTAAGTAAACCCATTCCTAAAAAAGCCCCCCAAACACGCAACTCTTTAGGCGGGCGAAGCCCTATCATCAAAGCAATAATCCACAAAGTGATGGCAGCAATTCCCACTCTAAGCGCGACTATGGTTAACGGAGGAAGATCAGTAACCACAACACCAACGAAGAAGAACGACCCTCCCCATAGCATGGAAAGAACAATCAGCATTGCCCACACACGGGCATTCATTGAGATATTAATAGTCGATGTCATGGTTAAGTTCACTCTTGAATAATTGGTATGTGATCAATCTTAGCGACCCACAGAAATACAAAACATCCGATTTTTGCGTTATATCTATATTGTTCAATCCAAGCGCTATTGAACCTCAAGTGCTTATAATAAAATTAGTCAGCAAGAAACGGATGGAACCATCACCGAACATGCGGTTAGATAGTGATAGACCAGTAATTAAGTAGAGATTAAGCCATGCCAATGCCACCAGAACTCGAAATGAGAAAAGCGATAGCCGTCAGAGACAAGTCTTTCGACGGGCAATTTTTCTATGGTGTTATCACTACGGGTGTTTATTGCTTGCCATCGTGTTCTGCGAGGCCTGCAAAACCTGAGAACTTGAGGTTCTTTGAAAGCATTGAAATGGCGATGTTGGCAGGCTTCAGGCCATGCAAACGCTGCCACCCTTTTCCGGGAAACTCTCGAGTAGAAAAATTGGTAGAAGTTGCACGCCACATTGAAGCACACGCTGATGAGAAACTCACACTTTCTAGCTTAGGTGAAATTGCGGAATTATCTCCCTCACGATTACAAAGGCTGTTCAAAGAAGCATTCGGAGTGTCACCTAAAGCGTATCAAGATGCCGTTCGAATGCGTCACTTTAAGAGCTCTCTAAAACAAGGGGACGGCGTAACCGACGCCATCTACGCCTCTGGTTTTGGCTCAATCAGTCGTGTTTATGGAGAAGCAACTCGCAACATCGGTATGGCACCAAAAGCCTATCGAGCAGGAGGCGCTGGCGAAACGATCAATTATGCATGCCGCCAAACTTCACTCGGTTTCATGATGATGGCCGCGACCGATAAAGGCGTCTGTTTCGTGCAATTTGGTGACAATGAACAAACACTATTAGAGCAATTGCGTAGCGAGTTCCCAAAAGCCGAACTGACAATTTCTGCGTCACTAGATACGCCCGAGTTGGATTTCTGGATAGAAGCTCTCGATCAGCACATCAGTCAAGGCACCCCAAGACCTGATTTGCCACTCGATATTCGAGGAACTGCATTTCAGATTAAGGTATGGCAATTTTTATTGAGCATCAAAGAAGGCGATATTGTCAGCTACAGTGAAGTAGCTAGTGAGATCGACAAACCAAAAGCCGTTCGAGCGGTAGCATCAGCTTGTGGTAAAAACCGGATTGGCGTGCTAATACCTTGCCATCGCGTTCTGAGAAGTAATGGCGAGCTAGGTGGATACCGTTGGGGATTGGAACGTAAACGCGCGTTATTAGATAAAGAGCGATTAGTACGAGACAAGTAAGCGCTAGAGTAGCTAATCAATAGACTTGAAGACGTTATTTAAAATTACAATTTAAAAGCTTCAGATAGCAAAAAGCCGCTCATTAAGAGCGGCTTTTTATATGGGTGGAAGCCCCAGCCACATCCCGGCACACACGTCGCCTGCTGCGGCTGCTCCCTTCCAGGCCTGACCGAGTTCACAAGTTAGTGTTGCGGGAGGACCAGAGCCTCCATAGATTCTTTTTCTAAGAGGCTTGCCTCAAAGAGTGATTGGATTATTAAGCATCGCAGCAACCATTGCAAGCTCTTCGACCCTATTTTTGAACAATTGCTGTCTAAGTGCTTATCCTTTATTCAAACCACTAGAAAATCGCAGGTAAATTCACCATTTACCTGAGTTCTAAGGGCTTGAGTTTCTGTAGTGTTAGATATCGATGTCTTCGTTATCTTCGGTGCGAAGGATGTAATCTGTCATCCATGCCGTGCCTAACAGGCACAACCAAACCACAAATACCGGGCTTGGCACCTCAATGCTTGGGGTAATCACCAAAGCAGCAAAACCGACCGTTGGTAATGTCCAACACAATAGCTTATTCCATCGGAAGGTTTTCAAACGCGTCAGTGTTTCCATCGATGCCATGATGCCTGTAACACACAAGGCAACCAAAGCCGCGTAAGGTAAATCGGCCATCCATAATGGAAGAATCAAGCCTAATGACCACCAGCTGTGCCGGCTGGCTGGCTTAAGGTGATTCGCCGCCCACCAAATCATGATGATCGACAAGGTTTGCAGTGTGGTAACCCAAGGTGCGCCATCAAGCTTACCTGCGGATTGGGTCACCATAATCCCGACTTGTAGGGTCGCGACAATTAACCCCGAAATAATAACAACCGACAAGCTACTGCGTTTTGAAAAGACCACCATCAATAATGGGAATAGCACCCAAGCACTAACAGAGAGCGTGATGGGTTGTAGGGGCAGCGTTAAGCCGTAAGTCGTCATGGAAATAAGCAGAACTAATCCTGCAATTCCGCCCTGCGGTAATATCCATAATGCAGGGATGACCATTGCAAGCACTGGGATGTCTCCCTCACTTAAACTGATTGCTCTCGCACAAACAACGGCTAATAATGTGGTTATCAAGAACTGAAACGTTGAAAATACCATAGCCCTCTCCTTCTACCGATCCGTGGTATTAATGAACTAGGAATTTTTAGTATGGACCAATTTTTGCCCCAAATCTTTGCAGTGATTCACCAAATTCCATATGGAAAAGTAACAACTTATGGAGACATAGCACGTTTTTCAGGTTTTCCGGGGTATGCACGACATGTCGGTAAAGCATTAGGTAACTTACCAGAAGGTAGCAAACTGCCTTGGTATCGGGTGATCAACAGTAAGGGCGAGATATCTTTGAAAGGTGATTCGTTTGATCGCCAGAAGAAGCATCTGGTCGAAGAAGGGATTGAAGTAAGCGATACAGGAAGGGTTAAACTCAGAATATACAAATGGCAGCCCTAGAGCTGCCATTAATCACCTAGTTAGCTAGAAGGCGAATGAGCTAATCAACGAACCAACTAGCCAAGATGCCTTAATATTGGCATCCATTTCTAATTAACGAACACCAACCAAGCGTAGGTCTGCTTGTTGCGTGTTTTCTACGTCGGTAATCACTGACTTAATTGTGTCAGTTGTGAAACGCAGTTTGCCGTCAACATGAATCGTTGCGCGCATGTTGTAGCGGTGGTTCGGTTGAATCTTGTTGTTGTCGTAGCTCAGCTCGAATGCGAACGGTACTTGCTTACCGTCAGTAGTGAATTCTTGAGTCGCGATAACGGTCGATGGTGCGTCAGCCAGTGAAATATCTTCTAGCGTTACGGTAACCACTGCATTCTCGGGCAATGCAATTCTTTCGCGATAGCTTACTGTTCCTGAAATCACTTGAGCGTTCTCTGCAACCACTTCCTGAGAAGTGTTCGTTTCTGATGTTGCTTGGCAACCAACAAGTAGGCCAAACGATACTAAAGACGTAATAAGAATTAGAGCCTTTTTCATATTCAATTTCTCTCAACATGTTTGCCGGACTCGGCAAATCTACCCACCAATTATAAGAGAGCTTTCATATTCTGTCTTGAAACTCTATGATTTATTGACAGATATCTGACTAAGCTAAATGATTAGCACCATAATCTGACACTCATTTTACGAAGAGGAATGCTGGCGATGAGTCAACCTTTACAAGAATTACTAAGTTTACTTCAGCTAGAGAAACTGGAAGAAGGTTTATTCCGTGGGCAAAGTGAGAACCTCGGCCTGCCACAGGTATACGGCGGTCAGGTATTGGGACAAGCGCTTTCCGCTGCCCGTTATACTGTTCAAGACGACCGTAGTGTTCACTCGTTTCACAGTTATTTTCTATTCCCCGGCGATCCTGAAAAGCCAATTATTTACGATGTTGAGAACCTAAGAGATGGACGCAGCTTCAGCACTCGCCGTGTTAAAGCGATTCAAAATGGCCGCCCTATTTTCTATCTCACGGCTTCTTACCATGGTGATGCTCCAGGTTTTGAACATCAGAATGAAATGCCAAACATCCCTGGTCCAGAGAATTTTGCCTCTGAAACTGAGCTAGCGAGTCATATTGCTGAGTTCTTACCAGAGAAACTGCGTAAGACTTTCTGTGGCGAAAAGCCTATTGAGATGCGCCCTGTTACTGTCGTTAATCCGCTAAAGCCTAAAAAGACCGAAGCAAAGCAGTATCTTTGGGTGAGAGCGAATGGTGCGTTGCCAGATAACCAACTCATTCACCAATACCTGCTTGCTTACGCATCGGATTGGGGATTCTTGGTGACGGCACTGCACCCACATGAAGTTTCAATCATGACGCCAAACTTCCAAGTGGCGACGATTGACCACTCCATCTGGTTCCACCGCCCATTCAAGATGGATGAATGGCTGCTTTATGCGATTGAAAGCCCAACAGCAGCGAACACTCGCGGCCTAGTTCGTGGCGAGATATTCAACCAGAAAGGTGAGCTAGTAGCGACTGCCGTTCAAGAAGGTGTAATGCGATTTACTAAGTAACGATCAAGCGGTGTTTTAAAAACCGTCAACTTCAATTGAGCTACATCTAGATGACTTTGTCATATAATGACAATTGGACACGTCAGTTAAAAAAAGAGCCCAACATTCGTTGAGCTCTTTTGAAGTGTGAGGTCGGGAGCGCGAACGCTCCCTAAAGAGCACACATTACCCTTTATTCTTTACCAGCTGTATGATGCACCAACACCCGCCGAGACATTCACATCGTTACCTTTAGTACCTGAAACGTTACCATTCAGAGTCCAGTTCTCGGTTACCTTATGCGCATAGCCAACAGCGATAGCAGATTGGTCACCAGCACCACCTAAGCCAACACCAAATGCAGATGTGTGACCATAACCAATATATGGGCGAGCTGCTGTTACTGCTTGCGCCGTAGCCATTGTTGAGTCTAAGTCTTCATAAACGTCGTCGATACGAGAGTTCATGCCTGCTATCTGCCCTTCAAGAGCTTCAATGTTTGCTTCCATCGCGTAAGTTGCAGTATCAGCTTGAGATTGGACGTAAGCTACTGCTTGACCTTCACCGATTGAACCTAAGTCATGGTCATTTGGCCCACCGTTTTGTGGTGGATTTATACCGACAGGGTTACCATTACGAATTCCATCAGCGGCTTTCTTTAAGCCATTTTTAGCTTTGTTCATTTTAGTTTGAAGAGTTTGGCCTGCTTTCTCTAGCCCCGCGACAAGTGTCGAATTCTCTGGTTGCTCATCTTGCTCTGGGAGGCCAATACCATTCTTTAGATTTTCAATTTCCTTCTGCATGGCAACCATCTCAGCCATCATTTTTTGCATAGCGTTTTGCAGATTGCCTTTAGCACCTTGAAGTTCAGTACGAGCATTTCCTTCTAGGTCGTTTAGGTGATCTTTTATTTCCGATTCGGCGGCTTCTTTAGCGCCTTCAACTTTTTTCTCGATATGAGCGACTGCTTGGCCTTGACCTACTGAACCAAATTCATGATCCATCGGGTATTTCCCACCTTCATTTGGTGGATTAGTACCCACATCATTGCTTTCCAAATCTTTGATTCGAGATTCGAGATTCGAGACAGTCGTAGACAGTTGTTGTTCAGCATTACTTGCTGCGTTTTTTAATGAATCAACACCAACAGTCATCCTTGCTTCAGCAATATTTAAATCTACCACTAGAGCGTCTTGTGCTGCCTGAGATGCTTCAATGTCTGCGTTAACTTGCGTCAGCTCACGAGTCAGCATGTTTGTCGCATACTCTGCAGCAAGTTCTAATTCGACCTTACCTGAGTCAACCTTCTCATTTAGAGTGTAAATTTCTGTGCCGTTTTGCTCTGTCAAAGTTTTCATGTAAGCGAAGCTATCACTTAGTTCTTCTTGCATGTTCATTGAAGCGAACTGAAGTTTGCCCTTCGCCCCTTGAAGTTCAGTACGAGCATTTCCTTCTAGGCCGCCTAGATGATCAACAAGAGCTTGTTTCGACGTCGTTTGATCTTGTTTAATCGTGGCGAACTGTTCAGTAAGGGCAACTTTCATACCTTTCGCTTCTACCGTAAGTTTTGCAACATCAGCATCGGTATAACTGAAATTAACCGTATCTATAGGGGCAATTTCAGGGTCAATATCACCATTGGCAACACCGTTTAAGTAATCCCAAAGGTTTGTTTCAGTTTGACTGTTAGATTCTGAAGCAGGAATTGTAAACGTGAATGTTTTCATCAAAGCAATTTGCTCAGCAGTAGCCTTTGAAACCACCTCACTTGCTTGCTCTTGCTTTTGTTCGTCTTCAGCAGATATATAGTCATCTACAAATTGCTGTGCTTCTTCGCTGTCTTCTGTAACCTTGTTGATTTCATCAACAAACTTCTTACCAGAATCAATATCTTTCACTTCATGACGGTCACGAAGCTCTTGCTCTTTATCTCCGATTAACTCGTCTTGAAGGTTTGAGTCTGCAATAGGAACGATGATATTACCATTTTCATCAGTAACGTCTTTCAGATAACCATTGCCATTCATTTTATCAAGCAAAGAATTACGGCCATCGATGGTAATTGAGTCTAAAAGATTAAGGGCTGATTGCTTATCTTCATCACTAAGGCCACTAATTTTTTCTTCAAGGTCGGAATAGAAACCGCCTACTTTATCACTCCACTGGGCGTTGCGCTTGTCACCAATAATAGTTTCAAGTGGA
Source organism: Vibrio lentus (assembly GCF_002875945.1). Lineage (GTDB taxonomy): Bacteria > Pseudomonadota > Gammaproteobacteria > Enterobacterales > Vibrionaceae > Vibrio > Vibrio apostichopi. The sequence goes on from NZ_MCZK01000050.1 coordinate 22,452, forward strand.
GAGTTACCGTCTGCGTCTAGGATTAGTTTAGGATTACCTAACTTGTCCTTAACTACATTGCCATTCTCATCCAGTTCAAAAAACTCTTCGCCGAATTCAGCAACAAAATCATCGTTATCAGCCAAGAACTTTGTTATATCAGAAGCAGATGTTTCATTAGTAATCATCATGCCAAGTACTGCTTTCTTTTGCTCTTTTGTTTCTGCTAGTGCGTAGATAGCTTTATAACCGTCCATGTCTCCACGAGAAACGCTACCCATTATTTCTTTAGCTTTCTTAGCTGCAGAACCATCTTTAGGTGATTCCCAAAGTGGAGGGTTGATGTCGCCTTCAGTATTTTTCTCACGAAGTTTTTCTTCAATCACTTCATCTGAATACGTTTCATCTGATTCAGCATCAGCTAAATATCCATTGTTCTGCATTGTTTCAAGAAGAGAGGTTCGGCCTTGAATAGAGATCGAATCAAGTAGGTTAATTGCTTTTTGCAGGTCATCACCCTCTAGGCTTGAAATGTGACCTTCTAAATCTGAATAGAAGTTTGCTACTTCCTTGTTCCATTGAGCATTACGCTTACCATTAACAAGGTCTTCAAACTCTTGAGTTGGCTTAGGGTTACCTTGGAAATCGGTGCCATCGAAAAGTTCTGGGTATGCGTTGGTAAACGCTTCATTCTTAGCAAGATAAGACAGAATGTTTGACGTAGATGTTTCGTTAACAATCATCATCTTAACGACCATTGCTTTATCATCTCGGCTATCTGCCATCATGAACAGCGCTTTATAACTTTGCATATCTGACTTTGAGATAGTGCCCATCACTTCGTTGATCGTCTTCAAATGATCTCCGCTAACATCAAAGTTAGGAGTAAGATCTTGAGATGCATTAGATAATGGAACCAATAAAGATGACAACGTCAGTGCGAGTAGCGACTTTTTCATAGAAACCTCAAAAACGGGAACAGGAGTTTTGTGTGCTAACAAAGGGTACCTAGTACCCTTTAGTTGTGCGTACTATATACGCTTTAATATGCGTACTCAATACCCTTTAGTGTTAATATTGTCTTTTTTTTGAACTTTTTTTTGATAATTTGTAGATCAATAACTTACAGAACATCAGATCTATAAGTCATTTAATCAATGATTGAAGGGGAGCTTTGAAGGTCGGGTTAGCTGTTACTTTGAAGGGTTAGTAGGTATATCATCAATGTTGAGTAGATCGGTTACAGTAAGACCAAATAACTCCCGGATGAGCGTTAAGGGATCATGATTTGGTAAATGATGAGCAATCAACTGCCCCAGTTTTATTACTCCCAACCGACTACTTCCATCACCACCAGATTTATATGATTGCATCACAAACATTCGCATAACCATCCGAAATTGGGTGTTCTTCATTGCTTCTTTCCAAGAACTAAACAACGCATTTCTATCGGTGAAATCCAAATGATGCATGATTATGGGAAATATTTTCCCTCTAATAGCAACCTCAAAATGCTGATTAGTTGGGTAATACCCTTGCAACGTGCTTTTACGCAGACCTGTATCTCTGCTCAAACGGTCGTAGGTAATGTACTCCCACCCTTCATTAAGAAAGATCTGTAAAATGATTTCGTTATAGTTCGCGAAATTTTGTTCGCGTTGCTCTCGTGAGATACGAGCCATGATTGGTTCCTTTTTAATTTTAGCTCAAAGGGTTGCTTAGTTTGTCATCCACATCATCCTCTGATGTATAGAGTAAACCCAATTGCATACTTAGTACGAATTTAGCATGACATTCAAAATGTTTCACGTGTTGTTTACTACGCTCGTACTTAAGCTGCTATTGCTTATCAGTAATAACCGGTGTGACAGAGCTTCACCTGTAAAAGATTCATAACGATTTCAAGGTCACGTCCTCTATTCAGCTTCAAGCGTCGGTTCGAATTCGCTTTGTACTCGCGTTTTGATGCCATCACTCGCGTCTCGCAGTAGATTGAATGGCGATAGCACAACACCTTTCACTGCGCCTTCTGCAGCGCCCTGAGCTAATTCTTTACTCTTATCGGCTAACAAATTAGCTTGTGCCAAAATACCCGGCACTTCCGCTCTTAGCATTTCAGATTCAGCCACAATCACTGGGATGGTTTGTTGACGGTAAGACTTACTCTCGGCAAGCATCGGTGGCATCACATCGACACGGTATCGTTTTAACTCAGTTAATGTTGGCGGGATGACATCGGTTCTTACCTGCTCGACTTCGGTACGAACGTTTTTCACTTCATCCAAAATCGCGGGAATTTTTCCATCAACAGACGAAACGGTTTGATTGACTTGGTCGATGGTCTTTCTAACTTCATCGACGGTGCTTAACACCTGAGGAGCCAATTCACTGACATGCTCAGCAAACGCTAACATCTCTTCTACTTTTAACCCTTTGGTGAGGCCCGATAAGTCTTCGATAACCTGCGGATAAGTATCGACGATCTCACCCACTTTATTGGTGAATGAGTAGATGGTGTAGCCTAAGTAAAAAATGGCGACGGCTAACACCAATTGGATCGCGGTAGAGATTTTTGCAAACATGAATAATCCTTTTCTTTATCGCAGAGGCGATGTCTAAACTGAGACAAGATGTAACGTGAGGCTAGGCTAGGTTTAACTTACAGCGGCAGTGCTGTTGTGTACTTCAATGGTTCCATGGCAAACGTCGAGGTCACATTCGAGATACCGTCAATACTATTCACCAAGCGCTTGTAGAAGTCATCAAAGCACTTCATGTCTTTAACCTGAACCTTCATCATATAATCATACTCGCCAGCCATTCGATAGAACTCCATCACTTCAGGAAAGTCCGACACAGTATTCACAAAGCGCCCATACCACTCATGAGAATGGTTGCTTGTTTTCACCAATACGAACGCGGTAAAAGCAAGATCAAGCTTTTCAGGGTTAAGCAACGCCACTCTTTTTTCAATAATGCCGTTCTCTTCAAGACGCTTCAGCCTTTTCCAGCAGGGCGTGGTTGTTAGGTTGACCGCCTCTGAAATATCGTTCAATGACAGCGTGCTGTCTTCTTGCAGCAAACTTAATATCTTTTTATCTACGGCATCTATCACACTTTCACCAAATAGTATTTATATAGAATAATTTTCTACATTTTAGTCAAAACAAAGCAAATATGGCAAAGTTTTTCTCTCGAATTCTAGCTAAATTATAACCATACCAATTACAAAAAATGCCTACACAAGATCAGGAGAACGCTTATGTGCACTGACCATCAATGGATTAACAGCGCGATTCGTAAAATTGAAGCGGACTACCAACGCTCAGCGGATACGCACCTTATCAAGCTAGACCTTCCAAGCATCGAAGACATTGATATCTACCTTAAAGATGAAAGCACACACCCAACAGGCTCTTTGAAGCACCGCTTGGCGCGTTCTCTGTTCTTATACGCGATTTGTAACGGTTGGGTTGGCCCAGAAACAACGATCATTGAATCTTCATCTGGCAGCACGGCTGTGTCTGAGGCGTACTTTGCTCGCCTGCTTGGTCTTCCGTTTATTGCGGTAATGCCTAAGTGCACAGCGAAGAAAAAAATTGAGCAGATTGAATTCTACGGCGGCCAAGCGCACCTTGTTGATCGCTCAGATGAGATTTACGATGAGTCTCGTCGTTTAGCTGAAGAACTGAATGGCCACTACATGGACCAATTTACTTACGCTGAACGCGCAACTGACTGGCGTGGTAACAACAACATCGCGAACTCGATTTTCAATCAAATGCAGATGGAAGATCACCCAGTTCCAACTTGGGTAGTAATGAGCCCAGGCACTGGTGGTACTTCAGCAACAATCGGCCGTTTCATTCGCTACCAACAACATGAAACCAAGCTATGTGTTGTTGACCCTGAAAACTCGGTATTCCACGAATACTTCCAAACAGGCAATGCGAACGTGAAAGGCAACACATTCAGCAAAATTGAAGGTATTGGTCGCCCACGTGCAGAACCAAGCTTCATTCCTGGTGTAGTTGATGAGATGCGTAAAATCCCTGACGCAGCAAGCATCGCAACAACACATTGGTTGTCTGACATTCTAGGCCGTAAGGTGGGCGCATCAACGGGGACGAATATGTACGGTGTGCTTCAGCTGGCAAGTGAGATGAAAATGCGTGGCGAAACAGGTTCTATCGTGACTTTACTCTGTGATAGTGGTGAGCGTTACCTAGACACTTACTTCAATGATGAGTGGGTGAACAACAACATTGGTGACCTACAACCGTATGCGGCGAAGTTAGAAGCTTTCTCGCAAACCGGTGAGCTAGCGTAAGCCCGAGAATAACCACCCGTTCCAAATTAAAAAAGAGCCCTTGATGGGCTCTTTTTAGTGTCATTCGTAACCGGTGAAACAAGATTATTCTGGTTTTTGCTTCGCTTCAAATGCAGCCAGTTGTTCTGGTGTTGCTTTTGGTTGGTGGTTTTGTTTCCACTCATCGTAAGTCATGCCGTACACGCGCTCACGCGCGTCATCGATATCAAGGTCTAAACCTTGCTGCTCAGCTTCCGCTTTGTACCACTTGCTGAAACAGTTGCGGCAGAAGCCAGCCAAGATCATTAGGTCGATGTTCTGTACATCTTTGTTGTTATCTAGGTGTGCTAATAGGCGACGAAAGGTTGCTGCATCCAGCTTATCTTGTTCTTCTTGAGAAAGATCTTTGTATTTAAATTCAGCCACTTTAGTGTCCCTTATTTGTTTTCATTTTTAGTGTGTTGAGCAGATATTGTTATACAAAAAAAGCTCGCGCTTCGCTAGGAGCAAACGCAGGCTTTTCAAAACATTCATCGATAAAACAAGTTAAAACCACAGTATTGAAGGTAATCACTCACCAGATATACCTATGTGAAGTGAAGCTAGCTAGCTAGCTAAGCCAGCCTAAGCCAAGCCAAGCCAAGCAATAGAGGTGACAACATCAGATTATGTATGCTCAATTGTAGTCAATTTAAGATAACTGTTCTTAAATTTATTTCGAGCTAACTTTCTATTTACATGTATTTAATTTATTTAGACGTTACTACTTTTTAATTAATCATATAAATCATCAACATTGAACTTAAATAAAAACGACCAATCCAAACATCGATATTGATTGCAGTTAAATAAATACAACCAAATTCATCAAGATGATTAACAACAAAACATAGCTATGAAGATTGAATAGCAACCATTTATTAAACAACGCCAATTGATTTTATAACTTATTAACCCAAAGCCTATTACATTTATGTCGTAGGGATTTTTCTCTATTTAATACCTAAACCGGAAGCCACATGAAACGATTACAAGCGGTAGTTTTACTATTAACCTCTTTTCTCTACAGTTCGCTAACTTATGCAGCCCCTACCGAAGGGGAGCAATACTCGATTCTGGATAATCCATACTCATCAACCCATCAAATAGACAAATTCTTTTCCTTAAATTGTACCCCGTGCTGGCAAATGACCGAGCTATTAAAGAAGGAAGAGGAATCGGGAGAGCTTGCCTTGCACCGTACCCATGTCATCTTTAATGAATCAACACAACAAGCCGCAAGCCTTTACTACACAGTGCTGGTTCAAAAACCAAACTTATCTCATGAACTACTGAACGATCTGTTTTCTCTCGTTCAAACCAACAACCCGCTGCAACAAGCCGACATTGATGCCTTCTTTGAGAAGAATAACTTAGTGGCAACGCAAGACATGACGGAAAGCCAGAAAAAGCAATGGGCTTTGTTTATGAAGGACGCTGCAGCGAAAACTGAACAAACAGAGATCAGCAGTATTCCGAGCTTCGTTGTGAACGGTCGTTACATGGTGAAACTAAGAGGTCACCGCTCAATGGAAGAACTAGTTGAGACAATGCACTATCTGGAAAGTTTATAGCCCGCTGAACCGAATATGTCTTTATTAGGCAGCAACACCATGATTTATCTAAGAATGAAATCTTGTTAACGAAGTCGTTCGCTAAATAAAAAGCCCGACAACTCAATCAAGTTGTCGGGCTTTTATAGGTCTGGTTTAAATTGAAAGTATATCGATTCAAACCCTCTATTTATTTACAGCAATTAGCAGTGCATGTTCATTAACCGTGAGAGGTTCTTCCCACGTTATCATGGCTGAGTTCTTTATTTAGAACCGCTTCCACATGACCAGGAGAACGCGTAGAGCCAGAAATCAGTCGGTACATCGCAGGGATAACGAACAGAGTAACCAAAGTCGCAAAGCCCATACCGAAGAAGATAACCGTACCCACTGCAACTCGGCTTTCATAGCCTGCTCCCGTTGAAGTAATCAAAGGAATTGCACCTGCTAGCGTGGTAAATGCGGTCATCATGATTGGACGTAAGCGTCGAGCCGAAGCATCAATGATCGCCTTTTCAAACTCAATACCACGGTCACGAAGTTGGTTAGCAAACTCTACGATCAAGATACCGTTCTTGGTTACCATACCGATCAACATGATCATACCAATCTGGCTGTAGACGTTGAGCCCTTGACTCATCAACACCAAGCCTAAGAAGCCACCAAAGATACCCATAGGTACGGTGAACATCACCACCAGCGGGTTAATGAAGCTCTCAAACTGCGCGGCCAATACCAAGTACGCCACCAGCATCGCTAACGCAAACACCACTAAGATGCTCGATTGGTTCTCTTTGAAGTCTTTAGACTCGCCAGAGTAGCTCACTGAGATATCACCCGGTAGTTGTTCAATCGCTTGTTCATCAAGGAAATCGAGAGCATCACCCAGCGTGTAACCTTCCATTAGGTTCGCTTTGATGGTGACCGACTTCTGCTTGTTGTAGTGCGATAAGCGAATTGATGATGCCACTTCTTCAATGTGCGTCAACGTATCAAGCGTTACTAGCTCGCCAGACTGAGTTCGCATGTAGATTTGGCTTAAATCGTTCGCGTTATTAAAACTGTTTTCATCACCACGTAAGTAAACATCGTACTCTTCACCACGGTCAACGAAGGTGGTTTCACTGCGGCCGCCCAGCATGATTTCTAACGTATCTGAAATATCAGAAACACTCACACCTAGCTCCGCTGCACGCTGCTTGTCTACGGTAACCAATAGCTCTGGTGTCTTTTCAGAGTAATCGATGTCCACGCCTTCCATCATTGGAGAGTCTTCAGCCGCTTGCTTTAAGAGCTCTGCCCACTTCTGAAGCTCAGTGTAGTCAGAACCACCCAGTACGAATTGAACTGGCTCACTTGAACCACCTTTGAAGCCCGGCATGAACGGGAATACACGCACATCAGGAATGCCATTTAAAGATTTACGAACTTCGTTCAACGCTTCTTGCGCCGTAACGTCACGTTCGTCCCAATCTTCTAGGATCATGATTACAAAGCCCGTTTGGTCACCCGCATTACCACCAAACGCTGGTGATTGAATACTGAATGACTTCAAGAAGCCTTGACCAAGTAGTGGCATTAAACGTTCTTCAACGATATCCATGTTGGCAGACATACGGTTATAACTGGTTGCATCAGCACCACGAACGAACGCGAAGATAACGCCACGGTCTTCTTGTGGAGTCAGCTGCGAAGGCACTTGTTGCATCAAACCATAACTTCCGCCCATACACGCAATAATGATGATTGGGGCAGCCCAACGCCAGTTTAGAGCACGACGCAATACCGCTTTGTATCCAAGTTCTAGCTTGCCAAACACACGTTCAACAAATCGATTGAAGCGGTTTGGTTTCACGTTCGCTTTTAGAATCTTACTGCCCAGAACTGGTGTTAGCGTTAATGCCACAACAGACGAGAAGATCACCGACATCGCCAGCAATACCGAGAACTCAGTAAACAGAAGCCCTACCATGCCATCCATAAACGAGATTGGTAGGAACACCATGACCAGTACTAGCGTGGTTGCGATTACCGCAAAGCCTACTTCACGCGTGCCTTTATAAGCGGCAAGCAGTGGCGATTCACCGCGTTCAATGTGGTGGAAAATGTTCTCTACTACCACGATTGCATCATCGACCACCAAACCGATAGACAGAATCAATGCCATCAAGGTAATCAGGTTGATAGAGAAACCAAAGTAGTACGCCGCAATAAATGATGAAATCAAAGATACAGGCACCGTCACCGCAGGGATCAGGGTTGCACGTGCTTGGCCGATAAAGACGTAAAGCACGAGGATAACCAAGCCACCCGTAATAAAGAGTGTGCTGTATACCTCTGAGATCGAACGGTCGATAAATACCGTTGAATCATAATCCACCGCTAGACGAGTCCCGTCAGGCAAGAACTTTTGAATCGCTTCGACTTCTTTATGGACTAGGTCAGCAACCTCAAGTGGGTTTGCGTCTGACTGAGGCACGATGCCCATACTAACGTTAACAACGCCGTCACTCTTAAAGGTCGAGTTCTCGTTTTCAGCGCCAATATAAACATCCGCTACGTCTTTCAAGTAGATAGGTGTGTTATCAGAGGCGCGTTTAACTACTAGGTATTCAAAGTCTTCCGCTTCAGTGTAAGAACGAGCTGTACGAACCGACATCACAATCGCATCGTTACGAACTTCACCGCCCGGGCTTTCAATATTTTCGTTGTTCAGTGCCTGCGTAATGTCAGAAGCAGTCACACCACGTCCGGCCATCTGAGCAGGTTTCAGCTTCACGTACATTACTTTGTACAAGCCACCCGAGATGTCCACAGAACTCACACCGGAGATCAAACTAAAGCGGTCAATCAACACACGCTCGGTGTAATCGGTTAACTGCGTTCGGTCCATCTCTGTCGAACTTAGGTTGATGTATACCGAGGCTTCACCACTACCGTTATTCTTATAAACGATTGGGTCGTCAGCTTCATCGGGCAATGAGCGTTGAGCACGTGCTACTGCATCACGGACATCACTGACACCTGTATTGAGATCGTAACCAAGCTCAAAGGTAATCGTGATACGCGACATACCGTTACGGGTCGTAGATTCGATCTCATCGATACCACTGATGCCGGATAACTGGTCTTCAAGATTGGAGGTTATTTGGCTTTCAATGATGGTGGCTGATGCACCTTCATAGCGAGTACTGATCGATACTACTGGGCTTTCGATGTCAGGCATCTCACGAACAGCAAGCTTGTTAAACGATACAATACCAAATACAACCAAGAGCAAGCTCAATACGATAGCCGCTACTGGTCTCTTTACAGAAACATCAGATAACAACATTAGTTCGCACCTTCTTGAGTTGCTGTATTACCATCAAGTTTAGCGGCATCGCTTTCAGGTTTAGCGGGGCGATTAACGGCAAGTTCTTGAACCAACACACCATCACGCATATTAACGATACCTTGCACCACGATCTTCTGACCAATCTCGATGCCTTTATCAATCACGACTTCGTTATCGATACGCGCACCCAAGAACACCTCTGTTCGAGTTGCCTTGTTATCTTCGCCAATCACATAAACAAAACGCTTCGTACCCGAGTACTCCAACGCTTGAACAGGGATAATCGGTGCTTCAACTGGTGGAAAGTCCATATCCGCGGCTACTAACATGCCCGGCTTCAAGTAATCATTGTTGTTATCAAAGTGGATTCGAACTCGTAAGTTCAAGGTTTCAGCGTTGATACGTGAATCAATACCAACCACAGTACCCGTGAACTGAGTCTCACCCCATGCACTGGTGCGAGCCGTTACTGTCATGCCTTTAGACAGTTTCGAAAGGTAACGCTCAGGAATTTGAAGATCTAACTGCATCACCGACAAATCATCTAAGGTCACGAGTTCAGTGCCTGCTGTCACCATCTTACCGCGACTAAAATCAATAAAGCCGACAGTGCCAGAGAAAGGTGCGCTGATATGAAGATCTTTCAGATTGGCATTTGCAGCCGCCAATCGAGCGTTGGCGATTTCAACATTGGTTTTCTGAGCGTCAATTTCAGTTTGCGTAATCGCATTACGTTTCACTAGTCGTTGGAATTCCGCGAGCTTACGTTTCTCATCTTTTAGGTACGCTTGCGCTTCTGCAACCGCGGCCTTGGCTTTGTCGTCATCTAGTTGAACCAACATCTGCCCTTTAGTCACATCTTGATTGGCTTTGATGTTGATAGAGTCAACTCTGCCCGCTACTTCAGAAGTAATGATCACAGATTGCTCGGCTTCTAACTTACCAACCAAAGAAAGAGATTGGCTAACTTGGTGAATATCAACCTGCTCAGTAACAACCGTTACAGTGCTAGGCCCCTGACGTTTTGCTAGTGCGGCTGGAGACGCCATAAGAATAGACAAGCTAAGCAGGGTTAAAACAGATTTACGCTTCATAATAATGGTCTGCAAGTAAGGTTATACCAATCACAGTGAGTAAGTGGTCAGAAATAGCGCAGGAAAAAGGCTTGAGAACAAGGCAGCTCTTTTCAACAGATAGTTTCGATAAGTAGTTATCTACAATCAAAATTGTTGACGCTGTTCTCGAGCATTTTAACAAACTAGGATGACACCTTGATTTACTACGATTGGTATTATTATCTATAAATGAAATTAACCGTATTCTATCAACTGATGAATGCTGTAACGTCAAGAAGTGTAAATCTAGATTAAATTCCATTTACGTTTCATCACGTCTTAGACACATTGAACACAATACAGAAAGCCAATCACCTCAAGGTGTTACCTATTGATACGTAAACCTTAGTACAGATGTTCACTTCCCGAGCAATATGCGTACTTTTCGCCATCTTTGCCCAAAAAGGCAGCATTCAACACAAAACCATAAGAAAAACTCTTTACAGGTTTAACGTGTTTGCTATGATGCGCTCCGCACTTGAGAGATGCGTTGGGAAAAACATCTCTTTAGCCTATCCATTATGAGTTAGGAAAAACACCCTGGAGGGGTTCCCGAGTGGCCAAAGGGAGCAGACTGTAAATCTGCCGGCACTGCCTTCGATGGTTCGAATCCGTCTCCCTCCACCATATTCT
>NZ_MCZK01000051.1 GCF_002875945.1 Vibrio lentus
AATTACGCAACAAAGCCATTGGAGATGTAAACCAAGGGGAGGCTAGGAGGGGATTGTCGGTCAAGTCTCATATGCATCTGATTCACAAGCAATAACGCAACTTGTTACAATACCCATAATTAACGGGTGGTCTTATTTCGCTATACTCCGCTCCTAATTCCAGAAACAGATCGAACCCCAATGAATATCTTTAAAACCTTAGCTCTTTCTATCACGCTATTTTTAGTTGGCTGTGCATCTGGTTCAGCAATATTAGTCGGTGAAGCCAGAGACCCAATTACACCTCAAGAGGTTACGCTTTATCTTGAAGCACCTGAGAACTATGAAAAAATAGCTTTGGTTGATGCATCTAGTGATGCAGGGGTGACGAAACAAGGCTCTATCGACTATGCAATTGAAGAGTTAAAAAAGCAGGCGGCCAAACTAGGAGCTAATGGGGTCTTACTTCAAGCGACAGGAAGCAACAACTCTGTAGTATTGGGAGGCGTCGGCACAGACTACCAATACTTAATCCCTATTTCAGAACAGACGGTCAATGGAATAGCTATCTACACAGAGTAGCTAATACTCTCCAAGCCAGTTGCATCATCAGCACAAACACCAAAAAGGCCTCGCACACGCGAGGCCTTGTTTTATCTAAGTTCCAATGAACGAGCAGCGAGCAATTTACGATGGTAAACCAAATCAACTGGAGAGCCATTCATCCAAAACTTTGATGAATTGGGGGTTGATGAGATAACCGATGGAAGCATGCGGGTTACTCTTTCCGTTGCGAATATTGAGATTGTAGATTGGGTGAATATCTTTCATTCCGCCGGGTATCAAATCCAGTTTGAGTATATCTTTAAAGTCATTTCTAATTTTGCTGTCATGAGAGATAAAATCATCTTCTGCCGATATGTTTATCCATTGCTGAATGTTTAAAGGGTACTTCTTCTCATCTTTCAAACGACTCCCTTTCAACCTATCTTTTACGTTTTCATCTCCTAACGGTGACCCGAGCGTAAGCAATAAGTTGACCTTCTTGTCCGCACCATAGTCGTGTCTATACTCTCCGTAATGAGACAGCTTCCACAACACGTCATAGATGATCATCGACCCGAGACTGTGCGATACAATCATCACATCATCTTGATTATCAAGCGCTTCCTTCAGTTCAACCATTAGCCTATACCTGACATCGCTACCAAAATAGGTATCTTCATTCCAATAGTGAGACATATCCGGCGCGACCTTCGTTATAGGTGTCTCAGCCACACCCAGCTTTCCAAACAGCGATGAAAAAGTATCTGCTAACGCCTCTTTTAGAAAACCAATTTTAGATACCTTGTTATACGTTGTTTTATTGAACTGACTTGTCTTGTACTTTTTGAGTTCAGACAACGCTTGCTGTCGACTTGCAGGATCTTCCGTTGGTTTCTCTAACAATGTGTTTGATAGTTCACCGTAATAGACAAACCGCTTATCGACATCTTTAAAAGCTTGTAACGAACTTGAGTCTCCACAATCTCGCCTCAAGCCATGTTCTATAGCCTCGTACCAGAGTGCTTGCAGGGGAGCTTTATCGGGCTTTTGAGCGCGACCATGAATGAATATGATTTTCTTAGCCATAGCAGGACGTCCTAAACACATAGTTAAAGTGATTATCACTAGAAAGCACCACTAGATTCGGTCAGCCCTTACTAATAACAGTGGTGCTAGTTACGTATCTAGGAGTGGTTGATAGACCATTTATATAACTATGAGGCCGTCGTTTAAGGACCATAAACGAGTGAACGATGCGATCATTACTCGCAAATTGAAATGAATGTAACTAGCAAAACCTTCAACGAACAAAAAGGCCCCGCACATGCGAGGCCTTAGTTTTATCTATAGAATGATTACATCCACTCTTTGACAACTACAGCGCCCTACTTCACTGACTTCACCGCTTTCATCGACATTGTGGAATGGTTCTAGTAGACCAAAGACTCCCCCTCTAGCTCCCCTTCGAATGGAGTGACCCGATCTCTTGAGATATAAGATTGAGGGGGAGAACATTCTTTGCCGCTGAACATACAGCAGCACATGCAGCGATCGGTATTCAGTTCCTCCCCTTTCCCATTACCAACAAGAGATTGAAAATGTAAACCAAGGGGAGGTTAGGAGGGGATTATCAGCCTATTCTCACTTACAACCACCCTACTTCACTGACTCCACCGCTTTCATCAACGTTGTGTTGAACTGCAGTGGTTGCTCAGCATTGGGAAGTGGCCTGAGTCTTCAAAGTGATCAATGCTGCTAGCCTCGGTGTTTTCTTATTCGATCCTGACTCCGTCAACCTTAAGATTTCTTGCTAAAAAGGTAGAAAAGTTTATAGTATTTTTTAGATAAAGTTGAGAATCGATATGTCATTACAGAAAAAACAATCCAAAGTATCACTGAACATCAAAATCTCATCAGACTTAGATGTTCGTCTTAAACGAGCGAGAAAAGCAGCGCGTGAACAGGGCTTAATGTTCAACGTATCTCAAGAAGTTGAAAAGTTTCTTGAGAAGGAAATAAAGAAAGTGGAACGCCAACTATCAATCGATGAAGAGATTAAGAACAACCTCGAGGATCTTGGTGGGCTTAATATAGATAAAATGATGAAATCAATGGATTAATCAAAACACTAACGTATTGATTAAAATGAATTTAAAAATGACAAAGCGTGGAGATGATTATGGGCACAATAATTGGACTGTTAATTTTGGCTGGTATCAGTGTATTCCTAAAGCGTCAAACGGGGCTTCATTTGCATGAGTGGATTGCAAAAAAATATAAAGAATCTCAAGACAAAAAATAATGGACTCTATCAATTTTACAGGCTCCATCGATTTAACTTAAAAAACTAAGGCCCCGCAATCTCGAGGCCTTAGTTTTATCTATAGAATGATTACAACCTCCCTACTTCACTGACTGAACCGCTTTCATCAACGTTGTATTGAACTGCTGTGGTTGCTCTAGCATTGGGAAGTGACCTGAGTCTTCAATGTAGTAAATACTGTAATCCTTGATGTGTTTCTTGTTCGCTTCTGAATCGGTTGGCCATAGGCGAGCGTTAACCAATATTACTGGCACATTCACGTTCTCATACACACGGTGTGCTTCGCCTGTCACGTACTGGCCTAGATAATGGCGGAACTGGTTTATTGCGATAGCTGGCGGTGCTGATGCCATGTCTTGCGTTACCCAGTAAAGTAAATCCGCATCTACATCTTTTGGTAGTGAGTCTTTCACGAACATAGTAATGCCCGCTTGGAAGTCTGCTTCAAAAGGTTTGGTCATTGCATCTAGGTCGCTTTGTGAAACCGCTAGTGTGACGTTTTGCGATGTGTCGACACCAATAATACCCTTCACTCTTTTCGGCATCAGTTTAGCGGCTTCTGCAATTACACCACCTGCCATTGAATGCCCAACTAAGATGACAGATTCGAGTTGTTCTTTCTCGATGACTGCTTTGATGTCTTCAGCGAACGCAACCATGGTGTACTCTTCACGATTGAACGATGAATTACCGTGGCCTGCTAAGTCCATAGTGATCACTTGGTACTGCTTTGAAAACTCACTCACTTGGTTTTGCCACAGCCTACTGTCTAAGCTCCAGCCGTGAATGAAGATTAGCGCCGTATCCCCACTTCCACTTTTGCCATACGCAATTTGCTCACCATCGTGAGATATCGCAATACCGTACTTAACCGTTGAATCATGAGCCATGGCATTAAAGCTACCAAGCGCCATGAATACCAAGAATGTGATGCTTATAATTAAACGTTTCATAGTGTCTCTCTACTTACTTTGGAGGGAACACAGAAAGCGCCCCTCTCAATCAATATAACCACTATAAAGTGTGAAGTTGTAGACGGGTCAAGGAAAGCTATGAGAAAACTAATCTGTTTAAACGCCAAAATGCATCAACCAAAATATCCAATTTAAAAGAATAAGTTAGCATTCTCTATGCAAACACAAATAATTGGAAACAGGGGATAGCTGACGATGTTTGTCGATTGAAGCTGAGAAAACCTAAGACAAGATAACAGCTAAGATTATGAGCCTAATGGAATAATAAGTTAGTTTTTGTTTATGCTGTTGAACTGAAACACCTTTCATTTCCTCCGTGTTTTCGTTATCATTTTTCTAGTTGTACTACCTTCTTTTATCATTGTTTTGTAAGCAATGAATCACTTACCATTGAGTCAATCGTGGATAATAAATCAAACATAGTGCTAGGAACTTTACTGCCTGGAGCAGAGTTGCTAGAAGATAATTCGAAAAACCCAGTTTGGAAAGCCCCGGTAAAAACGACGGACTCAAAAACAGAGTTTGTATATTTAAAATTATTGAAACCACGGAGGTTATTTGCAGAGGCAATCTGTGCAATTATCGGTCGTAAAATTGGACTACCGATTCCTGAACCCATCTTAGTTAAGGTTCCAGCTCATCTAATGGTAGAGCTTGTCGGCGAAGAGAGTGTAGATAGCAGTATATTCATCGGTTTTGGTTCTAAAGATGCTGATTACCCAAGCTTGAATCGTGTATTAAATGTCGAAGACAATGAACTGATTTGGGAGAAGCTTAGAGCCCATACTAAATCACTAGAGGCAGCTATTTTTGATGAATGGATAGCTAATTCAGATCGCCATTGGGGTAATTTACTATATGATGGTGGGGATGAATTTATTTTCATTGATCACGATTTAGCTTTACCTGAGCAAGCAGAGTCAAATCAACCAATCAGCAAAAATCTCCTATTTAACTTTATATCAGAAGAACTTGACGAACTATCAAAAGTTAGGATTGTTAAAAAGGTTCGAGAAGAACTATGCGATAACTACTCGACTGTTGATATAAAGAAATGTGTGGAAATCTGTTATGGCCCATCTTTACTTGACCAAGATGATATAGACTCAATAGTAGCATTCTTAATTGAAAGGATTGGTTTTCTCAATGAAATTATTAGAAAAAAACTAAACCCAGAACAAGGTGAGTTATTCCAATGTGCGATCTAGATATGTTCCCTGAATTTCCGTCATTCGAAGCGAATTGGATACCTATTTATTTTGAACCAATCCTTTTATCTGGAGAAAGAATTACTATTGCAATTGTGATTATCGATGCTAGTGGTGGTTTTAAAATATTCCCTACACTGAGGGAAGAGGTGTTAGATTCACTATATGGTATTAAGTCTAAAAACTTATCTAATATGGTCAATCACTGTAAAAGCTCTATACAAGAACACTTAAAAAATAATAAACCATTCGAGTTATGGCAGCCCCCATTTAAAGGTATATATCAAGGAAAAACTACTCCGGCAGCAGACGACAACGTATTTAAAGTTGCGCAACAAGCAATTCAAAGATGTTCAAGTCTTAGTAGCCTTAGCATGGCAGCAGAAAGAGACTATGACGATGAATTAAAGCAAAGCCATAAGGTATCCCAGCGCTGGCAAGAGGCCGTGATTAAAAATGTACTTACTAAGATGCCTAGCTTTGAAGATTACTTTAAAGTGAAGATAGCCATCGACAGGTCCAAAACGAAAACACAATTTGGTTTTTTATCAGATAGAACTGCGATTAACTTTGGATTTTTATCTGGGTTTGGTCACTCATCTTCTTTGAATACAATTAAAGCTAGAATTTTAGACCTTGAGCACTTGATGAATAGCAATAGTCTCGTATTACCTGAAGAGTATGCAATTCTAATTAAGACACCTAGCCAAGATGATGTTTCAATCACGGATAATATTAAAGATAAATTAAGTGATACAATATATACAATTAAAGATATAGGACAAAAATCGAATGTGACTATTTGTACTGTTGAAACATCTGAAATGGCCGCAAATAAAATTATTGAGATAGCTGCATAACATGAAAGCATATGGTATTTTTGCAGGAGGCGGTGTAAAAGGAGCCGCTTTAGCTGGTGCTTTGGAAGCTGCACAGCGAGAAAAAATTGATTTTTTAGGCTACGGAGGAGCATCTGCTGGAGCAATCATAGCGTATCTTGCCGCAATTGGTTACGACGGAAGAGAAATCTATTTAAAGATGATACGAAGTCCTTTTAAAGATATGCTTTTTGAGGACAAGGGTGAAAAACTGTTTTTACTAAAAAAGTCTGCAAATAGCTTCTCAAGCTTTCCAGTATCAGTAAGAAGCATATTCAAAGGGACAAATCGAAATAATTTTGTAGATAAAGTTACAAGTATCGCGACAACTTGCCCACCGTTTATTAAGTCCATTGTGCCACTCGTAAATGCAGTTCGAAGCAAGGAGTTAGGGATTTATAATACTGACCATTTGAGAACAACTCTGGTCGAGTGGACAAAAAAACAAGCTCCTAATTTATTAAGCAGTCATGATGACCGCTTAACTTTTGCACAGTTATATGAAGAAACTAACTTAGAACTGAAAATAATCTGTTCTGATTTATCTTCAAAAAGAGCCGTAGTTTACTCAGTTCAAACAACCCCTAATGAAGATGTATTTAACGCTGTCTGCAGTTCGGCTTCCTACCCATTTTTATTTAACCCTCAGATTAGTGATAAGAAAGTTCTAATTGATGGTGGACTATCGTCAAATGTCCCCATGTTTATGTTCAAAGATGAGCAAAGAAATGCAAACATTCCTATATATGCCTTTGATTTACATAAAGAAGCTATTCTTTCTGAAGGGAAGTTAGGGAGGTTCAGTTATCTGAGTCGACTTATTGATACCGCACTTGAGGCTAGTGATAACGTAATGTTTGATATGCTGAACGCCAAGCGAGTAAGGGTAAATGTTCCTCAAGATATAGATACATTGGATGTTAATGTATCAAAATTGGATGTAATGCGCTTGTATTATGCCGGCTTGACTGACGGGCTTGATTTTTTTTCTAACGACCAAACAGTAAAACTGCTAAAGGCATCTTTAGATGATATAACTAAAGAGGCATTAGCTAATTATGGCTCTGCAGAAATGTTCAACGTTGTATTGAATGCAATTCAAGAGGAATCAACTTTCGAGGAAGAACGAGTCCGTGTTTGGCTTTATGTGCCTACATCAAGAAACTCTCTTGTGAGCATAGCAGGGTCCGCTAATGCTTCCGGTAAAAAATATGAGTAGCCTCTAGACTCAAATGATGATGTGATTGATGCACGAGAGGCATGGGCTAAAAAGGCGGAAATAGTTTCTTCAGATAATGCAGAAACAAAAACAAGAGTTTCTTTCCCAATTTTTAGGGAGGAAGATACACTTAGATTCCACCAGTCGAACACGACTGAAAGCCATTGTATTGGAGTCTTAGTTCTTGATACAAATGTTGCACCTGACGACTGTATGTGGTTATACTTGCATAAAGCTAGGGTTGTCTTAGAAGAGACATTTCGAACGGAAATGTTACAACCATGGTTGATTTTATTAGGTCGCGTTTTAAGTAATGCTCGTTTTTAAAGGAGGTGGTTATGGAAAATAAAACAACAAAAATTTTATCTATTCGCCGCTCTTCTCTGATGAAAAAGAGTTCACCAGAAGAGTATTTTGACAGTAAGCCGCAAACTGCTACTGACCTTAAAGAGAAAATTAAGCTGGCTAGGTTAGCTGTACAACAGTCCGTAGATGAAGAGTCTGAACTAGCAAAGGCATTCTCCGTATAAAACTCCCCAAATCGAACCTCAATACTCCCAAGAGCATTGAGGTTTTTCATTATATGCTCAAATGGAATCTTGAAGACTATATCCACAATAAATGAATCATAAAGATTCTTAAACAATATATGCTCTGATACCATGTCAAAGATTTACCCAAAATTTTGAATCCACTACAGTAGTGTCACTGTATCTAGTTGAGTAGCCAAGCCACTTTTATGTTCTATTACGAGTTGGTACCCTACTACGACAATGAACAAAAAGGCCTCGCAATGCGAGGCCTTTGGTTTTTCTATCTATCAGAAGAGATTAGTCGCGAAGTGCTGCGCCGAATTTCTCTGAGATTGAAGCTACGATAGCATCTACTGAACCAGCGATGTCTGCATCTTCAAGTGTGCGCTCTACAGACTGTAGGCTAAGTGCGATTGCTAGGCTCTTCTTACCTTCTTCAACGCCTTGACCAACGTATACGTCGAACAGTTTAGCGCCTGTTAGGAATTCGCCACCCGCTGCGATACACGCTTCAACGATGTCGCCAGAAGCAACTGCTTCGTCAACAACTACTGCGATATCACGACGGTTTGCAGGGAACTTAGATACTGCTACTGCTTCTGGAAGCACGCGAGTGTTGATAGCTGCCCATTCGATTTCGAATACGATAGTGCGGCCGTTAAGACCAAACTTACGCTCTAGTTCTGGGTGAACAGTACCAATGATACCCACTTCTTTACCGTTAGCCATAATTACTGCTGACTGACCAGGGTGAAGTGCTGGGTTGCGCTCTTTTGCTTCAGAAGAAAGAGATTTGAAGCTGTATGCGATTTCGTTTGCAGAAAGCTCAAGAACGGCTTCTAGGTCACCTTTAAGATCGAAGAAATCTACAGTGTTAGTTGCAATGTCCCAGTGCTCTTCGCCACGAGTGCCAGAGATAACGCCCGCAAGCATCATTTCTTGGCGCATGCCGTTTTCAGCAGTTGCTTCAGGGATGAAACGTAGGCCTGATTCGAATAAACGAACGCGAGACTGTTGACGCTTCTGGTTGTGAACAACTGTGTTTAGAAGACCTTGGATTAGGCCAAGACGCATTGCTGACATGTCCGCAGAGATTGGGAATGGCAGGATTAGCGGCTCAACACCAGGTACAACAAGTTTTTGCTGTTCTGGTTCTACGAAGCTGTATGTGATTGCTTCGTGGTAGCCACGGTCTACAAGAAGGTCACGAACGCGCTTAAGCGGTTGGTTAGCTTCTTTGTGGTCATTCATTTTAAGTGCCGCTTTAGGCGCTTGGTTTGGAATGTTATCGTAACCGTAGATACGACCTACTTCTTCAATTAGGTCTTGCTCGATTGCGATATCAAAACGCCAAGATGGAGACGTTGCCGTCCAGCCAGCGTCTGTCGTTTCAACGTTACAACCTAGGCGAGTAAGAATTTCCACTACGTCTGTAGATGGGATTTCGTGACCTAGTAGGCTGTCTAGCTTAGCGCGACGTAGAGCAACTACGTTTGCTTTAGGAAGATCAGCTTCAGATTCGCTGCCGTTGACTGGCGCAACTTCACCACCGCAGATTTCAACTAGAAGCTGTGTTGCACGCTCCATCGCTGCTGCTTGTAGCGTTGAATCAACACCACGTTCGAAACGTAGAGAAGAATCAGTGTGAAGGCCGTAAGCACGTGCGCGACCACGGATGTGATCCGGTGCGAAGAATGCCGCTTCAAGAAGTACGTCTGTCGTTTCAGTAGTCACACCTGAATCTTGACCGCCAAAGATACCAGCGATTGCTAGTGCTTTGTTTTGGTCTGCGATAACAAGTGTGTTGCTGTTTAGTTCAGCTTCGTTGCCATCTAGAAGTGTTAGCTTTTCGCCCTGCTCTGCTAGACGAACCACGATACCGCCTTCGATCTTAGCAAGATCAAATGCGTGCATTGGTTGGCCTTGCTCTAGCATCACGTAGTTTGTGATGTCTACAACTGGGTCGATTGAACGGATACCACAACGACGCAGTTTTTCTTGCATCCAGATTGGAGATTCCGCTTTCACGTTTACGTTCTTAACCACACGGCCAAGGTAACGTGGACAAGCATCAGTTGCTTTGATTTCAACAGATACTGTGTCTTCAATGCTTGTTGCAACAGCTTCAACTGTTGGCTCTGTAACGTCTGCGCGGTTTAGTACGCCAACTTCACGAGCAAGGCCACGGATGCTGAAGCAGTCTGCGCGGTTTGCTGTTAGGTCTACGTCGATAGTTACGTCGTTAAGCTCTAGAAGCTCACGTACGTCCATACCTAGCGTTGTGCCTTCTGGCAGCTCAAGGATGCCGTCTGACTCTACGTCGATACCTAGCTCAGAGAAAGAACAAAGCATGCCGTGCGATGGAACGCCACGTAGTTTTGCTTTCTTGATTTTGAAGTCACCAGGAAGTACTGCGCCAACTGTTGCTACTGCTACAGTTAGGCCAAGACGACAGTTAGATGCACCACATACGATGTCTAAAAGCTGTTTATTTCCATCAAGATCGGCTTCGCCGATATCTATTTTAGTTACTTGTAGTTTGTCTGCGTCTGGGTGCTGACCGCACTCAACCACTTTACCTACTTTAACGCCGGTGAATTCACCAGCAACAGGTTCTACATCGTCAACTTCCAAACCAGCCATAGTGATTTGGTGAGCTAGCTCTTCGCTGTTAATTGCAGGTTTAACCCACTCGCGTAGCCAAGATTCACTGAATTTCATAGTTTTGACTGCCCCTGATTACTTGAATTGTTTAAGGAAACGAAGGTCGTTCTCGAAGAACGCACGAAGGTCATTTACGCCGTAACGAAGCATCGTTAGACGCTCTACACCCATACCGAATGCAAAACCAGAGTATTTCTCAGGGTCGATGCCAACAGAGCGAAGTACGTTAGGGTGAACCATGCCACAGCCTAGAACTTCTAGCCATTTGCCATCTTTACGTTTCACGTCAACTTCAGCTGAAGGCTCTGTGAACGGGAAGAATGAAGGACGGAAACGCACTTCAACTTCTTCTTCAAAGAAGTTACAAAGGAAATCGTTAAGAATGCCTTTAAGTTGTGCGAAGTTTACGTTCTCATCAACTAACATACCTTCCACTTGGTGGAACATTGGCGTGTGAGTTTGATCGTAGTCGTTACGGTAAACACGACCCGGAGCAATGAAACGGAATGGCGGTTTGCCGTTTTCCATCGTACGGATTTGAACACCAGAAGTGTGCGTACGTAGCATTAGATCAGGGTTGAAGAAGAAAGTATCGTGATCAGTACGAGCTGGGTGATCGTCTGCGATGTTTAGTGCATCAAAGTTGTGGAATGCATCTTCGATCTCAGGGCCAGACTCAGTGCTAAAGCCAAGCTCACCAAAGAACTGTTCGATACGCTCAACAGTGCGTGTAACTGGGTGAAGACCACCGTTCTCAATGCGACGACCTGGTAGGCTCACATCGATAGTTTCTTCAGCTAGTTTCGCTTCAAGCTCTGCACGTTGTAGTGCGTCTTTGCGAGCTGCGATCGCTTGTTGAACAGCACCTTTCGCTTTGTTGATCTCTTGACCAGCAGTGCGACGCTCTTCAGGTGGAAGTTTACCTAGGCTTTGTAGTTGAAGGGTTAGTTCACCCTTCTTACCTAAATACTGAACTCGCACTTCATCAAGTGCGACTAACGAATCTGCTGTATCAATAGCAGTCGTTGCATTAGCAATGATCTCTTCTAGATGTTGCATCATTTCCTCATCTACCAGTTGGTAGTGTCCGTATCGGATGATTAGTTTTTTTAGATAGCTACACATAGTAATCAAACACGCTACCAATGCCAAATTGAATCGCTAAAAGAGCAAGTTATTGACTAAAAACACGGCAAATTTAACAGGATATTAATGAGGAGTAGGAAGAAGTGGAACAATTACAGGTTCCACTCCTTATTTTGGAAGCGAATAGCGCTCAAAAAATAAAGCGAGCTAGGTTTTAGATTTAAAGTGGCCTGAGCGTTAAAACTGACGTGAGCTATGCTCTCAACTCGACGCAAACCAACTCTAGATCTGAATCGAACAAACGCTGTTCTTCCCCGCGTTTTTCGCTAAATAAACGGACTCGTCAGCCGCTTTAATCAATTCATTCATGGTTTCGAATTCTTGGGTCATTTCAGCCACACCGACACTAATGCTGCCAATCCAAGCTTGGTTGCCGGTTTCGACCTCTAATTCAGACACTTTCTGTCGAGTCGTTTCTGCGATGTGCATGCCGCCTTTAAGATCGGTATCGGGACAAATCACCAAGAACTCATCGCCCCCTAATCGGCACACAATATCATCGTTGCGGAATGTGTTTTTCAGTTCGCGCGAGAGCGTTTTTAGTACCAAATCACCTGCATCATGGCCACTGGTGTCGTTAATGCGCTTGAAGTGGTCGGCATCGATCATAATGCACACCAAAGGCACGCCAAGTTCTTTGGAGTCTTGCCAATGCACTGCTAACTGTTTAAAAGCACAGCGGCGGTTAGGCAAATTAGTGAGTGAGTCTGTTAAGGACAGTTCTTCAAGTTTCTTATTCGCTTGTTTTAACTCTGCCGTACGCTCCTCGACTTTGTCTTCGAGTAACTGGTTGAAGCGTAACAACTGTTTGTTGCGTTCAGAGACCTGCTCAAATAAGCCTTTAAGCGCGGCTAATAAAGGGATGGTTGACGAGTCTTGCTGCTTTTCTTCTGCTTCAAAGGCTTGTTGAGGTGTTGCGCCCTCTTCTATCGCGGCCACTTGTCGCGCCATGTTTTGGTCGATGCCAAGGATGTGATAAGCAAGCCAATGGATGAGGAAATCCAGTAGCTGACGTGCTGACGCCTGATCTTCTTCCAAGATGAAGGCTTGCATGCTGTAGATGTCTTGCATAAACACACGATGCACTTTGATGTGTTCTTCAATGTGCAGCTCATACACACTACAATCTCTCATCAAAGATTCTTCTTCTTTAAAATGAAATTCGGCATAGCGCGTGAGGTCGAGTAAAGCGACGCTCATGTCGTCTATAGAGATCGTATTCTCTGACAACAGGTTTCCGTAGTGATTGATAAAACCAACAAGGTATTGATGTTGTTCGTCTACGACACCAATGCCTGTTTCAAAGTTTTTATCCCAAATAAATGAATTCATAAATCCCTTAGGGCCGATACCGCCAGCATGATTTACATGCATATCCGGAGGTTATAGATGCTCGAAAATATAACCATTCTACCTGTGGGTCTATTCGATTGTTTGATCCATTTTATAAAAAGACGACTTTGAACATTCTAAATATGGCTCATCTTAAATGTGAGACGTCCCCTTAACGAGAACGCCTCACGGAACCAACATTAACTTGTTGGAGATGCTAACTCTGTATAAATACTAAAAGTAATATTCCAACGCCACCTCGACAAAATCATCCTTGCGAGCGAAGAACAACAAGTCCTCTGGGGTTTCGTTCTCAAACAACCAAGCATTCAATCGCCACTTGAGGTTGTTATTGATGCGACTCGATGCTTCGAGCTTTGCACTGTAGACATCACTGTTGTCCAAGTCTTGAGTGATGCCTGTAAGCACTTCGGTGCCGTCTTCATCGTTCAAGGCGAAACGCGCACCGAGGAACACATCGTTTTGGCCGATGGTTTGCGCATTGTTGCCTCGGCTGTCATACAGGTATTCAGCAATGAAGCCGATGTCCCAATATGATTCAAGCGCCCCAACCCATGTGTATTCAAAGCCTGTTGCTACGCCTGTGTGGTTGTCGTAACTGTCACGATAAATGCTTTCCAGCTTCCATAACCAATCACCGATAATGCCTTGCACATCGAGTCCGAAGTGCTGCATTTGCGCGTAATACGGCTTTAGCTGATTGCCTTCAACACGGTAGTAAGGGTCTCGGTTTGTGCCGCCTAAGTAACTTAAACCGACATCCCAATCACCGTACATTTGGCTATAACGCAGTGCTACATCTACGTGCTTTTCTTCTCTCGAAGATTCGTAAAGTGCATCGTCTGAAACGGGTACCGTTGGCCTTAATCGACCGTCTTCCCCTGCAAAGGTACGCTCACGAAAATACGGCAGTAACATGGCATCGATGGTTCCCCAGTCTTTGATGGACGTAAAGTGCACCATCGGCTGACCTAATTTTGATTCACCATCGACCGATTCAATGGCATCGGTTTGGTTTACTACGTCCACTAAGTGCGCCGATTCGGTCACGCCCCAGAACACTTTTCCGACACCGGCGCGCAGTTCGTAATCGTCCCAATAATTGAGATACAGAGCTTCACGAACGTCGCCATGGGTGCGCTCATCATCTTCGCTGTCTAGGCGATAAAACGGCATGAAGGTAAAGCTGCCGTTGCCCTCTTCCTGTTCCCAGTAAAACTCTGGTTGCAACACCAGTGAGCTTTGTCCTTTGTCTTGCCCTTGTAAGCCATCGCTTAAGAACTGCCTGTGTTCAAGGTTTACCTGCCCTGCGAGCTGTGGGGTGACCTGTTCTACGAACTCAGAACTAAAACCAGCAGCCACACATGGCAACGACACCTGCATAAGCCCAACTGTCGCTGCCAAGGTTAAAGATAACTGCGTTCCTGTTAACACAATCCTTTTCATATTCTTGCCTTACTTTGCACGTTTAAGTGTGTTTTTTTGAAAATCCTTGTCCTTAAGACCGGTCTGGAACGCTAAATCTGTCGTGGTTAATACCGTACTTTTACCTGTTTGGTGGTTTTGCATCGACATGGTGTGTGCGCGCCAGTATTGGTTTAGGTATTGTTTGTAATCTTCGAACGAGAGGGTTTTGAGCAATGCGCCTTTACGGTCATAAAACTCCACTTGAACTGGGCGGTAATATTGTTGGTCTAGCCATACCTTTTGCATGGTGTAGCCGGAGTTTTTATCGGTCGGAACTTGCTCTAATACAAAGGTATCCACGCCTTCAATTTTGGCGTCTTCAATGTAGTTGAAGGTGTACTTTCCTAACTCGAACGAGCTCAAATCTTCGTAAGCAAATTCACTGCCCATAAACGGGCCCGATTTGTTGCGTGAAGAGATGCGTTTTACACGTTTCAATGCAGGCAGATACAGCCATTGGTCATCCGATTTAGTGATGTGTGAATGGTTTAGAAAAGCTGTGCCTTTTACGTCGCGAGGCTCATCAAAAATCGTCAGTCCTTTATCACCATCGTCATCCACTTCTAACGACTTCAATCGCATTAGGCGTGTGCTGCTTTCGCCCTGTTTGTTGCGAAGTAGCATTTCCATGGTCGCGACAGAATCGCCCCACCCCATATCAACGGCTTTACGTTGCTCGGCAATTTCTAAGCCTTTCGCAGGATCAGCTAACGCAGGGAAAGCAGCGAATGTGCCTATTGTTAAGGTGCCGACGCTTAATGAGCTGACAGTAAGTAATGTAGTAACGAATGATTGTTTAACGCTTTTCATAAATTTCTCCTTGAGTCAGCCCACCGCAGTAGGCTGACGATTCCTTATTTGGTCGAAGTAGTCAGTTCGGCTGTTGGGCTAGGCTGCGACTTGGTGTCTGGCTTTGATCCGTGCTGAGTTTTAACTGCATAGTGAGTCTGTTTGTCGAAGATCATCAGCAAGCTAGGTAGCAAGATGAAGTCGACTACTAGCGCAATGAAAATCACAATCGCGCTGAGTAAGCCCATGTCGGAATTGAGTCTGAAGCTCGACATCGCCAGCACAGAGAAACCCGCCACGAGTACGACTGTGGTAATCCAAAGTGCACGTCCCACCGTGTGGAAGGCGTATCGAACGGCTTCCTCTGCTGATTTTCCTTCCATTCTGGCGCGTTGGTATTTACTTAAGAAGTGCACCGCATCATCAACCACGATACCCAGTGTGAGCGTAACCACGACTGACAAACCAAGGTTGATTTCACCAGAGATAAGCGCCCACAAACCAAAGCCGATAATCGCCGGAGCAATGTTTGGCACTAGGCTGATCACACCCAAGCGCACCGAGCGCAATGCGAAGATCATCAGGCCAGAGATAAGCACTAAGGTGATAGGCAGAGTCGAGAGCATACTCGCCATGTTGGTCTCGCCAATGTGAGCAAACATCAGTGATGGGCTCGACGCGACCACTTCATATTGAGGTGCATTAGCTGCAAACCATGAGTAAATACGCTCTTCGAGTTCTACTAGCTCCACACTGCCGAGGTTATCGACGGTAAGTACCATTTTGATCGATGACTTATCGACATTGATCTGGTTATTCAAGTCCAAGCCATACGGTAGAGACATCTCGTAAAGCAGTAGGTATTGCGCGGCAAGTTCACGGTTAAGCGGCAATTGGTAGTAGCTGTCGTCATCGCCGTGCATGTTCTTGTTCAAACGCATGTAAACATCGGAAAGCGTGGCCACATGGTCGGTTTCTGGTTGTACGCGTAGCCAATCGGTAAAGTCGCCAATCGCTTGTAAGAACACAGGATCAGCAATCGCTTGAGACTCGTTAGTCTTAACAGCAATGCTGATAGTCGTCATGCCGCTTACGCTCTCTTCCATGAAGTCTGCAGCTTGTCTGAATTCGCTTGAGGTATCGAAATACTTCACCGATTCATCATTCACTTTGTTGAGTGGAATTAACGCGGCAGCGCCAACAATCACTAGAGTAGAAATAGGCAGCAGTGCTTTACGGTTAGCAACGACAAAATCGCCGAGCTTATCCATAAAGGTCACTTTATCTGCAGCTAATGGATTTGCTGGCAAGCTCTTAACTGGCAAGAGCTTTAACAGCGCAGGCAGCATGGTCACAGAGAGGAAACACGCGATGATCACGCCCAATGCCGACAAGTTACCGAAGTCTCGCAATACGGGAGAATCCGACATGTTCATCATCAAGAAGCCAATCGCGGTGGTCACCGAAGTAATTAAGATCGGCATCGCATTAAGCTTAATGCTGTATTGAATGGCTTGTGCTTTCTCCATCCCACGCTGCATCGCTTGTCTCATGGTCACAATCACGTGAACACAATCGGCAACGGCAAGGGTTAATACCAAGGTTGGAACATTAACCGTCGCGGTGCTGAGGAACATTCCTGCCCAGCCAGACAAACCCATGGTCGCGACAATCGAAGAGATAATCACAACTAAGGTAGCCACCACGCTAAAGAACGAGCGCAGCATAAAGGTGAGGAACACCAACACCACCAACAGCATTAATGGCACTAACGTTGAGCTGTCTTCTTGAGCCGACATCATAAACGCATTGTTCATGGCAATGATGCCCGCTTTATGGAATTCGACATTCGGGTAATCGGCTTGGTACTTGGCGATCATAGTATTGATAGCCGCGATAACTTCTTGCACTTCCGCGGTTTTATCCACTTCAGGCAATTGCACGGTGACGTTCACAATGGTCACATCGCCAGAGGCTGACACTAATGCATTTTTAAGCAGTGGTTCGTTGAGGGCGATCTGTTTTACTTTGGCGATTCGCTCTGGTGTGTGCTCATATTCTTCATACAACAAGTCTTCGACCAAGAGGTCGTCTTCAACAGCTTCGGTATGCTGGTAATTGGCAAGGGAATCGACACGGCTTGAGTACGGGATCTGCCATGCATCAACCGTGAGGTTTTGAATTAAGGTGAGGGTTTCTGGGGTGAAGACATTGCCATCTTCAGGTGCAACAACAATCGCGAGGTTGTCGGTTTTTGCAAAGGTGGTTTGGATTTCATCGAACGCCATCAACTGTTTGTTGGTGCCTTCGAAGAAGATGTTGTAGTCCCCTCTAAAGTAGAGGTTCTTCGCCCCAAAAGCAGAGAGCATGATGATTGAAAAAACCACCAGCAGAACGATAAACGAACGCTTAGTCGGTATTGAGTGCCAACTGTTATTTAGATCAGCGTTTTCGACGTTACGGTTATCTCGGTTTTGGTGCTCGAAAGCGGGCTTCTGGCTGTCATGTTCCATCACAGTCTCCATTTGTGACGATTCGTCATAGTTGTGTCTTAAAAAGCCAGCCGAAGCTGACAAAAGACGCAATTCTTAGTCATACACTCAAGAAAACCAAAAACACATTAGGCTAAACTTAAGTTTATGACGAATCGTCACAAATGGTTATTAATAAACCCACATGAGTGGGCTTAATGGAAGCTTATCGACCTACTGATTCTAAGTAGGTGATTTCTTCACTGAACAGTTCTTGCTCTACACGACGCCAAGTTTTGCGGTAATCCCAATCGCTAGAAAGGGGTTGCCAATTTAGGCCGTCTAAAAGCATGTTCGCGTTATGTAATACTGAATACGGGTCTTGTAATCGCTTGATACAATGACTGTTTGATGCGTTCTGCGACAAGGCATTTGAACCAAATGCGATTGACCAGTTTGCAAACACGATGGCATCTGAACCCACACCAGAAGAGAACTTTAGGTCACCCGCTTCTACAGCTTGGTTAACCATGGAATCGGCTTGTTCAATCACCAACTCTTCCAGTTCGTTCATCTCGGTTACTCGTGCACTAGACGCTTTCTCTAGTACCCACGGGCTTTTTGCCATGATCGCACAAGTTGATAGTACCGGTTCCATGCGAGCATAGATTCGGTAAGCAACGTGCAGTGCGACGATCTTTTCGCGTGTGTTGCCTTCAAACTCTCCAGAGCGAGCAAACATCAATGCCTCGGCCTTTAAGGAATGAATACACAAAGCTAAAACCACGTCTTCTTTGCTGCAAAAGTGATTGTATATCGTACCTTTAGAATAACAGCTCGCCGCCGTCAGCTTATCCATCGTGAGGTTTCCGAACCCTTGTTCTCGAACCAGATCTTTCGCTAACAACATCAATTCTACTTCTCGGTCTGCGATAGACTGCTGCTTTTTAGACAACACGCCTTTGCAACCAAAGATACCTTGTTTATCGCCTTTACAACTAAAGCCAAACATAATTTTTCAGTCCGTATATGAGCTTAGCCGTTATCTAAGCTTCGCCAGTATTTAAAACACTCCTATCCAATATATTAACACGAATGGTAAATTCATGTAGTTAACCATTTTGTGACGCTTCGTCATTTATGACTTATCGTCATAATAGCGCAAATATTGATCATATCAAGGTGTTTTATAAATTTAATATGATTTGTGAATATAAGCAGAGATGAATGGAAAATAGATAAGAAAATCGTCAATAGCCGACCTTAAGAGAAGATTTGATTTTGACGAACAGAATGCGAAAACGAATTGGTCATTCTTAACCTAACAAAGTGTGCCGTCACATCAAGCCGCTATGCGTACTTATGCCCAATGAATCCTAGCGAAAACCACAAGAATGAATGGGTGTAGGCTTACTTTCTGGGTCAGACCTCTCCTTATGGTTAATATTTGGCTTACTAATGCCGTTTTCTGTTAAGTTGCTATAAATTCGGTAAGGGGTGACTTACAATAGTGACAACGACTTACCTTTTTTGAGAACACGATATTGAGCGCCAAATATTCTTATTTAGCTTGGCAAGTGAATACTTCAAGCCCAGCAGAAAAGCTGGTTTTATTGATGCTTGCAGACGGTGCTGACGAATTCGGCTACACCAATGTGTGCCTACAATCAGCAGGTCAACTTTGTGCTCTCTCTACGTTTGGTTTAGCCGACTGCCTTAAGTGTTTAGTCGACCAAGGTTTTCTCGATAAGGTAAAAGTAGATTATCGAGATCAGAAAGAGATTCACGTTTTCAAAATGCTCATTGAGCAAGAGCAAGCTGCGGTTCACGCTGAGACTCAACCGACCAATAGTATTCCGGTCTACTCTACGGCACCTGCACCTGCACCTGCACCTAAGTTTCAGCCTGCTCCGGCACCGATGCAAAACATGCAGCATGCCCCTCGCCCACAAAGCCGAGGCTCAATGACCAGCAATACCGTTTCAACTCATGATTTGGATGAAGAGAACATTCCAACATGGGCGGAACGTGCGTTTAAATTCTCCGGCCTTGCTGGTGACCATAGTTTAATATGGAAGAAATTTGTCCTCTGGTATAAAGCCAAAGCCAATGAACTAATGCCAATATCACGCATCGAATCTAAGTTGCAGTACTGGTTAGTTAACGAGAAGCAAAATGAAAGACAACAACAGCAGAAGACCTCTCAATATTCAGGAAATGCAGGACAAGCTCAAGGAAATGGGTATCGACAAAAGCTTAGCCCATCTGAACGCTTCAGGCAGCAGCTCATTCAAAAAGGCAAAAAGCCAACCTTCTGAGCCAGCTTCACCTGTTGTGCCTGACGCTAACGTTCTGCCTAAAGATCCCGTAGTACCTGACGTTATTGAAGCGCAAAGTACCGAAGTAAAAGTAGCGACACCAAACGCTGCTGGCTCTGGTGCGTCTCAGCAAGTGCCTGTTGTTGATCAAGATCCAGCTGAATTAGAGCTGACCGATTGGTGTATCCATGTGTTCGGTTCTTTCTTGAGCGTGTACGAAACTCAGTGGGAATACCAATACGGTAGTGAACCGAGCGGTAAGTTTCTTGAGTTTGCCCACTCTGTGGACTCAGACGGCCTTAACCGCGTGCTAATGCACTGTCATGAACGTATTCAACTTGGCAACAGTTGGCCGCCGCAAATGGGCGAGCTTTGGATCCTGAAAGATTCACTGACAGAAGAAGAGCTGCTTGATAGCCGTATTCGTGTGTTGTCGCGCACTGCTGTGAACAAGATTGAGAAGTGGTTAATCCAAAACAAACTGTACGACTTGAAGCGTACGGCTGAAAACAAGCTCGATGGCCTGTTTAAGAAATACTATTTGGAAGCGAAGCGTTTAGATGAGAAAGGCATGTTGGAAACAGAATTGCCGCAGTTCCTTCTTGCTGCTAACTCAGTGAAGAACCTAAACGACTTGAAACGCGAAGAGTATGAAAGCCAACACGGTAAAGCGATTAACCCAAGAATCCAGAAGATTCTAAACAGCAAAAAATAGCGCTGCTCGCTTAACTTATACCGCTTAAGTCAACGACATTACTATTCTACAGATACAAAAATGCCAGCTATCAAGCTGGCATTTTTTATGAATTCTAACAAACTCTTTAACGACTATCCGACCGTTATTTACGATCGCCTGACTGATTAATTACAGTAAGTGGATAGTTGCGTTTAGAGAGAAAACGCCAGAGTCATCATCTTTCATTTTGAAGTTTTGGTAGCTAGCGCCAACAGATAGTGGACCAAAAATAAAGTACTCAGCGCCAACTGCAAACATTACGTCTACATCGTCTTGCTTAAAGTTATCGCCTTTCACTTCGTATGAGTGAAGACCACCTTTCGCGTATACGTGTAGAGGACCGAAGTCGATGCTTGGTTTAATCGCTAGGTAAGCTGTACTTACGTCAACACCTTGTTTAGCACGGTTACCGTAGCTAACGTTGTCGAAAGAACCTAGATCCCAGTAACCCGCTTCAACACCGATTAGTGGCAGGATGCCTGTACCTACGTGGATGCCCACCGCATTTTCATCTTCACCAGCGAATGAGCTTTGACCGCCCATAACACCACCGTATAACCAAGAATCAGCCATTGCTGTTGAAGATGCACCTAGCAGTGCTAGTGCCAATAACGTTTTTTTCATATTCGACCTTTTCGTCCTAGTGGCAGGCCTTGCGTGGCAATAAATTGCCACCAAGTCGCCCTTTTTGTAATAACTATTTAATTAGTAATGCAATAAGCAAGATTTATACCCAAACCTTGCTATTGCGTCTAGCTTTATTCCTTTAGCAAGCATCAATAGCGTTTTTAACACGCTTATCTGAAACTGGGTAAGGCGTACCGAGCTGCTGTGCGAAGAAGCTTACACGAAGCTCTTCTATCATCCAACGCACCTCTTTTACATTTTCTGGAACCGCGATCCCTTTTGGAATCTTATTGAGCAGCTCTTTGTAATCGTTCATTACTGACTCAACTTTGATCATATGAAGACGATCTTTGTTCGGGTCAATCGGCAGTTTTTCCATACGGCGCTCAATGGCTTTCATATAGCGTAGAATATCCGGCAGACGTTTCCACCCACATTCTGTGGCAAACCCCTTAAAAATCAAACCTTCTACCTGAGCTTTTATGTCAGAAAGTGCGAATGCCATAGAAAGATCGACACGTCCCTTCAGTTTCTTACTGATGCTGAATGCCGTGGTTAAGATGGTTTCAACCTGTTGAGCAATCTCAACTACGCTGTCACCCAACTCTGCACGTACGTGTTCTTTCAGTGCTTCAAACTGCTCTGGCTCCCAAACCAAACCGCCCTTCTCTTCAATCAACTTATCAATACCACAAGCGATACAGTCATCGATCAAATCGAGAACCTGGCCGTATGGGTTGAAATACAAGCCAAGCTTAGATTTGTTCGGCAAGTTAGAGTGCAAGTATTTGATCGGTGATGGCACGTTCAACAGGATTAAACGACGCTGACCCGATTTCATTGCTGAGATCTGCTCTTGCTCGGTTTCGAACAGTTTGATCTCTACGCTGTCTTTAGTATCCACCAGCGCCGGGAAGGCTTTAACATCGTAGCCGCCACGCTTCTGCTGGTAGACTTTTGGTAACTCACCAAAGCTCCACGTATGCAGGTTCTGTTGTTCAATGTCATCGTCTGCCACTTTAGAAAGCGTTTCTTGAACCTTGTCTTTCAGGCTTTCTTTCAGCTCATGTAAGTCTTTCTGTTCTTTCAGCTTACGCTTACGATGATCTACAGCGCGGAATGTTACCTTTAAGTGCTCTGGGATCTGGTCTAACTTCCAGTCATCACGTACCACTTCCACACCTGTCATGCGGCGCAACTCTTTCTCAAGAGAATCCAACAACGGCGCTTCTAACGGTGTAACACGAGCCAAGAACGCATCCGCGTAGTTTGGCGCAGGCACAAAGTTACGGCGTAGCGTTTTTGGTAGTGACTTAATCAGGCTAATCACCAACTCCTGACGCAGGCCTGGGATCTGCCAATCAAAACCGTTCTGGTCGATTTGGTTCAAGATAGGCAGCGGAATGTGTACCGTTACACCATCGTTGTCGTCGCCCGGCTCAAATTGGTAGCTCAGCTTCAGCTTGATACCATTTTGATGCCAGAAGTTCGGGTAATCCAAATCAGTAACGTGACTAGCATCACCTCGGAACAGCATCGACTTTTCGAAGTTAAGCAACTCAGGTGTTTTCTGACTGGTCTTCTTCCACCATGTATCGAAGTGACGGCCTGAAACCGCTTCTTCACCCACACGTTGGTCATAAAAGTCGAACAGTTCATCATCGTCGATCAAGATGTCACGACGACGCGATTTATGTTCTAGCTCTTCGACTTCTTGCAGTAGCTTACGGTTTTGCTTGAAGAAGGCGTGTTTAGTTTCCCACTCACCTTCTACCAACGCGCTGCGCACGAACAACTCACGGCTGACAGTGGCATCAATCGCTCCGTAGTTCACTAAACGTTTAGGGATGATTGGAATTCCGTAAAGCATCACTTTCTCGTGTGCCATTACTGCCGCTTGCTTCTTCGACCAATGTGGTTCGCTGTAGCTGCGCTTAATCAGGTGTTTCGCTAGTGGTTCAATCCATTCAGGCTGAATCTTCGCGATAACACGACCCCAAAGTTTTGAGGTTTCTACCAGCTCAGCAGACATGATCCACTTAGGTTGTTTCTTAAATAGGCCAGACGCTGGGAAGATATGGAAGCGCGCATTACGAGCACCTTGATATTCATTCTTCTCTTGGTCTTTCATACCTATGTGCGAAAGCAGGCCTGATAGCAGAGACATGTGAATGCCATCGTAGCTACCCGGTTCTGTATTCAATTTGGTATCCAATTCACGCATTGCTTGGTGAATTTGGAAGTACACATCTTGCCATTCACGGATACGTAAATAGTTCAGGTAATCTTGCTTACACTGTTTGCGGAACTGGTTACTCGACAGCTCTTTTTGTTGCTGCTTAACGTAATCCCATAGGTTCACAAACGTGATGAAGTCAGACTCTTTGTCGAAGAAGCGCTTGTGCTTATCGTCAGACGATTGTTGCTTGTCTGATGGACGCTCACGCGGATCTTGAATCGACAATGCAGAAGCAATTACCATTACTTCGTGCAAACAGCGGTTGCTTGGCGCTTCAATCACCATACGCGCTAAACGTGGATCAATCGGCAGCTTAGCGAGCTTACGACCAATTGCCGTTAGCTTCTTCTTATCGTCGCCATGATTCTTGTTTTTGTTCGCAGCCGGTTCAGCTGTCGCGATTGCACCAAGCTCTTCAAGCAGTCTTACACCATCTTGAATGTTGCGCTTATCTGGCGCTTCAACAAATGGGAATGCTTGAATGTCGCCTAGGCCTAGCGCTGTCATCTGAAGGATAACGGATGCTAGGTTAGTACGAAGGATCTCAGGGTCAGTAAACTCTGGGCGTGATTCGAAATCTTCCTCAGAGTACAGACGAATACAGATACCTTCCGCAACACGACCACAACGACCTTTACGTTGGTTCGCACTCGCTTGAGACACAGGCTCAATCGGTAGGCGTTGTACTTTAGTACGGTAGCTGTAACGGCTAATACGCGCCGTACCCGGGTCGATGACATACTTGATGCCAGGAACGGTTAACGAGGTTTCAGCCACGTTGGTCGCAAGAACGATGCGTCGACCAGTATGAGACTGGAAGATTCGGTTCTGTTCGCCCGCCGATAAACGCGCGTAAAGCGGAACAATCTCAGTATCACGCAGGTTACGTTTACTTAACGAATCGGCCGTGTCACGAATTTCACGTTCACCGTTCATGAAGATCAAGATATCGCCTTGCCCTTCATCACAAAGCTCATCCACCGCTTCAAAGATGCCTTCGATTTGGTCACGATCTGAATCACTTTCATCACCACCTAATGGGCGGTAACGCGTATCTACAGGGTACGTTCGACCTGATACTTCAATGATAGGTGCATTGTTAAAGTGCTTCGAGAAACGCTCTGGATCGATGGTCGCCGATGTAATGATAACTTTAAGATCAGGACGCTTTGGCAAAAGCTCTCTTAAGTAACCCATGATGAAGTCAATGTTCAGACTGCGTTCGTGGGCTTCATCGATGATGATGGTGTCGTATTGACTTAAGAAACGGTCATGCTGAATTTCCGCCAGTAGAATACCGTCGGTCATCAATTTGATTTGTGTTTTATCAGATATTTGGTCGTTAAAACGAACCTTATAACCAACAAAATCACCCAGCTGTGTTTCCATCTCTTCTGCGATGCGGTTTGCAACCGAACGAGCCGCAAGACGACGAGGCTGAGTGTGACCAATTAAGCCAAAGCGGCCACGGCCAAGCTCAGAACAAATCTTTGGTAACTGAGTGGTTTTACCCGAGCCCGTTTCACCCGCCACGATAACCACTTGGTTTTCAGAAATGGCTTTCGCAATATCATCGCGCTTTTGGCTAACAGGGAGAATCTCTGGGTATTCGATGGTTGGTTTGTGCGAGGCACGCTGATTTGCCGTCATCATTGACTTGGCAATGTCTAACGCTATCTCATCGAAGACAACGTTTTTAGATTGTTCGTTTTTAATTCTACTCGCACCAGCAATTCGCTTACTCAGACGGAAGCGATCGCGCATCATACATTCGTTGAGCGCTTTACGAAGAGAAGCTGGGCTATTTTGAGATGCTTTTGTATTGGCTGCTGAATGATCGGCAGGTTTAGCTTTTGATTGCTTAGCAGGTCGGTTCGATGCAGGCTTATTCGATTTCGCTTCGTTCTGTGGAGAACTTGGCTGTGCTGCATTCTTGTTGTTGTCTGCTTTTTCCGGAGACGAAGTCAAAGCGTGTCCTATTCTTGTACTTATTAAACTCGCGCGATTGTACCATAAAGGACGGTAACGAGTTAACACAAAGCAAGGGTAATTAGCGGCCTAAACGTTCGAGAAATCAATGAGAACAAGGTGTTAAATGGTCGTTTTTCGTACTTGAAAGCTGGGAAAATTATAGATGTACCATCAAAAACATCATGGAAGAATGTTGGCTTAGGTTGCCTAAACCAACATTGATAAGAGCATGGTAAAAACAAGTTACGAATGGATACAAATATTTAAAAAGCAACAACTAAAAATATATAACCTTACTCGTCACATATAAAAATAGTTATATTCCCGTCGAAAGTGGAATGAGTTAACACTCCAAGTTTATCGCATTCTTATTTAATATTATGGATTTATCTACAGGCTTCATTAGATAATTCATTACAGTTATCGAAAATAACAGAGCAGCATAAGCCAAATAAGTATTTTCAGGCGACCCAGAAACTGAAGCGAGTATACCTCCGAAGAAACCTGATACACCCCACGCAGAATAGAGTATTCCAAAGTTAGTTCCATACGATTTTAAACCATAATCAACCGCGGTAACTGGAGGGAATACCCCAAACAAAGCGCCATAAGACATCGCACCAATAGAAATTCCTATCATTAAAGGGATAGTGGTTTCAATCGTTGTGAATAACACCATATTGACAGCCTGTAACATGAATATTAGCCCTAACGTATGAACGCGTCCTATCTTATCAAAAACCAATCCCCCAATAACTCGCCCTGCGGTATTAAAGATCGCTAATAAAATGATACCTAATGCAATTTCCTCGGATGTTAATCCTATGGATTTACTGACGTTACCAATTGAACCAATGAGCATGATGCCAGCTGCAGATGACACCATGAACATTAGCCATATTTGGTAAAATTGAGGGGTTTTCAGCATATCTAACCATTGAATATTTACATCCACTCCAGATTCTACCGCTTGCCCGCCCGTTTCTTCAGCTACGTATCCTTTGGGTGGATTAACAAGAAATGATGCCATTGGGATCATAAAAAATAGGCCTACACCAAGGATCTTAAAAGTATCTAAGATGCCATAATGGTCTATCAGGACTGTTGATAGTGGTGCTAAATACAGAGCTGCCATCGCAAAGCCACCAGCAGTTAAACCGCTAACGAGTCCCTTTCTATTTTCTGGCCACCACTTCATTGTACATGGGCCAATGCAGGCATAGGCAAAGCCCATTCCAGCTCCCACCATACACCCGAACGTAACCTGTAATTCCGCCAATGTTGAGGCATAACCAGAAGCTAAGAGCCCTGTTCCGACAAGAAATACACCAAGTATTGTTACTTTTCTTGGCCCTATTTTATCTTGCCAGACTCCAGCTAAAAACAAGCTTACCGAAAATGCAAAAACAGAAGTCTGGTATGGCCCATCGACATCTTTAGGGTCAACACCTAGCGCTTCAGCTAAAGGTTCACTGAATACGCCCCATACATATAGGATACCGATGGATAGGTTTACGATTAAACCTATCACTAGTATTTTAAATGGTTTACTAATCAATTTAACCTCAACAATCAGCGGTTTATGAACAGTCGTTAGAAATAATAACTTTTAACGATTTATGGTCAGAAGCATGCGTAAATGTAGAATAGGCTTGTTCTGATTCTGATAACTTAAACTGATGGCTAATCAATTGTTTAGGCTCCAAGTGGCCTGCCCTAATCTGCTTAATTAACATTGGAATTGTGTTGGTATGAACCATGCCAGCCGTCATAGTGAAATTTCGCTTCCACATATCTTCAAGGTTTATCGTGGCCGACTTGCCATGAACGCCAAGGACAGCAATGTTACCACCTGGGCACACAAGTTTTTGGGACATATCCCAGCCAGCTGGAATACCGATTGCTTCTATCACAACGTCGACGCCTACATCATCAGTCATGTCTAGAATTTGCTGCACTGCGCTGCCGTCAGAGTTATCAATCGCGTGGGTTGCACCTAATTCTTTGGCAACTTCCAATCTATGAGGGTTAGTATCGATCGCATAGATCTCGCTTGGTGAGAAGAACTTGGAGGTCATTAATGCGGCTAGACCAACAGGGCCACAACCAATCACTGCAACAGAACAGCCCGGTTGAACTTGTCCATCAAGCACACCCACTTCATAGCCCGTAGGAAAGATATCACTCAATAGAACCAGAGAATCGGCATCGATATCATCAGGCACAAGATGCATGCTTGTGTCACCGTAGGGAACTCGGACATATTCAGCTTGGCAACCGTCAATCTCATTACCTAGTAACCAACCGCCGTCTAAGCATTGCCCAAACTTAGAAACTTGGCACATTTTACAGCTGCCGCAAGTGGTAATACATGACACGATTACATGATCACCAGGCTTAAATTTACTCACAAGTTCGCCACACTCTTCCACGATGCCCACGCCTTCATGACCCATAATAGTGCCCGGCTTAAATGTCGAGACATTATTTCTTAATATATGTAAATCCGTACCACAAATAGTGGTTTTTTCAATTTTAACGATGACATCACTTTGCTTAATAATGTTAGGCATCGGGCGCTCTTCTAATTTCGCGCTCTCTTTACCATCAAATACATATGCTTTCATTGTTTCCCTTAATTCACGTTATTGTTATATAAACACAGCGATATAATATAGGTGCAATTTATAAATTATCGTGATCAACTCATCGATTAACAATCGAATAACAAACAAGAAACATAATTAGAGACCAATCAATAATTAACATAATTAGAATAGTCAAAACAATTAAAATTAATGAAAGAAAATGAAGAAATAATTAAATAAATTCAATTTATTAATTACACAACCATCAATATTTAATTTAAACACCCTCGCCTTATTTACATATATCGAGCCCCGAATGATTTAATTAATAGGTAGAGCTCAATTCACACATCCTCAGCGTGAAAACAGACTTAAAGATCATAAAAAATGCCGCTCATTTAGGGCTTTGTTGCGTAATT
>NZ_MCZK01000052.1 GCF_002875945.1 Vibrio lentus
GAATTACGCAACAAAGCCCAACAGCGATGCTATCTCATGCCGCGGCAGCAGCAAATTTTAAAATGGCTATCGGCGATGCTGCTGGTGGTACTCAATGGGAATTAGCGACATCATTTTCTGAATTGATGGAGCAAAAAACAGACGGCAAAGTCAAAATCGACCTGTTCCCAAATGGTCAATTGGGCAATGAGCAAGATACCGTCAACGACGCGGCAATCGGCTTACTCGACTTCTCTGTATTGGCGATCAATAACGTAACACCTTTTTCTCCAACTGTTGGTCTATTGACCATGCCTTACGTCATTCAAAGTGCAGAAGAAGCGGTGCTATTAACTCAAGGCCAAGTGGGCCAAGATCTTGTCGATAACACCATTCGTGATGCAGGCGTTCGTATCGTAGGTTGGGCTTATTCTGGCTTTAGGGTTCTGACTAACTCTAAAAAATCAGTCGCTTCACCAGCGGATCTAAAAGGACTAGTGATTCGTGTTCCTCGTAACGAAATCATGATTGCTTCGTACCAAGCATGGGGTGTAAACCCAACCCCAATGGCATGGTCTGAGACCTTTACGGGCCTACAACAAGGCGTGGTTGATGGTCAAGATAATCCATACATCACTGTTCATGCGATGAAGTTCAATGAAGTACAAAAGTACGTAACAAATCTGCGTTACATCTTCTCACTTGAGCCACTAATCGTCAGTGAAACTGTCTTCCAGCAACAGACGCCTGAAATGCAAAAGATCATTCTTGAAGCAGGTCAGGAAGCGACAGAGCACAGCTTCACTTACTTAGAAAATACTGAAAACAAGATCCGTGAAGAACTACAAGCAAAAGGCATGGTATTCACAGACCCAGCAGACAATGAGCAAGAGTGGATCAGCAAGGTCACTAAGTCAGTTTGGCCTAAGTTCTATTCAAGCATTGGAGGCAAAGACAAGCTAGACGACGTTCTTGAGTTACTAGGTAGAAAGTAACGATTAGATACGCCCTATCTGCTGTTCTCCGCTACTTAATCACCTAGCGATAGAACAGTGAGATAGGGCATTTACATGGCTTTACTCGTTGATCTGTTCTGTACCTGATCTTTTTAGGACCATGAGCGACTGGTTGTCATGTGGAAATCAACATTGGAGGTTATATGTCAGTCGCTAAAACTATAAAAAAGCATCTTAACAACATTGAGGAATATACCTGTTGTCTGCTGCTAGCAAGCTTTGTCCTATTACTGTTCACACAAATCCTTACTCGTCAGCTCTTTGATTACTCCATCCCTTGGGGTGATGAAGTGGCGACTTACATGTTCGTTTGGTTTG
This sequence comes from Vibrio lentus, assembly GCF_002875945.1. GTDB lineage: Bacteria > Pseudomonadota > Gammaproteobacteria > Enterobacterales > Vibrionaceae > Vibrio > Vibrio apostichopi. The sequence continues at coordinate 1,314 of NZ_MCZK01000052.1, forward strand.
CCTATCTAGGCGCTGTTGTGGCGGCCAAAATGTCAGCCCACAACCGAGTGAGCTTTCATTTCAAATTCTTCCCACCCATCGTGCAAACCGTGAGTGAAACCATCGCCGACTTCTTATGGTTATGTTTCAACGGTTACTTTGTTTACCTCAGCTACGATTTCGTGTTCAACAAAATGAACCTGTTTTGGAAGTCTCAAACGACAGGCATCCCAATGAAGTACTTCTACATGATTTTGCCTATCGCGTTTTCCTTGATGATGATTCGAATTATCTGGAACAACTACGAGCGTTTATTCAAGGGCGCGACAAACGAAGATCCTGAAGTGAAAGAACTGCGCAAAATGACGGAACAAAAATCGACGCAGTAGTCGTCACAGAGAATAGTCGTAATAGAGAGATGTAATAATGGAATCCTATTTAACTCTAATTTTATTTGGTGGCTTTTTAACCCTGTTAATCCTAGGTGCACCAATCACAGTTTCACTGGCCGGCGCTTCGATGGTGGCCTATATGTTGCTCGACAAAAATCCCATCGCTTTAGTACAAATCGCGTTTACCTCGGTGGGTAACTTCCCGTTAATGGCACTACCAGCCTTTGTTCTTGCGGGCGCATTGATGGAGGCGGCGGGTATCTCCAAACGTCTGGTGGATATCGCAGAGAGTTTAGCCGGACCCGTGACGGGTGGCCTTGGCGCTGCAACCGTGATGGCGTGTTTGTTCTTTGGTGCTATCTCAGGTTCAGGCCCTGCAACCACAGCCGCGGTAGGTATGTTAATGGTGCCTGCGATGGTTAAGCGTGAATACGACAAGAGTTACGCATCGGCAGTAACGGCTGCATCGGGTGGCTTGGGTATTATCATCCCGCCTTCCATCCCCTTAGTTATTTTTGGCATTTCCGCCATGGGCTTGATGGCGCCACCTGAAGCCATCGCTCAACACGGAGAGTTCGCCTCTTTATCTATTCCAAAACTGTTTGTCGCAGGGGTTGTTCCAGGATTTATCATGGCGTCGACGCTAGTGATTACCAATTACGTGATTGCCAAGCGAGAGGGTTATAAAGGGCTGACTGAAACATGGTCATTTGGCGAAGTAAGGCACTCTTTACGCCGTGGCTTATGGTCGATATTGGCTCCGTTTCTGATTCTTGGTGGTATCTACAGCGGTATGTTTACACCGACAGAATCAGCAGTCGTTGCTATCTTCTATTCGTTGTTCGTTGGTGTGTTTATCCACCGAGAGCTTTCGTTCGAAAGTACGCTCAAGTCTCTGTCGACAACAACCTGGATTACGGGGCGTGTGTTGTTGATTCTATTCGCAGCAACGGTTTTTGGACGCTTGTTAATAGAACAAAAAATCCCAGTTGTAGTGGCTGAGTCACTGCTCGGTTTTACCGACAACATGTACATGGTGTGGGCGTTGACGATCACCTTACTGCTGTTCATTGGCATGTTCATGGAAACCTTGGCTGCAATCATGATCATCGTGCCAGTGTTACTGCCAATTATGTACATGCTTGGCGCCGATCCAACACACGTTGGGATCGTGGTGGTGTGTACGCTATCGATAGGTTTTGCTACGCCTCCGCTCGGTGAGAATATTTTTGTCGCCTCGGGGATAGGCGGGGCCACGGTCGAGCAGATCACCGCGAAGATCCATCCCTTTGTTCTTGCATCCGTAGTGGGCGTGTTCGTTATCGCTTTCTTCCCACAAATTACGCTTTGGCTACCGTCCTTAGTGGGCTATTAGGAGAAGTCACTATGAATATATCAAGAATTATCCTTATTGGTTGTGCCGTATTTGCAGTGATCAGTGGTATTGGATTACGTGCCGAACATTCAGAAACAGCGAAAGAAAATGAACCAGTCAATGTGCTCGAAATTTCAGAGCCACATGTGATCAGTGACGCTGAAAGAAGAGCCAAAACGCTGCTTGCGAAAGCGGTTATACATGTGCAAAAGGATGGCGATGAGAGCGTGAGTGACTTCATGAGCGACCCTGAATATATAGACGGTGAGCTTTATGTGTTTGCTTTAGACATTGATGGACAATTCCTCGCCAGTGGCGGCTCTTCAATGGTGCTGGTGGGTGATAGTGTTTTGGACACTCAAGATGTTTACGGCAATCCTTTTTTCAGAGAAATGATCACTAAAGCGGTGCATAACGGTTTTGGTGAAGTTCAGTACCATTGGACTAACCCTACTGACCGCATGGGCGAGCCTAAAACGACCTTCTTTGAACGTGTGGGCGATGTGATTGTGGCAGTGGGTTACTACCCTGAACGCTCAAGTGCCGCAGAGGCTAAGCGATTATTGGCAAGAGCCATGACGGCGATAGTCGAATCAGAACAAGACAGCATTACTGAGTTCAATAATAGCGAAGGCAGCTTTGTTGAAGGGGACTTGTATGTGTTTGTGATGGACATGAGCTCTGGAAAGCTGCTCGCACACGGTGTTTCTCCTGAACTTGTCGGGCGATCACACAACGAAATCCTAAGTCCAGACGATAAACCGATTCTTACGGAGGTGTTGAATCTCGCCAAAGAAAACGGGCGTGGAGTTTACACCTATCGATGGCTGAATCCGCTGTCGAGTAAAGTCGAAACCAAGCATACCTATTACCGAGTGATCGATAATAAGTTGGTTGGGGTTGGTTATTACACAAAATCAAACAACACCTAAAAGTGTTTCTAGTGAGCCCTCAGCCCAGGGAAATAAAGGGCTAGGGGCTCGAAATACGGGTGTGTGTAAAAAAGCAATTTAGTAAAATTCACAGTGTGAAATTTTTGTTGTGAAATTGTTTTAAAAATACAAGTAGTATGAAATACATGGAAGCAACACAGTAAAGAACAATTTTGAAAAGGGTCAATCAGGATTTTTGACCGACATGAAATTCAAAGCCGTAAGAGGGAAAGACTATGAATATGCTGACACTAGACAAAACAGAACTTCACAGAAACCATTCAACATTTATTGCTGAAGCTGTCTTTGCCGTCGAAATGGTGAAAGCAGACAAGCAACTCGAAAAACAGAAAATGGCAAAACAGTTGCTTGATACTCTATTTCCTCTTGAGGCGGGTTCACACGAAGACGCGGTGAGCTACGAGATTGATTACCGACATGTTCAGGTTTACTTCAAAAACGGTGAGCACACCGGTTTAAAACGCGCTAAACACTTTGTGGCTTACACTGGTGATAAATCAAAGCCTTCAGCAATATTATTCCGTGACGAAAGCGGTACACACGTTGAAGTGACTATCGGTGCTCGTAAAGGTACTGGCCACTTGGAATTGGTTGATATTCAAGATATTCAACTTGAGACATGCACTACGTTTGGCCAAACAGAGGCTAGTCGCTCTTCAGGAATCCGTCACTGGGTGAGCTTAGTGAAAGGCGATGAAAGCGGTCGACCGAATGCATCGAGCGAAGACAAAGAGTTCACAGCGAAGAATGGCGAAGACTACAACCTAGGGTTTTGCTACGCGATTTAATGTCGCTTCTCGATTTTATACAGCGTCACGCACGATCCAATAGTACTTCGCGATTGAACGCTAACTAATGCCACGCCACTGTAAGAAGTAGCACTGCAATCGAGATACCGATTTCTCTTTTACCTTTGGTAACTTTCCCCGCCCCTATAGCGGGGCTTTTTTGTTAGAGCTATAAGTAAATTGGGTAATTATTAAAATTATCTGTAGAAACTTTTAATGATATTTTACGGTGCGCTATTTTAATTTAATACACTGTATTTAAAGGTTTTTATTTGTTTATTTTATTCTGTTTTTATTGCCTTAACTATCATGATTGACGGTGGTTTGGGTGACTATTGAGCGAAAACTCAGTCAAAATGCTTCGTGCTGTGCTATTATGCGCGTCCTGGGATTGAGCCAGTAAGTCCATTTATCACCTTGCTCGGTGGTTTTTATCACGTTTTATTTTTGTGAAATGGCGAGCCAATCAAGTAGTAGTTGGATATGGAGAGCGTCCTTATATTCGTTGATTCGGATATGCGAACATCATAATTTATGAGTTTTAAATCAAAAAAATACAGTATCGATTCTACTGACTATCAAGTTGGTCAAGATAACGTCAGTAAATGGGGCATGGATGTCCATAACACCGTCTTCGTAGCCTCAGTAGGCTTATCTCTTCTCTTCATCATCACTCTTCTTGCTCTTCCTCCTGCAGATGCTAAAGCTGCAATTGATTCTATTAAGGGTGCTGTTTTATCTAAGTTTGACTTCCTGTTTATGTGGGGAGCTAACATCATGCTAGCGTTTGCTGTTGTTCTTGCTTTTTCACCGTTGGGTAAAATCCGTTTAGGTGGTGAAGACGCGACGGCGGACTATTCAATGTCATCTTGGATTGCGATGTTATTCGCAGCAGGTATGGGTATTGGACTTATCTTCTGGGGTGTTGCAGAACCAACTGCGTTCTTCACGAACTGGTTCGGAACGCCATTAGACGCAGAACCTTTCACAGCTGCTGGTCGTGAACTGGCGCTAGGCGCAACCGTATTCCACTGGGGTTTTCATGCATGGGCTATCTATGGCATGACGGCGCTTTGTTTAGCGTACTTTGTTTATAACAAAGGCTTACCGCTATCAATGCGTTCTGTGTTTTACCCAATTCTAGGTGAGCGTGTGTGGGGCAAAACCGGTGATGTAATCGATGTACTAACCGTACTGGTTACTCTGTTTGGTCTTGCGACTTCATTGGGCTTAGGTGGTACACAAGCAGCAAGTGGTATCAGTCACGTGTTCGGCTTGGAAAACAATATCTTCCTTCAGCAATCTATCATCGTTCTGATCATGGGCTTGGCGATCATCTCTGTTATGCGTGGCATGGACGGTGGTGTTAAGTTCCTAAGTAACCTGAACATGGTTATTGCATTCATATTCCTTGGTCTTATCGCTGTATTGAACTTCACAACTGTGCTTGATTCAATGGCAACGGCGGCAACGGGCTATGTGAAAAATATCGTAGCTTTGAGCCAAAGTGCGGGTCGTGAAGACACAACATGGCTGCATGGTTGGACTGTGTTCTACTGGGCATGGTGGGTAGCGTATGCACCTTTCTTCGGTATGTTCGTAGCGCGTATTTCTAAAGGCCGTACGGTTCGTGAATTCCTACTTTGCGTATTGATTATCCCAACATTGGTGACTTCAGCTTGGATGTCTATCTTCGGTGGCGTAGCTATCGAGCAAGTGATTAATCAGGTGGGGCAACTTGGCCTCGACCAAGGCATTACAGACGTATCTCTAAGCTTGTTCTACATGCTAGATGCTTACTCGTTCGGTAGCATTCTGTCTGTTCTCGCAGTCGCGCTGATCATCGTGTTCTTCGTTACAACGTTGGACTCAGGTTCTATCGTTATCGATGGCATGACGGCGGGTGGTAAATTAGAAGTGCCAGTGAAACAGAAAGTCGTTTGGGCGGTTATCTCAGGTGCTATCGCAATGGTGATGCTGTGGATTGGTGGTACTCAATCAATCCAAGCTCTGCAATCTATTACGATTATTGCAGCACTACCGTTTACGATCATTCTTCTGATTGGTTGTGTGAGCTTGTTGAAAGGCCTACTGACAGAAGTCGGTAAAGGTCAAGAAACGGTTACTCCAGCAACTAAGTAAATCGTGAAATAAGTAAGTCGCTAGATAGGGATTTACTTTACTCAGCATAATTCAAAGCTCTCTTGTACTTGGTGCAAGAGAGCTTTTTTATGCCTAAAAAGAAATCAGAGACAAAATAAAAAAAGAGCCACAAGTGAATCATCACTTGTGGCTCTCTTCGTTCTTAGTTCTAGGTGCCCGGTTCTAGTTATTAGCGGGTATGAGCTTATGCGTTTAGTTCGTGCTGAATAACGTAATCCAAAGCACCAACAACAGCAGCAACTTGAGCATCGTTACACTCTTCGTCTGTTACTTTGTCGCTGTCTGGGTAAACCTCTGTGGTTGTACCGTACTTACAGTCAGTCACGCCGCCACATAAGCCAAGCTTCTTCATTGGGTAGTTGATCACGCCGTGTTGAGTGACGTCTGAACCAATGATCTTGCCTTCGTCATCCGCAGGCGCAATGTGAGTGACTTTTTCAACTGAAGCGATGACAGCAGCTTGGAATTCAGGTTGTGGGTTTTCAGTATCGCCAACAGTGTAGAAACCGTCTGGGATCATACCTTCGATGTACTCAATGCCATCACGAGCTGCGAGTGCAGGTCGGAATTCAGTTTCATCAGAGTCTGTCGTCTCATGCAGGTCAACGTGAAGCAATACTTCTGGTAGAGACGCTACTAAAGCTCGTAGGTTTGCTGATTCTTCTGCTGGCGTACCGTCGTAGAAAGAGCGGTTTGGATCAACAGCATTTGGGTTCCAGCGGTTGATCACTTCGTAGCCCCAAGGGCTCACACAAGGTGCGACAACAATGTTGAAGTGCGCCGTGTATTTTTCTGCTTGAGTCGCAGCGAATTTGATCGCGCCATGCACACCACTGGTTTCGTAACCGTGAACACCACCGGTTACCAGAATCGTCGGCTTTGATGCGTCCCAGTTTTTGCTCTTGATTGCGAAGAGTGGGAAGCGAGCTTCGTCGTAGCTCAGCGCGCCGTATTGTTCGATGTCGAAGCGGTCTGCGAGTGCTTTAATCTTTGGTACAACTTCTTGCTGGTATTCACGCTTAACCGTTCGTTGAGCTAACCATGCTTCACGTTCTGCTTGTTGCCATTTTTGCCCTGGCTTACCAATCGGGTAGGTAGATTCACTTTTCATCTATACTTTTTCTTTTATGTTCGTGAAAGATTAAGACAGATTATTCCTGTCTAACAGAGACAGCAATAGAAAACACCACTTGTGACTTTATTTTTTACAGACTCATAACTTTGATGAGTGAATTGATGGTGTTACATTTTATTGATGGTTCAATTCTTTATAAAGAGACAACAAAATGGCTGGAGCAAGTTTACTAACACTGCTAGATGACATTGCAACCGTGTTGGATGATGTCGCATTGATGTCTAAGGTGGCCGCTAAAAAAACCGCGGGTGTATTGGGTGACGATTTAGCCCTTAACGCTCAGCAGGTATCCGGTGTTTCTGCTGAAAGAGAAATTCCTGTGGTGTGGGCGGTCGCAAAAGGCTCATTTAAAAACAAGCTGATTTTGGTTCCGGCAGCGTTATTGATCAGTGCGTTCATCCCTTGGTTGATCATGCCACTACTGGTGATTGGTGGCCTGTTTCTTTGTTTTGAAGGGGCGGAGAAAATCTTAGAGAAGCTCTTTCCTCATGCTCATCAACATGACGAGAAGGAAGAGGATACGAGTACTGGCGAATCCATAGAGGAATATGAGAAGAGAAAGGTAGCAGGCGCGATTCGGACTGACTTTATCTTATCTGCGGAAATCATTGTAATTGCGCTGGGTACCGTAACGGGCACAAGTATCGTGACTCAGATTCTTGTGGTGAGTTTGATAGCGGTTGTGATGACGATTGGTGTTTATGGCTTAGTGGCAGGGATCGTTAAACTGGATGATTTAGGTTTCTATCTCCAACGCACATCGAATGGGAGTGCTATTAAAACCAGATTAGGCAATGGGTTAGTCGCATTTGCACCAAAGCTAATGAAGATGCTTGCGGTTGTCGGCACGGCTGCGATGTTCTTGGTTGGCGGCGGCATTGTGGTACACAACGTTCCTGCAATTCATCACTTAATTGAACCGATTATTATGGACTTCAGTGGCCATACGCTTGCGACTGCGGTAGTACCGACGCTGTTGAATGGTGTGATTGGGGTTTTAGCTGGATTGATCGTCGTTGCTATTTGGACTGCTATTGGAAAAATTCGTGGTAAGTAATCGTTAATTATTTCTTACTAATAAGACAGTATTCATCGAAACAAAAAAGGGTCACCATAATTATTATGGTGACCCTTTTCGTTAAATTGAGGGCGTTTACTTAACAGCCCAAGCGCTTATTTTACAGACCAAGCAATCGTCTCGCCGCCACGGATTGGGACAACAATGTCTGAACCGAAAGGCATTGTTTCAGCAACATTCCACTCTTCTTTAACGAGCGTGATTGTGTCTGAGTTACGTGGCATACCGTAGAAGTCTGGGCCATTGTGGCTCGCGAATGCTTCTAGGTTCTCAATCTTGCCTTCTAAATCGAACACTTCAGCGTACAGTTCAACCGCAGCGTGTGCTGTGTAAGAACCTGCACAACCACATGCTGACTCTTTAGCTCCTTTTGCGTGTGGCGCAGAGTCTGTACCCAAGAAGAACTTCTTGCTACCGCTTGTTGCCGCTTCGATAAGTGCTAACTGGTGTGTGTTGCGCTTAAGGATAGGTAGGCAGTAGAAATGTGGTTTAATGCCGCCAACCAGCATGTGGTTGCGGTTATAAAGCAAGTGGTGAGCAGTAATGGTTGCCGCTACGTTTTCGTTAGCGTTCTTAACGAAAGTCGCAGCATCTGCCGTCGTGATGTGCTCTAGAACGATCTTCAGGTTAGGGAAGTCATTAACAATCGGCGCTAGAACCGTGTCTAGGAACTCTTTCTCACGGTCAAAGATATCAACATTGTGAGCCGTTACTTCACCGTGTACCAGCAGCAACATACCTACTTCTTGCATCGCTTCGAGTACGTGGTAAATCTTTTGAGCTGAGGTTACACCTGAATCAGAGTTAGTCGTCGCGCCAGCAGGGTATAGCTTCGCTGCTACAACAGCGCCAGACTCTTTCGCTTTACGAATTTCATCAGGTGTTGTGTTGTCTGTCAGGTAAAGTGCCATTAGAGGCTGGAATTGTTCACTTGGCTGCTCTGCCATGATGCGTTCACGGTAAGCAAGAGCCATTTCGGTATCGGTTACCGGTGGGATGGTATTTGGCATGATTAACGCTCGACCATTGTAACGGCTGATATCGCGAACTGTATCTTTTAATACTTCGCCATCGCGTAGATGAACGTGCCAGTCGTCAGGACGAGTAATCGTAAGTTGTGTCATTGAAGGCTCCCACCATTTGAAGTGTTATGTAGTTGGAGCCTAAACTCAGCGAAATCTGTGAAAGCAATCGCTTACGTTTAGGCGACAGGATGATAGTGGAAAAGCACTTTCATTTCATCCTATTTTTAACTCTTCAGGGCTAGGAGCTTGTTTTTATGGGTGTTTTATTCGGTATTTATTTGTTAATAAGGGTTAACGGGTGGCTACCCACAGACCATGAATCATTCCTGGAACCCAAAAGAAGAAAGTAAGAATGATATTAATCACCAGATCTTTCCCAGCGCCGCGAGCGAAGAACACGCCAACAGGCGGAAGCAGTACACATAAAATGATAATGACGAGTTTGTTCATGATAAATCCTTTTTATTCAATGAAGGTTCAATGTGATAACCGTGTTCAAATTATAGAACGTATGGAGAAAGTTAATGCATTGGTGTCTTTATGTATATAAGACAGTCGTTTAAACATCTCAAGATATTAGCTTAGTATCAAGTGTTTAATGCCTGCCAGTTTATCTATTTATAACCATTTGTTAGCATTGGGACAAACAACAAAACATTGGAATCGTTATGTCGCAGCTACCTTCAAATGGAATGGCTTTTGAGCAAGAGCTTTCAGGTCAACAGCCCTCCTTATCTCAAATTAATGTGTTTCCGGTAAAATCAGTGGGCGGGATCTCGCTCTCTTCTGCTTGGGTTGAAAAACAGGGTCTTACTTTCGACAGACGTTTTATGTTGGCACTGGCTGACGGTTCGATGATCACGGCGCGTAAGTATCCGAAAATGGTTAAGGTATCTTCAAGCCTGCAACCAGACGGTTTGATCTTCACTTATGAAGGCAAAGAGCCGCTGCGCCTAAAATACGCGAACTTCAAGATGCAAGAAGCGCCAGCAACGGTTTGGAAAGACAGCTTCACCGCTTACACCACTAACGATGAAGCCGATGATTGGTTCAGCGATGTGTTGGGTGTTCGCGTTGAGCTACTGTTCTCAGGTGAACAGTCGAATCGTGTTCGTGAAAAGCTTGGCCAGAATGTCAGTTTCGCTGATGGCTACCCAATGTTGGTGATCAGCCAAGCATCACTGGATGAGCTGAATCGCCGCAGTCCTGAAATGCATTCAATGGACCAGTTCCGCACTAACTTTGTCGTTTCCAATACTGAAGCCTTTGCTGAAGACAGCTGGAAGCGTATCCGTATTGGTGAGGTTGAATTCGAGGCGGTTAAGCCTTGTGAGCGTTGTATCCTTACGACAGTGGATGTTGAGCGTGGCGAATTTAGAGCAACAAAAGAGCCGCTTAATACCTTCTCTACATTCCGAGCGAATGAACGCGGTGGCGTTTTCTTTGGTCAGAATCTGGTGGCTAAAAATGAAGGTTTAGTCAAAGCCGGTGATGTGGTTGAAGTGCTCGAAACCAAAGAGAAAGAGCACTATGAAGATACTTGGGTTGAGTCGTTACATTTAACGTGTGTTGAGCGCGAAGAGATCGCTCGTGATTTTACGACCTTTTGGTTAGAACCTGCGAAAGAGAACCACTCACTACCAAGTTACCAGCCTGGGCAACATCTACCGATTGAGATGGTGATTGACGGTGAAAAAGTTTCTCGTCGTTACACGTTATCTTCTAGCCCTTCACGAGCGGGTCGTTTAGCGATTTCAGTGAAGCGAGTGGACGATGGCCAAATCTCTAACTGGTTGAATGACCATTTCCAAGTGGGCGACACGCTAGTTGCTCAAAACCCAGATGGTGCATTCTACTTAGAAGCAAACCCAACTCACCCGTTACTGCTTTTGTCTGCAGGCAGCGGCATTACTCCAATGTTGTCGATGCTTCGTTACCTAGCCGACCATGGTCAAATTGATGATGTGGTTTTCTATCATCAATGCAGCAGTGAAGAAGACATTCCTTATCAAGCTGAGATTGATAAGATCGCCAATGAGCACGCGGGTCTTCGTGTGATTTACTCATTAAGCCAGCCAACCAAAGAGTGGGATGGTTTATCTGGGCGTCTAAGCGTGTCGCATGTCGCTAAAATTGAGGAACTACACAAGCGCCAAGCGTTCGTGTGTGGCCCTGACGGCTTTATGGATAACGCTAAGAAATTGCTGATTCAAATGGGGCTGAACCCTCAGCATTATCATCAAGAAGCGTTTGGTGTGGCTCAATCGACCGAGGAAGCTGTGAAGCAACTTCAGTTGAGTGTGAATGGCTACTTGTTCGAAGGTAATAATCAGTCCACTTTGCTAGAGCAAGCAGAGTCGGCGGGTGTGTCTATCGCATCAAGTTGTCGAGCGGGTTTCTGCGGCGCTTGTAAAGTGACCCTTGAGTCAGGGCAAGTTCATCAGCCCGATGTGCCAGCGTTACAAGATCATGAACGTAATATGGGACAGATACTGGCGTGTTGCAGTGTTCCGCAAACGGATATCGAGGTTGTGGATTAAAGACTCGTTAGATCATAAAGAAAAGTGCATCAAATAGAAAAGGCCGGAAGCTCATTGAAATGAACTTCCGGCCTTTTTGATTTTGAGACTAATTCAAAAAATTAATCGTAGATCGTTGGGATTGGTTGACGCTTGTGTTGTGTTGCTTTGTAGATGCCAACTAAGCGATCTGATACGTCTTGAGGGACTTCTTTACCTTCAAGGAAATCATCAATTTGATCGTAAGAAAGGTTCAAGGCTGCTTCATCGGCTTTCTGTGGATCAAGCTCTTCTAGGTCGGCAGTAGGAACTTTCTTAACAAGTTGCTCTGGAGCGCCTAGCGTTGCTGCAAGCTCACGAACTTGGCGCTTGTTCAAACCAAACAGTGGTGCTAAATCACATGCGCCGTCACCGTGCTTAGTGTAGAAGCCAGTGATGTTTTCCGCTGAATGGTCAGTACCAATCACAAGGCCGCCAACGTAACCCGCAATTTCGTATTGTGCGATCATGCGAGCACGAGCTTTTACATTACCTTTCACAAAGTCGATTTTCGCAGAATCTGTTGGTAGTAAGCCTGTACCTTCTATAGCTACGTGAGAGGCTGCGTGAAGCCCATCAACACCCGCTTTAATGTTTACAGAAACAGATTGAGAAGGCTGGATGAAAGAGAGAGCAAGTTGTGCTTCATCTTCATCTTTTTGCTCACCGTATGGCAGGCGAACCGCAATGAATTGGTATTCATTACTGCCAGCGTTTTCATTCAGGCTGTCGATTGCCATTTGTGCTAAACGGCCACAGGTTGTTGAGTCTACACCGCCACTGATACCAAGGATCAGAGACTTACAACCTGATTGCTGAAGTTTCGTTTTAATAAAGTCCACACGACGAGTCACTTCGAAGTGAGGGTCAATTGAAGGTAGTACGCGCATTTCGTCACGAATTAACTGTTCCATTCGTATTCCTTTCCTGCAAGCAAATTAAAAATCTAGTGTTATCATACCTAAATCATCCGATTTAAAAACCTCTTTGCACAAGCTTAGAAAGAGAAGGCAGTAATAAATAATGGAAAAAATAGCCATTTTCGGTAGTGCGTTTAATCCACCGAGCTTAGGGCATAAAAGTGTGATTGATTCGTTGGCTCACTTTGACAAAATTCTTCTAGTTCCAAGTATTGCCCATGCTTGGGGAAAAGAGATGCTAGACTTTGATACGAGATGTCAGTTAGTTAGCGCATTTATCAGTGATCTTTCACTGGATCAAGTTGAGCTATCATTGATTGAAAAGAGCTTGTTTACACCCGGTGAAAGCGTGACAACTTATGCTGTGCTCAGTGAACTGCAAAAGTTACATCGTGACGCGGAACTCACGTTCGTTATTGGGCCTGACAACTTCTTTAAGTTCTCATCTTTCTATAAATCAGATGAGATTACCGAGCGATGGTCTGTAATGGCGTGCCCTGAAAAAGTCAAAATCCGCAGTACAGATATTCGTAATGCGTTGATAAGTGGAAGCGATGTTGCAAAACTGAGTACAAAGTCAGTTACAAAGATGTTGCAAGATAGTGGACTGTATCAGATAATGTGAGTTCACTAATTAAGAGGTCAGAGGACTATGCTAAAGAGCGCGATACCAGCGACGTTGATCATTGCAGCATGCAGTATGCCTGCGCACGCTGATTGTGATTTTTTTAGCTTAGATTCAATCATGCTGACTTCTGATGATGAAAACAGCTGCTTAGACTTCTCTTCGAGTATTGAGTCTTTTGGTCAACGTATGATGGAAATCAGTGGACTAAGTGACGAAGAGCCTGAAGCGCCAGACTATTGGTCTGACTGGGTTCTTCAAAGTAAAGACACGCCATTGTTAACGCAAAGCCTTGAGTCCAACTATGTTGGTTTGGGAATGTGGTTTCCAGAAGATCTTGAAGATGAACAGTACGATATGTCTACAGAAGAGTGGTTGATGAATCACGGCCTTCAACTGAGTATCGGCTTTGGTGAGAAAGTTGACGGTCAACCTCGCATGCGCTTTGACTACCGTTGGCATGATTCACGAGACGCAGACCTTATGATGCAGGTTGAACTACCTTTCTAGATAAAAGTACCCTTTTAGGTAAAGTATTTTTTTAGGTACATTAGCTCTGAGCTAAGAAGCGATAAGAATATAGAAAAGCCGCAAAAACTGAGTTTTTGCGGCTTTTTAGTATCTGGTGTTTTGTCGTTTAACTTAGCAAGTGAAGAACAGTCTAGTGAGTAGAGAACAGGTGTCCGACACTCTTGCTTATAGGTCTTCGCCAAACACGAGCATGCACAGCTGTTCGAACTCTTCTTCTTTTCCAGAGAACAAATCATCAATCACAAGCGTGCGCTTTTGACCTGATTGCATGCGCTTCTTCGCTTCACGCATGACCATCACCAAGGTGTGTTCTTGTGGCAGATTCGAATCATCAATGTTCCATTGATTGAATCGCTGAGATAGGGCACTTTCACAAAGCAAAGGTTTAAACGCCAGTACTTCTTGTTTGAGTACAGACAGCATGTCTTTAAACGCTTGCTCAGTATTGTTGGCATTGGTCGCGCGAGCTTTGGTGAGTTCTAGTTTCTCTAATAGCGCCAATGACAGGTTGGTTTGCGTGATGTAGCCCGCTTGTCTTGGGAATGAGTCGGTCAAACGAACGGAGAAATCGACACGATTTACCTGTGTATTTGGAAAGTAGGTCAGTGAGGTTAAGCAGTCATAAGGAACCCAAATGCTCTGTCCAGGTTCAACGGCGTACTCTTGTTTACCTAGCTTTATCAAAACCAAACCACTCTGAACCGATACAAGGCTATGTTTTAGTACTTTCTTGCGTGGTGTGATCACCAAGTGTGAAAAGTAAGCCGATGTATATTCAATCGCGAAGTTCATAGATAGTACCTTAGTTTTGGGACGTCAAGATTACCGCTAATCTTAAAGAATGCCAACAATAACAGGGGATTTTCAATCTTTCTGGTCTGACCTTGTCAAAAGTATGGGTTCTGTAGCTGCGGGAAGTCAAAACAACGCGTAGAATAAGCCAGCTATTTATTATATGAATTAAAAAATGACCTCTCCGATCGATCCATATGTTGATATTCGCCCTTACGGCGATGATGAAATTCCAGCGGCACTAAACCGTCTTATTAATGATGAAGAATTTATCAGTGCGATTCTGCACTATCGTTTTTCAAACCATGCGTCTTGGTTTAAAGCATTAATGAGCCCTATCTTGCGCGTTTACTTGAAAATGAAATGGAGCAAGCTCACCAGCGTTGAGTCCATTCAGATTGAAGTTAAGAAGTACTTGCGAGATACGTTAGCGAAAACCACCAATGGTGTGACATACACAGGTGTGGAGTCTTTAGACGCTAACCAAGCTTACCTGTTTATTTCAAATCACCGCGATATTGCTATGGATCCGGCGTTAGTTAACTACGCATTGCATCACAACAATCACCAAACCTGCCGCATTGCAATTGGTGACAACTTGTTGAAGAAACCATGTGCAACTGAACTGATGCGCCTTAATAAGAGCTTCATCGTAAAGCGTTCTTTAAAAGGACCGCGTGAAATGATGAAAGCGCTTGGCCAACTTTCTTCGTACATCAAGCACTCTTTGGAAACGGGCAATTCAATCTGGATCGCTCAAAAAGAAGGTCGTGCAAAAGACGGTAATGATTTCACTGAGCCAGCAATCTTGAAGATGTTCCATGTTGAAGGGCGTAAGCAAAAAATTGCATTCCCTGAATACGTGAAATCATTGAAGATCGTTCCTGTGTCCATTTCATACGAAAACGACCCATGTGACATTGCTAAAGCGATTGAGCTTTTTGAAAAAGACGTAAACGGCAGTTACGAAAAAGGTGAGTTTGAAGATATCGAAAGTATCATTCAAGGTATCATCGGTAATAAAGGGCGCGTTCATGTTGGTTTTGGTCAGGTTATCGATCAAGATTTCGATACTCCAGAAGCACTTGCTCAAGAGATCGACCGCCAGATCCATGAAAACTACAAACTGTTCCCAATCAACTTGTTGGCTGCTGAGAAGGATGACGAGTCTATTACAGACGTCGTTAAGAAAGAGTTTGAAGAAAAGCTATCAGGCCTACCTCAAGGTGCTCGTCAGTACTTGATTGATAGCTATGCAAACCCAGTGAAGAACATTGGCTAGGTCGCTGACCAACAAGAGATTGAATTGAAAAAGGAGCCTTAGGCTCCTTTTTTGTATTAGCGAGCAACTGCGCCACCGAGATCTAAATTGGTTGGCCAAGTGGTAATCGTGTTACCACCGAGGTAGATGTTTCCTTTCACTGTCATCGTATCGGGGAATGCAGTAATCGCAGAACCGCCTATATATAAGTCTCCATCAATGACTATTCCATTCGGGAGTTCCGTCAAAGGAGTGCGAATCACGCTAAGGTCGCCTTTCACTCGCAAACCGTTGGGTAATCTTTGAAGCGGCGTATCGGTCAGGTTAATAAACCCTCCAACTCTTACGCCTCTCGGCCAACTGGTGATTTGGCTGCCAATCAAGTCGACATAGCCTTTAATCTTCACTCCCGAAGGAACACGGGCGAGTTGGCTGTTACCGCCTTTAAGGCTGCCGTTTACTTCTAACCCTTTGGGTAGGCGTGTTATCGCGGTATTTTCTATATTGAGGTTGCCATCGACCACTAAACCCGTCGGAAGCGACGTGTAAGGCTTATTTCGTAAATATAAGTTTCCGTAATTATCGAGATGGTTCAATATTTGATACTGATCGAGTGGTTCTGCGGTCACATTTGTTATGGTTAAAGAACCAATAATAAGTGCAATTATTCGGAGCATAACAAGCTTCTTATTACGATAGACGTTAACACTATAATGAAAAAATTATTCTCGCATAGTGTTTTACTCATTTGTTGGTAGGTAAAAAGGAATAGAGCACAATGAAAGGTGAATCTGTGATTGAAATAAAGCGTCAAATTCTAAAAGGTTTTGTGATTTTAACTTCTGTGTTTTGTTCAGTATCAGCGAATGCTAATAAAATAATATCGACGCCCGCTAAGGCTGCAGTTGTCGTCACTCAGAGTGGTTCACAGCAACGAGTTTGTTATTATGATGATAAGGCATATAGCCTAGGTGCTGTCGTTGAAGTTTCAGGCGTATTGATTCGATGTGCTGCCGAAAATGACTTTGAGACCAATGGTGCTCTGGGGTGGATTGAAATTATAAAAAAGACGAGAAATAAACTCGTCTTTTAGTAATATGAATATTAGTGCTTAAATTAACGCGCTAGAGAGCGAGTCTTAAGTTCGAAAATAATCTTCTCAGCACTGACTTCAAATTTAAAGCGAGCATGTAATTCAGTACTCTCTTCTGTCATCTCTGACGCTTCAAACTCGACGTCGCTAGATACTTGCTTCGCTAGCTCAACGTACTTAGCAAACTCAGCTTCAATAAGGGCTTTAGAATTACCGTAAACCGTTACCTCAGCAACCTCATCGCCTTCTTTGATGATGAAGCCGATTTCACCTGCGCAACCGCAAGCCTCACATACATCATTGTTATTAACATCTTGGCTCATAAATAATCCTCTTACAAAGTCTGAGGTTATTCTAACGAGCAATTTGATCTGTATCTACAAAAATTAAAATCTTTGAACTAATTTACACTGGTATGCTATGTTGTTTGTATAGAGATAAAATTAATACGAACTTTCGCGGCGCGAAATATCTATGTGATCTCGGTCATGTTTTGCTGAAGATTAATGTTATTAATTTGTCAGAATATCATTCACTTAGTTGCGTCAGGAATGATTTTATAAGACTATCTATTGCTTAATAGGTATTTATACAATGAATTTATCGTTGGGTATTTCATATTCTAAGTGGTTATTTAAAATTATCTACTTAGGGCGGTAAGGTGACTTTCGAAGAATAATTAGGCAAAGTGCCCAAAGAGGCAGCACTGTAAAATTGTTCGTACAGAGTATTTGCAGGTATTTAATTGTATTTACTTGCGAAAAAACACCTTGCTCACATAATGCTGATAACGATTTTCATCCTGACTTCATTTGATTGAGTTAGATGGATTTACAAAGAGAAGAGCCTGAATATGCCAAAGCGTAGTAAAGAAGATACAGAAATCACAATCCAGAAGATCATGGATGCCGTTGTAGACCAGCTACTAAGATTGGGTTACGACAAGATGTCATACACGACGTTGAGTCAGCAAACGGGCGTTTCTCGTACAGGTATAAGCCACCACTTTCCAAAGAAAACAGATTTCACAGCGGCTCTAGACGGTCGAATTTTCAAGATGTTCATGGAACACATTGATTTCGAAAACGGTCTTGATGCATTCTCTGCTAGCTGGGTTACAGCACTTGAAGACGCTGAATTCCTAGCAATCTTACGTTTACTTTTCCATCATATCGTTACTGCTGAAAGCGCACATGAGTTCGCAGCAAACGGTATTGATCGTCTATACAAACTGACTGAAACTCAGTTTGGTGATACTAGCGGTAAAGAACTAGAGTGGTTGATTGGTAAATCATTGATTCGTATGAGCCAATAATCAACACACAATGAAAGAAGCTCCTGAGGGGGCTTTTTTTGTGCCTGTCGTTTTCTTCTTCTGCTCTTTTTGTCTCGTCCTCACATCGTTGTCGCCATCTTGTTTTCGTGCTGAAGGTATTAATTTCCTTTCTTTTTAAATGCTTACGTTCACGTCTCACATTTCCATCCCATTGCTAAAAGTTAAGTAACACTAACTGATAATGTTCATTTCTAGAGCCTCGAACGCTCAGAGTGAGGCGTTTAGGGGCTCATTGCTATGGTTGTTGGCAAAATTGAGTTTAAGGCGAGAGAGAAGCCATGAGCCAATAAAAAGCCTCGAATAAATCGAGGCTTAGAATGACGTCATTGTTATTAGGAACGAATACTGGCTTTGTTGCGTAATTC
>NZ_MCZK01000053.1 GCF_002875945.1 Vibrio lentus
AGTTTTACTTGACCACTTCAAGGTTGCTAAACGCAATCCATTAGGCGGGTACGACAAAACAAAAGTAACCGTGACCTTTGATAATGAATATCAGCACGAATGCCGCTTAGATTTAGGCTGTGGTGGTAATGATCAGGGTTTTGCTGAACACTGTTTAAGTATGGCTCGTTATTACCGTCAGCATAAAGGGGATGTCGATAAGCCTTGGCTTTATGACAAACACCACCAGCAGTTAATCGAACTCATAAACACTTATGAATTGGACCACTCATTCGTAGATCTAGGGCGTATGCAGGTTAAACAGGCCGAGGAGCAAGCTAAAGCTGAAGAAGCTGCAAAAGAAGAAGCCAAACAACAGGAGCGAGAAAGAGCGTGGCGTGAACACCAGCAAGCGGAGGAGGCGTTTCAAGAAACCTTAGAAGTACCACAATGGGCAAAGGGCGTGATTATTGCCACACTCACGGACTATGACGCTGAAATCAGTGAACCGTATGCTGGAGAGTTTCACACCAAAACATTAAAGACCATCATTCTCGCTTGGTCGAAACACTCTCGAAACCTGTTCCCTGAGCTGCGTAAGGCATGTCTGAATCACCCTGAAACGGCTGTTCTTAATGACCCAGATAAAAGCGTTGAACACCGTGAACGCTTTGCCATGGGGGAAGGCTATTACCTAACTGACACCAAATACATTCGTTACGGATGGCAAGTCAAAAAGCGAAACTTTTACCGAGAGGACAACAAAGCACGGTATGTGCCTTTAGGCGAGGTCGCGATAGGCGAATAAAAGAAAGAGAGGCGAGCGGATCGCCTCTCTCAAAGTAGTCTTATTTTTTTGCCATTATCAACGACAGAATCGCTTGGTGATCACAGTCAACTTGCAAGGTTTGAAACTAATTTATCGGACATAAACGACTTAGTGTCGGCACCCTAAATTATTCAATTCGGATAAGCTGAGTTTGGTCATAATATTTACACTATAATCAAGGTGGTGGCGACTCAAATTTCAGGGACTACATGACACTAATCTCAATTGTAATATGTTGATAAAATAAGCTTTTTACATCACGTGATATTTTGGTAAGGTCACTTAATAACTTCAAATCATTTGCACTTAGGTGAAATAATGCTTTTTTCCGAAATGATTTCTTTGTCCAAGTGGTTAAATGACAAAGAATCTCTATTTAGCCCTATTCAAAAACTTGCCACTCTACAGAGCATACTAAATGGCAATATTGCAGCTCGCCATCCAAACACTCGTCAAGCAACACCGATTAGGCCATTTATTGAAGAAAAAAATCTTGCTCTCGATGCCATAAAAGCACTTTCCTTGTCTGAGCTTTCCAATGATCAAATAGCATGCTTATCCTTACATAACGCCGAACAATTCATGGGCACCGACGCCTACAATTATCTAGAATCGATCTTCAAGAATGAAGTCCATGATTTAGCACATTTAGCTTCCGAAGTTCAAAAAGCACATTCGGCTCTAACTAAAGCAAAAACAGCAATCAATGCTGTAGCTCAATCAATGACACCATATGCAAAGCTAATCGAAGAAGCGCAATACCTAGAAGACCAAGCTAGATTTAGCATCATTTTTAAAGAAGGAGTACAGATCAACAATCTCAAAGATTTAGAAACTAAATCTAAAGAATGGAATACCATTATACATAGTATTGGTGTTTCCCTTGGCGTTCCACCCAATGAGTTTAAAGTGCTTGGAGCGCGAAATGGAAGCTTAGTAATTGACCTCTATATGTGCGCTGCGGCAATTGTACCAATTGGCTTTATTCTTAGCCGCTCCCTCTCAATAATTGAAAGCTTTGCGATAAGTATGAAACGTTTAAAGGCGATTTATGAGTTAGAGATTGATGATCCTGCAATTAAAGAGATTGACGAAGATATCAAAGCAATAAGTGAGAAGTATTTCAGTCATAAACAGCTCGTTTCTGCTAAAAAAATTGCATCTCAAATTCTTGATGAAGCTAAATGCTCCCCCGAAAATAGACCAGAAGCAGAAAGTAATCTTGAATCAGCTATCAAAAAGATACTTAACCACCTACGCAAAGGTGGAGATTTAGATGCATTTGTTCCAACGGAACATAACCCTAACGAAGAAGAGCAACCACATAACCAAGACTCTCAGCTCAAAGCGAATGAACTCATCCAAGAATTCAGGCATAAAAAGCTTGGCTTGAAAAAAGCAGAAATCATTGAGTTACTAGAACACTTTAACTTTGAAGATGATAAAAGCAGTAATAAAAGTGACGCTGCCTAGATCTGTTTAATGCTATCGAAAGCTATCAAATATCGTTAGTGAGCGCATGTTTTGTTTCTAGTGCGCTCATTTCTTCCTTAAAGCTATTGTGTCTACCTTGGTGCTTTTCAGCTCCCAACTCAAGCATTATCCTCTATCCAGCAATCATTCTAACGCCATCAAAAGCTCCTCTTTAGGGGTAGGCTAAAGCTAACAAACCATACCCCCCCTCAATAACACATCTTTCCTTATGATCTTTCATCGCTTCGCACCCTTAGACCAAAAATCTTCAGGCATATGTCATCAATGTGAATAACCATCATTGAATCCGACAGGAGCCCGTAATGAATACCCAAAATTCTGATTACCAAAAACAACAGCGCTATCAGGAGAATGAAATCCTAGAGCATGCGGCTGAGATACTCGCCACACGCTACGTGCGTGGTGATGCCTTAATTAGCCCTGATGCCACCAAAGAGTATGTACGCTGTAAGCTAGGCAGTTATGAACGTGAAGTGTTTGCTTTACTGCTACTGGATAACCAAAACCGACTGATTGAGTTTAAAGAGCTCTTTCTTGGCACCGTCGATGCCGCCAGTGTCTACCCAAGAGAAGTAGTAAAAGCAGTGTTGGAAGTGAATGCAGCTGCGGTAATCATGGCTCACAACCACCCTTCAGGTGACTCTACCCCCTCACAAGCGGATAGACGTATCACCGAAAGACTCAAAGACGCCTTAGCGCTGGTGGATGTGCGCGTATTGGACCATATCGTAACGGGCGAAACCTGCACCTCATTTGCTGAGCGAGGCTGGTTATGATTGAACAACACTATGGTGATATCAATATCAATGAGGCACTGCTCTCATCCTTAGAGAGTCTTCTAGCAGGTCACACACTACCTGAGCAGGCTGAGCGACTGGTACTGAACTGCCGTCAAATGAGTTACTACCGCCATCGCCAAGGACTGCACCCTATAGAGATACAGCTCAAACGAGAGTCAATCTCAGCTCCTTGGTTTATCGTGTTCTTTGCAAGCTTTTCTTACCCTAATGACAACAGTACTTCAGTAGAGCCAGAATTGTACTTTCATCTTGCTAATCGTTGGTTCTATCAACCCGATACAGGAACAACGGATTTATCTCATCCAGAAGTGCAAGAAGTGCTCACCGCTTGGGTGAATGCATTCTCTCGCCACCTAACCCGAAACGTCTTTGATAACGTGCAACTCTCGTTGGTCAGCTCGTTTAACTAACCCTCTACCTACTTTCTGATTTACCCCTAAACAAGGAGGACTGCCTATGTCCCAATTAACCTTTACGTCATTGCCCCTACCTGTCTCTAAGAAGCTATATGCGTTGCTTAATGCGCGTTACTCGGCTCATTTGCTTAACAATGAAACGCTCTCCACCAGCCGTCATGTGGTCTTTAACTTTCGTGATAAAACTTACAGTGCTGATGCAGGTGGCTTTCACCCTGTCGAAATGTCTATTTGCCAATCTTCAACAGGAGAATGGCGTATTGAGTACATCACGGACTTTGCTTATATGGGGAGCTACTACCCTGAGCTTGAGCGGAATTTGGATTTTGACTTTCGCGCTCGTCAATGTTTCGCCAGCTACCACGGCTGGTTTTCAATGAAAGATAACCGTGAGGCTATCGAGCTGTATAAATTGTGGGAGAGTAATTTTCTCGCATACGTCGAGATGGAGGCATTCGACGATATTACTCTTACTCCGCAATAGCTCATGACTTCCCTTCTTCTGCAAACTATCAAACTTATCTCTGCCCTCATCACGTTACTTTCTCTTTCCCCTTTCTTTGGTGCCATTGGAACCCTAACGACCTTAGGCTTTCTGGTGGTACTGCTGATTGGGTTACTGGTAGCCATCTCAGAGCTGAGAGATAAAAACAATCGTCGATAATGTTAATCGACTCACGCTTTCGCTAAGTCGATTGATGGCGCTTCAACCGTTGGACATTATGTGTCGAACCCACCTCTATTCTCCCGACATTAAATGTCCAACTCCGGTGTGGAGCGCTATGTATTGAGAGAGTAGTCATGAGCAATAAAACCAGCATTGAAGGCTTATCTGCTTTGCTGCACACGCTGATGCTTATTCCTCAACATCGATGGATCACCGTTAGGGAGTTGCAGCAGCAGTT
>NZ_MCZK01000054.1 GCF_002875945.1 Vibrio lentus
CTAAGCGGAGAAGAGCCGCGCAAGTTATCTTTAGCTGAGTTTAGCCGTAGCTTTACCGGGATCGCATTAGAATTGACTCCTTGCTCATCATTTAAGAAAAAAGACTCTAGATTGGTCATGAAGATGTCTCAACTATGGTCTAAGATCGAGGGAATAAAGCGGTCATTGGTTTCTCTTTTTTTGCTATCTTTGATTTTGCAAACAACAGCGCTAATTTCGCCTTATTATATGCAATGGGTCATAGATAGTGTTTTACTTAGTAACGACAAGGCATTATTAATAGTTCTTGCTTTGGGTTTTTCAATTCTCACCATAATTAAAATTGTTGTTGCTGCTTTTCGAAGCTGGTTGGTTTTGAGGATTAGCAATGTTCTTAATATTCAAATGGGTGCTAATTTGTTTCGTCACTTAATTAGACTTCCCATTAGGTATTTTGAAAATCGTCACGTAGGTGATGTGGTATCTCGATTTGGCTCTTTAAATGCTATAAGAGAATTAATCACAACAGGCGTTGTTGAGGCGACTATTGATGGAATAATGGCAATCACTATCTTAGTAGTGATGTATCTCTATAACCCGGTTCTGGCATCTATTGCGATTTTATTTGTGTTGATGCTTTTCTTTATCCAAATGTTCTTTTATTTCCCAAACAGACGAATTACTGAAGAGTCTATTGTTGCTAATGCAAATGAAGATACCCATTTCCTAGAAAGCATTCGAGCCGTCCAAACCATTAAGTTATTTAATCACGAAACTCACCGTCAGAACGTTTGGTTAAATCGATATGCTGAAGTAATCAACGCAGATATTAGACTTGGGAAGTTGAATATTACAGAGGATAGCTTGATTGGGCTTCTTCTTGGGTTAGAGTCCATTTTTATTATATATTTCGGTGCTTTAAACGTTATGGATGGAGGGTTTACGGTTGGTATGCTTTTAGCGTTCATTGCTTACAAAGGCCAATTTACGACCAGTATCAATGCTTTTATTGGAAAGATGTTCTCTTTCAAGTTATTGGGCCTTCATCTTGAGCGTTTGTCCGATATTACTTTAGAGCAACAAGAAGAGTTCTTATGCAAAGCAACGCTACCAAAGTGCATTAAGGGAAGTATTAAGATTGAAAAATTAAGCTACCGATATGCTGATAATTTAGATTGGGTCATTAAGGACCTCTCTTTTGAGGTACGTTCAGGTGAATGCGTAGCTATTACTGGTGAATCTGGATGTGGTAAGACAACGCTTATGAAGCTAATCTTGGGTCTTCTTAAACCATCTTCTGGCACTATCTATCTCGACGGTGTAAACATTCAAGACCTGTCACTTAACGATTATCGACAATTACTGGGTAGTGTAACGCAGGATGACATTTTACTAAGTGGAACGCTATCAGAAAATATTACTATGTTCGATTCAGATTATGATGAGAATAAGGTTATAGCGTGTTGCCAAGCGGCTTGTATCTGGAATGAGATTGCATTACTTCCTATGGGGTTAAATTCATTAGTGGGAGATATGGGAAGCTCTTTTTCTGGAGGGCAACTACAGCGTATTTTTCTAGCTAGGGCCCTCTATAAGGAACCTAACATTTTGTGTTTAGATGAATCGACAAGCCATCTTGACGCTAATAACGAAGTGTCAATTAACAAAAATTTGGATGACTTAAATGTCACTAAGATCATTATTGCACATAGATATGAAACTATTAACTCTGCGGATAGGGTCATCAACTTGAAGTAAACCAAGTGTTGAGCCTGCATCTTTGATACGAGGGTTTACTCGGTCTTAACCTTGGAGTATTACCTAGCGTTTTTATTGTTACTTCGATCAGGTTTTCCTATCGACTGGCGTTGTTGACCAAATTAGTTGAACCTTTCCTCAATCCTGCGATCTGATCCCATGTAGTTGAAGCATGGTGATGTTATGGGTAAATCGAAAAAGAAGATAACGGACTGGAATGAGTATAATGAAGCCTTGTGCAAACGAGGCTCAGTAACGTTTTGGATTGACGACTCAGCCGTTGAAGCGTGGCACTACAAAGGCCACCATGGCAAACGTGGTAGAGGCTTTCAATTTTCTGATACCGCTATTGAAACAGCTCTGATGATCAAAGAGGTTTTTTCTCTCCCTTTATGTGCGCTGCAAGGCTTTATTGATTCTATATTAGCCTTGATGAGCGTCCCTCTGCGATCCCCTAACTACACCAGTATTAGCAAGCGTTCAAAGACCGTAAAGGTAAAATATAAGAAAAAATCTAAAGGTCTAGTTCGCCACATCGCAATTGATTCAACAGGTCTGAAGGTCTCCAGTGAAGGCGAATGGAAAGTTAAAAAGCATGGTGCAGAAAAGCGTAGAACTTGGCGTAAACTGCACCTTGCCGTTGATGTCGATACGCATGATGTTGTTAGCGCAGAAGTTAGCCTCGTCAACGTTGGTGATAGTGAAGTTCTCCCACACTGTTGAATCCGCTTCGTAGAAAGGTGTATTCCGTATCAGCAGACTGTGCTTACGACACGTGAAAGTGCCATGAAGTATTGCAGAATAAGGACTGCACGCCTCTCATTCCTCCCAGAAAAAATGCTGGTTACTGGGAAAAGGGGCACCCTCGGAGTGAGGCTGTAGATGCACTTAAACATGATACTCTAGCTCAGTGAAAACTGCCTCTGGCTACCACAACCGTTCAATTTTTGAGACGGCAATGTCCCGATATAAAGGACTGACTAATGGTACATTGAGTTTGAGATGCTATAACGCTCAAGTTGGTGAGGCATTAGCAAATGTCAAAGCAATGAACAAAGTCCTAGGGCTAGGTATGCCTATTAGAAACTAACAGGTAAGTTCGAAGGATAGCTACGTCCTTTACCTGCTTTGATCAACAACGCCAGCTTTGTCCAAAAACGAGTTGAACGAAGCCGCTCAGCGACCCGACTACCAACTAACCCCGTTTAAAGTCCGTCAATTTTAGCCAACCTTCATAATCACTGGCTAGAATCACTGAGTTGATTTTTCATATACGCCAGAAACGAAAAATGTCGCATCCATGCGACATTTCTCTTTTGGCGGCCAAACCAGTTTTGCTATATCCATTCTAGATTTCAATCCATTAGGAGATTATTCAGAATGTACTTATAAGATGCTGTTAATGTTAATTAGTTCAATTTAAGCGGCATTTTTTTTCGATTTATTTTCTAAGTCGAATGACGCCTCAATCAATTTCTTGGTGTAGTCATTTTTCGGGTTGTTGAAAATATCTTCTGCAGAGCCTTCTTCCATCACTTCCCCTTTCTGCATCACCAAAACACGATCCGAAAGTGCTTTCACTACCGAGAGGTCATGGCTGATGAAAAGGAAACCGATGTTGTGCTTGGTTTGAATGTCTTTCAACAGGTCAATCACGGTCAGTTGTACCGAGCGATCGAGCGCTGAGGTTGGTTCATCCAACAAGATAAAAGAAGGTTCAAGAATCAGCGCACGAGCAATCGCGATACGTTGTCTTTGCCCGCCCGAGAACTCATGTGGATAGCGGTTAATTGAATTAGGTTCTAGACGTACTTCAATCAGCGCTTTGCGTGCTCGTTCCAATCGTTCTTTCTTAGAGAGCTGAGGTTGATGCACCGTTAAGCCTTCGGTGATGATTTCCCCAACTGTCATACGTGGTGACAAAGAACCATAAGGGTCTTGGAACACCATTTGTACATCTTTCTTGAGCTTATGGCGTTCTTTGTCGGTTAATAAACTGACATCTTGGCCTTTATAAACAATACGTCCGGTACTTGGCAGCAAGCCGATTAACGCTCGTCCCAGTGTTGATTTTCCTGATCCGGATTCACCAACAATACCCAAGGTTTCGCCCTGTTTAAGGTTTAGCGAAATGCCTTTTACGGCTTCGAAGTACTGATTTTTGCTCTTGATAAAATGTGATTTAACCAAGAATTGAACTCGGATGTCGTCCGCACACAATAGCCCTGGGGCTGATGCCTCAACAGGAACCTTAGCGCCTTTCGGAATCGAGTTAATCAGCATGCGTGTGTAGTCGTGTCTTGGGTTTTCGAATAAGGCTTGAGTCACCCCTTCTTCAACCAGTTCACCTTTACACATCACCAGAACACGGTCTGCAAAGTGTTTTACTACACCAAGGTCATGGGTAATGAACAAAATCGCCATGCCCATCTTGCTTTGAATCTCTTTGATCAAAGAGAGCACTTCCGCCTGAACCGTAACATCTAATGCCGTAGTCGGTTCGTCGGCAATCAAAATATCGGGCTCATTAATCAAGGCCATTGCGATCATGATGCGTTGCAGCTGACCACCAGAAAACTCGTGAGGATACTTAGTGTAGGCTTGCTCTGGCATTGGTAGATGAACAAGTTCAAACAGCTCAAGTACGCGCTGTTTGGCCTTCGACTTCGATACCTTACGGTGACACATAATGGCTTCAGCCACTTGAATACCTACACGCAGATATGGGTTCAAAGAGGTCATCGGCTCTTGAAAGATCATGCCGATTCTATCGCCCCGAATTGACTGCATTTGGCGTTCTGTTTTTTCGAGTATCGATTGTCCTTCAAACTCTATTTGAGATTGAGGATCAATGATGGCGTTATCAGGAAGCAAACGCATCAGTGCGTTGGAAGAGACTGATTTACCTGAACCCGATTCACCAACAATGGCCAAGGTTTCGCTGGAGTTAAGGGTAAAGTTAACCTTTTTAACCGCATCAATGATTCCATCATTGGTTGTGAAGCTAACGGAGAGGTTATTGACTTTGAGAATGGCCCGGTCCGACATGATATATCCTTATCAATTTAAGACATTAGGTGAAGATTGAACTTCTGACGTTGTTTTAAGCTGCCCAAAATGGTGATGAGCGCGCTGAATTTGTTCTAGCTCAAGCATCCAATGTGAGCTGCGCTGAGCACTGCAAAAAGCGATCAAGTGATTGAGTAGATCTTCACTTTGCTTTTCCAGTAGTGAATAAGTCCGTTGAATCAGTTCAGTGCTTTCTAGAGAGATAAACTGCATCAGTGCATAAGACTGATTCAATGTGTCAAAGGCTTGCTGTTGTAGCCCCTGACGGTTAAGAATTTCTGATTGAGCTACGCTTGCGTCCCTAAGCCCTGCCAATAGACAAGCAAACTGACAGGGTTTGATGTCGCTTTGGTACGCTGCGTCTTGGATGTGATGAGGAAGAGAATTGAGAACATCACCATAAAGGCGTTGTGCCTCAGGCCAGTGACCTTGTTCCATTAACTGTTCAGCTTTTAGGTAGTGCATCCAGCATCGTTCAATTTCCATATCCACATCCTCAATTTATAATATCAGGAAATGTTAATGATATTTATTATCAATTGCAAATTAAAATCATTTACATGTTAGGTTGGTAAATAAAATAACCCTTTATTCTTAATAATCGGCTCAAATTGTGTGTTATTTGTTCAGTTGAACAGCGGTGTTGCGTAAGTCACTAAATTTATAGGAAATTACATCTACACTGATTTTATCTACACCCAAGTAATAAAGGACTAAGGAGGCGGCCATGGCGATTCAAAGACTCAATACAGAACAGCTGTATCAGGTAGCAGAGCTAGAGAAGCTACCCTGCAAGTCGACCAAAGAACTGGCTCCAATTGACGAGATCGTCGGGCAAGAACGGGCGCAAAAAGCCGTTGAGTTCGCGATGTCAATTAAGGAAAAGGGTTACAACATTTATGCGATAGGACGTAATGGTCTAGGTAAACGCACCATGATCTTGCGTTATCTCAACCGTCACCCTCAAGAAGTCGAGGAGCTTTTTGATTGGTGTTACATCGCGAATTTTGAAGACATTCGTACACCTAAAGTGCTCAAGTTACCGAGCGGCGTTGGCAGCAATTTAAAGCAAGATATCGAAAAATTGATGCGTAAATTGCTTAAAGGTATGCCTCTTGCGTTTGATAACGAGATGTACTTTAGCCGTGCTGACAGGCTTAAAAACCAGCTGGCAGCCAAACAGCAAGCAGCGCTAGAAAGCATTAGCCAAGAAGCAAAAGAAAAGGGTATTAACCTAACGATTACCACTCAGGGCGATTACCAGTTTGTCGCAATGAACGGCGAGGAGCTTCATACCGAAGAGAGCTTTGATTTGCTTTCGCCGGAAGAGCAAGATCAGTTCGATAAAACCATCGATGGATTGGAAGTGGGGTTACGAACCATTTCTCGAGAGCTGACTGAACTTGAAGAGACGTACACAGAGAAAATTCAAAAGCTAAATGATGATACAGCAAGGGATGTGATTACCCACTTTGTTAAGCAGTTGAAGCAAGATTACAGTCAATATCCAGAGATCAAAAAGTACCTCACGGCACTGCGTAAAGACATTGTCGAAAACGCTGATATTTTCTTAGAAGAGAGCACTGAGCAAGCTGAAATCGCGACGGCTTCTCTGGATAAGAAAATGCCACGTCGTTACAAAGTTAACGTCATTGTCAGCCAAAAAGAGCAGTCTCTGCCGATTGTGGTCGAAGAGAATCCAAACTATCACTCGCTGTTTGGTTATGTCGAAACGGCGACCTTTAAAGGCACAGTATTTACCGATTTTTCTTTGATTCGTGCGGGTAGCTTACATAGAGCTAATGGCGGCGTATTGCTGATGGATGCGGTGAAAGTGTTAGAACAACCGTATGTATGGGAAGGGCTTAAACGTGCGCTACGTTCACGTCAATTGAGCTTTGCTTCATTGGAAAAAGAGGTGACCCTAACGGGCGCAGTATCACTTGATCCAGAACCGATTCCATTGGATGTGAAAATCATTCTGTTTGGTGATTACCGCACTTACCAATTGCTGCAGCATTACGATGCGGAGTTTGGTGAACTGTTCCGTGTGACGGCCGATTTTGAAGATGAGATGAAGCGCACTGCGGATTCTGAGATGCATTACGCACGCTTCATTTCGAGCATCGTGCATGACAACAATATGCTGCATTGTGATCGTAAAGCGATTGCTCGCATCATTGAGCACAGCTCACGTCAGGCCGGTGACCAAGGCAAGCTATCGCTGCATTCGGCACACATTGCGAACCTGCTTCGTGAGTCTAACTACGTCGCGAGAGGGGCGAAATCGAATCTGATTCGTTCTACTCACGTTGACCAAGCATTGTCTAATCAACAGATGCGTGTAGGACGACTGCAAGACAGCGTAATGGAGACGTTTACTAACGGTACGACGCTGATACACGTTGATGGTCAGGCGGTTGGGCAAGTGAATGCGCTTTCTGTACTCAGTACCACCGATCATATGTTCGGTGCGCCAAACCGAATCACGGCAACCACCGCTTACGGTGATGGTGAAGTGATTGATATTGAAAGAAACGTAGACTTAGGTGGGAGTATTCACTCGAAAGGGGTGATGATCTTATCGGCTTATCTTTCTTCGGTATTTGGTAAGACAGCGAAAGTACCGCTCACCACCAATATTACCTTCGAGCAATCGTATGGTGGCGTGGATGGGGATAGTGCGAGTATGGCCGAGTTCTGTGCGGTAGTGTCTGCTTTTTCTAAGCAGCCGAACCGTCAAGACATCGCAATTACTGGCTCTATGAACCAGTTTGGTGAATCTCAACCAATTGGTGGTGTGAACGAGAAAATTGAAGGTTTCTTTGATGTGTGTGAAATCAAAGGACGTTCAAATGAGCAAGGGGTGATTATTCCGCGCTCTAACGTTCACAACCTGATGCTGCGCAGTGACATCGTCAAAGCGGTTGAAAAGGGCGAGTTCAACATCTGGGCGATTGACCATGTGACAGAAGCGATTGAGCTGTTCACGGGCAAAGCAGCAGGTGAAGCGAGCGATGAAGGGAGCTATCCTATCGATACTATCTTTGGTATCGCTCAAGCTAAACTGAATGCTTTACGTAAATAACTTAATGCGCAAGATCGGGTAAATAACCGTTACCCTTTGATTTAGCTAAAACGAAACAGCCATCGATATTATCGATGGCTGTTTTTTTTGATTCTTACAATCTCTAGCACTTAAGCATTACGTAAACGAAGCTTGGTACCATCGAATTTCAGTTTACCCAGTAAATTCTTCGCATTGGCACGGCCGATATCATCAAACTCGACGCCGTAGCGTGCGTAGTGTGTCGATTTTTGCAAATTACACACTATGCCTCGTAGCGGAGGAATAAACGGACCGTTGTAGTTTCCAGGGGTGATCTCGATAGACACTCTATCTGCGATCTGAATCGGTCGTGAAGTGGGTGATGTGACAAAGCGACAACCACTTTTCGAAAGATCTCGTATCTCACAATTCATTCGCTGATCATTAAAGATGATTCTGGAGTCTAAATTCACTTCATAACGCGTTTCTTTACGAAGTTGAGTCACCTGCATTGTACTTGGCGTCGATAACACCAAGATTGGGAAAGGTTCGCCAATGTTATGATGAATCTGACATCTGAAGTGGATCAGCGCGCCTTCTCCTCTTAAAGAGTAAGCTCTCGCAGTCATCCAAAACCCTTCCTGAAAGAAAAAGCGTAGGTCATCGCTTGAAACCTCAGGGACTTCAACCAATATACAGTTCTCACTGTGTGTGCCGATAAACTTCGTGGTTGCCAAAAATTTAGTGCCAACCGGAGTCGAGACGTTTAACGTCAGTTCACTGCCGTGCTCAATCATGGCCAGGGCATCGGTACTATTAATCGTGGAAATAGTGCGATTTCGAGGATCTTGAAGAGCCTGATTATGCTCCAAAGGCTTCTTCAGTGGTGCGTTCATTATGTTTCTCCATGCGCCAACATGCGTCTGTTAGTTATTTGGTAACTTGCTAACAAGGTGTTATTACGTGCTAGGTTTAACAGGAGTACTTTATATTAATTTATAGAGTGGTGTTTTTATTTGCTGTTTTTATATGAAGCAGTTAACTCTAAATTATTTTCTGTGTTTGTAAGTACTTAGTTTTATTTATATGCACTTGCGTTAGTCTATTACAAGGAACTGATACTTCAAACTTTTATTGTTTGGCGTACCAATTATTTGCAGGAGTTGAGAATGAAGGGGCTTTGTTGCGTAATT
>NZ_MCZK01000055.1 GCF_002875945.1 Vibrio lentus
GAATTACGCAACAAAGCCTGTTTTCGCCTGAAAACGAACAGATAAGATCACAAGATTTGGAAGAAGCGTATCACGATGCTGGCCAGTTTTATTGGGGTCGTAAAGATGCTTTCCTGAATAAATTATCGGTGTTTTCTAGCCACTCTAAGGTCGTGCTCTTACCGAGAAAACGCGTTCAAGATATTGATAACCAAGAAGACTGGGAACTGGCTGAATCTCTTTTTTCAGCATTGAGGTTAGGGTAAAACAATGAAAGTTACCTTCCGAGTGGATGCGTCACTGTTTATCGGTAGTGGGCACGTCATGCGCTGTCTGGTGCTTGCTGATATATTAGAAAGTAAAGGTTTCTCCGTATGCTTTGCTTGTCTGCCCCAGGCTGGTGACATGATTGCATATATCTGTGATAGAGGCTTTGACATATTAGAGTTGACTCCCTCTTGCCTAAAAATGACTCCCTGCCATAGCGCTGATTATAAAGCTTGGCTTCAACGTAGCGTTGAAGAAGATGCAAATGACTTTTTATCTAAAGTTGATTCTTCCGAGTGGGTGATTGTGGATCACTATGCGCTGGACCATGAATGGGAAAGTATCATTATAGGTAAGCTGTCATGCGCTATTTTATCGATTGACGACCTTAACCGTGAACACTGTAGTGATATTATTCTTGACCAAAACCTGTGGCCGAACATTTCAAAAAGATATTCGGATTGTTCTGCTACCAAGCTCCTTGGTCCTGAATATGCTCTTTTAAGAGAGAGCTTTTCAACATTGAGGGATTCATCCCGAGATTCAATATCTAATCAACTCTTAGTCTTTTTTGGTGGAACAGATCCTACAAATGAGTGCGAGAAGTTTATTCTTGCAGCAAATGAGTTTAAGAGGCTCCCGTTTAATACTATTTTGATCACGGGGAGAATCAACCCTCGCTTTGATGCTTTGATAAAGCTTAATCAAAATAGCAATGTTTCTATATACAAAAATTTAGAGAGTTTTGATTTATCTTTAAGTAATAGCAAGTATGCAATTGGCGCCTCAGGTGTAAGTAACTGGGAGCGGTTTTGTCTTAGGGTTCCTGCCTCGATAGTTTCCGTAGCGGAGAATCAAGTAATACTTTCAAATTACTTGTCAGATTTAGGGTTTGTTGAATATTTAGGTGAAGGTATAACGACGAGTACCGATACTTATGTACTTGAGCTAGCGCGCTTATGTGAAAAGTGGGATTACATCAAACCTTTTAGTGATTTTGAAGTTGATGGCTTCGGTGCGAATAAGGTCGTTCAAATAATGGAGAGCTTTTGTCGTGAAACAAAGAGTAATTAAATTTAGGCTACTTGAAGAAAGTGATTTAGAAGAAATTCTCGCTTGGAGAAACTCTCCAGATGTTAGAAAAAACATGTACACCTCTCACGAAATCACGATGGATGAGCACAAGTCATGGTTTTCTAGTATGTGCAAGGATAGTTCAAAAGAATATTTTCTAGCGGAGTTAAATGGAGAGCCAGCAGGTGTTGTTGGATTTACTGATATAAATCGAATTCCTGGAATCGCTTCTTGGGCATTCTATGCATCGCCCAATGCGGTAAGAGGTACAGGCTCTTTGATGGAATATCGAGCTCTAGAGCATGCATTTACTGAGTTAGATTTACACAAATTACGCTGTGAGGTTTTAGGCTTTAATCAAGCCGTGGTGAAATTACACTCCAAATTTGGCTTTAAAGTTGAAGGTACTCATCGAGATGCTTTCTTCAATGGGGCTGAATATCACGATGTAGTACATTTGGGTATCTTTTCACATGAGTGGAAAGGTATTAGAAACCTTATGAAAGATAAATTGAGAGTATACGAAGAGAATGAATAAAAACATATACATCGATAATCGAGAAATTGGTCCTAATTGTCCTCCATATATTATTGCTGAGCTTTCTGCTAACCATAATGGCGATATAAACCGTGCTTTTCAGATTATGGAAGAAGCAAAAAAAGCAGGTGCTGATGCGATTAAACTTCAAACCTATACCCATGAAACTATCACTATGGATAGTGACTCGGAAGAGTTTCAAATTCATGGCGGCTTATGGGATGGCCAAACTTTGTACGAGTTGTATAAAGAAGCACATATGCCTTGGGAATGGCACAAGCCTTTGTTTGAAAAAGCAAAAGAGTTAGGTATTACGATATTTAGTTCACCATTTGATTTTACCGCGGCTTTGTTGCGTAATTC
>NZ_MCZK01000056.1:0-369 GCF_002875945.1 Vibrio lentus
TCCATCCATTCTTCGATTTCACTCTCTAGCCACGCTACTGCTCTTCCTCCCAATGGAATGGTTTTAGGAAAGACTTCTTCATCCATAAACTTGTAGATAGTTGAACGGCTTAACCCTGTTGCTGCGATTACGTCTTTTAATCTTAAGAATCTCATTGGGAATGCTCCTGTATTTTGTATATACCCATGAGATAAGCCACCGCTGTAAAAAAGTGCGGTGGGGTTAATCCTCGCTAGAGCCAAAACAGTAATGCTCTTCTTCCCATGCCTCAGCTAAACGGCTCATGCGGTGAAATACATTGTTCTTTACTACGCTACTTTTACTCTTGCAGCGCGTCCCTAAGCCGTAGTTACCTCGGTCGTTAAATAA
>NZ_MCZK01000056.1:429-723 GCF_002875945.1 Vibrio lentus
CAAGAGTATGACTTGGTAATTGTGTGAGGGGGATTTATCGGCTCGCTTACGCCACGAGTAATAGAGTGAGTCTGTATTGAGTTTCTTTTTAAGCTGGTGGATGTAGTCATTGATGATGGTTAAATCGGTGTCTGGGTGGTCTTTAGGAAGGTATAGCCCCAAATGCATGACTAACGTGAACTCAAACTGCTCTAGTGCCTGTTCAAAGAGGTTGGTCATACTCGTAAGGGCGGATTCATACAGCCCGTGCTCACTGTAGATCACGGGATAATCGTTAAAGGTGGTGGAATGGGT
>NZ_MCZK01000057.1 GCF_002875945.1 Vibrio lentus
TCTAAGCGGAGAAGAGCCGTTATATTTGTTTTAATTTACTTGTTCAATGTCTGGCTTCTTTGCATAAATCGACGCTATAACCGCAATCGTCATGGTAGAAATCAACACCGCTAAAGACCAATACGTTGGGATAGCCCATTCGCTATCGACCAATAGCATTTTCACACCGATGAAGACCATAATGAATGCCAATGCTGGCTTCAAGTAGATGAACTTATCCATCATGCCTTGCAGCACAAAGTACAGAGAGCGAAGGCCAAGTAGCGCAAATACGTTTGCAGCAAGTACCAAGAACGGTTCTTGTGTCACCGCAAAGATAGCTGGGATAGAATCCAGTGCAAACATCACGTCCATGACGGCAATCGCACCAATCACCAACATCATTGGAGTGAACGCCCATTTAACGCCCTGCTTAACCATTAACGCAGGACCATGGAAGTCCTCGGTGACAGGCATAATTTTACGAAGTAGCTTCTCAGGTAGTGTGTTAACACTCTCTTCTTCACCCTTGTCTAACGCCAGTTTGATACCAGTACCAATCAAGAACGCCGCAAACACGTAAAGCACCCAGTGGTATTCAGCCAACAGCTGAGCACCTAATGCGATCATAATTGCACGAAGCACCAATGCACCGATTACACCCCAAAGAAGCGCACGCGGTCTTAGATGCTCTGGAACTTGGTATTGAGCAAAGATCATCGCGAATACGAACAAGTTGTCTACGCTCAATGATTTTTCTAACAAGTAACCGGTAATAAATGACACGGTTGCTTTTTGCGCGGTGTAGTCACTGTTTGGAGCATAGATGTCCCAAAATAGGTAGATAGAACCTGCGAACAAGAACGCGAGAACAAACCAGAAAACGCTCCAAATTGCCGCTTTCTTAATGGTTACGCTGCCACCACGAGTTTGATAGATATCGATAGAGACGAGAATTACGGTCAGCAGGAAAAAGCCCACATAAGTCGTCATGATTGGCGATGAAAAAAAGGATTCACTATTGGTAGATAATAGAGATTGAGTTGAGTTCATTATTCCTCCGGGCGGAAGAACTGTACAAAGACCTTCCGCAAACAAAGCATATCAAGCTCCATTACGGATCTTGACTGTGATTGCGTTGGTCTCGTTGAAGTGAAATATGGGATTTCACCTTTACATACCGGATAGACTCTTGGCCTAACGAGATGACGATATGTAAACTTGCGCTAACTACTCCCCAAACGCGTGGATAATATTCCCCTATTTATGTTTCGTCTAGATAAATTTGTTCTAAAAAAGAAAAAAGGAGCAAAAGCCCCTTTTTCTATTACCGCTGTTTTATCAAAATGACACACACATTGATTCTAAGAATACCACTCACGTGTTCACCCTGGGTGAATGCTCAGTGGTATTTGAAACGAATGATATTCACCTATAAACCAGCCGTGGGTACCAAGTATACCAACGCAGACCAAACAGACACCCAGCCAACGACGGCTACTGCGTCTAACCAATCTTTCCTATCCATATTTTGCCTCCACAGGAAGTCACCTGTACAACAAAGCATAAACAGTGCCAATTTTATAAATCAGTCAGAAAGTGCAAATAGCACGGACGATTATCGAAAACATTCCATGCAATTCAATGGTTCACTGTGTTGGAGTGATTCAGGGTGCTCTTGTAAGAACGCAATAAAGCAGTCAGCCATTGAGTCAGTCGTAACAACCCCATCACCAATCATATCTAAGACAGCGTTATAACCTTCTTTGCCTTTCATGGTGTAGGCCGATGACGCACCTCGGTAAATTCGGTCGCGAGACACTGGCTGCCAACCGGATGCTTCAGAGTGTATTTCTAGATGATGAATACGATGTCCTAATGGCGCGTCTTTGTGGTAGCAAAATCTCAAGTTATGAGTATAAGGAAAGCTGCCAGACCCCGTACCTACGACACCATTATCCAATGCGTTATTAATCGCACCTTCTAACATGCCAGCAATCGTCTCACCTTTTACCTCATACACACCAATAGGTACGGCAAACGGTAGTAGTTTTCCGGCAATATCGGCAACAGAGACGTCTCCGCTATTGAGTGAGTTTCTTACACCACCAGAGTTGTGGATGGCAAATTCGACGCCGTGTCCCTTCTTGTTCATCAGGTAATGAAACGACTGAGCAACCAAAGGCGCTAGCTGGCTTGGTCCTTTATCATCAGGAATACGTACATGGCGCAGTTTTGTGTCTGCATGAGCGATAACTTGTTGCTGCAGCTTTCTAACTCTCGGCTGATATTTATCCGTCAGAATGCTCTGCAGTTCAGGATCTTTTTTACATACCGCAATGTTCTGATGATTATTTAAAAACTCACACGCCATATCGTGAGCATCGTCTTGCCCTACTTCAGTCAATTTAGCGTCTATAAACAGTCGGCGCCCCAAAAGCAGTTCATTCTTGCCATTAAAGTGAGTAACTTTGCCTTCAGAGTTGAATTCGATTTCACAGTGTCCGAGGCTCATTGCGTGGAAGCCAGCTTGCACTACATAGGTGTCACCGACTTTTACGCCGTAGTCATCATCTTTTACTAGGCCAATATCAGAGAAATCACCTTGCAAGCGATGGCTGTGCCCACCAACAATCACACCAATACCAGACACATTGGCCGCCAGTTCTAAATCAGCCTCGTAACCAAGGTGGCTAAGTAACACAATCTTGTTAATACCAGCTTGATGGATCTGCTCTATCGTGGCTTTTGCCGTTTCTAGCGCATTTTCAAACGGTGTATCAATATCTGGGTTCGCAATGCCCGCCATCTTGTCGATACTTAGGCCGAATATAGCGACTTTCTCGCCATCAAACTCTTTCGTTATAAAAGCAGCGCTTCGTGTTTCAGTTAGGTAAGGCTTAACAATGTCGTTGTCCGCTAGGGTATGAGTTTTATTGATATCCTCATTCGACAAATTCCAGTTACCCGCCAACAGTGGGAATTTGATTCTTTTAGCGAAAATTGCCACTGGTTCATTGCCCATGTCTAACTCGTGATTGCCAAGGGTCATGGCATCAATATTCAGGGCATTCAACAAATCGGCGTTGGCTTTTCCCTTGAATAGAGAAAAGTACAACGTGCCCTGGAAGCAGTCTCCAGCGTGCAGGAACAAGGTTCCGAGCTTTTGACGTTGGGCATCTTGCTCTATTTGCTTAAAGCGCGTTGAAATTCGAGCAAAGCCACCAGCACTGACATAAGGTTCAATGATGTGGTTGTTCATTTTAAGTGATAGCTGTAATGAGGTTGGTTCAAAGTATGAGTGGGTGTCGTTGATGTGTGCCAACACTATTTTTGTCGGCTTATTCTTTTTAGTCATATTTTCTTCTCTCTTTGTCCCTTCATACTAGGTTGAGAATCATGACAGAATCGTGAATTTTATGAAACTGCACTGCAAAAAAATACTAAAGATAGATCAAAAATCTCGTTTTGCTCCGTATAAATAAAGAGTGGGTTTTGTGACAAATGCGCATACCGGATAACAAATTTTCGATTATGATTAAAGATATCTGTTAGCTTTCAAACAATTAGCAGAGCCTTCCGTTAGGAGTAAGCCTATGCAACTAGAAAGAATCGAGATTTCTGGCTTTCGAGGTATCAAGCGTATGTCACTCGCGTTTGACGAGCTAACCACGCTGATTGGTGAAAATACTTGGGGTAAGTCTTCTTTACTTGATGCTTTGTCCGTCGTTCTCCCCTCAGACGGTGTCCCATATCACTTCGAAATGACTGATTTTCATGTCGATTATTCTGTTTCACATCCACAGTCTCAACATCTTCAAATTGTTCTCGCGTTAAAAGCCAACGACAAGAGCGAACTCAACGCAGGTCGTTACCGCAAACTCAAACCTATCTGGGTTCAAGATGAGTTTGGCACCTACCGTATCTATTACAGAATCAGTGCGACGTTAGAGCAGTATGAAACAACCACTCACTACGCATTCTTAGGTTTGGACGGCAATCCACTAAAGCTTCACCACTCTGAAAAGCTCGCTCAAGAATTAATGACGTTACACCCTGTGATTCGTTTGCGAGATGCAAGGCATTTTGATCGTCCTTTCAACAGTAAAACAATTAATCAGAATGCCGTTGTTAATGGTGGTTCTAATGGAAACGCTAACGTCATCTCCAATGGGGATGGCAACAGTACTCACGCCAGCAATGGCAACACTGCTAACTCTAGTGGAAATGGCAACGGAAATGGAAATGGGCGTCAGGCAAGAATAGAAAAACGCATTGATAATACCTGTCGTCGTTTAATGGCAATACCAGGACACGTAAACAAAGGCGAGATGCGCAGTAGCCTTGATTCAATGCAAAGCCTGATAGAACACTACTTTTCTTTCAAGAGTAACTCTCGCCGGAACCCAAGAAAACAGAGGGATGGCCTACTTTATTCAGCGGGTGCCAATGATCAGAGCATTCATCAACTTGTGGAAGAAACCAAGAACAAACAAACTCGTCTGCTGTTCATGGGTTTACTTAACGCATACTTACAAGCCAAAGGACCGACTGACTTAAGACGATGCGCGCGCCCTCTTTTGATCCTTGAAGATCCAGAAGGTCGATTGCACCCAACGCACCTAGCTAGGGCTTGGAGTTTGATGCAGAAATTACCCATGCAGAAAATTCTCACGACCAACAGTGGTGACTTACTCGCAGCCGTGCCACTTCAATCCATTCGCCGCTTGGTTCGACAATCAGACAAAACCATCGCCAATCAACTCAACATGAACCACTTCAGCAAAGATGAGCTGAGACGAATTGGGTTCCACATACGGTTCCATCGTTCTGGGGCGTTGTTTGCTCGTTGTTGGCTATTGGTAGAAGGTGAAACCGAAGTCTGGTTGTTTAATGAATTAGCCAACCAATGCGGTTATAACCTTGCAGCAGAAGGTGTACAGATCATTGAATTCGCTCAATCTGGGCTTAAGGCACTGATCAAGGTTGCACAAGAGTTTGGTATCGACTGGCATGTAGTGACTGACGGCGATGCGGCAGGTAAGAAATATGCCGCGACAGTGATGTCTAAATTAGGGAAAGATCAAGAGAGGCATCGCCTTACCGAGCTGCCTGATAAAGACATCGAGCATTACTTGTATATGAACGGCTTCGAAAACTTTTTCCGCGACATGGTTAAGATCCCATACGATCACCCTATCCCAGCGAAAAAAGTGGTGGCTAAGGTTCTCAAGAAACACGCGAAACCCGACCTTGCGTTAGCGATCGTTTCTCACTGCGAGAATCAAGGGCAAGAATGTATTCCGCTGTTATTAAGGTGGACATTAAAGCGTGTCATCACCATGGCAAACGGCAACACCTAAGCGCTTTAATTAACTGATAGCTGCTATTGGTTCTTCTGCAGATAAATTTTTTAACTGATTGGCTTAACCAAAACCAAAAAAGGCACACCAAGTTGTGTGCCTGTATAAATCGATATACAAATTAATTGGGGGTTATCTTGCAAGAGTTCACAGTGACTAAACTAGGGTCAGGTTAACGAATTAAGCCTTCGCTTGCTTAGCGTGTTGTTCAACCGCTTCCGAAGATTGGGTCGATTTTTCGTGAAGCCATAGCCCCGTTGCTTTCATCAAGTATCCGAATACACCACCAAGCAGTAAAGATGGTACGACAAGTTGCCAATCGCCACCTGCCGCAAACGTCGCACAACAACCAATAAAGGTTCCTGGAATATAACCTAGCCACGCTTGTTTCGCTTGAATACACATAAAGAAAGCCACAATAGCAGTAATCACATAGCCTAGAATCTCGGCTCTTCTCCGCTTAGAT
>NZ_MCZK01000058.1 GCF_002875945.1 Vibrio lentus
GGGAAGAGCAGATTAGAGTAAACGGGATGCGAGATACGAAGAGCGGGAAGAGCAAGAGCTAGTGAGCTAGGTGTGTGATATTCGACAAGCAACAAAAAAGCAGAACAAGATAACCCTGCTCTGCTTTTAGTCTTTTCGCTCTTAAGCTTTTCGAATCTCGATTACCCGATACTCGAATCTGCTTTTAAGCTCTTCGATACTCGTTTACCCGAATCTCGTATCTGCTCTTAAATCATAAAAATGAAAATAACAGACAATGCGCTGATTAGGCCTGCAACGAAGTAGCAGCCAACTTTACCTGCAACGCCGACGTGGAACTTAAGGTCGTGCATGCCGTGGTGAAGACGGTGCATTGCGTGCCACATTGGCAGTGCTAGCGTACCGATAATGAATAGCGCACCGATAATGCTGGTGGCAAACTCAGAGACACGTTCGTAGCTCATTGCGTCAGCATCGATAATGCCCATTGGCACTAAGATACCCAGCACTAGAATCGTGATTGGTGTAATCATCGCGAACCAAGTACCGCCAGCGCCGAATAGGCCCCACCAGATTGGTTCATCAGAGCGTTTCGGATTGTGGTTAACATTGTAATTTGTGTTCATAACGAAGCTCCTTACACCACCATCAGAACGATTAAAGAAATAAATGCCACCGCTGCCCACTGGGTCAGTACGATGATTCTTTTATCCACCAATTTGCCTTTAAGGCGGATTGGCATTACTTGAGGCATCATGCTGAAGAAGGTCTGAGCGTGCAGTAAGCTGCCTAGCAGTGCCACGATGTTGATACCAACAACGATAGGGTTAGCCATAAAGCTCAACCAACCAGCCCAAGCTTCTGGGCCTTTCACTAGTGCACCCAAACCGAAGGTTAGGAACAGAGTGAATAGAATCAAAGGCAGTACAGTCGCTTCACGTAGCATGTAGAAGCGGTAAAACGGATGGTTGCTCCACCACGTTCTCTTCATCTCACGAACATAAGGCTTACGATTGCTCATATTATGCCTCCTCTGTTGTTTTTACTTGCGATCCATCAGGCTTGAACATCGAGATAACGAAGTCCATTGAAGACTCAACTTTGCCTTGGTTAACTGCCGCTGCTGGGTCTACTTTCTTCGGACATACGTCAGAACAGTAACCTACAAACGTACAGCCCCAAGCGCCGTTGTCGCCATTGATAAGCTTCATACGTTCAGCTTTACCATTGTCACGGCTATCTAGGTTGTAGCGGTGAGCAAGCGCAAGTGCTGCAG
The DNA here is from genome assembly GCF_002875945.1 of Vibrio lentus. Classification (GTDB taxonomy): domain Bacteria; phylum Pseudomonadota; class Gammaproteobacteria; order Enterobacterales; family Vibrionaceae; genus Vibrio; species Vibrio apostichopi. The sequence continues at coordinate 1,256 of NZ_MCZK01000058.1, forward strand.
GGCCAATGAACTCAGGGTTTAGACCAAACTGAGGACACGCTGCGTAACACAAACCACAGTTGATGCAGCCAGCGAACTGTTTGTACTTCGCCATTTGCTCTGGAGTTTGGATGTTAGTGCCGTCTTCTGGCTTACGGTCGTTACCAATGATGTAAGGCTTGATTGCTTCAAGGCGTTCGATGAACGGCGTCATGTCGACAATCAAATCTTTCTCGATTGGGAAGTTAGCCAAAGGCTCAATCTTGAAGCCATTCGGGTAATCACGTAAGAAGCTCTTACACGCCAGTTTTGGCACGCCATCAACCATGATGCCGCAAGAACCACAAATCGCCATACGACAAGACCAACGGTAAGACAGGTCTTTATCTAGGTTATCTTTGATGTAACCAATCGCATCAAGTACTGACATGGTTTCATCAAACGGCACTTCAAAGGTTTGAAAGTGAGGTTCTGCATCGTGCTCAGGGTCATAACGCAGGATTTCAATTTTTTGGATTCGATTCGCTGACATTATGCTTGCTCCTCTTCGCTCTTCTTCGCATTCTCTTCTGCCGCTTTTTCAGCAGCAGCGGCTTTCTCTGCAGCTTCACCGTACAGACGAGCTTTAGGTTGAGATTTAGTAATCTTAACGCCGCTGTAGTCGATGGTTGGTGCTGCATCTTCGTTGTAGAAAGACAGAGAGTGTTTCAGGAAGTTCACGTCATCACGTTCTGTGCAGTTGTCGTCTAGACGTTGGTGTGCACCGCGAGACTCTTTACGAAGAATGGCTGAGTGAACCATTGCTTCTGCAACTTCAAGGCCGTAACCCACTTCGATAGCGTAAAGTAGGTCAGTGTTGAACACTTTGCCTTTGTCTTTAATGCTGATCTTCTTGTAGCGAGCTTTCAGTTCAGTGATCTTGTTGATGGTTTCTTGCATCAAGTCTTCTTGACGGTAGATACCACAACCTGCTTCCATGGTGTGACCCATTTCAGTACGAATATCAGCCCAGTTCTCATCGCCTTCTTGAGCCAAGATGCCTGCGATGCGATCTTCAACCGCTTTGATTTGCTTAGCGATAGCGTCTTCATTCCAGCCTTTGAATTCAGCTGCACGTTTCACGGCTTGTTCACCGGCTACGCGGCCAAATACTACGAACTCAGCTAGAGAGTTAGAACCTAGACGGTTTGCACCGTGTAGGCCAACTGAAGCACATTCACCAACGGCGAATAGGCCTTTAATGCGAGTTTCACAGGTACCGTTAGTTTCGATACCACCCATGGTGTAGTGAACGGTCGGGCGAATTGGGATTGGCTCTTTTGCTGGGTCAACGTTTACGTACGCTTTTGCAAGCTCACAGATAAACGGAAGACGCTCTTGCAGGTACTCTTCACCAAGGTGGCGAAGGTCAAGGTGTACGACATCACCAAGTGGGTGCTTGATGGTGTTGCCTTTCTGCTGCTCGTGCCAGAATGCTTGAGAAACTTTGTCGCGAGGACCCAGTTCCATGTATTTGTTTTTCGGCTCGCCCACTGGAGTTTCAGGGCCCATGCCGTAATCTTGCAGATAACGGTAGCCGTTCTTGTTGACGATGATACCGCCTTCACCACGACAACCTTCGGTCATCAAGATGCCAGTGCCTGGAAGGCCTGTTGGGTGGTATTGAACGAACTCCATGTCACGCAGTGGTACACCGTGGCGATAAGCCATTGCCATACCGTCGCCAGTTACGATGCCGCCGTTAGTATTACAGTGGTAAACACGACCTGCGCCACCGGTTGCTAGAACAACAGATTTCGCTTTAATCGTAACAAGTTCACCTTCAGACATATGAATCGCGATTAGGCCTTGTACTTCGCCATCTTCAACGATCAAATCCACCACAAAGTACTCATCAAATCGTTTGATTGTGTCGTACTTCATCGAAGTCTGGAACAGAGTATGAAGCATGTGGAAGCCGGTTTTATCCGCTGCGAACCACGTTCTTTCTACCTTCATACCGCCGAATCGGCGTACGTTTACTTCACCGTTTTCTTTACGACTCCATGGGCAACCCCATTGTTCCATTTGGATCATTTCGCGAGTCGAGTTTTCAACAAAGTATTCAACAACATCCTGTTCACATAGCCAGTCGCCACCGCCAACAGTATCGTTGAAGTGGTTATCTAAGCTATCTTCGTCTTTAATTACTGCTGCTGAACCGCCTTCTGCCGCTACCGTGTGCGAGCGCATTGGGTAAACTTTAGAAATCAGTGCTACTTCCAATTCAGGATTAGCTTCAGCCGCAGCGATAGCTGTACGAAGACCAGCGCCGCCTGCGCCGATGACTGCGATATCTGTGGTAATTGTCTTCACAGTTATTCTCCAGTGTGATGCGGAGTATTCCGCTTGTTATTATAAAAAAGCTTATTGGTGGCACTTACTAATTAATAGTACGTAAACGGCATCAACCGATCATCACCCCTAAGCCTTAAGTGGTAGGTTCAGTGTAAGAGAGGAGGGCGTTTCAAAAATTGATGTATTTAGGTTTTTGCTCCGGTAATGCATATGGAGGCATAGAATTTATAGGTTATGTGACTGCAATCACGGCAATCAATTGTTGATAACGATTCTCCCACAAGGCATGTGTTAACGGCTTGTTGAGTATGATTTTTGTTATCAATATTGTCTGAGGTCGAATATAGGTAAATGTATTGTAGAACGTGATTTTCTGGCTTCATTAAAACCGTATGTCGACCTTATTAATGCAAAGATAGAAGCTTACAAAAGAGGCGAAAAGTGGTAATTTTCGTCGCCTAGAATTCAGTGATATGGAACTTGATAATGCACTCCACATGGCAACCGGCCGCAACCATTAAGCAGTTAAAGCAACGTGCTGATATCCTTAATCAAATTCGCCAGTTTTTTGCTGAGCGAAATGTGATGGAAGTGGATACGCCAGCCATGAGTCACGCCACAGTGACGGATGTGCATTTACATACCTTCAAAACTGAGTTTGTAGGGCCGGGTTATGCACACGGCCAGCCGCTGTTCTTTATGACGAGTCCTGAATTTCATATGAAGCGCTTGTTGGCGGCAGGAAGCGGTTGTATTTACCAAATTTGTAAGTCTTTTCGTAACGAAGAAAACGGCCGTTACCACAACCCTGAGTTCACTATGTTGGAGTGGTATCGCGTGGGCTTTGATCATCATGACTTGATGGATGAAATGGATCTGCTTTTACAACAGGTTCTTAAATCAGGTATCGCGGAGCGAATGACTTACCAACAAGCGTTTGTTGAGGTACTGGGTGTGTGTCCGCTGGAAGATTCTATGGATACCTTAAAGCAGGCTGCAGCGAAACTTGGCTTAAGTGATATTGCTGACACTGAACAAGATCGTGATACGCTATTGCAGCTTCTTTTCAGTATTGGGGTTGAAGCGAAAATAGGCCAACAAGTGCCTGTATTTGTGTATGACTTCCCAGCATCACAAGCAGCGTTAGCTAAGATTAATCCAAAAGATTCACGAGTCGCCGATCGCTTTGAGGTGTATTTCAAAGGGATCGAGCTGGCTAACGGTTTCCATGAGTTAGATAAACCACAAGAACAACTGCAGCGTTTTGAAGATGACAATACCAAGCGTATTGAGATGGGCTTATCACCTCAACCGATTGATCATCATTTGATTGAGGCATTAAAAGCGGGGTTACCAGACTGTGCCGGTGTTGCTTTAGGTATTGATAGGTTAATCATGCTTGCGTTGGGTTACGACCACATCGATGACGTGACAGCTTTTCCTTTCCCACGTTCTTAACTTTTTGCTTTTGTTTTTACTGAGAGTTAATAGTCATTAGCTATTAATTCTCAGTTTCCAATCAGCTGCCAATTAACTTCACTAGCTAGCTGACTAGAATTCCAGTGCCACTAGCTGACCAAGATACCGGTGCCCAACACAGCAACAATGGCGCCGATCCAAGCGTAGGCATTAGGCCTTTGCTTGGTGTACAGCCAGAGTATTGGTAACAACATGATTGGTGTGGTTGAAGATAACAGCGCGACCATGCCGACATTCCCTTCCTGCAACGCATACAAGATCAGCGTCATTCCCACCGCCATTGCCAAAAAGCCGTTAACCGCGGTAATCGCGAATATCTGCTTATTCATTGGGTTAAGAGCGCGTGAAAGTTTAGCGCCCGTTAAGCGAAACAGGGAGTGAGCCACAAAGGCGGTGATCATTCGAATGGCAGAAGCTGCTATTGGGTCGATACTGGTTTGCATCACGGGTTTGGCAATAATGCCGCCCAATGCTTGGCAAATCGCCGCTGTAATTCCTAGCGCAACGCCAATCCACACGGTGCCCTTAATGGTTTCAAGTTGGTTGTTCGCTTGGCCACGACGACCAAAGAAGATTGCGGTTAATACACCACTAAACACCAATGCCGAGCCAATCAGCTCTACCGAAGTCATGCTTTCGCTAAATAGGAAGTAACCGAGAATCGCCGAGAACACGGCGTGACAAGAGAACAGCAGTCCAGCTTGGCGCGGTCCCATTCGGTTCAAACACGCAAACAGGGCAGTATCACCAATGAAGATACCAATCAGGCCTGACAGCATCATAGGTGTGACTAAGTCAGCTTCCACACTTGCCCAGCCGCCAGTAAACCAAGCCATGCTTGATAAGATGATCGCGGTACAACCCATTCTCCAACGACTATAGGCGAAAGAACCTAAGTGTTGAGCAGGCTTTACTGACATTAGGCTCGCAATCGCCCAAAGAAAAGCGGCAGCAAGAGCTAACCATTCGAATCCCATCTGAATAACATCCTTGTGTCTGGGATAAATTAGCTCATCAATATGCATCAAACCGAACTGAGAACAAAGTGATTCTTATGAAAGAACGACTTTGTTTCAGTTATTAGTTTATGTCAGCTGTCGCTCGGTGGTGTGGTTCACTTACTTTGCTTGAGTCGCGCTATACCTTAAAGCGCTCCACGTCTTGGCGCATCGACTCGGCAGCGCTACTCATTTCATTTGAGCTATTGCGACTGCTTTCAGCTTGCTGTGCAAGGTCATCAGAGGCATCCTTGATTCCTTGCGTATTACGGCTGATGTCTTCGCTGACCGCGCGTTGCTCTTCCGCAGCACTCGCTATTTGCAGCGCCATATCGTTGATTTCAGTGATTGCTTGCGTGATCTTAGTCAGGCTGCCATGAGCTTGTTCTGCGAAGCCAACACTGTTCTCTGCTAACTGAGTGCTGGTAGTCATGCTTTCAACGGCATGTTCGGTATTTTTCTGCAGTGTATCAATCATCACGCGGATCTCTTCCGTCGAGCCATGCGTTCTTTGGCTGAGCACTCGGACTTCATCGGCGACAACGGCAAACCCACGACCTTGTTCACCCGCACGAGCGGCTTCAATCGCTGCATTCAATGCCAACAGGTTGGTCTGTTCGGCAATGCCTTGAATGGTGGATAGGATTTGGTTGATGCTTTGAGCATTGCTCTCTAATTCACGAATCACATTGGCGGCATCTTCAACTTGAGTCGCCAAGCCAGTAATCGCATCGCGGTTTTGTTGGATTACCTCTTGGCCTTCGTTACAAGCGGTGGCGGATGCCTGAGAAGCGGACGCCGTTAATTCGGCATGGCTAGCCACTTCGGCTGCGGTGGCGGACATCTCATGAATCGCGGTCGCAATTTGGTTGATATCGTTTTGTTGATTTTCAACTCGAATAGAAGATTGAGTGGCCAGTTGATTGGCTTTTTCTGCATGATTGTTGAGATCGTGGCTGTGTTCTATCACGCCCTTCAACATGCTTTGCATCTGGCTTAAGAACTGGTTCACGAGCTCGGCAAGCTTACCAATCTCATCCATACGTGTGATATCAATACGTTGAGTGAGATCGCCTCTGCCTTGAGCCAGTTGAGTGAGCGCTTCAGATAATGTTTGTAACGGCGAAAGCAGGCGGTTGATGACGAAGGTGCTCGCAATCGAAATGACGATGTACAAAGTTAAAGAGGTCAGCGTGATGAATTGAATGGCATCGGATACTGCAGAAAACGCCATCTCTTTATCGATAACAATACCCAATGACCAATCAGTATTCGGCACGTTGGCCATGTAGACCATTTTATCACCCTGGCCAGGCCAAGTGAGAGTGGTGATCATCTGGTCTTGGAGCAGTTGTGACACCTTGTTGGTTGTTAGTTCTGGATTCAAACTGGTCAGTGGCTTTTGACTCAACGCTTCATCGCTGTAGGCCACAATGTTGTTATTGCCATCGACTAAAAACGCAAAGCCATCGTTATCCAGTTTTACGTTGAGAACCGTATCAATAATGCTGGTTACGGTTAAATCGGCCGCAAGAACACCTTGTCTATCGCCACTGAATGCTTTGGCAAAGCTGATGACGATGCTGCCGTCAAAGTCTTGATAAGGTTCGGTAATGATGAGATCGGATGTTGCGTTGGCATCTTTATACCAAGGGCGAGTGCGCGGGTCGTAGCCTGCTGGCCAATCTTCACCTTTGTCGCCATAAGCGATAGTGCCATCGCTGAACCCTGCATATACAGACAGGAATTGTCCGGCTTGCTTGGTGAGCAATAACTCGCGATCTGAGTTACTGTTGCTTGAAATGGTCGATTCATTGGCAAGCATCATATCACTGCGGATAGAGAGCCAATCGGCAATGTAATTGGTGGTGCCAACACTGACATTTTTCATTTCTTGGTTGATCGCGACTTCAGTCTCTTGAGTCAGCTGATTAACCGATATCCAAGCTTGAGCGCCACTTACGACGGCAATAATGACCGCAATGGCGATCTGAATTTTAAACTTAATAGTATGTCTCAAGGTCCATTCCTCTCTGATTAGACAAAACCTAACAACGGTGACGTACTTAATAATGAATTGATATGTCTTTGATAGGTGTATAGTGCCGCTCCCTACCGGGGAATGAATGTGTTTAAAATCATAAATTCTAAATATATTTACTCTGATTTTTGCAAAACAGTGAAGTAAAATCACAGTTGTTTATTGATTTAAAAATCAATAGCTTGTTCATGATATAGCGCGAATAGGCACTAAATTTAAATTTAGCGCCTTAGTCGGAATAAAAGTGACCGTTGAACGTCTATTAGGTGATGATGAACAACGCGAGGTAGACCATTAACAAGCCGACAATACCTAAGATGATGCCCATCTTCGCCATGTCTTTGCTCTCAATAAGTCCAGTCGAGTAAGCCAATGAATTGGGTGGTGTCGATACTGGAAGAATCATACCGAGTGATGCGGAGAAGGCGACTACAACCAACAAGCCTTGCAAGCCGCCAATCGCGACCAAGCTTTCCATGGATGCACCAATCGCAGCCGCTATCGGCATCAACAAGTTAGCAGTCGCGGTGTTCGACATGAAGTTCGCCATTAACCAACACACGATAGATAGCGTTAGTACCACAGCAGCAGGCGAGAGTGATTCATAATCAATCGCGTGCGCCAATGCCGCAGCTAGCCCTGTTTTATCAAGGCCGATACCAATCGCAATACCACCCGCCACTAACCACAATACATCCCAGTTAATCAGCTTGAGCTCTTCTTTGCCCATGATGCCGGTCAGAGTGAACACCGCCAGCGGAATGATGGATACCACATAGGTGTTCATGCCGTGAAGTTTGGTGGTCATCCATAACAGAATAGTGGCAGCGAAGGTGATGTAAACCACTATCGCTCGCCAACTTTTTCTAAATTGACCATCAAGCTTGAGTACCATGTTTCTTTCTTTTGAAGGGAAGAGTTTTTGTAGAAGAAACCAAGCTATGGTGAGTTGGATTATCACAAAAGGTAAGCCCATCATCATCCAACTAAGGAAGTCGATACTGTTCTCGCCAGTTAGGTATTGCAGTGCGATCGCATTGGGCGGTGTACCGATTGGGGTCGCGATACCGCCAGTATTGGCAGCAATTGGAATACATAACACCAGCGCTTTAATCCCCATGTCGCCTTTTGGCGCAGAGGCTACGATCGGACCTAGCAATGCAAGCATCATTACAGTGGTAGCTGTGTTCGACATGAACATCGAGAACACCGCAGTGATCAGCATTAAACCGAGCATGATGAAGCGCGGCTCTGTACCAAATGGTTTGAGTAATACTCGCGCTAAGTTGTTGTCGAGTTCGTACTTAGATGCCGATATTGCGAGAGCGAAACCACCCATGAACAGAATGATGATTGGTGACGAAAATGCACCAAAGATGTCGGTATATTTGATTAACTCACCGAGATCGTGTCCCGCTGGTGGGTTTCTAAATAAGTGCAGGCCTTTGTCGGAGATCATCACCAGTTCAAGTGCAATGATCAGAATTGAGGTGGCGAATACTGGAACAGGTTCAAGCACCCACAGCAGGGCTGCTAATAAGAATATCGCCAACAGGCGGTGTTGAATCAGCGTGAGATCATCGATTGGGATGGAATCTATCGGCATGAATAGCACGCCTAAGGGAATCGCAAAACAAATCAACAGCTTGACCAGAACGCCAACATTGAGTTTAGGCATGTACAAAGACCCTATGAATAAAATATCTTCAAATAGAGTAAGTTATCTGGATTTTTGGTACTTGGAGACGGGTTGTAAAATCGGAAAGTTGTTTAAGGTTTCGACAGTTGTTTTGTTTTTGGTCAATCTTTTTATGGGGTAATTCGACGTCTTGCTCGGTGGGAGTAAGGCTATCGGTAGTTAAACTTATTGGTATCTTGAAGAGAGGTGTCTGGAACTAGATAATAAAAAGGCGCGTTCTTCTCTAAATATAGAAAAATAACGCGCCTTTAAAACTAAATGAGTTAACTCAGAGAGTTAAGCTTGGTCTGAGTTCTCTGTTGAATCAACAGTTTCAGTCTCAACGTCTTTACCCGCAATGTGCGCGAAAGGGGTGCCTAGAACGGTTTTCTCACCATTCTGCATCGTTTCGTCAAACTTGATTGCATCTTTCGCAAACAGGTTGATAACCGTTGAACCAAGCTTAAAGCGACCCATCTCTTCGCCTTTCTTCAAGATGATAGATTTATCGCCTTGTGCAGGGTAATCCCACTTGTAAACCGAGTTACCGCGAGGTGGCGTGATGGTGCCAGCCCATACTTGCTCGATGCTGCCAACGATAGTTGCGCCAACCAGCACTTGTGCCATTGGGCCAAACTCAGTATCAAAGATACAAACCACACGCTCGTTACGTGCGAATAGGTTTGGAACGTTCTCTGCCGTTAGTGGGTTTACTGAGAAAAGATCACCTGGAACGTAGATCATCTGACGCAGCGTGCCATCGCATGGCATGTGCACACGGTGGTAATCACTTGGAGACAAGTAAAGCGTTGCGAACTCACCGTCTTTAAACTCATCGGCTAGAGCAGCATCACCACCAAGCAACTCACGTGCTGAGTAGTTGTGGTTCTTAGCTTGAATCAGTTGACCATCAGTAATTGGGCCAAACTGACTTACGCGAGCATCAGCGGGGTGAACAATCACGGATTCGCCTTCAGCGACAGGGCGCATGCCTTCTTTTAATTCACGTACGAAGAATTCATTGAATGTCTTAAAGTGTTTTGGATCGCTATGCAGAGCTTCATCCATGTTCACTTTGTATTGCTTGATGAACCAGTTGATGATCGCTGTCGTTAAACCGCCCGCTTTAGCAGACGCCAGTTTACCAACTAAACGAGTCAGGCCATGTTGTGGGATCCAGTACTGCAATCCAACTTTAATCTTATCCATTGTATTAATTTTCCGATGCTAATTGTTTTTCAATTAAATCTGTCGATGACGGTTTAGGGCGCGAGATGTTACTTAAATTCGCGCCAATTGTCAGTAAATGCACACATTTGTTCACAAAAACGCGATTAGAGATCCGCTTTCTTGCTTCGTGAGTACTGACGGTTATCTTTGTTGTCAGCCATTGTTTCAATAATGCGGTGGTAGCTAGCAAAGCGTAAGCGGCTAATTTTTCCGTCTTCAACGGCTTCACGCAGAAGACATCCTGGGTCGTCATTGTGTTTACAATCACGGAACTTACAGCCACCTAGGTATGGCTTGAATTCAATGAAAGCATCTGTGACTTCATCGGGTTCTAAATGCCATAGGCCGAATTCACGTACCCCAGGGGAATCGATAAGATCACCACCAGAAGGGAAGTGATACAAACGCGCTGCTGTGGTGGTGTGTTGACCCAGTCCTGAGTTTTCAGAAACTGCACCTTCTTCAATGTCCAATGTTGGCATCAGTGCATTCACTACGCTGGATTTACCTACGCCAGATTGACCAACGAAAATGTTGATACGATCTTTCAGTTCGGCTTCCAACTCTTTGATGCCGTACCCCGACTCTTTACTCACGAACATGACTTTATAGCCGATTTTCTCGTATATCTTCAGCGTTTCGCGGTATTCGCTAATTTGTTGCTCTGTCAGCAAGTCGACTTTATTGAGCACAACTAAAGGGGCAATATTCACCGTTTCAGAGGCGATCAAGTAGCGGTCGATAATATTAAGTGATAGCTCCGGTAGTACAGCTGAAACGATAACCATTTGGTCTACGTTTGCGGCAACCGGTTTTAGGCCGTCATAGTAGTCAGGGCGAGTTAGCATTGATGTTCTAGGCTCAACGGCTTCGACAACACCAGAGATGCCAGCCATTGACTCAAGTCCTGCGCGCCAAGTTACCTTGTCTCCTGAAACTAACGTTTCGATACTACGACGTAAGTTACAACGGTGAACTTCGTTGGTTTCAAGATCTTCGATATCGGCATGTTGACCAAAGCGCGTAATCACGAGTCCGCTTTTTGTTCCGCCAAGCATGTTCTCATCCCACTGGATGGAATCTTCTTTCTTGAGTCGCTTGTTCTGGTTGCTACGTACGCGACGCACCTGACCTTTGGTTAACTTCTTTTTTTTAGCCACAATTTTTCACTTAACACATCTAACTTGATGATTGAGGACTCAAACAGGATGTTATTGGTGCCACTGATTTCGATGGCCCTAAAGCTAGTTTGAGTATAGTTATTTGGGTATAGTACCTCTTTTATACATAAACAAATAGGCGACGCCTTATGTCCTTTAGCGATCAGAACCTTATTTGGGTTGATCTAGAGATGACAGGACTAGATCCTGAAACTCATAAAATTATTGAAATTGCTTCTATCGTTACAGATAGTGAGCTCAACATTCTGGCTGAAGGGCCTGTTTTGGCCATTCACCAACCTCAGAGTGAACTGGATAAGATGGATGAGTGGTGTACGACGACTCATACTGGCAGCGGTTTAGTAAAGAGAATTCAAGAAAGCACCGTTTCAGAGCAAGACGCAATCAAACAAACGATTGAGTTTCTTGAAAAGTGGGTACCGAAAGGTAAATCACCTATTTGTGGTAACAGCATCGGCCAAGACCGCCGTTTCCTATACAAGCACATGCCAGAGTTGGAAGAGTACTTCCACTACCGCTATGTCGACGTAAGCACTCTGAAAGAGCTTGCGCGCCGTTGGAAACCTGAAGTACTCGATGGTTTTTCTAAATCAGGAAGCCACCTTGCACTAGACGATATTCGAGAGTCGATTGCAGAGCTTCAGTACTACCGAAAAACAATCATTAGCATCTAATCTGATTGAATGATCACGTTTATCTAACTTTTCAGGTACATACAGGGCATTTTTTTTGCAATTTTGTGTGCTTTTTCAGCAGTTGAGTAAAAACTTGCTGATTTTTGCATTAAGGACTTGCATCACAAAAAAATGCTCTTATAATTCGCAGCCCTGAACGGCGAAAGACGTTTTCAGATTGCGATACTAGCTCAGTTGGTAGAGCGCAACCTTGCCAAGGTTGAGGTCATCGGTTCGAACCCGATGTATCGCTCCAAATTCTCTCTTTTTTAGAGAACAGTTTCATTGTCTTAAACAATGCATCCGGACGCGGGATGGAGCAGTTTGGTAGCTCGTCGGGCTCATAACCCGAAGGTCGTCGGTTCAAATCCGGCTCCCGCAACCACATTACAGTTAAACGTTGATCACTTCTTTGCAGTAAGAACTTAGCTTCTTAGCAGAAAAGATGAACGGTTAGCTTATG
>NZ_MCZK01000059.1 GCF_002875945.1 Vibrio lentus
GAATTACGCAACAAAGCCGAATGAAGGCCATAAAATGGGATCAAAAAGATAGCCAGATCACGGTTGAGCTAGAGCCAAATCAGTTCGCTGTTGTTAAGTATCAAAAGGATGGAGACGTGCTACATATTACCTCGACTCGTATCCCTGATGAACTCCAAGGCAAAGGCTTTGGCAAGGTGATGATGGAATCGGTATTACCTGAAATTGAACAGGCGGGTTTTAAAATTGTTCCGGTGTGCAGTTACGTCGTGCATTACATGAACAGGCAAAAGCAATGGTCGCATCTTCTATCCGATAAAGCATAGTAACGAGTTATATGTCTCAATCAATACCGTCAAATAATCTTGCTCAATCACAAGTGAGTACAAGTCAAAACCAACCTGAGCTTTATCAAAATGAGCTTTATCAAAAAATAGCGACCTCCTTGGGTTGCCATCAAGGGTTTGATGTTCAAGTAATTCAACGCTTATGGGGCGGATACGGCGAGTTAGTGCGTTTGATTTTTGCTAGCGAAAATAGTGCTTTGATGAACAATGCTTCGATTAATTATGCCTCGATGGACAGCGTCATCGTCAAACATGTTGCACTGCCAGATAAAGCCGAACACCCCAAAGGCTGGAACACTAAACTATCTCATCAACGCAAGGTGCACTCTTATCAAGTTGAGACGGCATGGTATCAATCGTTCACTCAGCAATGGGATGAGCGTTGCCCTATGCCTGTTGGGCTGCAATGTGAGTTACAAGAGAACGAGTGGCTGATTGTGATGCAAGACTTAGCGGATATCGGCTTTCCGCTAACCTCTCAGTTTGATGTGCTTGCTGCTTCTGACGATCTGGCAACCAAAGATACTCAGTCTGAACAGGCTTTTGGTTACACTGTAGAAGAGCACAAACAACGCGATGCTTGCCTAAAGTGGCTTGCTAATTTTCATGCGAAGCATATCCATATCGACCAAGAACAGTCTGCATCATTGTGGCAAGTCGGCACTTACTGGCATTTAGACACGCGCCCTGACGAGTTAAATGCGTTGGGTGACTTACCATTGAAGAATCAAGCGCAACACATCGATCGTTTACTCAAAGAGTGTCCGTATCAAACCTTAGTGCATGGCGACGCCAAGCTCGCTAATTTCTGTTTTGATTCAGAAAGCCAAAACGCAGCGGCTGTTGATTTCCAATATGTGGGTCATGGTTGTGCGATGAAAGACGTGGCTCTGTTTATGAGCAGTGCGGTTAGGCCTCTAGATTGCGCAGATCTTGAATCACAAGTATTAGATACTTACTTCCAACACTTGAAAGAGGCATTTGAAGTGGCATAGTGAATT
>NZ_MCZK01000060.1 GCF_002875945.1 Vibrio lentus
GAATTACGCAACAAAGCCTGAGAGTGTTGATACTTTGAATGGTAAAAATTCCATCCTTCCAAGACGCAACTCGACCAATACCCACAATCTTATAAGTTACAGATTGCGGCTTTTTAGCTTCCTGAATGCAAACCACAACAGGGATATTATTTAGCTTGCAGTAATTTAAACCTTGGTTGGTCGCATAATTATCGGCCTTAGAATTTGGTTCACCTTCTTGGTAATACTTATAGCTCCAATTCCCATCTTCATCATAAACGGGTAATTCATCTGCATATGGACTACTTAACGTTTGCTTTACTGACAATGCAAAAGGCATACCTTTGGGCTTATATATACCTTTCGCCGTTGAGCAAATCATGAAGTCAGATTGATTTATATCTTTCCAAGGTACGATTTCACCCTGTTTCTGCATTGCCCACTGAAGACGTTTCGAGTGCCACTCTTCCAGGCTCTTAAAAAAGTAATTTTGATATATCAAATCTAGGTTAGAGAGGCGCACCTCAACTTTGGATGCATGCTTCTCGAAAATCAGTACTTCTTTGTCAATTTCGAACTTCAGAGGAGATAACTCAGCAATAATCAAACTTAGGTCTATTTGATACCTAGATGGGTCTTTTTGCGTAACATTTGCGCTTATCAGCTTACCGTTGACTCCCAGCTCGACAACCTGTCTTTTCACTGTTGTATCGATGCCAAAGAACTCATGGAGATCACTAGGAAGCCCACTGTTTTTTTCACTAACGAGAGTTTTATCTGCTCGTTTAGCAAACATAGATTCACGTAACGGATACCAACTTGTCCCAATAGTCTTACAGCCCATGCTATCTCTTTGATTTTAATATAATGAATTGCTATAAAAATACATGATATCCCTCTAGGTTCCTATAAGTTCTAACCAACATGTGTCAAAACTCACAGCTTAAGATATTGGAACTCAGTTCCTCCAAAATCTCTTATTATGATTTTTCGGTTTAAATACCCCTTCTCACAAATCCTTTTTAAATTGCTACTAGCCCAACTCGTCGACAAATCACATCGCTCCGAAATTTGTAATGCAGTCACCTCTTCACCAACGTTGATCACCTTAAGAACTCGTAGTTGAGTCTTGCTTAACTTTACCAACCCGACTTGATGAGGAACTTGACGCGCAATAGTTATAAGAGCCTCATTAACTGGCTCGTTTTGGCATAAAAACGACATCTCGTTACACTCCTCCTAGACATAGAATGAAAATCACTTTAACAATTGATTTAAATAACCTTTCTACAAAAACACCCAACCTATAGATGCAGGTCATACGCAGCTTCACCAGCACTTTTTTAACCATTTATGGTAATCAACGAGCGCGTCCCTCTTCTGAAGTTCAACTTGAGAGTGGATGTATATGACGTCTAATTTATCTTTCGCATGGTTCAATAATGATTCAGCAATAAAATAGTCCACACCAATATCTGCCCAAATTGTTCTAGCTAGCTTTCGCAGATCATGAGCCGACCATTTTCCACGGCTTACGGCTCTTACCAATTTGCAGGCTTGAGCTCGATGGAGAGGGCTTTTATCTCTTTTACACAAAGGAAATAAGTTCTTTCCTTTGTAATGGTTATCCAACAGCCACGCCTTATAGGACTTAAGAAACTCAATCATCTCGTCAGTTAATGGATAGATGATCAACCGTTTTGTCTTTGTATTATCCGCCGGGATGAGCCATTGCTTTGTCTCAAAATTAATATGAGACCACTTAGCTAACCGAGTTTCTCCTATCCGAGTTCCGTGGTACAACATCAGCGTACACAACGCCTTAGGTATAGGCTCAACATGCCTAATTGAATTTAAAGTATCCAAAATATTCATCGGCATTAATTTGGGCGGTTTAGGCCGAATGGACTGGCTAACAAAATCGGTCCACCGCATATCGCTCATCGGGTTTGAAAACAGTTTTTTCATTGAATACGCCGTAGAAAATGCAACTTTAACTAGCTGAAACAAACCTTTGGCATAGCTTAATGAATATCCGCTTTGAAGAAATGGCACCACAAAATAGTCATCAATCACCATTCGTGACAAAGCCGTGACCTCTACACCATCAAACATCGAATATAAATGGGCATTAAACATGCTCCGAATAGCTATCAAACGATTTTTTTCAAGTCGACCAAGCTTTTCTTGTCTCGAAATATGCCACTCCAACACATCCGTCACCAACAGCAGAAAATGGTGGCGCACGAGAGGGGTGTTGTTTTCATTGTTGTCTTTGACTAGTTGAATAGCTTGAGATGCTGACGTTTTGGGAAAGTGGGCAAAGACAACACTACTTTGTTTAGTATTTTGGTATGAGAATAACCGCCAACTGCCTTTTTGACGGTCTTTACCAAAAATGTAATACAGCGAATAACGTACATCTTTGAGCTGCTTAACCCTCGGGTCTCTCGCATATTTTCTAATTTGGGTATCAGAAATCTTACAGCGAACGGTCGCAACATGATGAACACCAGAATTCAACGTAATCATCCTACTCTCCCGTTAAGGTGGCTTTAATGCTCATTCGTCTTGGCTGCAGGCCTTGACCCGAAATCGAGACGCTATCTATTGAGCTCGTGCCTTGGAATACAACAGGGAAAGAGCTATCCAAAACCAATAGTCCTTCAGCAAACACAGCAGGATTTGGCGGTGCTTCGATACTGAGCTTTCGTCCCTCTCGCTGCATTTTTCTTAGCTCACTAGCGCATGCCTGCTCAGCTTCTTGCTGGCTGTTTTTATCTTTACCAATCGATCTAAACGGTGCCTTCCCTTTTCTGATTTCTTGCCGAGTGCCGTTCTCAGTCGAAAGATAAAATGCTTTCACGCCTGTGACATCCGTTCGGCCGTCGAGGTCGATACTCACATTGGTGAAATTGGGCAACTGCGGGTTATTACCACTAGGTTGTGACAAGGTAACGGTTTCAATATCTTTGCCACTTGCGCTTCTTGCTTCTCCCTTGGGAGCAAAGATGAAACGGCCATCGATAGGCTTGGCGACGGCATCATATTGTTTGGCCAGTCGATAAAGGAATGACGGTGTACTTTCATCAGTACGATCAATATGCTCGATTTCAATTTTTTGTAATCTCGGATGAACAAAAGCTTGAAAGCCATGAGGAGCAACATTATCCGCGACGATTTGAGCAAGTGTTGTGTTGTCCCAGCTCATCGACTTACGCTCTCGATAACCGATTTCATCTTTAATACTGAATGGGGCGACCGATAGCACTAAGACAACTTCACGTGGATGTAAACTGATTGAACGTTTCGATATTTGAAATTCATCACGTAGCACTTCCCCCAAATACACAGAGTACTTCTCACCTTTCGGGGGAATGCCGTCAATGTCATCAGAATTGATCGTTAAAGAAAGACTATCCCCCTCAATCCCGTTGCCATCAGATAGGCGCCAGGATTTAAGACGAGCCAATAACAGTTCGCTATTTTTACCTACTAGTTTGAACATTAATCCCAAGACCTCGTAACAGATTGAGTGGATTTCACAGTGGATATTTCAGGAATATGGACATTGGTATCCGCAGTAAAGACATCACCACGAACATGCGGATTAAGGCGATAAAACTCGATCTCTAACTGATCACTGTCTTGGCCTGTTTGTTTAAAAAGTAAATCGGTGATTAATTCCCCTTTACGAGCAAATATTTTCATCCACGAGACTCCAGTAGCTGCAAAGACATATCAGTCACCATGGCTCGACCATCGTGGATCAGCTCACTGCGCCCCTCTTTAATCTGCTTAATCGTCCAACGGCCAAGGTTAAAACCTTGACCATCACTCACTTGTTGAGGCTCATCAATCAAGGCACGAATCGCATCCACTGATTTAGCAGCGCTGTATTGAAGCCATTTTGCTGTGATGTCTATCGTTTCAAGTGGTCTGCCCGTTCGCTCTGAACGCGCATTATCAATGAGGCCGACTTCTGAGTAAGCGCCCGCCGTGGTTCTATCAAACTTCGTTATGGGTGTTTTATCTCCAACCGAAAACACGAACTCTCCAATCACTAAATGATGCATGGTTAACCTCTATCAATAGCAGATACGCTAATGGAATCGTCGATGGTAAGCCCCGTTAAAGATTCATATTGAGACTTCATTTGTTGGTCAATTTGAGCGGTAACCTGAGCCGCAATTTTCTGTTCATTCATGCCTGGTACGGTTTGAATAGCGACGTCGGTTTTAAAGGTGACATTGGGTGTTTGTCGAATGAGAGATTCGGTTTTTTCTTTCTCAACTAACTTTTCAGACACGGCTTCCGAGGCCATGAGCTTGTCGTCGGGTGAATCCAGCTTATCGCCAAACCATCCCCCTAAAAACTCACCACCAAGATCGCCTAATAGCGAACCGGCTAAACCACCTATCACGGTACCGACGCCAGGAAAAATCATGGTTCCGATAGTCGCTCCAAGACTGGCTCCACCCATGCTGCCAAGTAACCCACCACCTTCGGCCAATGCAGTTTTGGTATCGCCTTCGGTCACCGCCGTTGCAATGTTGCCGGCACTAATCGCCATATCAAGTGGCCTGAGTAACTTACCTAGCCCCATCTTCCCCGCGCCTTGTGCAATATCTCCAGCCAACCCTATACCGTCTTGAGCCATGGCAATCGTCGGCGTCATGGCCAATGCTCCCCCACCCAATGCCAAAGGTAATGCCGCTTTATTAGAGGTCATCATAGTACTTGCCATGTTGTAGGCTCGCGCTAATGGGTTTCGTGAACGTAACTTGCGTGGAGGCATTCGACTTTTTGACCGTCTACCACTAGCACCCAAGCCGCCACCTCGCCCACTACTTCCTCTGCCTCCAGATCCCATGCTCATCATGGTTTGATTCAACCGACTCAATTGCTTAGTTGCAAATGCCGCTGCGCGGCCACTCTGCTGCGTCTCTCGGTTTAAGCCCTTTCGAAACAAACGCCCTTTATCGAGAGTATTACCAAAGATAAGGGAGGCGGCTTTGCCTGCTAACATCGCGCCTTTGAACGCCAATAAGCCAGCAACACCAATTCCAACCGCAGCAGTAACGCCCTGGTTAGCTTCGGCAAAATCCGCCAATAGGTTGATGCCATCACCTAATGGCTCAAGTACCCAATTGAGCGCGGGTAAAAGAGCGGTACCAATGATCACGCTTAAACGATTCACCTTGTTGATGAACTGAGAAATACCGTTTTCACTGGTGTTTATTCGCGCCTCATATTCGTCTTGTAATGACTGAATATGAACGTCTTGCCCTTGCTTAGCTAACTTAAGTGTTTTACGAAAGAGATCCGTGTTACCCGCCAGTGAAGCCACAGCCCCTTTAGATTCTTCACCAAAGATTTGAGTGATTAACGCACTTTGTTCTTCTAATGGCGCATCTTTTATGGCTTCAAGCACTTGCAGTAACGTACCCGAAGCATCGTTTTGCATTGATGCCGCGAGATCTACCGAATCGAAACCTACGGTTGATAACGCGGTTTGCTGCGCTTTGGTTGCTGCGCCGCCAAGAGTTAGGCGACCTGAGATATTCTTAAGTGCGGTTGCAGAACGTTCTTCCCCCATACCTGCAGACAACATCGACGCCGAAAGCGCCGCGGCTTCATTAGCGGAGAACCCCGCCATTTTGGCAGACGCTCCTTGCCTAGCCATCACGCCTGCAATGTCTTTAGCTTTCGCATTCGAGTTGTTCGATAAATGGTTGGCAAGGCCAGCAAGGCCCATCGCACCATTTTGATCTAACCCTAATGCTGCTTTAAATACCGCGAGGGTTTCACCCGCTTGGCCTGCTTCCATATCGAAAGCGACACCCATTTGGGCAGAATCGAGCACGAACTGTTTTAACTCAGCTTTGTCTTTGATTCCGCTTTGCCCACCAGCAGCCAACATGGCGTTGATGTCATTGGCGCTCATCGGTGTTTCAGTGGAGGTTTTTAGCGACCAATTACGCATAGCGTCTGCTTCTTCAGGGGTCATATCGACCACCTTTTTCACATCAGCAAACGAGCTTTCGTTTTTAACTGCCGACCATACCGTGGCCGCTATTGGCGCAGCAGCCATGGCAAGCGACGTCGCTTTACCACCAATCTCGCTCAGTTTTGCATCGCGAGTATCAATTCGTGATTGAATTGATTTCATCTCTTTCAAGTGACGATTTTGTTTGGCGATTGCAGCTGTGGCCTTTTCTGCCTGAGCTTCGAGCTTTCTTTGCTCATCACTCAAACGGCCAGTATTGATCCCCGACTCTTTTAACGCAGCACCCAACCCCCTGAGTTTGTCGCGCTGCTTATTTTGGCTATCAGTTAGCTGGGTAACCCGTTTGCCTGCCGCTTTATAGGCCGCATTCAACTCATTGGTTTTCACCTTGCCGTGGTGAATCTCATCGTTGAACGAATCTAGCCGTTTTTGCGCTTCGTATAACCGGTTCTTTAAATCAATAGCCCCTTCGCCCGAAGCCTTTTTCATTTGGGAGTTGAGGCTTTTTATCTCCGCTTGTGTCTTACTGTATTCAACCCGAAGGCCTGAAGTTCGCTGTTTGTTGTCTTCCAATTCTTGACTAAGGCGAGTCACCTTTGTTTTGGCATCATCAAGCTGACCTGCCAACTTAGCCGCTCGCTTACTGGCAGACTCAAAACCATTTAGCTGCTTGAGCTTGCCATTAAGTGAGATCACCTCGCCACGCTGGCTTTCAAGTGCGGCAGTTAATCGCTCTGTAGCTGTTGTCGTTGAAGCAATGTCTTCAAGACCATTTACGGTGGTATTAAGAACGAGGTTAATTTTCTCGGACATTATTTCACCCCAAGTTTGGCGAGAATGAGCTCATAACGACGCACCGCGATATCTTGCGGCCATCGCCTTAGCTCAGATTCAGATGTATTTCGGTGCATTGGGATAAGGTCGATTAAGCTCTCAACGTCGTCGGGCGAAAGTACGCCGCCGATTGTTGAAAAAAAGCGCCCACCTGCGGTTTTAGCGCCAAATAATCATTGATTGAGAGAAAATCAAGATCGGATGTTTGCAAGCCTGTGATCACCTCAAACATAAAATCTTCGCGCGCTCGATCTTCAGTTATGTCTGCCAACGCTTCAGAATGCGCTACTTTAGGAATGGCAAACTTCACCTTATTAATATTCTCACCCACTTCATTCTCGAAAGGATGCAGCAAGGTAAGCTCTAACGACTTACCGTTAAGCTGTTCGCCTCGCAGTTCATCTGATGGTTTTAGAATCAAATCACAAATGTCGTCATAAAGCTGATTGAAGTCAGGTACCGATAAGGTTTCGAACTCTTCTTTGGCCACATCACTGCAAGCCATGATCACCGCTTTGCGTTGTTCGAAAAGCTGTTTGGCCGTGAGTTCTTGTTCGGCTTCGATATGCGGCAGCTTACGGAACTGCGCAACAGGAATAGTTTTAAGTGCCACGCTTTCACGCAAGAAGAAAGTCAGTTTGCTTTGGTTTTTCATGAAATTTTTCCATAAAAAAAGCCACCCGGTTTGGGAGGCTTAGGTTTTGATTGGGTAAAGTTAGTGAGTCTGGCAAACCAAACTACTTAGCTTGCGCTCTTGAAAGTCAGCTAACTGCATCATGCCTTGAATTGCGCGATAATCTTCATTACTTCGCTCTTTCCCTTCTAAGGTGATGCCAAGTGTTGATGAAATTGCTTGTAAACTCACAATGACATTTTCGATTGCGTCCCACGCAATATCAATCTCATCGTTTTTCTCTTTTTTATTAACCTTTTCATCGTTCTTAGGCGCCATATTTCATACCTTATATATTCAATTTCTCTGTAACTAATATCTAAGATAAGCGCCTTTCCAGATCGCGCAAGCCCCCTATTTCGACATAAACTTCAATTAAATCGTAACGAACGTTACAAGTGTAATTACCCAATACCAGCAGTTCCCATTAGATCAACACCACCAACAACGGTCTTACCTGTATTCACGTTAATGTCGTGAATGACTGACCCCGTATCAGTGAGTTTGTACGCCTTGCAGGTTCCTTCGATGGTCACGGTTGGCTTTTCGCCCATCTTCACTGCATCTTTTTTGATGTTGGTGATTGGTCCATACATCGAGTACACCTCTTGGTACTTCGTCTGGTCGGTGCCTTTGCCTTTTTCCGTCACGTTCACTTGAGCGTTATCCATAAAGAAGCGGCCAAGTGCGTTTTGGATTTTTTGGTGATCACCACGTACTTTAAGCGTCCACTTAAGCGGCTCAAAGCCCACTACATCTTCAGACTGGACAAACGAGCCCTCGTTAGACACCGTCTTGGTTTTGATATCAACCGGAGTGAACTCCACTATTTCGTTCATCAGCGGCACAGATTCAACCTGAGCCGAGATCCGCATACGAATACGATCAGCCATTAACGACCTCCTCTAACCATGCTTCAATAAGGCCGTTGTCCACACTCATCTCATAAACCATGTGTTCGTTTGGAGCATAGCGGCCATAGTTGACACACAAGTACCAACGCCCAGAGGTATAGTTCTCTAGGTTATTTTTACTTGGATGCAGGAATGCTTCGAATACGGGAATGACACCTTGAGCGACTAAGTTTTGGCCCCAATTCGTTAGACGGTCAACAACTTGCCCCATAAACTCTTCGGTGAGCTGTTTACCCATCAATGGTTGGCTGGTTTCTTCAAGCTTACGCGCCATCAAATCTTCCAAACCGACATGGGAAAGAAAACGCCCGGTATTAGAGCGGTTGCCGATAATAGACACTCCCCCCATACGTGTGCGAGCAATCGTCACAACACCATGCTTATTCAGGAAATTGGCTTGAGTCGTTTTATCATTAATTTTGTATGAAACATTACGAGCAGTTTCATCACAAAGTACCCCTCGGTTTTGCGGACTCTCCCAACCTTCAACCGAGGCCATCGCTGCCACCAAAGCAATAGAAGCAGGCATAAGAGATTGCACACCGTCATAGGTTTTCAAAAACCATGGGTCGATAATCGACAGCTTATCTTGTCCCGTCCCTTCCGATCCAAATTCAGCTGCAAACTCTGCAGCTTCCATATCATTAGTATTAGGACCATCAAGAACCGGACGACAACGAACATCACGACCAATGAGGGCGAGCTTTTGACCAACGGCTTTCGAGTTAAAACCTGGCGCCGCAATGATGGTTGGCGTTTCTGCGCACGCCTTAACGGTTTCAAGGCCGGTGATCGCTCCTGTAGAACTGTTTACCCCACCGATGATATTCGCCTCAGTGACGGATACGTTCGCATTAGCTTCCACAATCGTGACGTACACAACGCACTTAACGTATTCAAGTAAGTAGCGAACCACATTAGGCAATGTGCCTTGCCTGGTCCCAACGCTATCAAGCGATAACATCGCATGACTGTAATTCCATAAACGCGTTGGCTCGTTATAACTCAAACCAATACTCTTATTTGGCGCGGTACCGGTTAAGTGAACCACCTGTAATGCGAGTGGCCCCATGCTTGGTTGAGGCTCAATGGTGTTAACTTCTACCCCATTGAGCTCAAAATCTTGGATTGGCGTGAGCATTATTTGCCCTCTTGTTCCGTGGATTTAGACGACACCTTCACTTCAATTGCTGGCCCTATTTTTCCGTTTTGGATAAGGAAGGCCGTTTGTTGAGGCAGAAGGTGGATAGTTTTTTCACTTGGATACACCCAACGACCATTCAGTCGAAACTCTTTGATGATCGGGTATTCCAATGTTTTCGCTTTGGATTTCTGCACCGTACTTAACTCCAATAAAAAAGGCTCCTTACTAAAAAATAAGGAGCCTAATAATTCATAAAATTTGACTACGGCTGTAGCTCATATAAATCGCTTACTTTCGGACTCTCAGAGTTCGCCCAGCTTCGACAGCGATCTATAAAGTCATACATGGCCGCTTTCTCCTCTTCAGAGCCAATACGATCAACGGTCATCTGCTTACCTATGGTAAAAGACGCAATAATGTGAGCTTCACATCTTTCATTTATGTCTTTCAAACCCAGTAGATCATTTGTGTAATCAATCATGTCTATGTCCATACTTAGCCTCCTACTGTTGCTCCATAAGGACTTTCTTCATAAATACAGGGCCAAAAACCCCATTGTGGTGACGATCGATCAATAGTTATATAACCCGAGACTATGGCTGGCCATATGAAAAGCACCTCACCCGCAACCGAGTCTACATAAGGGTGGGCATGTATATACCGACCAGGTTTCCCTTGGCTATTTTGGCCACAGAGGCCCCATTCACCATTAACGCCATTTAACCACCACCCACGAATAGAGCCCGAAATTAATTTAGCGTAACTTCCAATCGTTAATGTCCCGCTTCCATTACCTACAGGATTTGGATACATCGTATAAGAACTATGCTTACTCGAGTCAAAACCGTCCCACTTTAGTTTCATCACTCTTATTTGCGTCGGTTGGAAGTGCTTATGATTTTTCATCCCCATTGAGGTCAAAATTTCTTGCTCTTCACTATCTCGGTCATCCCATTCAATACCGGAGGTAATAGTGCGATAAAGACTGGTATTAATTTCAAACTGAGAGTTTTTACCAAAGAAATCTAAACTGCCTTCAGTCAACATACAGCTTTGATTTCGACTCTGACGGTAAATCGAATTTTCAGACCGGGCAGAGGCTAAATACCCATCTACTTTTGCCTTGGATTCTTTTAGCCCCTTATCTATCTCCCCCATTTTACCTGCAACTTCTTGCGACAACGCTTGCGAAGCTGCAGTCTGCTCTGCCGAGGTTTTCTGTAAATCTGTAATCTTTTGTTCAATACCCATTAACCCAGCTCCGTTCTCAGGCGCTCACTAAGCAACAAATGCTGATGAGCTATTTTAATTTGTGTTGTTCCTAAAGAGACCGTTGCGATAGCAGCAGTCAACACTTCTTCAGACATCAGTAAATTCACATTCTCGGTACCTACCTCGATTGTCACGCTGCTGCTCGGCAATGGCGACACATCCAATGTGAACTTTTGTAACCAACTCGAGTTCGCCGATTTGTAGGTAAGCAATGTATTCGGGGCGGAATACACCGCTAGCAAAGTACCGGATTCTAAAAAGAACCCCACTTCACGAACTTCATATTCTTGGCTACCTTTGAATACGGCACCCATTCTCAATTGTGTTGGGCTGAGCTCCTCCCAATCTAAAATGACTTCGCGTTGAAGCTCGTGTTTCAACGCCTTCTGACCTGTCGTCGGTGTATAACTACGGTCACCCACGGCAATGTATTTAATCGCCCCTTTTAGCCCTTGGTTGCGAGCGCTAATAAGCTCAGCGAGCCCTGCATCGGTGTATTGCACGACATAACTCATGCTACTGCTCCAAATTCAAAATCAGTTGTGAAAATTAGGCGTGTGGCTGCGCACCAATACAAAGGAGCAAAGCCTGGTGAAATATCAGGGACGTCGCCCGTCACAAAGTCATCAAAACTCGTCACGTGATAGCCGACACCAGATAAAAAGGAGGAATATTGGACTTCCGGAGATGCTTTAATGGTCCCGCTGCAATGATCGTCTTTCGCAATGACGCTATTTTGCTTCACCGCTGAAAATTCAAACCCAGAATCAGCACCAAGCGCCATGATCAAATCAACCGTGTCTCGCTCAGATTTAGTGCTATCAATACGGCTTAAGACTCGGGTTGTCGCCGCCTTATCAAGCGGCTGGTTTCGTTGCCATGCGATACATTCAATATGGTAAGGCGCTAATCTTGGTTCCATTTGATGCCAAGGTGTCACTTCCACATCACAATCAATCGCATCCAGGGCAATAGACAAACCAAATCGCGTCCCTGCTTTTCGATGAATATCAAACGCCTTATCCACCGTTTTACGCTGACTTTCTAGTGTGTCTTTTGGCTGCCAATCCGTTACACCTCGCTCACCAGCAAGCAAAGCCACGAAGGCTTTATCCGTCAGTAAGGGTTGTTTGAGATTGGGATATGGACAAAAACTGGATTGAATAAGCTCTGTCCAAGCAAACTCCAAAGCCTCTTCAATAAGAGAAGCATTATTGGGCTGGACCGATAGAAACACCTTATTCGGATCGGACATTCACAATCACCTCCGTACAATGTGGCGCTTCATCCCAAGCGCACACCACATCAACTACAGGTGCTTGAACCTTGGCCCGTTTCGCACCCAGCTCATAAAAAATATGTGCCACTTCTTCCCGGTCAATGATGCCGCCAAGCCTTTGTGCTTTCTCGGCAAACTGCCAAGCCACAGCGACCGCCGACTCTTTTTCTACCTCATTGTTGGGATCCGCTCCTGTAAAAAGCGTCACTTCAATTTGATAAGATTTAGGCGTTGCCGCTTTTACCGTGACCTCATCCGACTCTTGCGCTATGTCATCACGGTTTAAATATTGTCTTGCTCTTTCAAGCAAGGTCGAACTTGGAACACCATTGAGTGATGTACGACTTAACAACGCCACACAAACTTTGCCTGAATTAGGCGCAACCATTCTGGCTTGCGCATCTTTGATAGGGTTAGGTAAGGATGTTTCAGGAAACTCATAACGCATCACCAGAGCATCTTTTTCAGAGTTCACCGCAATGGTTGGTCGCTCTTCTAAAGTCATGGCATGAAAACGATAACCAAGCCGAGTGCCGGTGGTATGAAACTGGAAAGGCGCTAAATCAAAACGCTGAAGCAAACTTTCATTAGACTCCATGACCGCAGGCTTTGCGGGGAAAACGGTATCATCACCGGCTTCAATGACCTGACGCTTTAAACTGTATTGCAACGCCAACAAATCTACCATTTCGGTATCTGTCACGTACTTACGAAACATCTGCAAAGCTTGATGATTCTGCTCTCGTATTTCAGCGGTTCGTTTTAAGACAAACGCTTGTGTCACCTGAGCGAGAAGCTCACCTTGATTATTAAAGGCCTCACGTAAGTGTTTCGCTTTATCTTCATCTCGCTGAGCGCAATATTCCACCGCAAAATTGATGTATTCATTCAGCAAAAATTCAAAGTTAGGCTCACTGAAAGCTTGAGGTTTATTACTCATAATGCACCACTCAATTGCAGAGGTTCCCCGCGCCATGTTCCCGAGACTTTCACTCTAAATCCATTCAAGTGTGGGATTGCTTGGCACTGAATACCTTGATAATCCGTTAACCCATTCAATGGGTTGGACAAAGCCTCTAATGTTAGATTTTGAACTATCATGGATTCGGTGGGTGTCTGCTGTTTTCCCAAACGCGAGACCGCTCGATTTCCAACACCTCGACGTTTTACTCGTGAACTGACCTCTGTCGTTAATACTTTTGCAAAACGACAGTTCAAGGCACTAGCTCCGGTTACGGTTTTTCCTGTTTTGGGGTCAATACCAATCATTGCTGTTGCTCCGTTGGCTTGGTTTTCGCAGGGCCAGGGAGTATGCCTGGATGATCGTGCTCGTTATAAATCTCTCGGTCAGCTTGCATCGAACGAGTATGATCGGTGACCTCTCCCGTTGCTTGGTAATCCCCGTCTTGCCAAGTATCACCATAGATCTTCATGCCCCCTGGATACCGGCAGACAATAGAGCCGTCATCGAGGTTATAAAGCTCTGACATACCGTTACCGTAATCGGTCATCACCTCATTTCCTTTGACGGTTGGGCTTTGAAATTGAGTAGAGGGTAATCCCATTAACGCCACGGCATTGTTTAAGCTGTCTCCGCTTCCCAAGTTAATCAGTAAACACTGCTCGTTAACTGAAGGGCGCCGATATTGGCTAACTCTTCCTGCAGCAAGCACAAAAAAAGGGATCCTCTTTACTAGATTACCCCCTGTCTGAATATCGACGGTATTTGCCTCGGCTTTCACAACAACGCCTAAGCGCAGTAGATTGGCTGACGCGCGATTGTTCTCTTCTAATTCTTCATGTAACTCAAGAACCTTCTTCTCCAATGCGCTCACATGTTTTATAAGCTTGGCTAGCATGTTCGCAGCCCCCGTCTATGTAATGCCAGCTTTCTTCCACTGGGCCTAATCGAATACGCTGTTTCATCGTCACGGTTCGTGCAAACACACCATTTTGTGGATCAAACTTACTCGGTAGATTAGACACCACCATCGCGCCATCCAAATCACTCGGAGCGCCAAATCGCTCATGCAGTAATTCACGCTCGACACGCGTTGAAGCATCCAACGCTTCCAAATCGAAGCCATCCATGGAGATAGGCACTTCAACCAAGAACCTCAATTCAATATCATGAAGGTGACGCCCATCGTTGGCATATTCATTAATCGGCTCGGCTTCGCCAATGTGATAACTGATAGTGGTATTGGCCAACTCAACCGCTTGGCGTCGATAAACCGTATCGACTTTAAGCGCAAGCCGCTGCTCTAAGTGATTGACCACCACTAAGACCCACTCACGCGGCGATCGAAAGAACGTATTTGAATTCACGATGAAAAAACGCCTCAAATTTACGATTAATATCAGGCAAGTAGTTCTCAACAATCGAATCCACATCATCCGCAATGTCGATTTCGACTCTTTCGATGACGGTTCTTGCCTTGCCACGTCTTCGCCATACCAAAAGCTGATCGCTGTCCATCGGAGAGATAAACGCGCCAGCAAAGAAATGCTCACCAACACGGACGCCCAAGCGGTTTTGAACAGGCTTCCCCAGTCGGTGAACGCCAATGTCACGCACACCAATCCACAACTTCGACACACGACCGTTTTTGTACACTCGAAATCGCGAACGCAGGGCTTTGTTATCAATACTAAGTTCGTAGCCAAGCTCTGCCATAGATACACCTCGTAACCATCTAGAGGTGAGCGAAGCCGCTCGAAGTACCGCTTTCGGAATTTCTTCTTCAAACGCTTCATAACGACGAATAAAC
This sequence comes from Vibrio lentus, assembly GCF_002875945.1. GTDB lineage: Bacteria > Pseudomonadota > Gammaproteobacteria > Enterobacterales > Vibrionaceae > Vibrio > Vibrio apostichopi. The sequence goes on from NZ_MCZK01000060.1 coordinate 14,877, forward strand.
TCAGTATCTAAAAGCAATTGGGAACGGCTAGAATTCAGACCACTCATGCTTCGCACCTTGGGTATCTAATACCAGAACATATTCCCTCATGAGCTGACTTGTGGCATTAGGGCTTTTAGCTGCAGCATCAAAAACTAGCCGGTAGCGTTTATCGCGATAAAGCAACGTACAACTTTCGGGGAGCTCAGAATCCGTAGCCAGTAAATGCACTTGATTCACACCTTTCTCGTGACGTCGGATATATCCGATCACTTCAATCTGCTTCCCTTGTGGTGTCATCACAAAAAGAGGACGACCAAAACAGCGTTGGATAGATTCACGAATAAGACGTCGAGCCGATTCGAACTCGCTCATCACGAGTCGTTAAGTCACAAACTCAGTGAGTACGCCGCCAGTCAGCAGCACACCACTATCAATGAAAACCCCAACCGGTTGAGACAGGTCTCCCGATGCCGTGGGCTTTGTCTTGGTAAACTCACCATTTTTGAAGTAAGCCGCTTCAGATTCAAAGCTCACGCTATCCCCCGTTTTAATCGGGCCATCAAAATGACCTTGTGTATAGCACACCGCCGTATCACCAGCAGCTGCCGTAAAGTTGGGAACGACTAATAAAGCTCCAAGTAGACAAGGTACATCTTTCTTAAAACCACCCGTTGGCACAGTCGCCACAATCTTTTTACCATCGCTTAAACGCATATTTTCACCATTAAAAAAGGGCGAGTAATGCTCACCCTGTGAATCGAATTAAACTGTTCTTCCAAGCTTTACTTAAAGGTCGCTTGAGCAATACCACGGCGGTCCAATACCTTCGACATCAAGTCGTAAGTAATGCGGAACTTGGCACCATCGCTGCTCCAACCGTCGCCCGTTTCTAGCCATGGGTCTTGCTGGCCATCTAAGAAGCCCATCACGACGGTATCAAAATCTTTACCTGTTAGTGCCAGAGCTCCATTCACATCGCCTACACGCGCAGTTTCAATCACCTTACCGAATTTTTTATAAGCTGGGTTAAAGGCATCCGGTTTACTCGCCGTATTCAAAACCGCTTCAAACATTGAGGCATGATCTGGACTCGCAATCAAGAGCTCACCGCGAAGATCTAACGCATCGCCTTGGCCCGCTTCACCATCCAGTGGAATTGTGGTTGCCGTAGCAAAGACCTTATGCAGGGCCATAATCATCGCCGCGTAATCACCTGCTGGAATGTCATTGATTAAGTTACCCCAGCCTTTGTCTTTGCCCGCTTTAAAGACATTGCCACCATCGGCCATCTTGCCTGCGAGGATAGCGTTAAACATCAGCTTGTCTGACAGACGATAACCGGACTGCATGAATTTACGAGGTACCTTCGCCACTAAGCCAATTTCATCATTAATGATGGCATGACGAGTGAACTGGATTTCACGGCCAAAGGTCGCAAGTTGAATGCGCTCACCACTGCCTTTTAAGACTGCCGCTTTGTACTCGCCATCTTCCGATACTTTCATCAAGTCTGGTGCGTCATTAACCATCACTAACTCAGTTTCACGAAAATCCGTCAGGTTCTCTACGTTAGCCAGTTCACGCCACATCGGGGCTCTTGCTTGCGCTTCATCGCGCATCACGGTTCGAATACCTTCGGTGATGATGTCGCCAAAGTCACCGGAGTTAAACGCTCGGTTCACCAATTCATTCTTAGTGATGGCGCTTCGTGCATTCACATCGAGGCAAGCGCGCGCCATATTCAGTAATGACTCATGACTAAACGAGTTGTCTTTTTCTAAATCCGCAACACCACAACGCGCATTCAACGCATTTTGCAGTTCGTCTTTGACATGGTTGCCGTTGCCAAGTCTCATGTGCGTGGCCGTCAAATTCGCTTCAGGCTCTTGCTGACCTGTCGCTGATTGGCTACCAATACTTTCTAAAATCTTAGTGGATGCCTGTCCTACTGAGCACGATAAGTCGGTCAGCATTTCATTGGTTAATGCCTCGCTGACTTTATGTTGAGCGCACAACGCACGAATATCTGCTTGGCGTTGATTCTCTGCTTTTACAGCGTTTTGTAATTCTTCATTTGGTTTCGGCATGTCGCTTACCTGCTTGGGTTTGTTTATTTGAGGTTCATTTGGCTTAGCAGACGCTGCCAAAGGTGTCGGTTCATTCGACTGTAGCGTTAGCGAATTCATCAGCTCACTTGGCGCTTGTTTGAAATTCTTAAAATCAGATTCATCGAAACTCTGTAATGAGTTACTGAGATCGACCGCTTCAACCACTTCATCGACAAGCCCCCAATCTTTAGCGGCTTGCGCGGTGAACCAGGTTTCACTCTCCATAGCGGTCAGAACCTCTTCAAGAGGTTGACCCGACTTTTCAGCGTACGCTTCAGAAATGGTCTTGGTCGCCGCTTGCAACTGTTGAAGCGCTGAATTGATTTCCTTCTCACCACCCCATGCTCCAATGGCTGGGCTATGGATCATCAACATGGCATTTTCAGGCATACGGATAGAATCACAGGCCAGCAGGACATAAGTCGCAATACTCGCGGCCATGCCATCGACAATGCCCACCACCCTTCCTTTATGCGCCTTCAGTGCGTTGTACATCGCTAGGCCTTGATAGACGCTGCCACCGCCGCTGAGCATTCGTAACTCGACCTCTTTCCCATTGGCCACTTGTAACGCAGCGATGATTTCGGTCGCATCAATATCCCAAGCGCTGATATCTCCATGCACCCAGACCTTAATCACATCGGCTTCATTTTTGAGCGTGTACCAGCTCTTATTTGGCTTTGGCATTTTTTGCCTCTTCTGTTTTATTGTTGGGCTTTGTAGCATGAGCAGGGTCCGAAGTGCTCACGATGTGCATATCATTCATTTGTTGCCGCTCCGACTGAATTTCACGGCGAGTAGACAAAGGGTTAATATTGCGTTCACGCTGTGCATGACTTAACGAATACAGCCCCAAACGTGTCCCTTTCTCTACGCCCACCATCTCTTTACCAGGATCAATCCATGGCATCACTGGCGCTTGATAAATGGCATTCAAAATGGACTTTCGGTCAACGTCGGCAGGGATTTTGACTTCACCGGCAAGCATCGCCATTTGCAAAGCATGTCGATACTGTGGACGAGTCCAACCTAAAACAAACTTTCGCTGCAGCACTCGATAGCGACTGAACGAATCGATTAACTCTTGGCGCTGAGCGGAATAACTGCCGTTGCTGTAGTCTCGGGTCACACTAGAGTTGTTCACTCCTGCGCCCCCACTGGCCAGTCGCAGCTGAGCATTTCTAAAAGGACTGCTCATGGTTTCTTTTCGATTGTTCTCCACAACCCCTGCATCTTCACCGGGTGCCAGTTCAAACGAATTCCCCATACCTAAAAACAAATCACCACCGCGATCGAACGCGTCTGATGTATTTGAATTCAATGTCGGGTCTCGTTTTATGTAATAAGCAAAACGACTCGCTATCTGGGCGCTAATACGTTCGGATTGATCGTAATCTTCGATGTCATCGACCAAATCCAAAATCGAATGCAAAAGGGAAATGCCACGGTTTTGATGAAAACGCCGAGTAAACTTTAAATGGCAGACAAACTGCGCATCAACATCAACAAACTCAAACCCTCTTGAGTCTCTCTGAATCAAATAGCTGATAGCCTGGCCGAGCTTGTTTCGCTTGATACCTTCAAACAGTCCCCCTTCAGCTTCCGTTATATGCGAAGGAATAAAATCAGGCTCAAAGGGCTGCACCGCAAAGGGCGTCTCTGTTGGGTAAACCAAATCACTGTGCTTACCCATGAACATTCGACAAAACACCTCGCCATCGCGAAACCATGTTCGACCCGCAAGCCATTCAGTTTCCGCGCGAGAATGTTCAGCATCGATGTTTTGGTTTAAAGAAAAGTTCTCCCACCAGGTCATGATCGCCTGAGCACATTCAATATGAACCTCACCTTTATGGTTTAGAGGTTGAGGCTCCACCATGATGCCATTCGGACCAATCACATTGGCGCAAAGCTCATCCAAAATGGCCGTAACAAATGGGTTATTTTCATCCATATGTCGCGCCCGTTGATACACCGCTTTCGCGCCTTTGTTCAACGAATTTGAATCGCCTTTCGATTGTTTATTTGTCTTTTTTGTATGAGGGTTTCGGGGAAGTGCTGCGTTGTATTTATTCAACAGCCGTCTGTCGTAGGCACGTTCCAAGCCTTTTCGAGGACTAAATACGGCCACTAGCTTGTCGAGCAAGTTTTGGCTACTCAAGATAATTTCTCCGTATCATAGAGCGTCGCCCCCCTTGGGCTTGCAGAGCAATAATGCGTTGCAAACGTTCTATCTCTTTACGCACCGTCGCTAGACTCGCCAAGGTTAGCTCTTCATCTTCTGCCGTCTTAACAGACTGTTGCTGTAAGATTTTCTGTTCGGCTTCGAGGTACCATTGCAAACGCTCTTGATTGGTTGGTATCGCTAAACTCATCCGAAAATACCTCTTGAGTGGTTATAACGTTTCTTAGGCTTGCGCTCGAAAACAGGTTGTAAGTCAGCATCAATTACATTCGGGTTAATCTGCCATTCAGACGCCCAAGGTGGTGCGCTTTCCCAATGGATTTCATCTCCACCAAGAAAATGCATCCCGGCTTCGGCATACGCGCATAAATCAAAACTCTCGTTACGCGTCTTATCAGGGCAGATCCATTGACCTTTTTCATCAATGAATTCAGCCGTCAGTTCATCGAACCACTCTCTTTCCGCCCATGCAGGCAAATGAAAATATCGAGAGCCGAATTCTTCACGAGAGTAGCTGGCCACGACACGGTTCTTAAGTCGATTGGTGTGCAACATTAATAAAGGGATCTCGCCATGCGCCAATTTGCTGCGCTTATCTGGGTATGACTCTTTAATCAGTGAATCCATATCTTTGTTGCTGGCGCCTTTCACGAGGCGAAACAAATGTGACAACCCTTTAGCTTTGAGCCGGTTATAGAACTGGTAAGCAAAATCGGTCACGGAAGTCTTCTTGCCGTCTTTTTCAGAAGCCGAACCGCCAGAATCGCACAGCGTTAATATCGGTTTCATTACCCGCCCACTGTCATCGACAACGGGATACGTTTTCTTGATCACCTGCTCGATAAGTAGATCCCAATCTTCAGCGTAAATGGCAGGGTTAATACGGTCACCATTTCGATGCGGTGTCGTTAAAATTTCAAAGCGGTCGATCACCCAGCGCTGCAGACCTTCGCCAAACACCTGAGCTTGCACCACAAACCGAGCATTGGATTTACCACCTTGAACATCGATACTCATTATCAAGAAGCGGCCACCGACAGGCACCACACCGCGCAGATAAGGATTGCCTTTGGCTTTTTCCATTAGCTCATGAGCACCAATATCTTGCCCTTGAGATTGCAGAATATAAGAGCGCCCCATTCGGGTATTGATGAAGGAGATCAGTGCATCTTCATCGCCACTGTCTTCATAAATGGCTTCGGCATTGAGGTAGCGATACACCAAGTTTTGCCAACTGCTGTAAGCGGCTATCACCCCTTCAAACCAAAACGTGGCCCATTTCGTTGTGCGTATCTCTGATTCTTCTTCAACTAACTCGCCGTATTGACTGACCGCACCTTCACGAAACCAATGCCCACTCAGATTCTTCGAATGTTTTTCGACTTCTTCAATACGATGGCCACACCTTGGGCAAGCCACATATGCGGTTTGAGACGAGAGCAAAGGATCCCCTTTGTCGTCCCATTTTAAGGTTTCGAATTCTGGTCTAAAGTGCGTATGACAATCGTCACACAACCAATAGAAACGGCGTCTATCGCCTTGGTTGTACAGCGATGCGATACCGCCACATGGTTGTGCCTCATGGGCTAGTAATTCTTCTTCCGGTTTAGGGTGCCTAACAATACGACCAGGAGAGCTTTCGGCCATCACCATGCCTGAAGATTTGGCGTTTTGAACACGCATTAACATCAGTTCAAACTTCGAGCCTTCTTGGCCCACTCCATCATCAGCTCTGTCGTAATCGGTCGCACCGGCATAACGATACGTCGACGCCGATAAGCTGGTTTCTGTTGCAGAATCTAACTTGAGATTCATGCCGTTTTTAAATTTTTTCGACGTGATGTTATCGTCGGACTTTCGCCCCGTTCTTAAACGTGCAATACCTGGCGTCGCTGAAAAGCAGCGGTCTAAATCGGCTTTAGACATATCTGCCGCTTTGGTCTTGGTGCTGTAAATCAGCAACATATCGCCAGGAGCTTGCGTCACCGTGTAATTAATCCACCCTTCGACTAACGCTTTAGTTTTTCCCGAACGTGCGGGGCCGACCACAATCACCGCCTCATAAATACGCCTTGCCAAACAGTTCATTGGCTCTTTCATATAAGGCACCAATGAGGATAAAAACTTCGTTACGTCCGTCCCATCAGAGATCCACAAATCTTCATCAGCAGCTTCAATGGGGGTTTTATCGGTTGGCGCACAAAGATAAGCGAGCTCTCGCCGGATCTTGCCCGCATCGGCGAATTGAACACCAAGGCGTGAATCAAACTTGTTCAAGCCCATCAGATACCGCCTTTAAATCAAAATTAAGTAAGCTTTCTAAATCTTCTAGCTGCTGCGTTGTTGCCGTTGGGATCGCCGATTCAATACGTGTTATTACTTTGTCTTTAAAGCCCTTTACACCAGAAATACAAATGGCTATTTCATTCTCGTAGTCTTCTTTTGCAATGCACTCGTTTGAGTCTTTCTGCAGTGCTAACTTCTCTCGTTCGGATTGAACGTAAGCTCTCAGTTCAGCGGCGGTTTTAAAGCCCATCAAATCGGGAGCATCACTTTCTTTTAAAGGTGCCTTACATAAATAAGGCGTCACCTGAACCACATCATAAAGCGGGGTTTGTCCCTTAAATGCGATAGGCTCAATACCTGCAGACTTAAGCTTTTTGCGGATCGTAGAACGGTGATAATCGAACGCTTCCAACTCGGTTAAATTCCAAAGTCGTTTTTCATTGTTCATTGAAAGCCCTCTTGAATGAGTCTCGTCTCTCCGAGTGTCACGCCCTTATTCGCATTAAGCTGACGTTACCTATTAATGAAGTTCTCTCAAACTCTGCTTGTTCCTTTTTGAATCTGGACTTGCGCTAACATATAAGGAGTTTCAGCAGCGAGCTGAATATGATCATGGCTAACAAGCAAGACAGCGAGGAACCCACGCTAGAAAAGGGTCACCACCGTTAGCCTGCATGAAAATGGCTTACGCCTGAGAACGCTCGGCGGCGCTCATTGAGAAATGCGTTTTGCTATTGGTGGTGATAATTAGGTAAAGATGTTTCTAGCCCTTAACCAGGGTTCACTTGGTAGTAATCAATACAGTCGTTTAAATCCTCGATATAAAGCTGCAAGTTAGTAAACGAACGCTTGGGATAATAAACACCGCCTTCGTCTACTTCGTACCATTCAAGTAATGGCGCCGTGGGTTTACAGCTTTTCGCGCTTTTGATTTGAATAGCTCGTGACATTGACTGACACCCGGCCAACGCTATCACCAAACTGCTCACGATGGCGAGTTTTCGGATCGTGCTTAATCGCATCCCGTGCTTGCTCCTGTTGCTTTAAGTCTTTTTTGCGTTGGCGCCGTTCGCACAACGCCACCGCTTTAAGAAGCAACTGCCCAATAATAGGCACCGCCTTTAACCAACTCATGGGGCGTTGGTACGTTTAACAAACTTCGGGGCGTTATACTGCTTGTTGGCGGCATGGCCCTTGTTGGCGGCTAACCATTCCAAGCAATCCACCAAAACGTCGGGCAGCGAAGCCAACCAACTGGCGGGAATGCATTGCCGCACCAGCGCCCAGATGTAACCAACAGTACAAAGCACACCAACAATCAAAGTTCCTTTATCGCCTAGTAGTTCAATGAGCAGGTTAAACACCGGCACACTCTCATCGGCTGCAAACACAGCGCCAGGACACAAGGCAAGGAACACAACAAAAAACCACTTCATTTTCGTTACTCCATAAAAAAAGCGACCCATTGGCCGCCGTGATTGAATTGCTTAACAGTCGAGAATTTCGTTAGGGAAGTTCTCGATAAATTCTTCTTCCGTTCCAGCTCCTAGCACCGTGTTGTAATGCACCTTCCAGTACTCGGCCATAGCGGCCACATCCCCTTCTACAGGGAGCGCATACGGTTTTCGGCGATAGAAGATCCGACACATAGCCACCGCGTAAGCTAAGTTGGTGACAAGCTCAAACTGATTGGGGTAGCCACCTTCAAAACTGCCAACACTTGCAAGTGTTCGAACCTTGCTTGAAAGTTCGTTCTTGTATCCAAGGTAGTTTTTCCAGATGTCGTGATAAGTCGCCGGCTCCATTTGAATGATGCCAAGCGCAGGGCCAGCGCCAATTTGTTTTAAATACTTGGCGCGGCTTTCTTGGAAGATGGTGCCGATGATCAATTGCTCGGCCGCTTTACTATGTAAGCCTAGCGTTTGAAGCGTGGGCCTAACGACCAGTTGAGTTAGTTGTTTTGCATCCATTGTTTTTGTTCCGTTTCTTACGCTGTTGATCAACGTAAACGTAAATGTCGAAAGCTAGCCTGCCAGCAATGACGACTAAGCCACCAAAAGAAATAAGGTTTGCGGTAGTGATTTCGGGAATAGCCAAGGCAGCATCGCTGGCCTCTTTCGCTTTGGCTGCTACGGTGCCGCTAAAAACACTGACACTGCTGCCGCCGCCATAAGCGATGAGGCGCCCTTTCCACTCCTGCGCCCACTGGGTAAAGTTTGTAAACATAGGCAAGAAACTGGCTCAAATTGAAGGCACAAAAAAAGCACCTAAAAAGGTGCCAAGGGATTGTTTAACGCGCTAAAACGCAAAAACCCCACCGAGTAGGTGAGGTTTTGACTGTGGTGATTTTGCTTCATTATTGGGTAATTGTCAACCCAACATTATTTCTATTGTTCTTGTTTCGATGATACGGCATTTTCCAAATCAGACTCCAAACCAGCCGACAGCTCCTTTAGCCTAGAAGTTTTCTTTTTGTTACCTGATTTATCATCTTCAGAAAAAGTAACGTTTGCAGACTCATGCGCAGAACTTGCTGAATTTTGCATTTCGTGCCTTGCAATAGACTTCTTATAAGATGCGTATTCATTTTCCAAAGATTCCTTAAAACCTTTAGCAGTACTAAGAGCTGACGCTTTCATTTCATCCAGTTCTTTAGCAAATACTTCTCTTTCCGACTTAGTCTCCTTACCTAATTCTTTCCTACACCACTCTCTTGCTTCATCTCTGGCAACAGTTTTGTTTGTTCTCCAAGCGATATAACCTGAAATTACCAACAATATAGAAAATGTAGTGAATATGAACCCTAACATCTGATATAGATCATTAACCCTATCAGTAACATTCTTATCTATATACTGAAGATCTCTCTCATATAGTAAAACCTTTGAGTGATAAACTCTTAACTCTTCTTTAGTTGCACCCAAGGCATCCATTTTCTCAATTTTTTTGATGAGTTCGTACAGCCTAGTGTTAACCTCGCTGTATAGCACCTTATCTTCATTATTATGAACAACTAAATTCATTTTATTAGCTTTTGTTTCAACCTCAGGAACTACTATAAGTTCAGCTCTAGTTTGTGATCCAACTATATGAGCATGTGCAGATATTGATAGCAAAGAAAAATATATAATTAAGGATAACAAATAGAAAACTCTAATTTTCGGCATCAAAACACACCGTCAACGTTTCTAAATCAACACCTTTCGATTGAGGGATCCCACCAAGTTTACCATCAATATATAAGTCACCGATATTTCCACGATCGTTTCTAATTGGTAGTTCGTCTAGTCGATAACAAAAACTCTCATTATCCACTTTATCAACAAGAATAACCCTGTACTTACCTAAAATATCCAATATTTCAGTACTGTGTGTCGATATAATTAATTGCGCTCCATTTTTATTAAATAACAGATCGTCAAATAGCGCTAATAATAAAGGTGTAATCTGAGGGTGAAGGTGTATATCGAACTCATCTAACGCTAATATCCCACCAGAGCGTAAAATTAAAAAATAATTACCTAAAGTTTTATATAGTTTTTGAATTCCGCTCGAAACCTTATTTATTGTCAATCTAACTTCTTTACCTTCCACCTCATGAACAAATAGAGGAAAATAAATTGTCTTGCCTTCATGATCGATTGTTTCATCAATTTCAATTGTTTTAATTGATGGTTCGATTGATCTAATTACTGCATTTACGCCTCTAAATGTGTCTTCATCATCGTGATAAATTTTTGTCAAATCAAATAAGCCTGATTCAATATCAGTATGTCCGGAATAGCCTACATTTGACAATATTCTACTAAAGAACGAATTTGCAACTTCAATAACATGCAACTTGTCAGAAAATTCATTATTCTCTACTAGTGCCATTACCGATGCATTATTTTTTAAGGTGACAGTTTTCAATTCTCCGAAATCAGGGCCTAATGTTGTAATTTCACGTTTAACACGTGTATAAGCCTTCTTTAATCTACCTTCTTTTTCTCGATACTTTAACTCTTCAAACTCTATCCCTTGCTTAGTAAGATGAATTTCATATACGTAGAATATTGATTCATAAATAAACTCAATCTTTATAATTGACGGTTTATCATTGTAGAAATAGCTATCAACATATACACGCTCGTCTTTATGCAGTCTCGCTCCATAACCACAAACTGTCGACAACAAATCAAGGACTTTAAATAAATTAGTTTTACCGGAGCTATTCGCGCCTTTAATGCACATTACATTCGAAAGCTCACGGCCTTTCTTTACGTTATCCGGTGTCTTTCCGTCAAATTCAAAATTGAGTTCGGACTCTTCTTTAAAGCTACAAAAGTTACTAAACTTTAAGCTCTTAATCATGGTTACGTTCCACCTATGCGGGGTAAAGGTTGCAAGAAACTCTCAAAACAACTGGTTAACTCAAGGATTATGCCAATATTGACATGAAATCAAAGAAAAATCACTTCAAAAGAGATATTTTTCTTTCCTCTCAATATAACCGACATCACAGCAACGGCATGTTCTTCTTACTCAGCATTAATTTTAACTCGAATCACGCATGGCTTTGTGGACATCTATCACGACACATATTTAGCATAACCCGTGCCCCAAGTTCGGTTTTAGCCGACGTAACGTTGTCAATGAGGCACTGTTCATAAGTGTTGTACTTAGTACCGTTGTAAAACAGCGCTATCAATACAGTAGCGGCAATGATAGATTTCTTCATAATATGACCTGGATTTAACTAGATAAATAATTCGAAATGATACATTTAGCATTACCACTTCTAAAGCCAAATTTACGAGAACAAAACGCCCCTTTCGGGGCGTTTGATTCCAAGGGCAAGCGAAGGTGTAGAAGCCCCCTTAACTCTTCTACACCTCCACTTAATCACACTCACCTTAACCATTCCAACTCGCCTTAAACCCATGTGTTTCATACCCCATCAAGCTTTTTATCAATTTCAAATAACAAAAAACATAACGAGATATAGCTCGAAAAGCTCATGCCACCATCTCTTCATCTAACTGGCCTTGGAGTGCCAACGCTGCTGCTGTTCTTTTGTTCGTAAGCCAAGTCACTAACTTAACCAATATCTTCTGGTAACGATGAAAGCGTGAATAAGTAACAGGTAAGGTTTGGCAGAAGTAAGCAAAGCGGGTTTCTTGAGTCCAGCCTATTCGACCACCATCGCAGCATGGGCAGGTTCTTCTTGCTCGGTTCTTGGCAATGTATTTACCGCTGCCATTACATTCAGGGCAGACTTGGCCGAACTGCTGCGTCGCTTCTGCAATCGCGGTAGAGACTAAAGCTTGGAGCGCTTTATCTGGGTATGGGCCTCTCCATGTTTCCATTAGCGTGTTGGCTTCAATCAGGGTGGCTTGGTATAGCTTTTTCAATGCAGGCTTGTCTTGCAAGCACTCAACGAACAACACCAGAAACCCTACTGGTGATTCCTTCCATGCTAGACCGACAATTGCCAGCTGCTCATCCTGAGAAAGTAACCCCTTCCCACCTAGCGATGGTTCGTAGTTGATCCCTTTTACATTGAACTTTGCCAGTAGCTTTTCAAATTGCATTACGCCCTTGCTCCCATTGCTGCGACCCTTGCGAACACCGAGTTCTTATTGAACTTGTTTGGGTCTGGTCTTGTAATTTCATTGATGGGTTTAACATTCGATTTGTCGGCTAAACGCATCGTACTTCTTGCAGGTAGTGAACCTGCTTTCGCTTTTTCAGCATACTTCTTCAGTGCTTTGCGATGCTTGGCCCTGGCTTCCCGCTCACTTAGTTGTCCACGACAAACAAAACCCACTTCTTGCGATGCCCAATACTCGATATCCCCTTTGGGCTCACAGCGTAGCATTCGGGTAAAAGCTTCATCGATATCAACCAACTCTTCACGGCCCATGTTAACGAACTCAGGCAAGCTTGGCGGCCACGCATCCCCTTCTAGCAGAGCTTGGCTTACGGCTCTTCGAACATCAGTTACCGACATCGTGGAAATCGCTTGAGTCCAGGTCGATGGTAGTGCCTTGTAAACCCACTTCGCTCCGTATCCCTCCACAAACTTCGCCTGAATCCAATCCTCCACACTCAGGTGCAAAGTCTGGTTGCCCACTTGGTGCGGCAGTGTGTCCGTAGCGGGCGAGCAACTCTGCGTTGTGTTGTTCAACTCGGTTTGCTTGTGATCCTGTGGCTGTGTTGCTTGATTGAGCAGTGCTTGAGTGATTGATTTCATGGTCGTCGTTCCATCGTTCTTGATTCAAGTAAGTCGTTAGGTGAAGCTTATCGAAACCAAACTGGCGGTTTGCTACTCGGTTTTCGACGTCCTGGCAAAGCATGTTGGTGAATACCTCTGGGGGTTCACTTTGCGCTGTCACGATGCTTTTGAATTTTGCTAACGAGTTCTTCTTGGATTTCTTGGTAGGGAATGCCGCCCATAGCCGAGCAAAGCAAGATTCAACCACCGACACATGATCTTTATTGTTTGTAGTCTCTGGTAGTCTCTGTGTAATCTCTGTTTTAGTTTGGCGCTTTTGTGCAGCACAGGTTGACGTATTTGTACTGCACTGCTTGGCGCATTCCGCCAAACTAGAATGGCGCAATTGTTCAATCAAGTTTGGCTCATTGATTTTGTAGAAAATACGGCACGGAACACCCTGCTTTTTCTCTTCAAGAATGGATAAATCACGCAGTTTTTTTCGAGCTGTATCTAACTCTCTACGCGTCATTCCGGTTTCATCTTCCCACTCAGCTTGAGTTTTATAGAAGTAACCGGATGCGTTGGTTCTGCGGCTCCAATAAATCGCTTGGCTTAGCATTAATGCGCCCGTAATGCCTATACCTAGCTTGACGAATGGCCGATGAAAAGCGATGGGCCTATCTAGGAATTCGATCACTTAACCGCCCTCGCCTTCATGGTTTGTAGGATTTGCTTCGCTTTATTGCGCGACACCACATAGCGACAGTTGCCGTTGTTTGCTACCCACAGCATTTGGCCGTGGTAATTTTGATAAGAAAGACTCATTGCACAAAGTTCTCTTGTTTTGTTAATTAACGTGGTTAATAAATGCATTCAGGTGGTCAGCCTTTTTGCGCCATCAATGTTTCTAAGTATTTAAGTAACGGATCATGAGAACCGGCACTCTCTTGTAACTCTCGGTAAGCATCACGAAGTTGGTCAGACGTGGCGTGTTCACTGAGTAAAAGTATCGAACGGAGTGCTTCAGATGACTCTTTGCTAAAATCGGCGAGCAGTTGATCACGGTTCGCCATGGTTTGACATGAGCCAATAGCCGCAACCGAATATCCAAGCGGGTTTAGGAATTGATTCAGTGCAGCTGTTGCCCTAGCTTTAGGTAGTGCTGCAATAACTGCAGGCAACAAATCCATAACGTTAGCTTTGGCCTCTGTGCTTGTTCTGCTGACATAGCGAAATAGATTTTGAGTGTTGTTTGGATTGTTCAAAGCCGACGGTACTTTGAGAAGGTGTTCCCTTTGGCAGTCTTCCTCTTCGTAGATTTTCATCTTGTGATAGAAGCGAGAAATATATTCCGCAATTTGTTCTTTCGTTGCATCACTTCGCCAAGCGACTACCGCGTTATGCATAACGCTTTTTAAACTAGGTTGCATGATTATTCCTTACTGGTTGTTTATCCAGAATGTTGGTGATCAGGTCTATCTGTTCATTTCAGTTAGTATCTTCATGGTCAGTTAATAATTCTTTCACTGACACTTCGCCCCCTGTCGCTTCTGATATTGCACGAATATATTTTGCTGGAGCTTGGTGTTTTCGATTAATCCAATTCCAAACGTGGGACTGACTTACACCTAAAAGCTTTGCTAATGATGTTTGACCTCCTAGAATTTCAGTAGATCGTTCAATAGCGGACATTTCAAACCTCTCAATAACTAACTTTAGTTGTTATTTGAATACAACTTAGGGCAATTGTCAATTAACACATTTTGTTGTGATAATGAACATCACAGTTTGAACGCATTTAAAAATGACAACTAGAGTGGAAGGAAGGAAAGAAAGAATGAGCTTAGCTGAGCGGGTCAAACAAAGACGAAAACTACTTGGTTTATCCCAAGCATCGTTAGCTGAACTAGTAGGAGTTGCGCAGCAGTCAATTTTTAAAATTGAAGGTGGCGTCACAACTAAACCTAGAAATATCATCTCTCTTGCTAAAGCCTTAGAATGCGATGCATCTTGGTTACTAACCGGTAAAGGTTACTCGAACCCTGAACAGGGCTTCGTTAATTCCGAAAACCTAGTTGTACCTCTTCTAAAAAGAGTCCCTTTAATAAGTAATGTACAAGCAGGCAACTGGAAAAGTGTGCAGCTAAACCTTGCTGATGAAGAGTTTGAATGGCAGTTTACACCCGCAAAAGTAAGTGATGATGCCTTTGCATTGCGAGTTACTGGAAACTCGATGACCAACCCCTTTGGCTCTCCTTCCATACCAGATGGCTCAATAGTCATAGTTGAACCCTGCTCTGCACCGGATAGTGGCAAGATTGTTGTCGCGACACTTAATGATGAACCACAAGCAACCATCAAAAAGTTAGAAATTGATGGGCCAAATAAATTTTTAATCCCTCTAAATCCAAGCTATCAACCAATCCCTATTAACGGTAACTGCCGTATAGTTGGCTTTGTAAAACAAGTAATTATGGATTTATAGTCGACCGAAATTACTTACTTCAAACCAAAACCTGCATTCGCAGGTTTTTTTACGCCCACAAAAACAACTTTATGTGTTGACATCATTTACACATTAGGTGTAATTTAAATAACAACGCAATGTGTTAGAGAGAAAAGAATGAACCAACTACCTATTGAAACCATAAATCAAACTCTAGAAGGCTCTAAAGCCATTCAATTACATAGAACGAGCTTCGAACACTTCTTAGCAAAGATGCCAAAAAGCGACCCGTTTTATGACGAGCTAGAACAGCTCATTCAGCTAAGCGATAAATGCAAAAACTTAGAAGTTCGAGTAGCCACAGAAGACGCTCAAACCATTCATAAATTCAATGCTCTTTCTGATCAATTGAGCAATAAGTTGAATTCAATGGTTCTACCAACTAACTAGGAGGTTAAAAGTGACAGTACCAATTGAATTCCCAACATGTGAAAAGCCCGAACTTTCAGCTCGATTATGTAAACGATATGCCAAAGAAATTTCAACCCTGATGGGACGTTGCTTCGAGATCACCATGACGACAGCACATGATGTCTTCTTTGACTTTTCGGCTCATGTTCAACTCATCACTATCGCAGTTCATACCGACGGCTATCGTTCAGAAGGTGATAATCAAGTTGATTTGGAAAGTTATATTCAAGCAGGGAAACACCACGATAAACAGATAACAAAGTGGTTTAAGGACACCAATAAGTACTTAGATGAATTAACGCAATAACACCTCACTTACTTTGTGCAATGAGACTTTAACCAAGGGCTGACCACCCTTTTATAGCTAAGGAATAACCATGTTAAACATCGAACAAATCGCTACCAATGCAGTAAAAAACACACTCGCTTCAGCTGAGTTACAAGAAGCAATTGAGAAGAAAATTGAAGAAACAATCACCAGCGAACTTACCGACTTTTTCCGTAGTTATTCGGACTTTGGGAAAGCATTTCAAGACACGCTAAAAAGCCAACTAAAACTGGATATGGATAACCTTGGCATTCTTGAATACAACCACTTTATCACTACGACTATCCGTGAGCGTTTTAACAAACACATTGAAGGCCCAGTGATAAACCAAGTCGATACCCTGCTAAACGAGATCTGTCCTACAGCAGGCGAAACGGTTCAATTTGATGATTTGATAACCATGTTGAAAGATGGAATTACAGATCATGAATGTGACCATTCTGGAAGATTTATGGTGTGCTTCAAGCGTGGAAATGAAAACTGGAACTCGAGCTTTATCAGTATTGGGTTTGATGGGGAAGCTGAATCAGATAGCTATCGTTCTAACGAGAATAAAAGATTTAGTGAATGCCGTGCATCCATAGAAGTCGATATCAACACCCGTAAAGTAATTGGCTTCGACATTAGCTCTCAAGGCAGCAGTAAAAAAGCAAAAGTAATCACATTCAAGCGCGATTTTGAATCTTATCTATTCCGAATGTATGCCACAGGAAGTGTTATAGATTTTGGTGACATCCACGATCAAGTTATGGAGATTGGAAAAGGCGAAGAAATATCAGCTTACGATATGGATATAGAAACTGGCTACGATTGGGCAAACGACTAAAACAAGAAAACCCTTATCGGTGACCAAACCAATAAGGGCTTACTTTGTGCAATGAGACTTAGAACTAAAGAACCAAGCCTCGCAATCAGTATATAACTGGCTGACCACCAATTTCAAGTACTTAGACTGATTGCCAGGTTTCACCCAGAAACTAAAGGAACTTTGTGTAATGACGACTTCCCTACTTCGAAACTCTCAGGAAGAGTTTATCCATAAAAATATTCATCAAATATTACTTGGTGAAGGCTACGAACACCATGAAGCAAATCGCGCATGCAATTTCGCGATTGAAACCTATCGAACCAACGCTTCGTTCGGAGGCCGTGGTGGAAAGTGTTTCGACTTTTGTTTAGCAAAAGCTCGCCAGTTACTTTCTCCAATGAAAAAGACAGCGAACTCTCGTAAGCGCAAGGCCGAAAAATGAATGAAGAACGCAAGCGCAAACAAGCTGCTGTTCGTGCACAGCGCCTAAGGGATAAGCGTAAGACCAGTGACAATAACGATATCAGAGTGACGTTATCACCCGATGAAATGACAAAGCTTGATGATATTTGCCAGCTCTTCGCTTACCCAAGCGAACCTTACACGCAAGTTGAAGCTTTGCAGTCGCTTATTCACCGTGTTCATGCCGAGATACCAAAGATTGAAAACGATCTCGGTTGCTGCGGTAAGTGTGGTGAACAACTACCACAAGGCTGCGCTAAGTTACGCGAAGGCGGCTTGTTTAATGGGGATGCAATGTGTTGGCACACAACAAACCGAGTACGAATTATGCCACCAGCAAAAGGAGTGGCCCAATGATCAGTTTCGCCGTCTATGCCGTTATTTGTACGGTGTTTTATGTTTGTTATATGAAAAGTTCAATTAAGAAAGGAAATCAAAATGGCTAATTCAACGATAAACCTAGCAACACAACGCTTTTTCATCAGCGATAAAGAGGTTCGTGAAACTCTTGGTATTAGCCAACCTACTCTGTGGCGTTGGACTCAAGAACTTGGCTTCCCAAAAGCGGTGAAAGGGATGAGAGGAAAACGCCCATACAAAGAGTTCATTGAATGGGCGAAAGAGAGAGGAATGGTTTAATATATCAAGCCAGACAAAATTTCATATAATTTCAAGTTTCTCCAAGTTATGCTTTATTATCCATAATTTGGAGTAATTTGTTTCATGCGAATAATTACATAATAATGCTTCATTTTGTCCAAGATACTCTTACTGCCACTAAAAACACTTTCTGAAAGAAGCGAACTATACTTCATCTCCCTAGATTCATCTCCACTAATTCTCCAGTATAATGAACTATGCTTGAACAGTAGAGTCTTCGTATGTATATCATTTAATTTGGAGCTATAATTCCATAGTATTTCATGGGCTCGATTAAATATTGAATCTGATTTTTGATTAAATCCATACGCATAAGCACTTTGTAGTAAAAGAATCTCACTTAACGTTAATTCTATATCCTTGCTCTCGCGTAAAAACAGTATTCCTTTATCTGTAATTGCGCGATACTTATTATATTCATCTCGCTCCCCTGAGATAACTCTATCTAACCATTTTATTTTATTATTAAAATCAATTTCGAGTTCAGATAATGTGAGAGCTGCATTATTTGCTGCACTTATTTTTTCACTTCGCCTGTATTTAACCTCTAATCTCTTTAGCTTATTTATATCTCCCTTAGGCTTTGTTGCGTAATTCA
>NZ_MCZK01000061.1 GCF_002875945.1 Vibrio lentus
TGTACGTCCACTCACCGTCCGCATCGATACTGAAGGTGCCGTAGTTGCCATCTTGAACATCGGTCTGCGCGGTAAACACCGCTTCGTCTAAATCTGGATCGTCAACATTGAGGTTGCCGCCGGTCGTTAGCGTCACGTCTTCTTGCACTTCGCCTTTATCATCACCCGGAACACTTGGGGTGATAACCGCCGCGTCGTCTGAGCCCGTGATGGTCACG
>NZ_MCZK01000062.1 GCF_002875945.1 Vibrio lentus
AATTACGCAACAAAGCCCTTGGCATTCGTAAATCTGAACTAACCGAGGCGAAGTGGGCTGAGTTCGACCTTGATAACGCTTTATGGCATTTACCAGCGGAGAGAAGTAAATCAGGCACAGGTTTTACAATTCCTCTCCCTAAGCTTTGCTTACTATGGTTTCAAGAACTACTTGTACGTGCTTGTGGCTCAGATTACGTATTTCCTAATAGAAGGAAAAGTAAAGCTCCTCATATGGGGAAAGATACGCTAAACAGGGCCATTTCAAAAATGTTTGGTCGAGAGCCGGGAAGGAAAATACAGCCACCAAATAAAATGGGGGACATCAAACACTTTGCAGTTCATGATTTACGCAGAACCTGCCGTAGCTTACTCGCTGCAGAAAAAGTATCTAACCATATTGCAGAACGCTGTTTAAATCACAAGCTCAAAGGCGTAGAAGGAATCTATGACCGATATGATTACTTTGAAGAGCGCAAAGAGGCACTGGAGAAAGTCACAACTCGAGTAAAAGACTATATCGAGACCAATTAACGTTCAAGAGAAAAAAACTAATAGCCAAACAGTAAATATAAAGATTAAGTGGATGGTTTTTATCATTAAACGAAACCAGCTTCGGGTGTTCTAGTCTTATAATTATCGCTTGCGAAATATATGCAGGTAAGCCCCGATTTCTTCATTATTATTGTCACATTCAGATTTTGAGAAATATCCAATAAAAAATCCAAGTGTATTTATACACTTGGATTTTAACATTGTATGAGAATCGTTAAAGCGATTAACCAAGTACTCTTACTGCAAGTGCAGGGATAATTAGCCAAAACGATGATAGAGAAGCCAAAAGCATCAAAATCATTTCACGCTACTAGGCCTCTGGAACCAAGGTGAGCGAGCGTCGGTTTGATCGAACAAGTTGTACTGTTTATTCAGCATTTGTCCGCCGTCACGCGTGATCGGTAACCAGGTAAAGCCAGCACGGCTTGAGCTTGGTTTCACGGTAACTAAATCAAACGGGATCGATACATAGAAACCTTTGGTGTAACTGCCTTCTCCGTACTCTTCCTCTGTCATATCCGTTAAGCTGACAAATGCCCCAGCAATAACCCCACTCTTGAACTGCTTAGAGAAGTCGATACGAGTACCGATATCACCCGCAAGGAATTTACCGACGCCGACTTTAAGCAAGGTATCACTCAGGAAGTCCCATTGTGGGGTGTAATAACCCGTAATAAAGCCAGTGGTGCCTTTATCGATCACTTTATAAGTTCGGCTACTGTCGTCAGGGTTGACTTGGGTCTCTTGATCAAACGTGTCAAACCAGCTTTCAGGGTCTCGTTGGCTTATTGCCGTCATGTCTGCGCCAATTGCCCAGTTTTGGTTGAATGGACGATAAAGGATTTCGCCACCCACACCCGCGAACATGCTCTCCAGGTAACCACCATAGGCTTGGGTGTAGACACCGCTGCCATAGTCTTCAAACCACGTCAGTTGTAAACGGTCTAAACGAACCGGATCATCAACATAAGAGCGGAACAAGGTTCTTACTCTTGGCGTTTGATCGGTGCCGTCTGATGGAATTTCGTAATTAAACTTGTCGTAGTTATCGACTAAGTTAACGTAAAGAGAACCCGACAGTTCGACATTGTTTAACGCCCAGAACGACGCATTGGTGTATAAACCCAAACTGTATAAGTAGAAGTTTTCAGCCGAACCGAACGATTGAGCTAAGTTTGGTGAAATCGACACATCGAATCGTTCACGCCCATCATGATAAATAACGGATTTCTTACGCTCTAATTCGTGAGTATCGGTTGCATCGCTAGTTTGAGCATTGAGATAACTATTGTTAGCTACCGCTTTGAACGCTTGGACATCGACCGTTGTCTCGGTGAGTTCCAACGATTTGTCGTTTTCAATGATTTTGTAGGTGTCGATGTAACTTGGTACCGCGTTCGCAATCACTGTCGCACCGCGCTCAAGGGCGATATCTCTGTCTCGGTATTTAACCTGAGTGCCCTTAACCACAATACTGTTATCGTCTACCAAGATTTGCGCTTGTTCATAGCCAGCGATCGTTTCAAGCTCTTTCGCGAGGGCTGCCATGTCAATATCGTCAACTGTTTCGACATCGCTTGGGCGCAATTCTGCTGTTTCAGTATCTCGCCACACAGAATACATTTCATTGAAATTGGTAGATAGATCAAAACCAAGGGTTAAGGTATCACCTCGTTCATAGCTCACTTTCGCAGAGCCCCAATCAGTAAAACGGTACACAGCACCCACGTTCCATGGCGTGTGTTGCGTCATGTCATATCCACTAACAACTGGAAAATCTTGAGAATAATCGTTGCCATCGTATTCAAGCTTCAAGGTTAAAGGCTTATATGGGGTTTGGTATTCAAAGCCACCATAGATTGCCGCATCACCCTTAAACCAACGCTCAAAATCAACACTGCCGCCATTGCCTTTAAAATCAGACGGGCGTTCACAATACTTATCGCTAGCTTTACACAATGGGTTGGTAAAATTGCCACTTGTGCCCATATATCCCCAAGCCATACCCAAGGTAAAATCAACGGGGCCAAAACGCTTGGTTGCCGCGACAAATTCGCCATCAAACAAACCTGTACCGCCGAAGTCACGCACCCCTACCGAGACTTCCGGTAAATAGTACCCTTCTTCGATTAAACGTAGTTTAAAGTCGATGCCTTTATCCGTGTATTTAGTACAGCCACTGAATGAATTCTGAGAACAATCTTGATCGTCAGGGCCACTGTAAAGTAGGTCTTGTACCTGTGTATAACGAATGGTGGTTTCTAGCCAAGGCATCACCTGCAAACTAACATTATAAAAGTAGTAATCATTGTTAAACGAAGCGCTAAAATTGAACTTACCTTCTGGTGCCATTCGGCCTGTTGGCATTTGCATTAGGCCAACACCACCAAAGTTCATTTGCGATGTTCTGTATTCAGTGTCGTCGAATGACGATTTTTCTGCTCGAATCGAAGAGGAATCAATGGCTGTTTCGGCAAAAACCGACACACTACTGGTCATTAACAAGGCGCAGGTAACCGATGTGCACACTGCCGATAGAGGGAATGATTTCTGTTTCAGCATTACAAGCCAACCTTATGACGTAGCAAATCGACAATATCTTGGTTCAACGTTGAGTATTCCGATGGCAAAGAGTAGAACGCCATAAATACGATGGCACCTGGTGCTAAATAAACCGGCTGTTCGTTCCAGTAAGCGTATTGAATGGTTTGTACCACGCCATCTGGCTGAACAACATAAGCCACGCTTTTATCTGCTGATTCACCAACAAAACCGTTCGGTAATGCATCGAGATAATCATTCAGCGTTCCATGCTCAATCAGATTCATTGTTACCGACTCTTTCGTTGCACCCATCAAATGAATGGAAGTTGGTCGTTGTGGTAAGTACAGAGAAAAGGCTTGAGTTTGGCTAGTCGATGCTCTTTTGATAGCAGCAGACGACGGCTTGTTAGTATTAGAGCTTGAAACAAGTAACGGGTTCTTATCTGATTGCGAGATAACCGCATTACGGTCTAATTCAATAAACACTCGATTGAGATATTGGAAAGAAGCTAATTGTTGCTTTACCAACTTTGCTTCTGGTTCTTCTACCGAGAAAGCGTCAAGTTGGTTAAATACATTACGTTTTTTTGCTTCGATATCTTTGATAGATTGGTTAGCTTCAGTATTGGTTTTATCAAACAGTTGAGCCGAAAGGGGGAAGTAACCAATACCGCTGTTATCATTCACGTTAAAGCTAGCATGCGCGTCGTCTAATACCTGAAGCAGTCGAACATTAGCTTTATACTCAAGCGTTACACCTTGAAGAGGAAGTTCGATTGTTGTTTTAATCGAAGGCGTAACAACGTTAGATGCTGCAGAAGCAGAGCTCAAAGCAAACAAAGCAAACAAAGCGCTCATCATTAACAGAGCTCTCACTACTGGCAACCGACGCCCCGTCATTTTTGCTGCGTGACTAATATAATTCATCATTTTAGTTCATTACCCTGTTCGTTAATTGCTTTGATAATGCTTAAGGACGGTTAACTCAAGCCTTGTCATATCAGGGCCTAAATACTGTATGGTTTTGACCACTTTGCCTTTGCTGTCGACCCAATACTCGTTGGTGATCTCTTGCTCTAACATAGGGAAGTTAATCTTTTCTTGGAACTTCTGAGTATCGATAGACGCTAACGGTGTTTCGACCGTTTGATTCCCTGCATACGTTCGGGTGATATTTGCTTTATAGCCGAATCGATAGTTGGGTTGCCAGTCGTAAACCGCTTGCCACTTTTGGACACCGGGGTTCGCTGACACATCAAACGCAGAAGAAGAATCTGGTGACGAGCTGTTTGCAGACGAGAACGTATTTAACGGTTGGAATGCCAAACCTGAAAGGTTTTCGTAAGGAAGCAGTAAGGTTTGTACGATACGTCCATTTTCAGTGACAATCATCGCTTTGTCAGAAGACATCCACTTTAACTGCTCTGCGCCCGTTTGAGGGTTTTCACCGACGTAGGCCAAAACCATGAAGATTTTGCCTTGGTCGTTCACTTCCGCGTAAATGCTGGAATACGGTAAGGTTTGAATGTATTCCTTGGATAGCTCAACATCGGAGCTTCCAAAAAAGGCTTCATCAAAAGTAGAGTTAACGTCTTGAAACTGCTGAGAACAACCAGCAAGAAAAAGACCAAGAGATATGATTAGAGGTTTAAGCATGACGAGTTCTGCTTCCTAGCAATCTGGTTGCTGCTGTCCAATATGAAAAGTTAATCAATTAGATATAAAAAAACCATTCTATGCTTTCACATAAAATGGTTTTAAACACCTACTCTACAATTATCGAGTAGTTGTTGTAGTCGTTGCACCACTGTCGTTAGAAGCAACTGCCACTACTGCTGCTGCTGCTACTGCTGCTGTCGCCACTGCAACTGTTGTTGCTGTGCCAGTTGCTGCTGCAGATGCACCAGCGCCAGCTGTTGTACCAGTACTAGAACCAGCCGCCGCTGTTTCTTCTGCTGCAAAAGCAGCACCTGAGAAGCTAACTGCTAGTGCAGCTGCTAAAGCCATTTTTTTCATAATAATTTCCACTAATATAAACGTTTATAAGTAAAAGGTAATATTTTAATTTTCAAACAGTTGCTCAGCTTAAACAACTGATTTATCATCATAGATAATAATAGATACAAAGTAAATGTATAAACTATGAACATTAACATTGCGATTTATCCACAAATCAACAATCAACTACTAAATAGAGCTGCAGTTCCACTCTGGGAAATGCTTTCTTACATAAGCGTTCAATTCTTTTTCTGCTTGAGAATAAACGCGAGAATCTGTTCCTTTACCTTCAGAAACTTTTTCTATCATGCCGGCACCAACAGTAACGTTTGTATGACGGTCAATGATAATAAATGAACCTGTCTGAGGTAGATACTGATATTCATCAACGGCTATTTTATCTGTTAGATTAAGTGACGTCAGTGCGATCTCATTTAATTCGAGGGTATCACTATTTTCCGCGTGCTCTTTTAGTGTATTAACGTCAACTTTGTGCTCAATCTTTCCTACCTTGCCTACGCATGTTTTCGTAGAGAACTTGAACAGATACTCTTTATGAGTTCGAAGTGGGTTCTCATCCATCCAAACAATATGGGCTTCAACATGGTTGGTGACAATTGGCTCATGGCCAGTATGAACTAACATGTCGCCGCGAGATACATCGATTTCATCTTCTAACGTTAGGGTAATAGCTTGCCCTGGCTGCGCAGTTTCCAATTCGCCGTCATAGGTGTAAATAGATTTCACTTTCGAAACTTTGCCTGATGGCAACGTTGTCACAGCATCTCCAACTTGAACCAAGCCAGAAGCAAGCGTGCCGCAAAATCCACGAAAGTCTAAATTAGGGCGATTAACATATTGAACCGGGAAACGCATTTTCTCGAGGTTTTGGTCTTGATCGACTTTCACCGTTTCAAGGAGCTTCATTAACGTTGCACCAGGGTACCAATCCATCGCTTCACTTGGGTTTACGACGTTATCACCATTTAAAGCTGAAATAGGCACAAAGCGAATATCATCAATATTGAAACTTTTCGCCATTTCACGGTAATCCGCTTTGATTTTCTGGTACACCTCTTGGCTGTATTCCATCAAGTCCATTTTGTTGATCGCAACAATGATGTGCTTAATCCCTAGCAAGCTACAAATGTAACTATGACGACGCGTTTGAGTTTGAATTCCGTAACGCGCATCTACCATTACAATAGCTAAGTCACACGTCGACGCACCTGTTACCATGTTACGTGTGTATTGTTCGTGCCCTGGAGTATCAGCAATAATGAACTTACGCTTGTCCGTTGAAAAATAACGGTACGCAACGTCGATAGTGATCCCTTGTTCTCGCTCAGATTGAAGACCATCAACTAAAAGCGCCAAGTCAAAATCTTCATCTGTTGTGTTAAACTTTTGAGAATCTTTTTCGATAGCCGCCATTTGATCTTCATAAATCAGCTTGCTATCAAAAAGCAGACGACCAATAAGCGTAGATTTACCATCATCAACGTTTCCACAAGTTAAAAAACGAAGGAGATCTTTGTTTTCATGAACTTTCAAATACGCTTCAATATCTTGAGCGATTAATTCTGATGAATGTGACATTTTTCTTTTCCTATCACTGACATTCGCCCTAACCATAAAAATTAGGTCAAATTAATATTAATTATAAAATTGGTTTAACACTTCAATAAAGCGTGTTTTTTCGTTCATTGGCAATTGGTTGATTCCAGCAGCAGCTTTACGACCACCGCCAGTTGCAAACTGAACACATACCTCATCGGCTCCACTTCTTTTATTTAGAGGGGCGCGCACGCTAACGGTATAGTCTTGCTGGTTAGCATTAAGTGTTAATACTGCATGGGCTTTATCTGGTGAGCGATTCGCTAGTTCATTGCCAAATACGCCACTTATCCGCCTAGCCCAGGCTTCACAAGGCAGCTCATAAACTTCTGCAATATCCGAGTATTCAGTTGCTGTTAATTGCGCTAAATGATTACTATCAGCTTCGTAACCACGCTTTAATACATAGTAAGGTGAACCAACGTCATCAATTAACTCAAAGGGTGAGTTGTAGTTCATTAGCAAAGTAAAGAGAATGTGCGGTTCAATATGCAAATCATCAAGCGAAGCGCCATAACCGTTATAATTAATCAACGTTCCTAGCTCTTTTAAAAACTCACGCTGCTCGTTGGTTAAACCGGCTTCATCGGCTAACTTTTCTGCAGCAACGAACATATTGTCCCCGTAAGCCCCCACAATAGCCCACGTAGCGAATTGATTTCCCAAATGCTTATTGATGAGCAAACTCGTACAGGTATTGGCATCAAGATTAATCAGCGCCGTAAAGTTATTGGCTTGTGGGACTTCACCTGTACGATGATGGTCGCAATAGAAAATAGGAATATCTCGCTCAATCAAATCATAAAGCGCATCGATATTTTTCTCCATTGAGATATCAAGTATCGTTACACCGCTTGCATCTAACTTTTTAGCAACTTGCTGAAGCAACTTAATATCACGCTTCACACCCGTTACTAGCGTAGACTTTTTCGGTTCGGCTTTACGAAGCTGAAGCAGTGCAATGATGCCATCGGCATCACCATTAAAGACATCATAATGCCCCATCATTTCCCTCCAGAGTTAAATACCCCATATCAGAAAGTCGGTTCACTACATAGATTGCGCAATCTTCAATGCTCTGGTTAACCGTCTCTACATGAATCTCAGCAGAGACAGGTGCTTCATAAGCGGAATCAATGCCTGTGAAGTACTTAATTTCACCAGCACGCGCCTTTTTATATAGGCCTTTGGGGTCTCGAGATTCACACACGTCTAATGGTGTATCAATGAAGACTTCTAAGAACTCACCGTCAGAAAAAAGTGACCGAGCTTGTGCTCTATCTGAAATGAAAGGTGAAATAAACGCAGTTAAAACAATAGTTCCCGAATCAACAAACAATTTTGCCACTTCACTAATACGGCGAATATTTTCCACACGGTCAACATCATTAAAACCTAAGTCTTTGTTTAAGCCATGGCGAACGTTATCACCATCTAGTAAATAGCTATGATTGCCAAGACTCAATAGCTTACTTTCAACAGCATTAGCAACCGTTGATTTACCTGAGCCACTTAGACCTGTGAACCAAAGCACCACTGGCTTTTGTTGTTTCTGAACTGATCGATCTTGCGATGAAACTGTAGAGTTATGCCACACTACGTCACCGCTAATGCTCTCATTATCTTTTTTTACGTATGGCGAATTCATTTAGAAGTAACCTTCTCGCTTCTTCTTCTCCATTGAGCCAGAGCTATCATGGTCAATTGCACGGCCTTGGCGCTCAGAGGTAGTAGTTAACAACATCTCTTGAATAATTTCAGGCAGTGTTGTTGCTTCTGACTCAACCGCACCCGTTAACGGATAACAACCAAGCGTACGAAAACGAACCATTTTCTCTTCGACCACTTCACCTTCTTTGAGCTCCATGCGGTCATCATCAGCCATAATCAACATGCCATCACGCTCAACAACAGGGCGTTTTTTCGCCATGTACAGACTTGGGATTTCAATGTTTTCTAGGTAGATGTACTGCCAAATGTCTAGTTCAGTCCAATTTGAGAGCGGAAAAACACGAATACTCTCGCCCTTATTCACTTTCCCGTTGTACACATTCCAAAGTTCAGGGCGTTGATTTTTCGGATCCCATCGATGATGTTCATCACGGAACGAATAAACACGTTCTTTTGCGCGAGATTTTTCTTCATCACGGCGAGCGCCACCAAAAGCCGCATCAAAGCCATTCATGTCTAACGCTTGTTTCAAGCCTTGCGTTTTCATGATATCAGTATGTTTAGAGCTACCATGAACAAACGGGCTGATGTTCATGGCTAAACCTTCAGGGTTTTGATGAACAATGAGGTTCATGCCGACTTTTTCCGCCATGTAATCACGAAACTGGATCATCTCTTTGAATTTCCACGTGGTATCTACATGCATTAACGGGAATGGCGGGATACCTGGTGCAAATGCTTTCTTTGCTAAATGAAGCATGACCGATGAGTCTTTTCCGACGGAATAAAGCATCACTGGGTTATCGAACTCAGCAGCTACTTCACGCATAATATGAATTGACTCAGCTTCTAACTGTTTTAGGTGAGTCATTCGAGAAGGGGAAATCTTCATTTAAAATTATTCCATTTTTAAGAGCCTTGAAGTCTCAAAGCCAGTTTTTAAAACTCAGCTCATGTTCTATTACAAACTAAGCTAGTTTTGTTAGGGTCTACTTCCTAAGCGATTTCAGCCAAGAACGTTTGGTTGGAAACCAAACGATTTATAAAGCATAAGTATACGATAGCCCGGTCAGAGTAACGGCACTATAAACCAAACTGACAGGGAGCCCCACCTTGATAAAGTCGAGAATACGATATTGCCCTGCATTAAAAACCATCAAGTTTGTTTGATAACCATACGGGCTAATGAAACTAGCACTAGCACCAAAGGCTACCGCCATAATGTAACCAGTTGGGTCGATTTCTAAACCTGATGCTATCCCTAAGGCAATAGGGAACATCAAGGCTGCTGCGGCATTATTTGTAACTAGTTCCGTTAACCACCATGTTGAGATATAAATAACACACAAACCAATAAAGGGTGTAAACAGACCTTGACGGCTGTCTATAATTGCATCAAACACTTTCGGCGCAGAACTGTTTGTCAATGCATAAGAAAGCAAAAGGGCAGAGGCAATGATCAGCCAAATTTGTGTGGGGAGACGTTGAAGTATTTCATTGGTATTAAGTGTTTTACTGAATACAAGAGCTCCAAGCAACATTAACATCCCTTGAAATAGCGGGATGATATTCATTGCAGCTAACCCTATGGCACAGATAAACCCTCCTACAGCTAACCACTCTTTACGCTTAGATAACGTTTGTTCGGTTTCAACACCACTGATTAGATAAAAGTTCTTCGCTATATTATGTCTTGCTTTAAAATCGTCCCCCACTGCAAGTATGAGATAATCACCAGCTTTTAACGTTACGTCGCCAAGCTTTCCTGATAAAGGTTCACCATCTCTCTTTATG
Organism: Vibrio lentus; assembly: GCF_002875945.1. GTDB lineage: Bacteria > Pseudomonadota > Gammaproteobacteria > Enterobacterales > Vibrionaceae > Vibrio > Vibrio apostichopi. The sequence goes on from NZ_MCZK01000062.1 coordinate 10,178, forward strand.
GCAACAACCGCTGCATCAAACAGAGCACGAAAACCGGCTCGCTTTAGCGTTTTATCAATCAAAACACTTTCAGGGCGAACAATCACTTCAGACAAATTATTAAGAGGCAGGCCGTTCTGATGGGCAAACGATTTCAGACCTGAAAATTGCTCTAGTAGGGTTACTTTTTTTATGTCACCACTAAATAGTAGCCGATCACCTTCTTGTATTATTTCGCTTGGTGTCACAGGAGATATCAACTGCGCTGAACGCTGAACTTCTACTAAAAATAGTGACTCTAGGTTTCTGAGTCCATTAGCTTCGACACTGCGACCGATCAAGCTAGAGCCGGGCATCACTTTCGTATCAATAAAGTAATCAGCGACAGCTTTTACTTTATCGGTTCGGTGCGGGAGCCAGCGACTACATACAAACAGAGTCATACCGCTGCAGATAACCAACGCACTGCCCAGCAAGGTAAAATCAAAAAAGCCAATGGCAGGAAAGCCCGCCTCTATCACCATTGAATTGACAATCAAGTTCGTCGAAGTTCCGACCAAAGTAAGCGTACCACCTAAAATAGCAGCATAAGATAAAGGAATGAGTAGTTTACTGGCAGGGTGATGAGCGTTGTTTTTAATTGGCGCCAGCATAGTAGAAACAACCGCAGTATTATTAAGCACCGATGATGACAAAGCACTAAAAACAAACAAATTCAACCAAGTTCGACGATAACTAGGCCGAATAACAAAGTTAGCAACAGCACGTAACAGGCGCGTTTTTTCTAACGCCAATGAACATATCATTAGCAATACCAGTGTTAATACTCCCTGGTTTGCAAAGCTTGCCACCACTTGCTCGGTAGAGACAAGGTTTAATGCATATAATGAGAGCAATAGAACGCCAAAAACCCTTTCAGGCTTAGATTGAAAACGGATAAGCGCAGCAATAGTGATAATGAATAAACCGAATACTAGATAAGCAGAAAATAATTCAGGCATAAGTCCAAGTTAAAAAGTCAAAAGTCAAAAAGCAAAAATCAAAAATTCAGGTACGACCCTATTTACTGTAGGCCATAGTAGTATCGATGTTCGAAAAGTTTACTCTCCGCTGTATTATGGGGTTAGTACTATATATCTTAAATGATAGCGTCGACTGTTCACTCAGTAGTAGCTAATAACTAAGCAATCTCATCAGTAATACTGAACGAGAAAGACTTGTTACACTAACCCAGATGACCTATAGCTGTTTGTATACAACTAAAGCTTCATCCAAATCGTCATAGAAAGTAAGACTGCCTTTGTGTAAAATTATGGCACTATCACAAAACTCTCTGATTTCTTTCATATCATGACTAACCATGATCACATTAGCTGATTTACTTTTATTCAATAACGCTTGCTTGGCCTTTTTTCGAAACTTTTGATCGCCTACGGATGTTGCCTCATCAATTAAGTAAATATCAAAGTCAATAGTAATACAACACCCAAACGCTAGGCGAGATCGCATGCCACTAGAGTAGTTTTTAACTGGTAGATCATATTTAACTCCCAGTTCAGCAAAACTTTTCACCTTTTCTTCGTACTCATCAAGGTCAGCAACGCCATTCACTCGGCCAATAAAACGGGTATTTCCGCGCCCCGTCATTTGAGGGTGAATACCTGTTGCAAGTGCAACAGGCCAAGAAATGGATTTGTCTGTTATTACTTTACCCTTATTGGGATACTCGCTACCTGCAACAATGCGAAAAAGTGTGGATTTACCCGCACCATTAGAGCCGAGCAGCGCAATATTTCGACCTTCAGGAAAGGTAAAGTTAATGTTCTGGAAGACATATTGGTTACCAAGTTCTGATGGGTAGTATTTAGTCAAGTTATTTAATGTAATCATAACAACCTAGGCTAACCTTTATCTATGATAGATTCTATCACTTGCAAATAATGGCGAGACACTTTCAAATGACAGAATTCCTTTTCTGCTTTTTTTCGCCCTTTTTGACCATAAGCCAAACGTTCTTGATGTCCCATTTCTATCATTTTCACCATGGCTTCCTTTAACTCTGGAACACTTTGTTTTTTAATCAAGATACCTGTTTCACCATCGACCACAGTTTCACGACAACCAACATTATCTGTAGTAATAATCGGTTTTGCCATTGAACAGGCTTCGATTAAACATTGAGGCACACCCTCACGATAAAAAGAAGGTAAAACGACGCAATCTTGCTTTTTGACGACAGAAAATACATTATTAGTTTCACCAAGGTAGTCAACCAGGGTGGTTTTGTCCCACTCTTCCAGTTGCCGCAAAGAAATGCCTTGTGGATTCTCTTTATCAACAAAGCCTAATAAGGAGAATTCATATTTAGGTACATCAAAACCTGCCGCTTTTCTCATTTGGTAATGTTCGTCTACCGCTTTTGCTGCTTCAACAAAGTCAACCACACCTTTATTTTTGAGCATTCGAGCGACAAGAATGAAGCGTACAATCTCATCATCGGGCGCTGCGCTAGGTTTGAAATCAGCGAGGTTAATTCCTATGCCGCGCACTCGTGAACTGTTTTCTTTACTCACCAACTGATTGTCAAGATAAATTTTCCAATCATCTGGATTTTGAAAAATAACATGATCGGCTAATGGTTGAGTCAAACGTAATAAAATTCTACCTAGAAATGATTTAATTCCTTTTTCGGTAAATATTGACCCTAAACCTGCAACACTATTAATAACTTTCACTTTATTCATACGCGCGGCAATGGTCGAATAAATGTTCATTTTGGGCGTAAAGTTAAGTACGCAGTCAGGACTAATAAAATAGATTAACAAGCACAGTCGATAAAAAGTTCGTATCTCTTGAACTAAATTCATACCAGACCGGTCGAGCTCAATAGCATGCAACTCACACCCTAAATCAATCAACCTTTGAGAATACTTATCTTTTGGTGCAATTACGTAAATTTGGTTACCATCACGCATGAATTCAACAATGGATGAACGAAAGAAGTTATACACAAACCAAGAAGTATTAGATGCAATTACTATTTTACTCATTACTTATAACTCAAATGAACTTTTAGCAGGTAATATTTTCAATAAATAATCACCCCATATTAACTTTGCTCTTTCAAATTCGACACCCGTCAAACTATCAGCATCTGTAATACTTAGCAAATTAACCCCCTTTATATTATCGATGAGACAGTTAACATCTCTCGATGAATTAATATTAATTGACAGTGTATCATTTGGATTATGAGGAAAGAACTTACCAGTGGCTAAATTAAAATATCGAAATAGGTACTGAGTAGTATCTGATTTTGAACGAAATTTATGACTTGAAGTATCATATAACTCAGAGTAGCGAGAACGCCATAAAAAATCAATAGTCGACTTAAGGTGAGGTTGTGGGACATGGTTCAGTTTAAACCAAGAGTATTCTCTATATATTGCTTTACACAACCTATTTTTCACCCTTAATTTTAGTGAGTATTGTTTTGATAGATAAAGTTTTTCATCAATATCGAAAATGTTGACTAGTTGGTTAACAATTCTAATATTGTTATTTATTGCGATAGTGTTCAGTAAATTTTGGGGCCTAAGTGTTGAATATAACCATCCTTTCCTCTTAATGCATTGGTTAAGGAAATCGACTGGTTTTCCATCAATAAAAAAACGCTCAGAGCTTAAAGGTGATAGAATAAATGTATCGTCATTAAAAAGAATAAATTGCTCTGAGAGAGATTCTATCTTATTTAAATTGACTTCTATAGCATTAGAGTTAAAAGTTGGTCTATGTTCTTCAGGGATTATATCTTCATGCCTTACGACATTCAATTTTGGGTGGTTTACATTTAACCAAGTAGGTAAGTGACCATAAGTGACGAAATGAACTTTATTAACCCAAGGTAAGAATTCATCAAAAGAACGAAATATAAAATGGAGTGTATTCCAGCAACGAAAACGACTTTCATCATTGCTAATATTGTTCTGCTGAGGTGAATTTTTTTTTAAGGAACTCTTCCATTTAGAATCTTGAGAATCAACCCAAAGAATCACTATATCTATAGGTTCATTACTTTTCATAAGGGCTCTGTTTAGGAAAAAGTAGATTCATTTTATTTTCAAAAATTTCAAACACTTTTTTGTTGTTGTTTTCGAGTTCTACATCATTTATACAAAAACATTTAAAGCGCTTTAAAAGTAGAATGTTCATTTTCAACTCAAACAACTTGTCATCAAAACTTACGTAAAAATAAGGGATTGAAGATGACTCTGCAGTACCAATATTATCCCCATAAAGATGAATAAGTGATGAAACTATAGAATAATCTGTTTTGCTTCTAAACCGAGCAGAGGAAGTTAACTCAAACACATCTGAATTTTCACGCTCAAAACGCTCTAAAACACTTTTCTTTAATGCCATCGGAGTATGCTGAAATTTACGATTTGTTTCGTATCCATATCTATCTTTTAAAAGCTGTGCATTATTTCGCGCCGCAATATCAACAGGGTAAGACCTTTCGTCAACAACATCTGGAATAAAGGCTCTCGAACTTAAAAAGAACTTTGTCTTAGACATATCTTCACTGAAGAAATCAGATGGCACAACTCGAGTTCTAAAAAAGAAATCATCATTCATATAAATGAAGTTTTCACTGAGTCCGGGAATCCGATGAAGATTAGCTTCTATAGCGTGAGAATTAAAAACAGGTAAAACGCTTTTATCTTTGAAAATAGTAGAGTGTGGAACAATTTTAACACGATCATCAGCAGCGACAAACCACTTTGGTGCCTGCTCATCCGTCACTATATAGATTTTATTCACCCAATTCGCATGTAAAAGCACTGATCGAATAGAAAACAACAATTCATTACTTTGTCGATAACGAGCATCATTATCAGACTCTTTCAGTCGTACGTCATATTTATCTTTACTATAGATAGATTTTTTACTTAAAAAATCAGCATCTCCCCCATCAACCCATGTGTAAACAATATCTATCGGAAAACTACAACTCTCCGGTTGTTTGTTACTCCCAAAATTAATAAATTTAAACTTTGTGTAAAACCAAACTAAAATATTAGATAGAAAAACTAGCCGAGAGGAAGGTAATGACCGCATCAATCTTTTTATAATTATTTTCATATAACCTTTCTATTGATCAAATCATTTAAAATACGACTTTTGGCAAGACTATCATTAAATTCATTGATTGATTCATAACGTCTTTCAAATCCTTCATTTCTAAATTTTTTAATGTCAATAAATCCATCTGTATTGAAAGAGTCAGTAATTAAATCATTTAAGTCATCATAATTATCGACTCTATGCCCAATATACTCATCTAAATCAGGGATTAACTTACCAACATGATTTTCAAATTCAATTAAGTCTGGTTGGTAAAATAAAACACCAGCACCTTGATAAAAAGAGTTGTAACAAATCGAAGAATAATCAGTAATAACTAAATTAGCCCACGATAATACTTCTGATATTTTCCCATCATAGATATTAAACCCACAAATATTTTCATCAAACAGCTTTCTTATTTTTGGGTGTAAGCAAACTCGTACGTTACAAGAGTGTGGGACTTTAGAAAGTATACTAGTAACTTGTGAAATAATCTTGAATAGCGTAGTTAACTCAGGTTCAACATCTAATTCATATGGGCGCCAAGTAAACATAACCAAAATGTTCTCTTGCGGTTTATTTAGCAAATGTCCATAGGAAAGATCGTCGAAGATTGCCATTCCAGTTTTAGTTATCCGTTCTTTTGGAATACCTAGCATCCTTTGAATTACCCGACTTTCTTTATCGCTACTTGTAATTATAACATTTGGATGAGCTTCCTTTCCTTTAGCATATGAAGATGCGCGAGTCTGGGACTTTAAGTATGTTATTCCATGTTGTAAAAAAACAAACTTTTTATGACATATATTATCTTTCAAGATTTTATTTGAAGATTGTAGTATATTACAGTGCATTGGCGCTTCAGAACTTATAATCCCATCTGCTAAGTAAATAACAAAATAATATTTCAAAGAAAATTTCTTTATTACATGATTAGAATTAAGCTCACTTGGTGTTGCATGTATAAAATAAGCATGGCTTTGTTGCGTAATTCA
>NZ_MCZK01000063.1 GCF_002875945.1 Vibrio lentus
CTAAGCGGAGAAGAGCCCCTGTATGTACGTAAATAAAAAAAGTGCGTCATTCTAGTCAATATAGGCTTTGTGCTCAACAACTGCTGCAATAAATCGTATTGTTCGTTTTATTCAGCGCCTAGTTGTTTGATTTAGCAGCGATAGTTGAAGCATTTCAAAACAAAAATTTCACAGATTTCAACACTCATGAACCGTCCTTGAAATTCTCAAGTTCTGTTTTGATAAGTGTCCAACTTAAATTCGGTTAGACCTAAAACGAAACGCTCATCACGTGATGATCTGGGTCGGTTTCAATATCAATAATTGACCAACCGAGAGAAAGGTACAAAGGTGCAACATTGGTGTAGGCGTACAAATTAGACGTTGAATCTTTCGAGGATTGAGGTTGAAGTTGAGATCGATAGTATTCTGGCATTTGCGCGACTGCACGTTTAATCAATTCACTTGCAATACCTTGACCACGCCACTGGGAATCAACATAAACAGCATTGACCCAAACCACGTCTCTTACTTGATGAGGTTCTTGAAAATGGGAATACGCTAACCCACCGATGACGACATTATCTCGAAGCACAACAATTACAGGTGGTAACCGGGGATTATCTAGATTGGCTTCGTCAGAATATGAAGCCTTAAAGTCGAAATCCGACCATTCGCTTTGGAAAAGTCGTTCGAGTTGCTGCCAGTATAGTGAGTGTTGTTCACATTGTCTGAATACGACTCTCTGCATTTAAAATTCCTTTTCAAATACTCGTGCTGCGTTGGGATATGTAGGACATGAGTTATTACCTCTACTAAGTGTAGCGATATCGAATCTGCTTGCTTGAGATAAGGAGGTGGTTATTCCTCTTCCTCATAGTGTTCTTCATCAGGATCTTGATTGATCTCTTCGCCACAACCCAAGCACTCCGCTTGCAAATCTGTTGGCATGACAATAATCAAACCACAATGCGGGCATAAATCGCCTTGTTGATACATCCTGTTATTCCTTCTAGTTCAACGACTATTGTTTAGGATACTTTTGCTTACTCAGTTCTAGCCAATCGTGAATGACTTGACGAGCAGACTCGGATGGTGGTGCATTTCGTTTCCCACAAATCTGATCAATTTCAAACGGAAAGGCTTTGCTTGGAACGCGACGTAGGCCAATGGTTAAGCGCTGAGGCTTAAACATTCGAAACACCACATATCGGTCGCTCATGATTCGATTATGATAGACGCCAATACAATGTTTTTGTTCCACGCCCTCTTGTTCAAGGTCGTAGTAATCAGTCAGCGGGTGAATGTTGTCGTTACCGAGTAAAGGAACTGGATAAGGGATGTCCATGTCCACAGGGCGATTTCCCTCTAACCTTCTCAGTTGACGCTGCTCTGTCCATCTATCATGCAGTTGTTCAAACATAGCAAAGGAGTTTTGACTCGTGATGGCGCGCAATGGATCGTCCATCTCCAAATCTTGACCCAGTAAAATCGCATCTTGGAACATGGCCATTTTTGAAGGGGCATTGAGCCTGCCCTCTTCAACCATCGCAATGCCTAATCGACTGCCGGTTAAAAACGGATGAACCTGATCCAAACGCAGCGCTGTGTAACCCACTTTAGAGTAATGTTTGAATTTGAGCACACGCCTTTGTAGCGGTTCGAGAATTCTAACAATGTGGTCAAGCTCATCACCGACGTTGTAATGCAGTTCTAACTTGTCGATAAACTTGAGCGTCGCTTTACTGCCATCCAAGCCGAGTTTAGCTAAGATCTTCTTTTGCCCTAAACGACTCAGTTCCAATGCTTTCTTGTTATCGACACTGTGTTTCATGCAGATTAACGCCAATATAACGGGCCTTAATTCAAGCAGTTGGGCCGCTTCATAAGTGTTCGCAGCTAACCAAAGCATTTGATATTGATACTCAGGAAAATCATCGGTAATTTCACGATAACGAGCAGGCAACAAATCTAACCAACGACCATTTACATCAAACTGTTCCACGAGATTGAGGCTTAAACCAATACCACCATCGAGCGGACGTCTACCATCTTCAAACACATGAAAGCCCACGAGCTTTTGCGACCAATCACTGATCTCAATATCGTAATCAAAGCCTAATGTACGAGTGGGAATGGTAAGTAATGCTGTCATTGATGCCTCTTCGTTAATGGCGCGTTGGACTGTCGAGCTTATCTAATAGAAAAAAGCCTAAAGATTGGGCTGAAGTCACTATAACAACCTTTTGTAAATTTCTTATCAATCAAAGCGATATAAATACGAGAGTACTTAGAAGATCTTTGAATGACGATTTTACGCAATATGAGACCTCTTCGATATCATTTACTTAGAGAGAAACTATGCTTGTAACATCACTAATAACAAGAGGCTTTAATTATGGAATACCGACATATTCTGGTCGCACTTGAAATGTCTGATGACTCGAAAATACTCATTGATAGAGCAACCTTCTTCGCGAACAAACTAGAAACGGAACTTTCATTTGTTTATATCGACGGTACTCACGGAGAAATTTACCCAGAACTCGTTGATATTCAACAGAGTAATAATGACCTACCGGTCAATGAAGATGCTATAAAACACTTAAGAGAGTTTGAGGCTTACGCTAAACAGCCGATTCAACACATCTTTGTGGGTACGGGTGATTTGAATGACAAGCTCAAAGACACCGTAAAAGCGAACAACATTGACCTAATGCTTTGCGGTCATCATCATGATTTTTGGCATAAGATCATCTCGCACTCGAAGCAATTGATAGACTCGTCCTCTGTCGACATACTCGTCGTTCCTATGGACTAACTGCTTCTATGGACTAAAGCTTCTAAAGGCTTCCGGCTCCTAAAACATAGCTGTTTGCGCTTATAAAGAGCCAACCTCTATCGGTATTATTGGTTGGCTTACATCCCCTATTCAATCTTCCTATTTACCTCAACCCAACTATCAACCACTTGCTGAAATCATTTGTGATCTTGTCGGCTTATCAACTCGTAAGCGTCTAATAATTAACAAATCACGAGTGTAAGCAATGAAAAAGATTGGTCTCTATCTTTTTACAAACGACTTAAGAATCAACGACAATCAGTTGCTTCACCAAGCCGCGCAGGTGGTCGATGAACTCGTTTGCGTTATTGTCGAACCTACGCTCTCTCGCTTCTCTGCTAAATTCGCACAAGAGCACAGTTATGGAGCGCATCGCCAAACCTTTATTTCACAATCGATAGCCAATCTAGAAGCCAATTTAGTGAAGCTTGGACAGCAACTGGTTGTGATCCGCAGTAACCATCTAGCACCCGACACTGCTGAACAAACACTCAACAAAATCATTGTTACGCAAAACTGTACCCACTTTTTCGCTAACGCACATTGCGGCTACGACGAGCGTCAATTGATTCATACAGTACACAGTGGTCACCCTGACTTAATAACATGCTTGCCACACCACGCCACCTTGTTTTACTCACATGAGCTGCCGTTCGAATTATCGAAAGTCCCTAGCTCGTTTTCCAAGTATAGAAAGCTAGTCGAACACTTGGACGTTAATGGCGATGAGACGGATATTTCACGTCTACCACCAGCAGCTACACCAATAGTGGCACCAGCACCGACATCGGCAATCTCACTATTCAGTTCACCAAATGACGAGAGCGAAGTAACAAACGATTATTTGGGTGGAGAAGAAGCAGGACTAGCGCATTTAGAAAACTACTTTTCACATGGTTACGCCCTTAACTACAAGCAGACTCGTAACGCATTTGACGGCATCGAAAACTCAACCAAGTTCTCGCCATGGTTGGCGCTCGGTTGTGTTTCACCTAAAACGATTTATCACTATTTGAAACAGTTCGAAGCCGAACATGGCAGTAACGATTCAACCTATTGGATCTACTTTGAGTTGTTGTGGCGCGAATATTTCTATTGGAAGTGTTTGTCACTGGGTTCGTCGTTGTTCGGTGAAACCTCAAACCATAAACTCGACTCTTCAAACTCCTCAGCGACGTTGAACCTGAATTTCGCCAAATGGAAAAGTGGCAATACCAACTATCCGATTGTCGATGCATGTATGCGTCAGCTTAATGAAACAGGCTACATGTCTAACCGAGGAAGACAGCTAACGGCCAGCTGTTTGATCTACGAACTAGGAATCGATTGGCGACACGGCGCAGCGTATTTTGAGAGCCAACTTATCGACTATGACGTGGCATCAAACTGGGGCAATTGGGCGTATATAGCCGGAGCGCTGAGACCTCAGGTAAGCACTCAAACCAACAAGCAAAAGAATGCCAACCAAGCACAACCTAAATCACGTCATTTTGATTTAGGTAAGCAAACGGATATGTACGATCCAGACCATGCGTTTATCAACCAGTGGAATGCGAGCAGCAAAGAACTTGTCTTAACCAACAATCAGGATGTGTTATGAATTTCAAAACCGTGCGCCTTGTCTTAGGTGACCAACTCAATATCCAACACTCTTGGTTTCAACAGGTTGATGACGAGGTCATTTACATCATCGCTGAACTCAAGCAAGAGACTGACTACGTTGCATCGCACATCCAAAAGGTGGCCGCTTTTTTCTCTGCGATGGGCTATTTTGCCGACGAACTCAAACAACAAGGTCATCAGGTACTCCACCTCACTCTTGATGACACCACGCAATTTGAAAATCTCGATGCTCTATTGCAACACTACGTACACGAATTCGGCGCTGAGAAATTCGAATATCAAAGGCCAGATGAATATCGACTTTTAGAGCAGATGAACAAGCTGAAGCTCACTAATGCGACCAAAGGTTGTTGTGATACGGAACACTTCCTCTTTCCATTCGAAGAGATAGAACAACAGTTTCCGAAAGACAAACACATCATGATGGAACACTTCTATCGCCGAATGAGAAAGCGCTTCGACATTTTGCTAGAAGACGGAAAGCCCGTTGGCGGCAAATGGAATTACGATGCGAGCAATCGAAAGAAACTCAAGAAACAAGACATTGAAAGCCTGCCTCAACCTCTGATGTTTGCCAACGACATTTCCGCGATTTTAGAACGCATCGAGCGTCATCAAATTCAAACCATTGGTGAAGTTGGCGACCAATTATTATGGCCAGTCAATCGAGCACAAAGCTTGTCTCTGCTTGCTCACTTCTGCCAAGTCTGTTTGCCGTTGTTTGGTCAGTTCCAAGACGCGATGACGACCGAGCACGATTCAAAGTGGAGTTTGTATCACAGTCGCCTCTCCTTTTCGTTGAACAGCAAACTACTGAGCCCCCAAGAAGTGATTAATGCAGCGCTGTCGGCTTATCAGGCTTCTGCTAAGCCAAACGCACCCACTATCGATATTGCACAAGTTGAGGGGTTTGTTCGCCAAATTCTAGGTTGGAGAGAATACATACGTAGCGTTTATTGGGCGAACATGCCTGCTTACGCCAATAAAAACCATTATGCAGCAGACCGACAGTTGCCTCATTACTTTTGGGATGGACAAACCAAAATGAATTGCATGAAGCACGCGATTGATCAATCCCTAGAGTTTGCTTATGCGCACCATATTCAAAGGCTCATGATCACCGGTAACTTCTGTTTAATCACAGGCATTTCGCCGGAGCAAGTCGACAGTTGGTACCTTGGTATTTATGTTGATGCGATTGAGTGGGTCGAAATGCCGAATACGCGAGGTATGGCACTTTTTGCCGATGGCGGGATCGTCGGAACCAAACCATACTCTGCCAGCGGTTCTTACATTAATCGCATGAGTGATTACTGCAAAGGCTGTCATTACCAAATTAAAGAGCGCAGTGGTGAGAGTTCTTGTCCATTCAATAGCTTGTACTGGCGCTTCATGAACAAACATCGCGATGCTTTAAATCGTAACCCTCGAATGGGTATGCTTTATCGCTCTTGGGACAATATGGATGAGCAAGATCAACAAGCGATACTCGACACCGCAGAACAACGACTGACTAACTTGGAGAACTTATAATGGTGGAACAACTCAGATTACACATATTGGTTATTGGTGGCAGCGGCGGTATTGGTTTCGCCGTGGTTAAGCACCTATTGTCTGAACTGTCTCGCTTTGATTTTCTCGATGTCCATGTCGACGCGACTTATCATTCACAACAACCAGAATTGGAAGATAACCGTTTAAATTGGCACCAAGTCGATGCCACTAACGAAGCTGATATTGAGCAGCTAAGCACTCAATTCGAGCGATTGGATTGGTTAATAAATTGCGTGGGTATGCTTCATACGCCAGACCTTGGCCCGGAAAAGAACCTGTCCTCTATCGACCCAGAATTCTTTCTGAAAAACATCTCGGTAAACACCCTACCTAGCCTGTTACTGGCGAAACACTTTACACCGATTCTTAAAGCCAGCGACAATCCAAAATTTGCAGTGGTATCGGCCAAGGTCGGCAGTATTTCAGACAACCGTTTGGGAGGATGGTATAGCTATCGCTCATCCAAAGCCGCACTCAACATGTTCATCAAAACTATGTCGATTGAATGGCAACGTACATTGAAGAAAGGCACAGTGTTAGCGCTACACCCTGGTACAACCGACACGGCTCTATCTAAGCCCTTTCAGACCAATGTACCGCAAGGTAAGTTGTTCGAGTCTAGTTATGTAGCTCATCAATTAGTGGACATCATTCGAACGGCTACGCCGGATAAAAGCGGGCATTTCTACGCGTATGATGGTGAGCAATTGACTTGGTAGTGAGTAATACCAATCGTAGTAACAGTAACTAACAGGTCACCCTAGCTGGGTAAAACGCTCGATAACTTCGTTAGAATTTTTGGGTAAATAGTAAAAAATAGAAAACCCAACAAAGCTGTGACTCTGTTGGGTTTAGTAGTTAGCTCGATGCTGTTGGTTGAAACTAAAGATGTCGTTTCAACGAAGGGCACTCTGGGGATTCAATTAAGGATCAAAACTGATCATTACTTTTTCTATTACCGCTACTCAGCCCAGTTGAACTTGCTCTCGTCGACACCTTCTTTTTCTTCCTTAACACGCTCACGTCGGCTTTGCTCTTCAGCGCGGGCTGCGTCAATTTCTTGCATGATGGCATCAATATCCGCCAATGCGTCACTTTCGGTAAACTCACCCGTTAGTTTACTGTCCGGCTTCAAATCACCTTTCTCAAACAGTGCCCACATTTCTTTAGCATACTCAGTGGTCGCCAGTTCAGGGGCAAACTGAGCGTAATAGTCACGGATGTTATTAACATCACGAGTCAGCATCCACTCGGCATTGTTGTTCGCAGAAGCATCGACCGCTTGCGGTAAATCGATAATCACAGGGCCGTATTCATCAACCAATACGTTGAATTCAGACAAGTCACCATGAATTAAACCAACGCAAAGCATCTTAACGACATAAGTCATCATCACCGCGTGATCTTCAATCGCTTGTTCAGGCGGCATCACCACATCGTTCAATCTTGGAGCGACATAACCTTCGTCATCAGTGACCAACTCCATCAGCAGTACGCCATCAAAGCAACCATAAGGAACAGGTACGCGAACGCCTGCTTCTGCCAGCTTATACAAGGCATCCACTTCTGCACTTTGCCATACTTTTTCTTGTTGCTCACGACCGAAACCAGAGCCTTTTTCCATCGCTCTAGCGCGGCGGCTATTGCGGACCTTTCGCCCTTCTCGATATGCCGTTGCTTTTTTAAAGCTACGTTGGCTTATTTCCTTGTACACCTTGGCACAACGGATCGTATCACCACAGCGTACTATGTACACTGACGCTTCTTTGCCACTCATTAGTTGGCTTTTCACCTCGTCGACTAAACCATCGTCAACTAAAGGTTGTATTCTTTTAGGTATCTTCATGTCGTCTTTATACATGAGTTACCTGACAGATAAAATATTAACTCGTTAAATGAGTGGTTATTCTCAATAGATTCTTAAATGAAGGGAGATTATGTGGGTTTTGTCTTATGGCGACGACAGCGTTCAGAGCAATAAATCACCTCTTCCCAACAGCGTTGCCATTTTTTACGCCATGAGAATGGTTTAAGGCAAATGGGACATGTCTTGGCGGGCAGGTGTAGTTTCTTGTGCATGACCGCTTCCTTGTCGATGAATCAATTACCCTATTCGTTTACTAGAGATTCCCTATTACGCTCGTTCCTCGCTTCAGGGAGTGACGGAGGTGTGATTAATAACAGCCCCCGACTCCGTCATCCTCGAGAAGGAGGAACGACTGAGTCGGGGATCTGCTTATCCAAACAGATTCGACTTTATCTGAACTGACTCTGCTCAATTCGACTAAGTCCGCTTAATCCAATTAAGCAACGACTTTGTATTGCTTCTCCATCTCACTCACGCCAAGGCCTGAATGTTTTGTCACTTTAAGTTGCACAGGCACACGCTCTTTCAATGCTTCAACGTGGCTGATAACGCCAATCATCTTACCTGACGCATTTAGGTTATCGAGTGCGTTAAGTGCGATGTCCAATGTATCGCTGTCTAGCGTGCCGAAACCTTCATCCAAGAACAGTGAATCAATACTGGTTTTGTGGCTCACAAGATCAGATAACGCGAGTGCCAACGCCAAACTCACCAAGAAGCTTTCACCACCGGATAATGTCTTGGTATCGCGCATCACATCGCCCTGCCACGTATCCAACACCTGCAGTTCTAACCCATCATCGGCTTTACGTTTTAACTCGTAACGACCGTGTAGACGTTGCAATTGCTTGTTGGCCAAGTACACCAAGTTCTCTAACGTTAACCCTTGAGCAAACTTACGGAACTTGTCGCCATTTCTAGAACCAATCAACGAATTAAGACGTGAGATGTCATCAAACTCAAGTTGTTGTACTTCGATCTGTTTGAACAAGTCTTGCTGATTACTGCGGTTCTGACGATCCGTTTCCAAGTTCGCAGAAACCGCACCAATTTGCGTCGCATGACTTTGCTGTGCATTGGAGCAGTCAGTCACGGCTTGTTCTACTTCTTGTTGTGGAAGTTGTTGCCAAACTTCCGCTTTGTCATGACCTTTAAGTTCGACTAGATTCGCGTTGGCTGAATTCAAACGAGCTTGAGCACTAACCATCGCCTCTTCCAGCGTTTTCTTAAGGCTTTGCAGTTGCACTGTCACGCTCTCATCCAACAGTGCCGACTCAAACTCATCTTCTGTAGTAAATGGACTTGTCGCTAATGTTTGAGTCCAAAGCAATGTCACTTCAGTCAGAGCTGTCTGTTTCGTCACTAACTCATCACTGTAACCGGTGTGTTTCGTCTGTTCTGTTCGGTGGTCGAGTTCACAACGGTTAAACGCCGCTTGAGCGGCATCGTGTGCGCTGACGGTATCTATCACTTTTTGTTTCATGATGTTAGTTGCGATTTGAATGTCTTGTGTACCAAACAGCTGCGTTCTAGATTCGGTAACAGCCGCCAGATCTTTCGACAGTGACTCAACCTCTTCATTCGCCACCGTGATATCTTTCGCTAAGGCTTCTAGCTTGTCATCAAGTGCTTTTAGCTCAGCGTGTTGGCTAATCAACTGTTTATATAACCCATCATGCTGCTGTTTTGTGGTGAGCCACGTATTAGAAGCTTCAAGCTTTTGAGCAAACCAAGCATCGATATGCGCTAACTCAGGCGCTTCAATCGATGTTTGAATAATGTTTTCTCTTAGCCCTTGCCACTCAGATTCTTTCGCTTGTGCGCATTTAGCAGCTTGATCACTCAATGTGTTCGTTTGTGTAGAAAGATCTGCAAGTCGTTGTTCTGCAAGTTCTAGGTTAGATTGAGCTTTCTCAACAATCATCGCGGTTGCTGCGCGCTGCTTCTCTGCATCAAGGTAAGCATTTTTTGCATCAGCCATATTGCGCAGGAGTACGATCGTGTTGTTAAGCTGCTGCTCACAAGCATCAACGAACGACTGCACAACATCGCTATTACCTAATCCTTCGACATTTGGCAGATAGATATTGAGTGGGCAATTCTGAGCCAATAAAGTTGCATTGCTTTGCGCTAGCTTGGCAACAAGGTTTGCCCAATTCACTTTGGCTTGTTCGATGTCTGCTTGAGCACGTTGAATTTCATCGTTGAGGCCATTGATGATCGGCACCAATGAATCCAATTGTCGACGGTGTTCTGTACCGTCTTTCTGAATAACGGCTAACTCTTGCTCTTCTCGCTCTTTTTGTGCCACGAGATCAGCGATACCCTGAGAATGCTCAACAGTATGCTCGGTTGAACCACACAGTGGGCATTCTGAATCTGGCTTCAACGCCGCGCGATACTTCGCTAATTCACCCTCTTGGTCAATTAGGCGAGTTAAACGCTCTAACGATGTCTTATTGTTCTGATAACGCTCCACCAGCACTTCACGCTCTTTTGTGAGCTTGTCACTACGTTGAGTATTGGTCTGCAACTCGACAGATTTGGATGTTATGCGCTGAGTCGCCTGAATAAAGCCACGATTAATATCCGCCAGAGTATTGGTATTACGACTCCAGAGCTCAAGCACCTCTTTTTGTGCGCTAAGGGTATGTTCATTGGCTTGTTGCTGCAAAGCGTCCCATCGCTGTTTAGCTTGGTTCTCTGCAGAGACTAGCTCTGTGAGTGCTTTGTCTTGAGCTAATTTAGAGTCTTTAGCTGCTTGTAACGCTGCTTGCTGAGTGGCCAGCGTGCGCTGTGAAGCTTGAACGCTATTTAAAAGTTCCGTGTGTTGACGTTCAAGATCTCGAACCTGAGTGACCTTGATTTGCCATTGCCCCAGATACTTTTCAAGCAGGCTGTCAGCTTGGTTAGCCGCTAAATATTGTGCAGCGATCTTTTCTTGCTGCTTAATCGATTCAACAGTTTGATTCAAAGAGACTTGTAGCTGACTTTTCTCAACCTGTTGTTGATTAAGCGTATCTACCGTTTTAGAACCCGCTACTTGCTTGTCTTTCAACATCGCAATTTGGTTATCTAACGGTCGAACTTGCTCAATGATCTTCTCTTGATCTTGCTGTTCTTGTTTAGCGACCTCAACCAACTTGATGTGGTTATTAACGCTCTGTTGTGCCGTGTTCTTTTCTACATCTCGCTCAGCTAATCGCTTGGTACTGCTTTCAAGGTTTGCTTGAGTCGTCACAACGTCTTGGCCACAACGCTTTAAATCTTTATGAAGCGGACGCAGTTTTTCAGCAGGCTCGCTATTCGCTAAACGATCTAACGATGGTTGGTTTTCAACAAGGCTTTCTTGCGCCGTTTTTAAGTCATGTTTGCTTGCCGTAATCACCTGTTCGGCTTTACCGACATCTTTCCACCAGCCTAAATGCGCGTTCCACTCAGTCAGTTGTTCAGCCAAACGTTTCTGTTCAGACTCTAGATGGCCATGTTCTTTGGTCAGCTCTTGAATCTGCTCTTCAGAAAGTAAGCTCACACCCTCAGCCTTGGCTTTAAGGTGGTTAAGTGATTCTTCGCTCGACTTAAAGTGATCGTAAATGCGCTCTGAAATCAGACTATAAACTTCGGTACCCGTAAGCTCTTCCAATAACTCGGCACGGTCGTTAGCGTTGGCATTCAAGAAAGCAGCAAACTCCCCTTGCGACAGCATGATAGATTTAGTAAATCGCGAGAAGTCCAAACCGGTCACGGTCTCAACCATCTTAATTTTCTTAGTGAGCTGCGTTTCTAATACAGCATCACTGTCGGCATCTGCAAATTCACAGGTTGGCGTCTGAAGCGCACCATCATGTTTTCCGCGTGCTCTTTTATGATGAAAATTAGAGCGGTAAGTTTTACCCTTCACTTCAAATTCAATCTCAGCGAAACACTCACCCGTGCCACGCGTCATTAGCTCATTGGTACCTTTGGCGATACTTTTCAAACGCGGTGTACGGTGGAACAGTGCCAAACAGATCGCATCAAGAATTGTTGTCTTACCCGCCCCCGTAGGGCCAGTAATAGCAAACAGGCCATTTTCTGCAAACGGTGACTGAGTAAAGTCGAGCTTCCAACGACCTTTCAAAGAGTTTAGGTTTTCAAATTCTAGGCTTAAAATCTTCATACTTATTTACTCACCTGTCCCTTTTGACGCTGCTATTTCTTCTTGGCTATCAGCATCGTAGTTATCAGCACCGTAAGACACTTCTTCCACCACTTGCTTGAACTTCACAGTCATGCGCTCTAAGCGTGCTTTTTCAGAATCCGTTTCAAACTCTTCTAAGGCGATACGTTTTTCAAACACATCCATCGGAGTTAACTCAGATAAGGTTTCAGCAGACTCTTGCTCTAACCCTTGATTACGTCGCTCTCTCGCCCTTCTCAATTGAAGCACTTCGATATTCAAGCCTTCCGTTAACGCTCGCATCCGCTCTTGTAAATCAGACAGATAATCCTGTGCTTGCACTTCTATCGACAACCACACGTTTTGCCCTTCTTCCACACCAATGTACTGGTTCAACTGAAACTCGATTTCGTTCAAATCCCCTTTGATTTCAGCAAGGGGTTGGAATGTTGGAACAGCCAGTTGTGAAATGGTGCGTTCGCCTTCGACAAACTCAACCACGCAGACCTGCTTTTGAGATTTCAGCTCATCAAAACTGAGCGGAATGGGTGAACCGCAATAACGAATGTATTCACGTTTCGCCACAACTTGTGGGCGATGGATATGACCAAGGGCAATATAGTCCGCATTAGGGAAACCATCAGCAGCAAAACCATCGAGATTACCAACGTAGATATCACGTACGGAATCAGACTGCTTAACGCCCATTGCGGTTAAGTGACCCGTTGCGATGATTGGCATATTGTCGCTATTTTCAAACGTCGCACGCTTTGCAACAGCGGCATCATAGACACTTTGATAGTGTTGTTTAATCGCGTCACCTAATTGCTTTTGACGCTCAACACCAGTAACGCCGGTTTGGCTGGTCAACACATCGCGGGGACGAATAAACGGAATTGCACACACCAGCGCTTCTACATCGCCAGTTTTACCTTTAAGCTCGACAACCTGAGTCGCGTATTCTTCATTGGTATTGGGAATCACGTCGGCGCCCATGTATTTCAGTAATTGCTGAGTTTCTTTAAGCACAGACACTGAATCATGATTGCCGCCCAATAACACCAATTGGCAACCGATCTTATTCGAGTCGACGACAAACTTATTATACATCTCGCGAGCATAACTTGGTGGCGTACTGGTATCGAAAATATCGCCAGCAACAATTATCGCGTCGATGTTGTGCTCAGTAACTTGCTCAAGTAACCATTGTAAGAACCGCTCGTGCTCATTCTTACGGCTTTTATTGTAGAAGTTTTGGCCAAGGTGCCAATCGGACGTGTGAAGAATCTTCATTGTTGCTCACTGGAAGTCGGTAATAGCTTTAATTTACCAAAATACCGATCAACTACCAAATGAGTTAGCATTATTTCCCCTTTTATAAGCTTGTGAAAAACAACTAATTTCGGGCTTTGGAGGATTCGTGTTCAACGTTCCATCAATCGGTATTTGTTATATAAAAAAACCGCTCAAAGTTAGAGCGGTTTTGATGTGCGAATCTAGTTAACTTGGAACTTAATGGTTCGGGCGATTTAACTGAAGTAAGTCCCACTTGTTGCCGTAGAGATCTTGGAACACAACCACAGTCCCATACTCTTCTACTCGCGGCTCTTCATTGAATACAACGCCATTGGTTTTCATCAGCTCATAGTCTCGCCAAAAGTCATTAGTTTGAAGAAAAAGAAAAACACGGCCACCAGTTTGATTACCAATCGACAGTTTTTGCTCTTCACTACTCGCTTGAGCCAGTAATAGGTTGGTGCCATTTGAATTCGGAGGAGATACCTGTACCCAACGTTTCCCACCACCTAGATTGGTGTCTTCGATCAGAGTGAATTGAAGCTTCTTGGTATAGAACTCGATCGCATCATCATAGTTCTCTACGACTAACGCGATATTTCCGATTTGCTGTTGGATTGGTTCAGACATCTGTATTTCTCGATTTTGGCAAAAATAGGATTCTACACATTATGGCTATATTTACGAACCTATTGCCCCATAATTTACGAATCCATTGCCCGATAAAAAAGCCCACGTTATCGCGCGACAACATGGGCTATATCTATAATTCAAATGCTAAGCAATTAGAAGTTGTACGAAGCACCCAGTGTTACTGTGCTGAACGCAACATCGCGACTCGCTAATCTATTACCTCGGTTATCGAAGAACTCGACATTTACCGCATCCGCTTGCGAGATCAGACGTAACGTTAGGTTCTCAACTGGTGTGTATTCAACACCAAAACCGAAGTGAAAACCGGCACCAGAATCATCATCAATATAGCTCGAACCCTTTGAGTTAAGGTCAACGTAGCTCAAACCTGCTGTTACGAACGGACGAATTGAATTATCGAAGGTGTAACCGACATTAGCGGCAACAGAAAACGATGTTGGTGAAAGTACCTTAGTGCCAAATGCTTCGTAGTCAGCATAATCCGTGTAACCAAGCTCGATGCCTACGATGCGGTTGAACTGGTAACCACCATAAAGGCTGTATCCCATGCTTTCTGCGTCTAAATTGCCACCGCCATCAGTGTCTGAATCTTGATATACGCCAAGGCCAGCACCAATGTATGGACCGCCTTCAATACCAGCAGCAAAAGTAGGAAGTGAAACCAAGCCAACTAGGCCCAATAGAAATGTTGATTTAAGCATGTAAATACCCTTTTTAGTTCGTCCTACAGTAGCGTTACGCTGTCGTTGGTAGTATTCAAACACCACCCCGAACTGTTACACCACTGTTTAAAATAATTTATTTCAATTACTCTCAATGAACAATAAAACACTGTTCATTTACGGAGTGAATGAGAAATTATCACAACATTTTGTGTTCATCAAATGAACAATTGGGGATATTCAATAAGTCTTAATTATGAGACAAAATAATTTCATTAAGTATTCTGGACATAGCATCACGATATAACGACCATTAAGAACATGGTAGATAACACCCTAAACCATTAATTTAAATCTGTTTATTTCGGTCCATTTTAAATCATAGGAAATAGCATTTCCTTTAATAATCCGGCTCATGAAATTAAAAAACTCACACTATCTTCAAATAGGGTGAGTTTTATTTTGTTGAGGTGATTTATTTAGTATGACCTGCTATTAAGATATATATCAAATTGTATAAATATTATTAACGAGCTTCTGCTAGGCTTGCCAAGTAGTTGTTCGTTAAATAGAAGCCACTGAATTTCTCAATAAAATCCTCAGGAACGGTTTTATCGGTCAATCCAGACTCAATTAAAGCCGCTTGCCACTTCTGTACTTTTGGGAAACCTTCCAACATATCAAAACCTGAACGCGCTTTGATCACCGATGCTCGGTGTAATAACGGTAACCAAGCAATGTCGACGTTAGAGATGTAATCGCCTTTAAAGAATACTGTGTCGCCTAGTTTCTTTTCTGCTTTTAGGAAAGCTTTTTGAAGGTTCGCCAAACGTGTTTCAAAAGTCTCTTTGTCTTTACTGCCCATCGTGCCGCATTGTGGCATGTAATGTTTGCTCGCTTGATACGACCAAGCGCGGTCTAATGCTTTTTGCTCGGCAGTCACTTCTTCAATTGGCGCATATTTATCATCTAGGTATTCAACAATCGCATCAGACTCAAAAAGTACGGTGTCGTTTTCAGTCACTAGCACAGGCACTTGACCGTTTGGTGAAATATCCAAGAACCATTGTGGCTTATCGTTTAGTTCAATATATTCAATTTCAAACGGTACCTTTTTCATGACAAGAGAACCCATAACACGTTGAACAAACGGGCAATTTTTAAAGCTAATCAATTTAATCATTTTCGACTCCGAATTAGGTCATTAATTTCTGTTTACACCCTTAAGACGAACACCAAATTCAAAAGACGAAATTTAATTCGGTATTTCTAGAAATAATTAAATACTGAAGTAACTAAAGGTAGTCACTTTAAGCAGTAAGTTTGAATCCCTAAATACGAGTGGCTAAACGATCAGAGATATCGCAATCGACGCCATGATCACTCCGACGACAAACTCCAACACCTTCCATGCTCGTGGGTTCTTAAATAATGGTGCCAAGAATCGAGCGCCATAACCAAGCGAAAAGAAGAACACAAACGAAGCCGACACTGCCCCTGCACCAAACAACATTTGATTCGGTTGGTATTGCGTTGAAACAGAACCCAATAGGACAACCGTATCCAAATAAACATGTGGATTTAACCAAGTGAACGCCAAACACATAGCTATCGCTTTAGTTAACGAATCTTTCGTTTCTACACTTGCTTCTAGAGCGTGATTTTCAGTGAATGCCGACCGAAAACTTAAGAAAGAGTAAACACCTAAAAAGATCGCTCCGCCAAAACGAGCAAATTGCTCAATTTTCGGAAACTGAAGTGGCATAGTGAAT
>NZ_MCZK01000064.1 GCF_002875945.1 Vibrio lentus
AATTCACTATGCCACTTCATATCATCTCTATTTCATGTTTTTATTTGAGAAGTTGGATGATGTATTCCCTTAAAGTTTGAGTTTATACCAAAAGAAAGCAGTACTAATTTTTGCAAGACGACACTTCTCAGCTACATGTTCAAACAAATTTTTCATAGAAGAAATAACAATAGATTATTGCAATACAAAAACATCACAATGTAAAACTTCTTAAAACAGTTTTCTTAGCACGGCGATCATCTATAAGGCCCACTATAGCTAAAATAATGACAATTCTTGCCGAAATATTTCGATTTTTCTTGTCTATAATTTGTAATTTTCAACTGAAAAATATAATGTATTTCTTTCGAAAATGCCTACGAGAGTGCATGACTTATGAAAGGTCCTAGCTATCGATTTACCCTTGTGAGAGATACAGCTGATAACACTCAGCTTCGCTTTTACATAAGCTACCTATACTTCAAACAAAACAATCATCTATTAAATGGCTATGACTTATCTGTTATGCAACAGCGCGGTCTCAAGCATCACTTCACTGAAATTGTTGCTGAAAAACTAGACATTGAAACAGAAGTGTTAGAGAACGGAAGTTTCAGTCTTGATGTGAAGGAGCAGCTACAAACACTCTTGAATGACCTACTCTACATAACAAAAAAATGCATAATTCCAAATTTCTATATATCTTGGCTCAACAGTACAAGGGCGGATTTTTTTCTTTACTCACTAATTAAACTATCCATAAAAAGCAACATATTGATAACAAATAATCGTTATTCAAAAATTTATATAGGTCAGGTTTTTTGGCCTAAATTTAACTCTATTGGACACCAAACACGGGAAAGTAAGCTGCGCGATATTAAACGAAAAAGAATTGTTAGAGATAGGAAGCGTGAAGGAAAAAACTGCGATCCTGAGCTGGTTGATCAGCTAATCGACAAAGTTATATTAGAAGATAAAGAAGAAATAACTAAGATCCAAAAGGAGTATGAACCATACATAGAAGCCTTAAGGCCAATAGAACACTATGACCCGGTAAATGACCCTCATGCTATAGAAAAAATGATTGATCACTTCCATACTGTTGCTTTTACAAAAGAAGCATATCGTTATGAAAACATACGTTTCATCACACAAGCTAAGCGACTCTATCAGCAATGTTATAGCAAAGTGCCTGCATCCCGAGGCATTATGAAAAATGATAGTAGTGAGCTGATTAACAAAACCTACGAAAGACTGATTAAACAATACAGTATCCTTCGATTTTATCCGCCAGTTGAAGACCCTACCATTAGGCAATACTGCATAATCTCATTTCTTGACATCCTCTATACGACGACGACGAAAGAAGAATTTGAAGATCGGTTCAAACTGATAGGAGATAAGTATTCCTTAGACAAGAGTGAGTGCAAAGACTTCACTCTAAC
>NZ_MCZK01000065.1 GCF_002875945.1 Vibrio lentus
GAATTACGCAACAAAGCCAATAAGCATTCGTACTCGTTTTACTATTTATTTCATGTGTTATTTCTAAAAGCCCTTCTTCTGATTGATTACTTTCCTTTTCAAAAAGTATTACAGTCGAACTCCTTTTTATTCTTCTAACTATTGCAGCGGAGTATTTTATTAAAGTCTGAATTAAACGACTTTCAATAACTCTAAATTTAAACTCAGATTCCACTTCCTGTAACTGCCTTTTAGTTACTATAAGAGAACCATAACCCGTGTGTCTTATATAACTTAAAATCTTATTATTAATTATAGAATAAAAAGGAGAGTAATTAAGTTTTTTATTTTTTATTTGCGTGTTTTTATGTATTCCTTTTGAAAAAACAATCGCTCCATTCTTTGAACATTGTAACTTTACAGAGAACGTCCCTATATCTAACTCCATCATCGGAATTGAAAAATCAAAAAAACCATTAACAATGCTAACAGGATATTCTAATGACCCAATGATTATTGAATACTTTAACTTGTTTTCTTTTTCAAAATAACCTTTAATATCTTTATCTAAAAAAATCAATTTACACTTTAATTTAGGATAGATATCGGTCTCAGATAGCACTTTAACTTTTATATTTTTCTCTATCTTTCTCGAATGCAGAACTCCTTTTCTTAAAAATGAAAACAGATTGTATTCTAATTGGTTATCAATAGTATCAATATAGGGAAAAATCTCATTGTCTTTAAGAAAAAAACTGTGCTTTAATTTAACCAAATTGTAAGCTACAAATATAGTTTCAGAACTATTACTTTCGTCCGAAACATATAGCTCAACTTTGCCTTCATCTTGTAATATTTTTTTAACTTCTATTTTGTAACCAAGTCTAATAGTATTGAATTTTTTCCTACTAGTAGTTATAAGGAAATAGTTCTCCGTTAAAAAAAACACAAACAGCATTGTTGACTCATCATCGACTTCTGAAATAACTAGTGCTCTATTTATGTAGAGCTCAGTACCGCCTGTGTAATTACTAGAGCCTTTAAAATAAGAAATTTCAAGACCTGAATCTAGAAATTTAATTAGATTACGATAAATATTAATCATAAGTTGCTTCAATTTTACTTTTAAGTTCAGAAAATGATATATTTTTCTTTGAAATTTCAACTTTCTTATAATCAAAAAAAGTAAAATCTTCACTGTAAAAATCGTTTACTAAATCAATCGTTGATTTCTTTATGATAAAGTCATCATATTCACTCACATTTTTAGGAGGGGTGCTAATTTCTGGTTTTTGGTAAGAAAAGAAATCACAGATATAGTTTATGATCTTCGACATACCATCCTCCAATTTAAATATTTTTGTATTTTCGAGTATAAATTGGTTCATTGGTCTAATATGATTATCATGAATAAATTCGTTTTCACTATATTTTTCTAAAGATGTTCGAATGAACTTATTTACATTCATTCCGTCTCTTATTCTTCCTTTCTTCCTTCTGTAATAATATTCACTAATTATCCTAGTTAAAGGATGTCTAACGACACAAAATGAATTTACGCTTCTATTATTAAAAACTAATTTTAAATATTCATTGTGGAAATGTTGTGGTGAACACGGCAGCGTCTTTTTTCCTGGATGATAAAGGTATTCAAATTTGGAGGATTTTTTTAGTAAATTTCGTAACGTTGACCCTGCACATTTAGGTATGTGTATATATAATAGTTCTTTGTTATCTTTAATATAAATTGGCACTTGACTTCCTTGGTTAATTTTCAGTTCACTATGGTACTTTCTTTTAAACTTTCAATTAGAAAATCCCTATCAATTACTGGAGCAGTCAGTTCACCAAATGAAGCGTCATCATCTGGAAATCTTTTAGTAGTGAGACCATCAAACAATAGCTTTTGAGATAATAGCTTTGGCCCTACATTATCACCAAATAGGTTATTTTTATTTTTATTTTGAAGGATAATATCTTCGATATCCATTAATGTATTACCATCTTTTCTGTTTAAAAATAGTGCATAATCTTTTTTAATGAACACTTCATTGTTTGATAGCATATTAGCAAGCGCCATAATATTTATAGATTTGACCTCTAAGTCTGGCCTTAACCATAATATGTAGTCATATTTTTTTTTGTTAACCTGCTCAAATTCAGCCAATAACTCCAACACTAGAGAAATCTGCTTAAACATTTTATATTGATTAGCTAACCGAACCTCTAAATTAAAAAGGTTATTCTCACGGCCAAATTCATTTTCATTTATGATCTGAACTTTACAGTCAATATTTTCTGTTAATTGACAAAGGAGGGTTTCTGACGATGAGTTTGTTTTTATATACTCTTCAATTTTTGGATTTTTTTCGTAAAATTCGAGGTCACTAACCCCGTTTACAATATACCTAAGATCTTTTGGTATCAACCTTGCTAGTTTGTTAGCATGTGCTCCACTAGGATAACCTACTTTATCCCATGTACTAACAAAGTAATCAGGAGAGATATTTTCTAATTGGCTTATTAATTTCGGAAGACAAGTGTTAACACCTCGTAGCTGACCAGAAATGCATATTGCAACTCTTGGTTTTTCAATTTTTTTCGCCTTTGATATCAATTGAATTTTTTGTTTTGCCAAAACTCTATACATAGATATTTTTTGAAATTGATTAAGATAAATATTATTATTAGAAATATATTCTTCCATTTCGTCAAAGGAAAAGAATGAAAACATTTTATTAAATATACCATTCGATATAGTTGTATCTTTTAGAAGATTATCTTTAATAAGCCGCTTAAATACCTTATCACCAGAAGCTGTGTCTTTTGAAGACAAGATCATCTTATACTCAAGACTTCTAAAACCATTATTAGTGACAACACTCCATAAGTGTATAGCTGACAATATAGGCAGTTTAATTCTTTTATTATTCCTTATGATTTTTTCACTTCTATTATTATTGAAATCATAGGCATAAACATCTATAAAATGAGACAGTGATTTATTCGCATCGATCTCACTGAGTCGTGCAAGATTAAGTTCATTTGATTTGTTCAAAAATAGGCTGTATTTTTCAATAGATACAATAAAGTCATTCTTATCTAGCCCCGAGTTAACTAATGCTTCCATAAATAATGAAAATTTATATAGCATCCTACGCTCAATAATATTATTAAATTTTCTATTTAATGAAGGTCTATTTTGAGCCTTGACGAAATCGATAGCCTCTAAATACAGGCCAAATGACATCAATATCCTTACTGTAGCTAATTTATTTTTTTCCACTAAAGACAAAAATATTAACAGTTTGGAAAATTCAACTTCCTCAAATATATATTTAATTATCAGATTTATAGTTTCACTTTTTTTCATTATTTAGCCTATCATATAAGTCAATATGTTTCTGCCCCCCCGCTTTATTAGCTAACTTATTAGCCAATCCAACAAATCCTTTTTTTAATAAAATTCTAATTGTCTTTGCAACTGCATCTTGCCGTGTTAGTTCGTGGTTTAAATAATCAAAAAAAACTTCCAATTCTTTCAGCAAATAATTGCAATTATAGTTATAATTGTTTTTAAGAACAGGATTAGCAATATCCTTTCTTATAAATAACAAGTCTGATAATTTTATATTCCCTAAATCAAATGATAGTTCTTTATTTCTAATATCATAAGCCCTTAAGCTCATTTCAGTCGGTGGCTTGATCTTCTCATTCTTAACGATTGTATTTGAATCGAGAGATATTTTCTCAAAAAATTCATGGAACTGCAACTCTGTATTAAATGCTTTCACAACACTGAAATTTTTTGACGATATAGAAAGTAGACTGTTTTCATCACACCATGCTGTAGCACCGATTAAATAATAGTCATGTCTTTCAGAAATCAATTTTTTTTGGTTTATATTCTCAACGTCAAACAACCTTTTATTAAACTTGCTGTTTACTTTTAACTCACCACTTCCAAGTAGGTATTCAGATGTTAGAGTTACAACTTCGTTACCAAATTTAGGTTCAGCCTGGGAAAAAACAGATTTAATATGACGGCCTACTAATTTACCAATATACCTCATTATAGCAACATTAGGATGGCCTAATTTAACTCCTATCTTACTATGCAAGTTATTATAAAAAAAATAATCATGAAAGTCAACATAATTAAATCCATAGTGGCAAGCACATTTAATATGGAGTTTATTTATTACATTAACAGCTTCAATATTCTCTGGTGTATTCGAACGTTTATTTAATGTTATAGGAATTAACAATATAAAAACGGGGGCATTCGCAAGATATAACATTCTGTAAAGGTTAATTATATTATCTTTAATTGTACTCAGTGGTACACCGGATACCCAAAAGTTATGAAAGTCATTAACGTTTGATTCAGTAACAATACCATAATGCCCATTATTTATATATTTTACTGTAGAATACATATTTTGTATCGATGAACTAGCACCTAATGCGTAATTATCGACAGCTACCACTTCTGATAAGCCCTTACTGAATCCATCTTTCAATACACTATTGCTCCCCCCTAACAGTGCGACTCTCATTTATAACCTCTTATCTGACAATATTCATCTGGAGTTCCACAAAAAACAACTTCATGCCTAGAGATTAGACTATAATGGATTTCTTTATTATGTGATATTAAATAATTATATAATGGTGCTACATATAGCTCCCCTTTTTCCCACTGTTCAGATGGCAAAGTTAAATAGTATTCATAAGCACTTAGGTAATCCGACACTGAAGAAAAATAATATAGCCCCGTACAGCAAAGATCTGATATAGGTTTTTTTTCTGTTGTTTTAATAACTTTTGTAGAGTCAACACTGGCTGGTTTTACGAATGACCAGTTATCGCCATCTCCTTTAAAGACTTCTAAATAACCATCAGCTAATATCTCAGGACCCGGATATTTAAAATTGGTCCTAAACGTGTCAATGTTAAAAATGGTTATCGGCCCGTTATAAATTATTTCTTTGAGAGCTAACGTGACCGTTTCTGCTTGTCCGCGCGTTTCTTGATCAAGGATTACTATCTCATAGTCTATTATCCCCAAAGCATTAATACGATGTTTTACAAACTCAAGAGTATTAAAAACATCTCTAATAATAAATAAAAATTTCTTTGTTTTAAAATATTGTTTAAAGCTTTCAACTGAATGGTCGAATAAACTTTTTCCATGTGCTTCTAACATATACTTTGGCTTTGTATAACCCGCTTTAAAAAAACGAGAGCTGAGACCTGCCATAGGAATGACGATCATTTTTCGTACCCTTTCATAAGTTCATATAAACGAAAAGCATTCGCAAACAACGCATCTTGGCGATTTTTATCGTCGACATGAAGAGGAAGCATAGATAAAAACAACTGTAGTTGCATTGCATACAAATTTAATGCTGTTAACCCATAACGTATTTCGACTAGTTCTATAAACAGTGCTTGCGTTTCTTTATGTTTACTTTCTCCATCTATATTTAGTTCAATTGATTTTTTGTTATAATCAATATTTACCGAGTAATAACCAGAAATAATCCAATCATACATACCTAAGATCGAGTGGCTTAATTTCGCAAGATCATATCTAACATCACCATAAATAGTTATTTCACCATCAGGTGTTAACCCTCGAGGATCGATGGTTTTAACTCTATCGGTTCTGAAATCATAAAGTATATTACTAAAGCAAAAATCACCATGCATTAAAGATGATGCTTGACTAGTCGTAGGGAGCCATTTATTACTTAATTCTAATATATCGTCAATAGATATAGTAGATGTATTATTAAACGACCAAATATCTTTTTTCCCTATATTTTTAATCTTTTCGAATTCATTAAGACGTTCATTCGTCTTTTCACCAAATAATTGATCTATATTTGTTGATACTTTGTCTAGAGGTGCTTCATAAGTAAAACACTCATCGATAAAATCTAAACAATGATTAATAATCTTGTTCCAGATTAAGTCTGGAACTTCAGAGAATACAAATAACTCATTCAAAGCCGTATTATGTAGATATTCCAATTTATAGCTATAGTGACCATTCTCAAGATACTTTTCTCCCAAGAACTGAGGTACAAAGCGTTGCATCATTGCTGGGATAGAGCTAAACCAATTTGCTTCAGCTTTAATTTTTTTATTTTTAAAACTCGACTTTTCGATCCATTTAGAATTAATCACCAAATTATTAAATGAACGTTGCGTTGTAAATTCAGCCTTTGAATGGTAATAGGTATTAACGTGGCCAAAATCCAACCAATTATTAACATGAACGGAAGTAATCCCAATATCGTTATGATAACGATTTAGTCCTTCTAAAAAAAACCATTTAGCCTTAATAATAGATCTTATCAATATTCTTGGTTGACTAAATTTAAAATAACCACATACAATGTTATTTTGTAAATCATCAATATAACCTTTACTTTCAGAGAGCCAATCTATGCTATTATCGGATACTGCTGACCAATCATAACTGTCATTTATTTTAGATGTTGCAATAACATCATCACCTTCAGGTAAAGTTTTTAATAGCGTATCACCGAAGAGAATATGCAAGGAATCCTCTAAAGGCTTAGATATAAGATTGAGAGATACAACTAGTGACTGCCCAAGAGATAAGTCATCTGGAATTTCGACAACCTTAACATTGTGCTCATCTAACCGATTTTTATCAATCTCCGAAATATTGTATGTTTCGGGTACAGACATATAAATCGACTGACCCTCGGGTATTAAATTCAATTGGTGCTGGAAAAGTCGTTTATTGCCTAATGGTAAGAATGTTGGTGGTATTTTACCAAATTCAGAACGTAATTCTTGACCAATATAAGCACCAGCCATTATTAAAAACATGACTTTTCCTTACTTAATAATTCGGTAATTTCACCAAATGTCATTGAACTAAACTCAGATGGTCGAACAGAACGATCATCAATATAGAAACCGTCATTACCACACCAAGGCTTACCAACAAGGATTTCATCATATGGGACGTTATGCCTATCTAACCATTCTGTAATTATTGGCAAGGTATGAATATTAATTTTTCCTACATTACCTTCATAAGTACGCATATTCCTTGCGGTTGAAATGGTGATAGAAAATCCATCTTCTTTATATTCCTGTAATTTTTCTATTAGTTCTAAATTAGGAACAACATTTTTGTAATCCGATGTATTTGCGATAGTAATTGTACCATCTAAATCTACAACTAATTTTTTCATTTTAATTCCTTTACCGTAGTAATAATAATTCGCCCGACCCCATAAACTAACATCAGTAGTACACTTAATAACGAGATGTTATACATTACGGCTGGGTATGTATCATCTTCAGGTATTGTCGCTTGCTCTACTAACACCAAGTATTTTAATTGCCTATAGGCTTCTATTCTTGATTTCTCTAGTGAAATTGTTGATGACGTAAAGCCTTTTACTGCCAGCTCTAAGTCTATTTTTAAATCTGCGAATTTAGATAATACCTCACTAATGGGTAAGTTATTCAATTGCTCTGAGCCTGACTTACTTGTATTACTAGTTAAGCGTTTTTTTTCAGATTTTAATTGTTTCTGCAATGCATATATCTGGTTATTTAGGCCTTTAACTTGTGGCGCACTATTACTCATAATACTTAAAAGCGCAGTAAGCTCCGCTTTTTTTGTGGCTATCTCACCTTCTAGTCGATAAGCAATTTCAGATAATGCAGCCCCCTCTGTTTCCGGGCTAAGTAAATTATGTTGCTGCTGAAACTTAAGTAGATCAGCTTGAGCCTTTTGCAAACGTCGCTCTACAACTGTGTGCTCGCCTTTAATAAATTTAAGCTGTGCTTCTGCCAATTGATGACCTATATCATTAATGTACCACTCTGCTTTATTTTCTATTGTCTCTGCTAACTGGGTCGCGAACTCTGGCGTAAAAGATTGTGCGTAAACAGAAATAATTTGTGATTTTTCATCAATCTCAACGGTTACTCGGGAGGCAAAGTAGTCCATGAAATCTTCTCTGCTATGCCAACCGTGCATACGGCTAAAAAAGTCAACTTCTGAGCTTTCAAAGTGCTGACGTAGGCTGAGTTCTTTATCTAAATATTCCAACATGTCGTTAGAATAAATATATGCCTTTACTAATTGAGTATCGCTATTTGTGGTATTTACACCTAAACCACTCAGTAATGCCATACCTGCATCCATGGTTGCCATACCATCTGGCTGCTGAACAATTACTTGAGTACGACTCTCATAACGAGGGGTTGCCCAAAGTATTTGATACAATGAGAAGATGATAACTGGAACAATGACGAATATTGAAAATGGATTTTGATTAAAAAAAGATAAGTTAAACGAGTGCTTTGCTTCAAAAGACGAGGTTTCTTGAGAATCTAAATTTTCTTCTTGCTTATTGACTACTACTGATGAGTAGTTTACCGAGTTATCAGAATTTATAGCGACTCCATCTTTCTTTGTTTCGCTGTTATTCTCATTAAGTACTTGTCCTTGCTCCTGTTCAACAGCAGCTATTTTCGATTCAACTTGTTCATTTTGTTGAGAGTGATTTGCTTCTTTTTGAGGAATTTTAGTCTGTTGATTTATTTTTTTTACTGTTGCCGTCAAATCTTGTTTATTTAGGTTTTGTACACGCCTAAGGATCCGAGTGCTTAGTTCAACATCGACCCCTTTCAATACTTCTGCTTGTTGTATTAAAAACTCGGTACTATTGAATTGACCTGGTTTTACTGACTTACGGAACTGTTCAAATTTCTCTTCTATTGTCATAGTTTTTTAGAAGCGAGAAACGAGGACGCTTCGCTCGAGGTACGAGGGGAAGTATCGTCATAGTATGTTCTCGGCTTACTTTGCCTTTATTATTGAATGCTATTGTAAATTCAGGTTAATTTTTCTTACTCGACTCTGGTATTTCAAGGGCAACACCCACACTCGTCTCTCAAACCGTAGCGCTCTGTTCTATCGACTTATTGCTTGCTTCCAGTAGACTCGGTAACAAGCAATCGAAAAAAAGGTAATTATCAATGTTGATAAGTTAAGATATAATTCACTCACCCCTACAGCCCCAAAGGTTGGGTACGCTGCTTGCCTTGAAAGCTCAATAGCATGTAAAATTGGGTTCCAATCAAAATAGTGCCAAGTCTCTTTAGGTATATCTTGCAAGCTAAAAAAAACTCCAGAAATAAATAACAATGGTCGCTGTAACATATTACGGAGTTTGTCTATTTCAGGAATAAAAGCCCTAGCAATGGCAAACAATAAACCGATATTTGTTGCTAATAACCATAATACTGTAAAGTTCCACAGTACCATTAAGGGGTCGTCAATTTTAATCTCTATACCAAGAAAGTACATTGCAATAACAATAACCAGAACCACAGCTATTTTTACCAAAAATTCAAACCCGACCATAGCAATGGTTGAGGCTATAGGTTGTACTTGTCTAAACGCAAACAAAGGTTTGTTTGTTTTAATACTGCCGGCAGCCGCACTCATTGTGGTTAAAAATAGCTGTATACATAACATACCATACACAATAAACACGAATGTTGGCATTGAGTGTGTCTCGCCGCCATCTAACCGCCCACGCATAAACGAAAGTATAAAAATGAATGAGACAGGTTGTAATACCGCCCAACTCACGCCAAGTTTGTCATTAAACTTACTTTTAATTTCTCGCAGAAAAATAGCAAAGATCACATCACCCCAGACTTGCAGAGTACTGCGCTTTTTTACCTTTGCCATTAGTTAATCGCCACATTTGCAGCCACTGCAATTTGGTAGATAATTTGAGTGATATCTTTAACTGCTTGCATGGTTTTAGTATCTACCTTTGGCAACACTAAAATTTGGTCGCCTTTTTCAATCGGATTTTTACTGTCGAACTCAACTAAGCCATTAGCACGTACGATCGCAATACGTTGGTCTTCAGCTCGATCTGTAAAGCCACCTGCCCATGCGACATAATCGTCAATACTTGCATCAGGATTAAAGACGACTGCTTGTGGCATCAAGACTTCTCCGCCAACCTGTATTAAGTCAGTCTTGTATGGAATGACGATTTGGTCACCTTGTTCTAATAATATATTCGCGATATTCCCATCATCGGAAACGATCACTTTACCCAACGGCTCAATTTTTCTAGCTCGCTCGGTAAACAGCAACACCATTTCTGCTTCTTTTGCCCGAATGGCCGCTTCACCATCGGATGAAGCAGGGGCTGTGAAGACGCTACGCTCTAAGCGATTAAGTGAGTCATCGATCATTTCTTTTTGTTTTTCAGCAACACTTTTACGAAGAATATAAATTGACCCTTCATTGGTTAACGTTGGGTCAATTGGGATGTAGTTGAGCAAGTCGTGCAATCGAGTACTCTTTTTAACCGCAAAATACGAAGGGCCGAGATAACTTCCACTAACCTGTACATCCATTACTTGTGCGTGTAGATCATCATTGAAAATGATCTTATCGCCATCTTCTAGCTCAAACTCTTGGAACTCTTGGTAACTCATATAGAGTGAAAATGGCCCTTCAGGTCGATTGCCTATCACGCCTACGTGGCTCACCTTTGCAAGAGGGCGCGAGTATTGAGATAACTCTTTACCGCTCGATACCATATTTTCAAGTTCAAATCGGAAAGGGTTACGAACACCACCTGCAACGGTAATGGCTGCTTTCTGGGGTGATACGAGGATTACATCGCCGTCTTGAAAGCTTAATTTAGGAAGGGATCCAGTTTGGATGAAATCATACAGGTCCACTTCAGCAATCGCTTCACCACCGCGCATGATTTTAATTTCACGATAGCTACCCCTTTCTGAATCAATCCCACCTGCACGCTTTAAGAAATAAAGGACACTGTCTGATGCCATCCCTGCGTACTGACCTGGACGTATTACAGGCCCAGAAAGGTATACACTTACTGGAGTTGCCGTTAACAGGTTCACGTAAACACTAACATTATTGGTATAAATCTGTTTTATCTTTGAAGTCACTAAAGCGTTAACTTCGCTGGCTCGCACATCTTTTACCTGAATAGGGCCAATCTCAGGAATAAAAATATTTCCCTGATTATCCACTGTTACTACATTTGAGTAGTTCACTGCTCCCCAAAGCCAAATATTGATTTTATCGCCAGCAGCGATCAAATAGTTATCATTTAAGCCATCACTTCGTTCAGTTTCGTACCCTCCTGCAAATAAATTTGCACCGTACGGAGGAGGAAACGCTTCGCCAGAACTTGGTAACAGCTCACGTACGTCGGTTTCACCTGGAAGTAAAGTATTGTTGCGGTTTTCTGAAGGGTAGGTTCCCATGTCTAGTGCTTCGTTTGGCATAACACCAGCTTGGCTAGCTTGCTGAATTTGCGCTGGAGTTGCATTGGCCGTTTGAGTGCCAGCTAACTCGCTTGGATCAAATGAAGCGCTGTGTACAGGGAAGCATAGAACGGAGAAAATGGATGCGATTACAAAGCGAGATGATGTGAATAAATATTTCATTTTTTAATTACTGTTAAATTAGGGTTTGTAATCAAAACTACTGAATTTTAATAACAGTAGCTGCTTCAACAATACTTGGTGCGAGATACCAAGATTTGGTTTCAGATCCGTCGACATTTTTACTGATGGAAGCGCAAGCAATTCTATTACGTTTACCTTCAGAAATCGTCTCAACCTCTAATACACGACATTGGTAACCTAAGCCTGAGCTATATGGTGAGCTTAAACGAATATTGTAGTCGTTATGTGTTAATGACGTTTGATTTGGATTGTTGAGTTCCGACCAATACTGTTGAGGAATACTTTCACCTAACTGAACTTCAGCCGCCTCAACAAGAGGAAGACTTGCGGTCACTTTTCTAGGCTTACTAGCACAACCCAAAAGTAACAAACTACTTAAAACTACAACTGTGGTTCGACTCTTATTAGATGTTAGTTTTCTCATGAAATAGGCTCATTTAGGTACGCTACCGCCCCACGATTTCATTGCGATATTCGTCACTCGCGTCTAGGGTTAAGTTTGATATTTTTTATCACTGCGTATAGTATCAGTATCATATTAGATATTACAGAAAAATTAGTATGATAACTCTGGCAAAAGCTTCAGTGATAACTCTTGACAAAAGTACTTTCGAGTAGACCTTACAATTGCAACGCTGAATTATTAACCAACAAAGCCACTCGTTTTCTTTTCACGGTGCTCGCGCTGGCCGCCACCCAAGGTTTACTATGCAAGTCATTTATACCGCTATTATCATCTTTTTTTGTTGTACTGTTTTTCTGGTTTACTCACGCCCTCTCGCCATTAAATTTAGCTTCGTTGATGCTCCTAATACTCGCAAATCACACAATGGGCATATCCCACAGATAGGGGGGCTATCGACGCTTTTAGGCATTTGGATTATTGACTTAATGATGCCCAACCTCCTTCCATTTCAAAGCCATTATATTTTATTAACTTCGTTTCTAGCGCTCGTCGGTTTGATCGATGACAAATTCGATATCAGTGCCATATCACGTTTAATCGTTCTTAGTTTTATTGCTGTTTGGTTAGCAAACAATGAGGGTATCATTTTATCTTATCTGGGCGATTTCTGGGGGAGCGGAGAAGTGACGTTAGGTGCTTGGTCTACCCTTTTTAGCGTCTGTGCGGTAATCGGCTGTATAACGGCATTTAACATGATTGATGGGATTGATGGATTGCTTGGTTCTCTTGCATCAATATCTATTGGTAGTTTAGGGGTTATGTTCTGGCTGGCCGGTTATCTGCCAATTAGTCTATTTTGCTTTCTATTCATTGTCTCGATGCTCGCCTATGTTTGCTTTAACTTAGGGATAAATGTGAAATCGAAGCACAAGATTTTTATGGGGGATTCAGGCAGTTTCTTAGTTGGCTTTACAATTTTTTGGTTACTTGTGTTTGCAACGCAAAAAGTCGAAGGTGTGAACAATGTAGGGAGTGCGATGAAACCGGTCACCGCCCTTTGGATTATCGCGGTTCCTTTGATGGATATGCTCTTAGTCATATCAAGACGACTAGTTAACAAAAAATCACCTCTTTTAGCCGATAGAACACACATCCATCATATTGTTCTTAGAGCGGGATATACCTCTAAGCAAGCTTTAGTTGGAGTTTCATTACTTTCACTGTTATTGGCTGCAATAGGCATCATTCTTGATGTGAGTGGTGTACCAGAAGTTTATTCTTTTAGCCTATTTCTTATGGCTTTCTTTCTCTATGCAGTGAGCCGACTTAACCTACAGGCCTCTGAGACGCCTTGCTCAGAAATAAGTCAATGACCAAAAAATCAACAGAGAAAGTAACTCAAGGACTCCACTCATCTTTCCCTGGTGAGGGGCTAGTCGCTCATTGTTGGTCAGTGATGACTCATTACCTCTTGGGCAAATCACCTAAGTGGTGATTTAATACGGATATAACAATATCCAAATTCAGGTTCTGATAATCATGAACAGCAATATTACGCAAGCCGACCATTTTTTGCATTGAACTGGCTAGCGAGGTGCTTAACAAATCCATCCGGTTTAGCTGTTCAAATGAGTCTCGACTGCTTTGTGGTATTGGTCCGTCATGCAATTTTAGTGAGCGGTTTGCAATATCAATTGACGCTTTACATAATCTTTGCAAATTTAAAATAACTGAATCTTGCTTAGTGTAATTTCTACGTAGTTCCGCTTCGTTATCACCATACTCATCGGCAATTCTTGGCTTTGTTGCGTAATTCA
>NZ_MCZK01000066.1 GCF_002875945.1 Vibrio lentus
AAGATTAAGAGCAGGTTCGGGTTGCGAGTAAACGGGATGCGAAGAGATTAAGAGCGGATGCGGGATTCGAGTAAACAAGATACGAAAGGATAAGAGCAGATTCGGGATGAGAGTGAACGAGATTCGAAAAGATTAAGGGCAGATGCGGTATGCGAGTAAACGGGATTCGAAGGGAATATGAGCAGATTCGGGATACGGGTAAGTGAGCTAAGAAAAGAACAAGGCGGTACAAAAAATTAAAGCAGACTCGAAATACGAAGAGTTGAGTAGTGAAAAGCTTGTGCTCTTCGCATCTCGAGACTCGTATCTCTCATCTGCTTTATCTGTCTGCTTCTAGATCTAGTTCTTGCGACGTCTTACTTTTAGTGCGTGTGGCATCACACGGAGCTTTTTCATAATACTTGCAAGGTGAACACGATCTTTGGTGGTCAGCAAGATAGTCACTGTGTACAGGCGTCCATCACGTTCTTCGGTTGAAATTCCGTGAATGTTAGAGCCTGTTTTTGAGATAACGTTCGTTAACTCAGCCAGTGCACCTTGGTGGTTCTGCAGATCGATCTGAAGTTCAGCCGTGAACTCTTGATCGTAATCGTCAGACCATTCTACCGCCATGTATTTGTCTGGTTCTTTTTGGTAGCCACGAACGTTTGGACACGTTTCACGGTGAACCACAAGGCCACGACCTGGAGATACATGAGCAATGATATGATCGCCTGGGATCGGGTGACAACAATTTGCAAAAGTCAGTAGTAGACCTTCAGCCCCACGGATAGCTAATTTCTTCCTAGACGCATCGCTGTTGTTTTTCACTTCAGTCAGTTCGTCAGCATCACCCAGTAGGCGACGAGCAATAACGATACTCATCAGCTCGCCAAGACCAATCGATGCTAGCAAGTCTTCAACGCTTTCTAGGCGTAAGTCAGACAATACATGCTCGAGGTTCTCTTGGCCGATATCGGCAATAGAGTGTTCACCAAGCGCGTGGTTCAGTAGACGACGACCCAGCGTAATCGACTCTTCACGGCGCATTGTCTTCAGAACCTGACGGATCTTAGTACGAGCACGTGAGGTCACTACGTAGTTGAGCCATGCTGCATTCGGACGTGCGCCCGGAGCACTGATGATCTCAATTGTTTGACCGTTCTTAAGCGACTTGCTGAGTGGGTAAGGGTTCATGTCGACACGAGCACCTACACACATGTTGCCCACATCGGTATGTACCGCGTAAGCAAAATCGACCGCTGTTGCACCCGCAGGAAGTTCGACGATGCGACCTTTCGGCGTGAACACGAAGATCTCATCTGGGAACAGATCAGATTTAACGTTTTCAATGAATTCGAATGAGTTACCTGCGCTTTGCTGAAGCTCAAGTAAGCTCTGCATCCAACGCTGTGCTTTAACCTGTGCGGTTGTCCCATTGCTACTGCGTGAGCCACTGCCTTTATAAGACCAG
Organism: Vibrio lentus; assembly: GCF_002875945.1. Lineage (GTDB taxonomy): Bacteria > Pseudomonadota > Gammaproteobacteria > Enterobacterales > Vibrionaceae > Vibrio > Vibrio apostichopi. Next base: position 1,454 of record NZ_MCZK01000066.1, read on the forward strand.
TGCGCCGCGACACCTTTGTCGGCCATTTGCTCCATATCTTCGGTACGGATCTGAACCTCTACAGGTACCCCGTGAGGGCCGATCATTGACGTATGAAGAGATTGGTAGCCGTTGGCTTTTGGTACCGCAATGTAATCTTTCATGCGGCCCGGACGTGGCTTGTACAAGCTGTGAGCCTGGCCAAGTGCGCGATAACAAGTGTCTGGGGTATCAACCACTACGCGGAAAGCGTAGATGTCCATAATGGTGTGAAAGCGCTGTTCTTTGGTTTTCATCTTGTTATAGATTGAGAACAAGTTCTTTTCACGACCCACGACGCGAGCAGACAAACCGACTTCTTCAAGACGGCCTTCAATTTCGCTATGGATACGTTGGATCATTTCCTTACGGTTACCACGCGCAGCTTTCACTACATTTCTGAGTACGCGATAACGGTTCGGATAGAGGGCTTCAAAGCCCAACTCTTCTAGCTCAGTCTTGATGTTATGAATACCAAGGCGATGAGCGAGCGGAGAATAGATCTCTAGGGTTTCACGAGCAATACGACGTTTTTTGTCAGGACGAAGTGCCCCAAGCGTACGCATGTTGTGAGTACGGTCAGCTAATTTGATCAAGATAACGCGGATGTCTTGCACCATGGCGAGAACCATCTTGCGGAAGTTCTCTGCTTGCGCTTCTTTGCGATCACGAAATTTAAGCTTATCCAGCTTAGATACACCATCAACCAATTCAGCAACGGTATTGCCGAACTTTTCCTCTAGATCTTCTTTAGTGACATCACAATCTTCGATGACATCATGAAGCAAGGCTGCTTGTAGGGTTTCGATATCCAGACGCATTTCTGCCAGGATTCTTGAAACAGCTACAGGGTGGATAATGTATGGTTCACCGCTTGAACGGGTTTGCCCTTCATGGGCGTCTCTCGCTACCACATAAGATTGACGCAGAGCCTCAATTTGAGGCTCTGTTAGGTATTCTTGGGCAACGTCTTTGAGGCTATCGAATAGATACAAATTAAAGGCCCGGAAGGTTAATTAGTTCGAATGACAATGACGCTTTTTGCGAACAAGAGTTAACGAGTGTGAGCGATGCTGCTTACTGCTGCAAGTTCAGCCGCTTCTTGCTCTTGTTGCTCTTGACGCTCACGAGCATCTAGTACGTCTTTAGTGATAAGACCTTCTTCGATTTCGCGAAGAGCGATAACCGTTGGCTTATCGTTTTCTTCAGGCACTAGTGAATCTTTGCCGCCAGTTTGCATTTGACGTGCGCGGCGAGCCGCAATAAGAACTAGGTCGAAACGGTTGCCAACTTTTTCAACAGCGTCTTGAACAGTTACGCGTGCCATGAGGACTCCAAATAGTAATTAACTAATAAATTTTAGATGACGAGAAAGTATACAAGTTTAACTAGAGACTTTCTAGCTCACCGTATACTTATCTCAATGGAAAATCTAGGGGATCTAGATTATTCCGCTAATAAAGCAGTAAGCATGCCGCTGTATTTAGCGGCTTGCTTATCTTCTTTTAAGCGCTCCGCACGAATAATTGCTCTGAAGTCCATTAAGGCTGCATCAAAGTCATCATTCACGATCACATAATCGTATTCTGCATAGTGAGAAATCTCAGATTTTGCTTCGCTCATGCGTTTCGCAATAACTTCGTCGCTATCTTGACCGCGAACATTCAAACGACGCTCTAGCTCACCATTTGATGGTGGAAGAATGAAGACACTCTTCGCTTGAGGCATTTGTTCACGGATCTGACGAGCACCTTGCCAGTCGATATCTAGGAATACATCGATACCGCGGTTTAGGTTTTCTTCAATCCAAACACGTGAAGTGCCGTAGTAGTTGCCGAATACTTCAGCATACTCTAGGAACTCATTCTTCTTGATGAGATCTTCAAAGTGATGTTTCTCTACAAAGTGGTAGTGAACACCATTTTCTTCACCAGGGCGCATACCGCGAGTGGTGTGTGAAACAGATACCTTCATTGCGTAGGTTGGATTGGTTTCCAGCATTGCTGAGATCAAGCTCGATTTACCTGCGCCACTAGGTGCAGATACGATGTAAAGAGTACCTATGCCCATCTGTATATTTCCACTGTTGGTTGGATTGAGTGAGGGCGATAACCGACACTATAAAAGATAGCACTGACCCTAATTTTTGTACCGATGGTTACGTCTATAAAGGAATAACGAGTAAAACTAATAGATGCAACTGGTGAAAATTAGGTCAGAAAAATGGAGGCGAAGAGTAGCATATTTAGATGATTGAGAACAACTGGCTTGATCGTTATTTATTCTCAAATGATCCTTTATCTGATCTTCATATAAATGTAATGACCTATCATGTTCAGTTTTTTATGTGATCTGAACAAAAATTGTTGAAGTTTTAATCTCAATCCTTACAATCCGCGCAAACGATTAAATGCTGTATATATCTAGTGATATGGACTAGATGTTTCTACTACCGAGCCTACCTTGGTGACTACAGTTTTTAGTGTAGAGACTCCTCTATTCTCACAGCATTTGAATCTCAAATTTCTTAATTTATTACATAGGTTTTGTTGTGAATACCGACTCCACCCTGAAAGCCCAGAAAACGTCTGGCTCGCTTGACACCATGTTCAAACTCTCAGAGAGAAAGACCACGATCAGCACTGAGCTATACGCAGGTTTTATTACCTTCTTAGCGATGAGTTATATCTTGGCGGTTAACCCAGCAATTCTGGGTGGTATCCCGGGAATGGATAAAGGGGCAGTATTTACGGCAACCGCTCTTTCTGCGGCTATCGCAACGCTTATCATGGGCATTTGGGGTAACTACCCAGTGATGCTGGCTCCGGGCATGAGCATGAACGGCTTCTTCAAAGGCCTATTGTTAAGTGGTTCAGTTGCAGTACTTTGGAATGAAGCGCTATTTGGCATCTTCCTATCGGGTATCCTTTATCTCGCTTTCTCATTGACCAATATTCGTAAGTCGATGATTGAATCTATTCCTGAAGATTTAAAGCTGGCGATTACCGTATCTCTCGGTTTGTTCATTGCTTTCTTAGGCCTTAAGAATGCAGGCATCATCGTGTCTAACCCGTTCGTACTGGTTGGTTTAGGTGACATCTCTGATCCACAAGTGGTTATCGCTTATGTGAGTATCTTCATCGCTCTGGGCTGTATGGTTCGTGACATTAAGCTAGCAACGTTTATCTCGTTTGTTTCGGCGATTGCATTGACGATTCTGGCTGATGTGTTCTTAGGGACATCAAACGCACCAATCCCTGATCAATTCGTTTCAATGCCACCAAGTATGGCGGGCAGCTTCGGCGCGATCTTTGATTTCTCAGCTTTCACCCCCGAGAAAATGTTCGATCTATTGTTCATCGTACTTATCTTCCTGATTGTTGATTTCTTCGATGGCTTAAGCACGATTGTTGGTGTTGGTCGTGATGCGGGTATCATCGACAAAGATGGCAAGGTGCCAAATGCGAAATCGGCTTTAGTTGCTGATGCAGGCGGAACAGTGATTGGTTCTATTTTAGGTACTACATCGATTACCGCTTTCTCTGAATCGGGTATTGCTTCTTCTCAAGGAGCTAAGACGGGTTTAGCAGCGGTGATGGTTGCAGGTTTATTCCTTGTTTCTCTATTCCTATACCCAATCTTCTCTATCTTCTCGGCGGCAATGGTTGCGCCGGCGATGGTCGTGGTAGGTATCTACATGGTTGGTCGTCTTGGTCAGATTAACTGGGAAAAGAAAGAGTCACGTATTGCGGCTTTCTTCACCATCATGTTTACCGTTTTAAGCTTCTCACCAGCAAACGGCATGGCGATGGGCTTCATCAGCTACGCATTTACGATGGTTGTGGCAGGTAAGCGCAAAGAAGTTCACCCTCTTATCTACGGTCTGTGTGTGGTGTTCTTAACTTACCTGATTCTTCTATAAGCTTGATAGCGAAGTAACGTTTGTTAAGTAGCAGTCGTTAAGTAAAAGATAAATAGATGGCTCTGCAGTGAATGTGGGGCCATTTTTGTATCTGTTACTTGTTTGGCTCACGTTTAATTGATGGCGTTATTCTAAAGTCGATGTCTTGAGAGTGCGCGACTTATATTGATGCATGCTATTGTAGAGGTTGGATTAATTATTTTTGAAGAGTGACTATGCCTTCTCACTTACCTAAGTCTTTTAGTAAGCCTTTCCTCAAGGTTTTCCACATTCTTGAAGCCGTTCTATTGGTGGCGATCACACTGGCGACACTGTTTGCCATGATGGAAGAGTTCATGCACGTCTTTGCGGAACGTCGAGTGCAACTGACCGACATTCTTCTGATGTTCATTTACTTGGAAGTATTGGCGATGGTTCAGCAGTTTGTGATGAACGGTAAGATCCCGGTGCGATACCCGATCTACATCGCGATGATGGCGATAGCTCGTTACATCACCTTAGGTATGAAAGAGTTAGATGCAGTACTTATCGTTTGGTTGTCTGTCGCTGCATTTATCTTAGCCGCAGCCACACTGTTAATTCGAGTCGGGCATCATTACTGGCCATATGTCGATCTAAGAACCAAGCAGCCAGATGAGTAAATCAATCAGGTAATAAGCTACGCAGACTAAGAGCCCAGCCATGTTGCTGGGTTTTTTACTCTCCAATTTAAGTCAATAAGACTTCTATATGTCTTTGTTTGCATTGAATTTACTATGTCAATGTGACTCTTATTGTTGTTTTCTCCTTGCTGAATAAGGGTTTGTGTCTTGGCATGAATGTTGATTAGTAGGTATTAGACTCATATAAGGAACACGCTATGCATTTTGAAAGCACTCATTATAAACCTGAAATTTTCTCCGAAAAGGTTGCACTTCTTGTTACTCGACTTCTCAAAAAGACACTTAACTTGTTTTATGGAAAACACTTAGCCAAACGAGCGATGTTGTTGGAAACCATAGCAGCTGTGCCGGGTATGGTGGCGGGAGTCTTCAACCACCTCAAAGCTTTGCGCCGCATGAAAGACGACGGTGGTTGGATCAAAGAGCTACTGGACGAAGCGGATAATGAACGGATGCATTTGATGATTTTTCTTACCGTTACCAAGCCGTCTATTATAGAACGCATTTTAGTGATGCTATTACAGTTCATCTTTCTACTCATCTATGGCGTGATCTACTTAGTCTCATCTAAAACGGCACATAGGATCGTTGGCTATTTCGAAGAGGAAGCCTGTAACAGTTACTCCGAATATATCTCGAAAATTCAAGATGGTACGTTGCCCAATCATCCCGCGCCTGAGATTGCGATTAAATACTATCGTTTACCCGAGAATGCCATGTTTTTGGATGTGCTTTTCTGCATAAGGGAAGATGAAGCTAAACATAGAGATAAGAATCACGACATTGCCAATCTCTATAAAACCCAAGACTTACCCGATCACCAGTGTTAGTCATTAAAAGACAGAATTAAGACAAATAAAGCTCAGCAACCAGAATATAAAGCCGTCTTAATTGCCTTTAAACTCTGGGGTGGGGTTGAGCTTTGCTGTGGATTCGAGAAATACGGTCTTACCTGATGGTGAGCGCTTTAGGGCGCCTACCATGAGTAAATTTTTTGAGATCAAAGTCTTATAAATTAAGCTCTGCAGCATAGCAGGGCTTTAATAAAAGCTAACCGAACAAAAAAACATCAATTTTTTCAAATAAAGCTTTACAACCCGGCTCAGATCACCAAGAATGGCGTCGCTCTGTTTTCAGAGTTATTAAATGAAACATCCAGTTGTAAAGTAAAACCCTTAGTATTGCTTCATTGTTATTCTCAGTGTTTCCCTTGGCTTCATAGATACATTAAATAATTCAAGCTTTCAGCGCATCGCACTTTTGGCGATTAATTTTTTATTTTTATATAAGGGACACATCATGTCTAACAAAACAAACGGCGTAGTAAAATGGTTTAACGAAGAGAAAGGTTTCGGTTTCCTAACTCAAGACAACGGCGGCGCTGACGTATTCGTTCACTTCCGTGCTATCGCATCTGAAGGTTTCAAGACTCTTAAAGAAGGCCAACAAGTGTCTTTCGAAGTAGAGCAAGGCCAAAAAGGTCTTCAAGCTGCAAACGTTGTAGCTCTATAAGATTTTAAGTCGGCGCAGGTTGCATTAGCAACTTGCGTCACTTTCCCTGCTTAATCTTCACTTTCTATACATCGTCTGCTTTAACTTCTATCTCCTGTTTAAAATTCTCATTTCCCTCTGAAATATCCTTAATACCTTTTTACTCTCGTTACCCCTATTATTTCGCTATACCCACTACTTCGTTACCCCCTTATCGTAATCTACAATCTATACTTCGTTCTAAGCTACTTCTCCGGTTCAACTCTCTGATCTCCGATTTCTGTTCATTGACTTACGGTGATTGGCATTATTGTATCCATAAAAAAAGCCCCTAAAACTAGGAGCTTATCTTGATCTAATCAGCACTGTTAGTTGATCAACACTGATTTAGCTAATGGCTATTCAGCGTGTTACTGACAAACTGTTATTCAATGTTCTAGATCTGAACGCGTTATTTATCTTTAAGTGTTTGTTTTTATTTTATTTACATATAATATTTGATGGTGTGTCACCATTCTATTTGATGTATAGGTGAAAGTGCGAGTCAGAAGGGGGGCTCTATAATGAAAAGTTCCTATTTTATTTATTCCAAAGTATAATAATCGATCGCTTTATCTAAATCTTTTATGGCTTTTGGTTGCAATTCAATGGTAAAAAATCATTCTAATTTAAAATTCAATTCATTCTTTGCTGGTATTGGAGGGTTTGATTTAGCTTTTGAAAATCAAGGGTTTACTCCTAGCTTTCAATGTGAGATCAATAAATTTTGTCATAAGGTATTGAATAAACATTGGGAAAACGTTCCATTATTCAGTGATATTACAAATTTGAAGGTGAATGATATTCCCGAAGCATCTGTGTGGTGTGGCGGATTTCCTTGTCAAGATGTATCTGTTGCGAGAGGCTCTAAAGGAAGAGAGGGGTTGAGAGGAAGCAACTCTGGGTTGTTTTTTCCTTTTTTTGATTTGATATCAGCCCACAAACCTGATGTTGTGCTTATTGAAAATGTAGTTGGCTTACTGAGTTCACACAATGGACAGGACTTTAGGATTGTATTAGAGAAATTAACGAGTATTGGATATGCAGTATCTTGGAGGGTCGTAAATAGCAGGTTTTTTGGTGCTCCTCAATCAAGGCCAAGGGTTTTCATATGTGCTTATAAACATAACCCCCTAAAGGCCTTCTCAACTTTATTTGAACCGAAATTAGGAAAAAAACCAAGTAACTTAAGACGAGCTTTTTTAGATGTTAGTAAATGTGAAAAGTCGAAAGTTAAAGTCGCTCAAATAGCCTATTGTTTGGCTGCCACATCAGGCAGGCATACGGGTACAGATTGGAGTCGTACTTATGTTTCCTATCCAGATGCAGTTAGAAGATTAACTCCGTTTGAGTGTGAGGGCATTCAAGGTTTCCCGAGTGATTGGACTTTGGTTGAAGGTAAGTCGAGAAATGACTTTGATACTGATAGATATCATGCGTTAGGTAACGCGGTTTCAGTGCCTGTAGTTGAGTGGATTGCAAATCGATTAAAAAATGAATTTACAAAAAAAACCGAAATTGTTGATAGTTCTGAATTAGTAAAAGTAATATCAAAAGACTATAGTTCAATTTTTAAAAACATAAGAGAGCAGGCCCATTCTGATTTAATATTAGACCCCAAAGATGAAGGGCATAAGCTGAAATGGATGTCAGGGGGAATAGCATATGGAGATGTCTGCATTGATTTCAAAGCAACTGAGTACCCTGAAAATATCATTGATTCAAAATTAATTGATGTAATTGACAAACGTTTAGATATAGATAATAAGTACTTCATTAGTGAAAATGCTGCCGAGGGTATATTACGCAGAGTGAAAAGCCAGAATAGGAGGCTTTTTGGTCCACTGTATGAAGCTTTAGTTGCTTTAGTCGAAAATAAGAAAGCAGCTTAATATTATAATAGAGGGCATTATGAATTTTGTTGTTATTAGGTTAGGCAAAAATAGTGTTGATGACATTAATATGCTTGATAAGCATAAAGGGGCTGTTACTGAACCGATAGCTCTTACGTTTAAATGCCACCAAGTTGAGCAAAATATTGTAGATTCACTTCAGAAAGGCAGTGTGTTTTGCTTTATTTATCTTGGTTCTGATAATAGCAAAGGTATACCAACCAGCTGGCAAAAAGGTATTCGGGCGCTTGGGCGTATTCTAACAATAGAAGGGAGAACTAGTTTTCAAGCTGAAGCTACGCTAAGTATTAATATATTAAGTGTTTTTCCTTCAAGTCTTAACTCAACAGATTTTTTAGAGAGTACATCTAAACGCTACAAGGAGTTCAGTCAGTATCCGGTAATTGGTCTTCAAAGCTCAAGAAATAATGCTATTCAGTATGTTAAAGGAGGGGATAAACAAGATACCGCTTCTTTGATTAATGCAATTAACACCCTATATCCTTCATTTCGGTTAGATTTAGCTAAAAATGCGAGTGAACTACTAGGGTTAGTTGACCCTGAAGAAGGCGACATTGAAGGTGACGAAATAATCGATGGAGATATGTCACCTAGCTTTGGTTGGGGAGAAGAGTACCCTTTAAATACGGTTCTTATTCGTACTGAGCAAAGAACTGTAAAAAATGTGGTAGAAAGAATTGATAATAATCGATTCAAAATGGATCCTGACTTTCAAAGAGCTTTTGTATGGACCCCTGCTATGCAATCTAAATTAATAGAGTCTTGTTTGATGAGGATCCCTTTACCCGTATTTTATGTTGCGGAAGATGATGACGGTAGAATTGTTGTTGTTGATGGATTACAAAGGCTGACAACTTTCTATCGATATCTTCAAGATGGGTTTTCTTTACGTGGTTTAGGGATAAATGGAAAAAAATTTAGTGAACTACCAATAAAGTTGCAAGAACGCATTGAAGATACACAGCTTATATTTTATATCTTAGATGAAAAGGCTCCAGAGCGAGCCAAACTGGATATTTTTGATCGAGTGAATGGTGGTACACCGCTGACAAGACAGCAAATGAGAAATTGCCTTTATAATGGTAAAGGAACAAAATTTGTTAAAGAGCTTTCTGAGCTTGAGATATTTAAAAAGGCTACAGGGGGTAGTCTTGCTCCAAAGACTATGAGAGATAGAGAAGTCATAAATAGATTCTTAGCTTTCTCTATCTTAGGGTATAGATCCTATAAAGGTGACATGGATGATTTTTTAGCTCGGGCGCTGAAAACTCTCAATATGATGAGCGACTCTGAAATATACGAACTAAAAGATAAGTTTATTCTAGCGATGAGCAATAATTACCAGCTTTTCTATGGACATGCCTTTAGGAAATCCTTAAGTAATTTTAATAATTTTAGCGCAAGGTCAGTTATAAATATTTCTCTTTTTGATGTGTTTAGTTTTGTGTTATCAAGCTTAGATTTAGAACTAATAGATCAAGATGACCTTAAAAATGCCTTAGAAAACCTGTTGTATGATGATGACTTTTTGGATTCTATTTCAATAGGAACAAATAGCACAAGAAAAGTAAATGTTAGATTTTCAAAGGCTCTTAATTGCTTGGATGATTTTAGATGATAGAACGAATTAATTTATCAAATTTTAAATGCTTTAATAAATTATCATTACCTTTGTTTAATCTGACTGTTTTGACTGGATTTAACGCGTCAGGAAAGACTTCAACAATACAGTCCATACTATTATTGACTCAAAATTTCAAGAGTATTAGATACGACAATAAAATTGGGTTGAATGGTGTATACACTCGGTTGGGAAGCCCAGGTGATGTGTTGAATGAGGATTCCAGCTCCAAAATTATAGATATATCAGTAGAAAGTGAGAGCGAATCGATATCACTATCTTTAGATTTAAAGAGTAGAAATTTAGATAGGACTATTAATATAAGTAAATTGAGCTTGTATGGTGATGGTTTAGAAAAAGAATTTTGTAGTGTTAACGCATTGTTCTCTCATGTATCTGATGACAGTGAATCTATTTTTAGAATGATTTCTAATGTGGTTTATTTAGGCATATCTAGGCTGGATTTGGACTCTTTATTTCCAACATCTTTGGATGATAATCAATTCAATGTTGGAGAGAAGGGTGAGTTTGCCCCTTGGCTATTTGATATATCTAAAGATGAAGTAGTATGTAATGAAAAAAGACATCATTCAGAGTCCGCTGATAGCTTTAGACGGCAATTTAATGCTTGGTTTAGTGATATTTTTCAAGGTGCTGAAGCTGATACACTAGCTGTAGATAATAGTAACTATGTTAAGCTTTTGTTCAGAAATAATGATACAGCTGAATGGAGATCTCCAAACAATATTGGCTATGGATTATCATATGCATTCCCTATCGTAGTTGCAGCATTACTTGCTAAAGCTGGAGATGTGTTAATTATTGATAGTCCTGAGGCTCATCTACATCCATTAGGGCAATCAAAAATGGGAGAGTTTCTCTCTGTTATTAGTAAGTCTGGAGTTCAAGTAATAATTGAAACTCATAGTGATCATGTAATTAATGGTTTAAGACTTGCGGTATCTAGGTCAAAAATTGAACATGATCGCGTAGGAATCCACTTTTTTAATTCAAAAAGCAAGAACATTATTTCTCCTGTAATTGACTCGACTGGTAGCTTGAGTGATTGGCCTGATGGGTTTTTCGATCAAGCAGAAAAAGACTTATCTGAACTGTCGGGCTGGTAAGTTTATGACATGGTTTCTTAATGAAGTATCCTTTACAGGACAATTCTCAAGTAAAGAGTCGTTTATTGACTATTTAAGATCTATTCTAAAGCTAAGAAGCCAGAACCCTGCTGTCAAAGACAGTTTATTCTGCTCTAAGCATTTACCTATATTGAAAGTCTCTGGTGACTTTACTTTAAGGGACGCAGTAATTGCTCAAAAGGATCGAGATCTTACAAGACAAGTCTTGGAATGGTTAGATAAAAAAGGTCCTTTTATTGATGACATTCGGCAACATGTAGAAAATGATGATTTTGAGATTTTTGATAAAGTTGTCACGGACTTTGGTGTTGGGGAGTCTGCAAGACAAAAGATTTTAGGTAATTACTCTGCATTATATAGTTTAGAAACAACAGAACATGATATGACTACTGATCAGTTAGTTGTTAACCAAGTAATGGAAGATTTAACTGTTGTCCCACATGAAATAGCAAACTTTTGGGATTTAGATACTTTGACCCTAAATGTAGAGTCTAGGAAAAGACCACCTAACTCATGGGATGAAATGTTAGAGCATATTACTGGGGAATATTCAAACTTATCTTTGAGTGATGAATTAATAGATCAATTATCACCTCACCCATTTAGTTCTGTAATATGCAAGCATGTACTCTTCTATATGAGTGTGCTAGATAATTTAGTCGGTAGTAGAAATGACAGTGGTGAGTATACGGAACTAAGTCAAAGTATTTTAAATGACTACTTCCTTGGGGATGGCGCAAAAATAACAGATGAATCTTCATCGAATAAGAAAGACTACAAAGATAAAATGACGTTTAAAGATCCAAGGGATAATAAAATAGATATATTTGGCACTTGGCACGCTAAAATATCTAGTTGTTATTTTAGGATTCATTTTGAATTCCCATTAAAATCAGAAAATAAAACTATGGCTATATGTTATATCGGACCAAAATTGACAAAAAAATAATGATGTAGATTGTTTTCTGAATTGAAATAGCATTATAGATTCTTTCTATAATGCTAATCTCTTAGATTTTGATATTCTCCTGAACTCTGAAGTGGCATAGTGAATT
>NZ_MCZK01000067.1 GCF_002875945.1 Vibrio lentus
TTTTACTTGACCACTTCAATCTCGTATAGCGACAATTCATGCTTTAGTTCAAGTAGCTTTCCTAAAGATCTCAAGGCCATATCAAGCATAGTAGAGGTAGAATAGACTCGAGATTCCTTATCTTCTTTTAGGAGAAGGAGTTCTTTCAGAGTCGTTTCTCCCCCCAAACGTAAATTCCCTCTAATGTAGTTACAGTTTAACTCGGTATTTTCATTAAGGAGAAAAATACAAGCGTCGACCACATTGATAATTAACTCTTTTTTGATTCTTGCTTGGTGTTGGTAGCAATGAAAGTGCTGTTGAAGTTTATCGGTATAGTTTTGCATGGTTTTAAGGCAACTAACATTTCGCTCAAGATTTCTAGAAGTCGCTTTATAGTTGCTCGCAATAAAATAATCTAAGGGAGGTATATGGCTTTCGTTCTCTTTTTTGAAGAGCCGTCTTATTAGATTTGTGTTGTTTTCTTTTGTGCTTTTATCTTTAGCCCAGTCATAAACCCTAGGGAACAAGTAGGTGTGCAACCAATGATAGGTAAACTCTGCATCCCACGCTTTTCTTTGGTCAATCTCTACTGGGCTTCCAGCAATATCACTCAAAGGTTCCCATTCAAGTATTACATTATCATTGAGCATTGAACCACTAGATTTTGGATACATGATTAGGTGGTAACCGTAATCTAGATTTTCAGTGTCTCTGTCTACAAAAACTTTAAGACAACCAGGAGCCGAGTCATAAATGAAGTCAGAGCTATCACCATTCGCGATGTCATGAGCATAAGCGTAGTCAATGGTGGTACTCCATAAGCTTTGCTTTATTTCACAGAGTTTGATCTTAAAGTCTGTACTAGAGCGTTCAAATCGCTTTGTTTTAAATTTTGCTTCGATTTTCTTACTACTGCCTAAGTAGTAAGAAAAGGCTTGTTCTAGAACCCAGTCAAGATCATCTACTTCGTTATCCTCGAGAGTTAAGCGAATGTTGGCTAATGACAAATAGTATTTAGTTTCGCTTTTGTACAAGTAGTTAGTGTTACGGAGAGAAGAGGTATGTGCCTTAACTTGTAATAGAGGGATCAATGCCTTTCCATCAATACTAAATGTGGTGCCATGCAAATCTCTCCTTGCAAATGAAAAAATACCACCAGCTTTTATGCCTTCTTTTTCGGTTGGTACAATTAGATCAAGCTGACACGTATTATTTTGGATGTAGATTATGTTATTAACCTTGTTAGTATTTTTTACAGGATACGAATAGGGATAGACATTTTCTGAAAAATCTTGATGGCAGTATCTTGAAGCAATAGTTTCTCCCCAGAACATACTAGTAACTTTAAACGTATTTTTCAGTTTGGCTAGAATAGACGGTTGATCCCAAATCTCACTTCTGATCCCCAGTGAATCAAGCTTTTGTTGAGCCTCATGCCACGAATCCACAAGCTTTGTATCTGAACTGATATCAAAAGTAGTAGCTAATATATACATAGAGGTTTGGTCGGAAAATTTACCTTTTATGAAGTCGTCAACCCATTTAGTAATGTTTCCGGCAGTTACTAACGTGTAGTGTTTACACTGCATCATAAAAAACTTACTCGAGTTAGGTATAGTCCCTTTAATGTCAATGCCTTCCTGTTTTTGACCACTTCTTCCATATATTATTGGATCAATTACCTCAAGACCGCTCAAATTACATTCTTCAGCTATAAGCTTTTGGCATAAGTTTTCAAAGTGACCCCATGGCATGTCAAAGGGTAAGGTATTGAGCTTTATATCTAATGCGATTTGAGCGAGGCTTTGTTGCCAAGCATTTCGTTCTTCTGGAGTCATAGTCTATTCCTTGACGCTGTTTGTATATACAGTGTCAAGGGGTGTTGAATTAAGCAATCATCGTTTGCGGGGTTTGTTAGTGTTTATTACTCACCAAGGTAATTTATGGTTGTGATTTCTGTCGCGAAAGTAACATGTAAGACCGAGTGTATACTCCCGAAATACGGATTGATAAAAATCTATATTTCAATGACATAGTAATCAAATTCAACGCCATCACTGGTACAATGTTTTAAGTTCAGGGAAGTCATAGGATTTTTTGAGTTTGCACTTTGGCAGAGGAGTTAATGACCCACTTAGTTGTCTTGAACGGTAACTAAGGTCAGTTTTCTCTAAAGTAACACCAGAAGTAACATATTAAAACTCTACTTTTATAATTATTATTTTAATCAATTGGATAGGTGTGATAGTCGAGTCCAGTAGCGGCACCAAATTCGTTCTTTATGAACAAGCAAAAAAGCCCACCTAGCGTGGGCTTTTTTGTGTCTGGTAGTATCTAAATTTCGTAAGCTCATAACTTTAATCAACATTTTTCTGCTTGAACCGTAATCTGCTGTATTTTTGGCTAGGCTTTCACAAGCTTATAAACCTCAGTTCGACCTCCCTTTCTAATAATATGCTTTTCAACAAAACGACATCTGTTGAGAGGCCTATCATGTGTAAACAATCTAGCTATAGCAAATACCAAAAGCGTGTAATCAAATTCTTAAATGACCAACTTGGTACCGATACGCCTTTCACTTACGAAAGAACCCAAACAAATCACCTAAAGGTACTTATTGATGGTGTTCCTAAGCCCATTTTTACCGGCTCGACACCGTCTGATTGTAAATCAATTAATAACTTTATGGCTGAGGTAAAGCGTGAAGTTAGAGCGAGCAAAGTTGAAAAGGGTGATTGTAAACCCACTCTTCCATTGCCAACCCCTATTAAGGTATCTAACGATAAGCTAATACAGGGTTGTATCAAATCGCTGCGTACACGCTTGCCTGTTTTGAAGTCCCAAGAAGAAACTCATGTTTTAGAGACTCATGAGTTCGATGGTATCAACTCTAATCGCTTAGAAGTGGTAAAACATTCTATTTCATTCGCACTACAGGCTCGTAAAGACGGTGTTTATATAAAGCGAAATGAAATGAAAGAGCTTGAGCAAGCAATTCTAAAGCATTTAAATTTCATGCTACCAACAATGGCTTACTACTCTGAACTTTTAGTAAATAAAAACAAATATAGTCAGAAAAGTCTTGAACCTTTACCTGCAGAAACAGTGATGAACGAGTCTGATGTTCCAGAGTTTCGAGCTACGACTGTAGTGAACATAGATTCATCCTCAAGAGAGATTGAGGAAGGTGAAAGCCTGACTACTTCTAAAGAGCGAAAAAAGCACGACATAGCTCATTCGGTTAAACAAACCAAAGATTCCGCTTCAGAGTTGATGACTATGTCTACGGACAATCGAGTTAGCTTGTTACGAAATCTTACCAAAGCGCAGGCGCTAACACTCATAGATGACTTAAACCATGCGTTAGCTTTGAACCGCGAACAAGATATCGAAGCCGTCGTTGAGTTAATTCGTGACAAAGACTTACCTCTAGAAGCCATCATTTCTCGTCTAGAGGCAGCTTAGACAGAATAAAATCAACTTACTATCGTTAACTATTTGGTATTAACGGTAAGTACTTAAATGATGAGGGTCTGCTCATCATTTCATTCTAAATATAAGAGAACCGCATTGTGTGTTTGACCCAAGATTATTTTGGTGCGCTAGAAAAAGACAAAGCTGAAAAAGAAGCTGAGCAATATCTACAGTTTGATCAAGTTTGTCTTCAGTATGATATCAACATGGATTTTTTGGTTCGCTCGAATCTGATTTTTCATGAGCAAGCAGGGGAGGAGGTTATCAACACGGTTAGACCGACGGCTCTAGGTTTGCGCTGGTTAGTTTTAAGTTACCAAACTTGTTATATCCACAAGTTGGATATTTCTGAGTTTTTACTTTGGGTAGCTAGACGTCGTTATCAGTTTTATGAAGTATCTTTTTTGGATGAAGCAGATCAAGTGCATGTTGGGCACTTAGAGCTTACTGATCTTAAAACATTTCGGTTTACAGTGCCTTCATGTTATCCACTTGAGAAGACCATCGATATTGAAGATCTTCCAGTTAACTCAAGTGATCATGTATCAAAAAGTTTGGCGTTAAATGATAAAGACCTTGATTCGATATTTTGTAACATTATGAGTTGTCGTTATGTTGTTGATAACCTCGACTCCATCAGGGAGGGTTACTTAACATTTAGAAGCAACTTAGAGCATGAACCGCAGAAGCTACAAAGAGATGTAGAGAAAACTAAAAGTGGCTTAATGAGCCAATGGCTAACTAAAGCCATTGATCAAAATACCTTCAATAATAGATTGAATTCATTAGATAAAAAAACACAGCGATACCTAGCTTGTTACGAAGTTGCTGAGAAAGAGTTTTTTAGATCTTCAATGCCAGACATCCCAGGCTCGATGTTTGATGATGTAATCAATCTGGTTAAACAGAATTGATGCATATTTGTTTATATTTTTGTTATTAACCTTATTAACAGTTTTTGACAAATGTTCAGTTGAATCGTTGGTAGCTTCGGCTATTTTACACGCGAATTCTACTGAATAGTCACACTCAAAATTGTTATTCAATTTATTTATAAATTTGATTTAAGTCATTCTCATTTGGAATGATTTATTAAATAATAAGCTATAACTTTTGAGAATGGCACTCTGTTAATGTAGAATGCCAATGTCTTCCTTCAATACAATCGATTTAATACTTATGACCGAACTATTAGCTTCATTTATTGCTTCATTTTCTGCAGAATCCATTTCAAATGGTTTCATCAATCTAATCCTATTGTTACTTGTTAGTTCGATTGTATTGGCTGTGCTAGGGAAGGCACCTCGATTTACAGCAAGCACGACTAATATTTTAACATCGCTAGGTATCCTTGGTACGTTTGCAGGCATCGTAGTTGGCCTGATGGACTTCGATCCACAAAACATTGATGGCAGTATCGAATCACTGCTTGGTGGCCTAAAAACGGCATTCTTGACAAGTTTAGCGGGTATGGCGGGCTCTATTTTTTACAAAGCTGCATTAGGTTTGATTCCTCAAAAAGAACTAGAAGAATCAAAATCAGTGGGCCCAGAAGAAATATTCTCTGTTATGTCTCAACAGCTGCAGGCATCGACTGAACAGCTGAACGCTTCAAACGAGTTGCTATCAGCGATTAAAGGTGATGAAGACTCATCATTGACCTCCCAAATTAAGAACCTCAGAACTGACATTAATGATGGTCAAAGAACATTAAATGAACAGTTCAAGCAAACGACAGAGCGCAATGCTGAATTCCAGAGCACACTATGGAAGAAAATGGATGAGTTCGGTGAACTTCTGTCTAAGTCAGCAACAGAACAAGTAATCAATGCGCTAAAAGAAGTAATTGTCGATTTCAACGAGAAGTTGACGGAGCAATTTGGTGAGAACTTTAAGCGTTTGGATGAATCAGTTAAGAAACTAGTCGATTGGCAAGAGAACTACCGTCATCAGCTTGAAGATATGGCGACTAAATACCAGTTGGGGGTTGATGCTATTTCATCTACTGAGAAATCTGTCGCCCACATAAATGAGCGAGCGGAAGCAATCCCAGTAAACAATGGAAAAACTTCATCAAGTAATGGAGCTTGGTCATGGCCAAGTGACCGAACTTGAACATCGTTTGGAAGCATTCAAAGATCTACGTGATAAAGCAGTTGAAGCTATGCCACAAATCCGTGAGCAAATGGATACTACAATGAATGTTATTGGTGATTCAGTTAAAGCGGCTTCAACACATTATGAATCAATGCTTAATGAATCACAGACAATCATCGACAATTTTAGCTCTACCGCAAACCAAAGTGTTGATGCTATGCGTACTAACTTGGAAGAGGGCGCAACCAAACTAGCTCAGGAACTTACAACAAGCGCAGAGAAAATTAGTACCCAGTTAGCAGATGCTAGCGAAGACTTTACACAGGTAACTGAAGAAGGTGTTGAAGACATTAAAGTGAGCTTTGAAGCTGGCGTGAAGAAAATTGCTGAAGACTTAGATACAACAACGAAAGAAATCTCAACAACATTGAGTGCTTCATCTCAGCAATTTACAACAACGACTGAAGAAAGCATGAACACAATGAGAACTAATCTAGAGACGGGTGCTCAGGATATCTCTACACAGTTAAGAGAAAGCGCTCAAGACATTGGCGGTAAACTTGCAGAAGCTTCATCTGATATTCAGGAGCAAGTAGGTACGGCAACAGGTGGTTTAAGTAACGTAACGAATCACTTAACTGATACAACAGAACAGATCCGCCAACACCTTGAAGACTCAATTACAGAATTGAATGGTCAGTTGCGCGTGTTAGTTGCTGACATCAAAGATGACTCAAAAGAAACTGGACGCGTGCTTAAAGAAGCTAATCAAGACCTTATTTCAAGTACTAAAGAGCTTCAAATTGAGACAACCTCAGCTATCTCAAAACTGCATGACCGTTTGGAAACCACTTTAGAAGATGTTTTCCAAGTTCAAGCTCAAGCGGTAAGACGTACATTCGATAGTTTAGAAGACCAAATCACAGAATCAGTGGGTAAGACTGGCAGTGCGGTAGAGAAGCAGGTGGAAGTTCTTGATTTACAGATGCAACAAGAACTGAACCGTACAATAAGCGAAATGGGTGAAGCTCTAGCTACCGTTACTCAACAGTTCACTCGCGATTACAAAGATCTTGTGCGTGAAATGAATAACGTAGTTAGCAGTCGAGTAGCGTAATTATGGAAAAGCTATTTGGTTCTTCAAAACGCCCTAGTGATAGCGGTGAACATTGGATGTCAGTTTCAGATTTGATGGCTGGCTTAATGATGGTCTTTCTTTTCATCTCTGTTGCGCTTATGCGAGACGCGATGGTTGAGCGCGATAAGATTAAAGAGGTCGCAGAGACTTATCAACAAACACAAGAAGCTATCTATGTTGCTCTTTTTAAAGAGTTCGAGGTTGATTTAGAAAAGTGGGGGGCAGAGATTGACCGCGATACATTGAGCGTCAACTTCACAGCTCCTGACGTTTTGTTTGCTAATGGTAAAGCGAACCTTACAAGTAACTTTCAAACTATCTTAGACGATTTCTTTCCACGTTATTTGAAAGTGCTCGACAGCTACAAGCCGATTATTCAAGAGATAAAAATTGAAGGGCATACATCAAGTAAGTGGAATCATGATTCAACGGACTATGAAGCCTATTTCAATAATATGCGCTTGTCTCAATCGCGAACCCGCGCAGTTTTAGGTTATGTAATGTTGTTGCCTAACGTTGCCGAACAGCATTATAGCTGGGTAAAAGCTAACGTAGCAGCAGTAGGTTATTCATCTTCTAAGCTGGCAACAAATGAAGAAGGCCTTGAAGACGAAAATCGTTCTAGACGCGTGTCTTTCCGTGTCATCACTAATGCTGAAGAACAGATCCGTAAGATTTTGGGTGCTTCATGAAGTTGAGTATAAGTTTTGGCAGTTTGAAAAATGCGATTAACTTGATGGAGCCTGATCAAAAAGGCGAATTCAAGCTTGAGTTACAAGAGACGCAAATGGAAAAGCTCGATATAGAGCTTGCTGAAGGTAAAGACGTTGAATTAAAAGACGTTGATGTAGATTCGGGCTTATTGAGTTACAAAGGTCGAAATGTTTCTCTCTATATTAAAGCAAACGGCAGCAGTGCTCGTTTCCACGTAGCTGATTGTAAAACGTTACAGAGTATGAGAGCGAACGGTCGCTTTGAACGCTATGTCGTTACTAATGATACATCAGGTGAGTTTATAGTAGCTTCTGGCTATGGAGAGACGAAGGCTAAGCTTAAAGTCTGTCAGAACTGTTTAAGACAGTTGAATTACAAAGGGTGCAACACAGGCACACCGATAAGTTCAATTGTTCAACAATTCGACATGGCTCAATTTTTTGCAACCTACAGTTCATTCTTCCCCCATCTACCTTCTAGGTTAGCTGAAACCGCAGAAACCGGTTATACAGAAGATTGGGCGAAAGTGTCTTCACACTATCGTGTTGAGCGAGATTTTACTTGTCAGCAGTGTCATTTGAAACTTAGAGCACACCGAAATTTGTTACATGTCCATCATATTAGCGGAGTTAAATCTGATAACCGTCCCCAAAATCTAAAAGCGCTCTGTATTGATTGTCATAGTAAACAACCTATGCATTCCCACATGGCTCTTAGCCACGCAGAAAGGCAGTTGATTAACAATTTACGTCAAGAGCAAGGGTTATTAGATGATCTAAGTGGTTGGCAAGAACTATTTGATTATTCGGATCCAGGGGTTCATGGTGTACTTCACGCGTGTAAACAAGCTTGCTTGAATCGCCCTGAGATAAATCACTTCATAATTGATAGGTTTGGTGATTTTGCTGCAAGACTTGAATTAGCTTGGCCTGAAAACAAATTTGGAATTGCGATTTCAGAGAATGATATTGAAGATGCACAAGAAGCCGGGTGGGAGGTCGTATCGGTCAATGACTTCTTGCAAAATTATCGTACGCAAGCACATCATTTAAGAGCATAATCGATGGAAATTACACTAGAGACTATCCTGGAAAGGATTATTGCCGTCAATCATGCGTGGAAACTATCACGAGACGAGTTTGGGCGCGATTTTGTTGCGACCAATTCATTTCGTGATACTAAGTCCTCTTTACAAGCCACACTTATTCGTGATTTTCCTGACAAGGTCTATCTGAAAATTGCGAGTGACTCAGATCAGCACGATGAGGTTATGTATAGTGTGCGGCTAAATTGTGAGGTGCAGATTAATGGTGTACCAAGAAACGATGCTGAACACTTACCCGCCAGAATTGCACAACAAATTTTTACTGAACAAGAAATTACAAAATACTTAAGAACTTAAAGGTTACCCATGTTTGATCATTTTGCTTATATTTCTGGAGATTGGATAACCGATCTAATCATTACTGCAACTGTTGCCCTGTTTGCTTTCTTCTTCATTCGAGCACTAGTGTCTACATATAGCACTAAAGCAAAGCTGAAAAGTATTTTGAAAATAAAGGAATTGAGTGATGACTTAGTACTTAAACCAGAACAGTTAACGCCGGTGCAATTGACTTGGGTGACCGAACATTTAATTTATTCATCACTAGAAGATGATTTTAAAATCGAAACCAATGGTAAGCAATGGTTAAGTAAGTCGCCAATTTCATTTATGGTTCCTAGTTGCGACACTAGCCGATATAAATTAGTGCCAGCACTATTAACGAGTATTGGTATTACCGGAACTTTCTTAGGTATTACTATCGGCTTGAGCCATTTTAGTATGGCTGGGGATTCGAAGGCACTGTTGTCGTCTGCGGCAGAGCTACTCGAAGGCTTGAAAACGGCATTTTATACCTCTTTGGCTGGTTTAAGCACTTCAGCTATTTTTATGGCGTTACTTAAGTGGTCATCAAGTTCAATTTCTAATGCTCAGCAACGTTTCCTACTTAACATTTCAAAAGAGTATTTTGAAGCAAGCGCCGTCTATTACCTGAAAGATATGGGAAGCGAAAGTCAGCGAGATGCTATTAATGCACAGTTGCGCTCCGCGGATACCATTGAATTGATGGGCACAAATATCGCGGATGCCTTATCTAGTTTTGGAGGTGTTGGTCACTCATTCAATGGTGATGTAATCGCGAGTAAAGTATCAGAAGCCATGACTGGAGCAATTGAAACCCAAATGGCTCCAGCGCTAGATGCAATTAAATCCGAACTAAGCACCTTAAAAGATATCAAGGAACAGTCTCAGCAAGAGCTAGTAAGTTTACTTGTGAAAGAGATGAAATCTGAACTAATCGAACCTGTTACAGTTGAACTTCAAAAAACAAGTGAGGCGGTGCTAGAAAGTAATGAAGTGACTGCAGAATTGAACCGCAATGTAGAAAAAGTCGTAACAAGTACGGCTGCCACTGTCAGTACGATTAACGATTTCCAAAAAGAAACCATGGTGAAGCTTCAAGAATTTGCTGAGTCATTAAAAACAATCTTAACGAGCTTCAGTGAAGAAACCCAAGGAGCTATGGGAACAATCGCCTCGGAAGTAAAAGGAATGCTTGGTGATGCAACAGACGGTATGGAAAAGCAGAGAATTGCCTTTGAGCAAAGCTCTCAAACAGCAGCTTCAGCATTCCAGGGCATTAAAGAGTCAATGGACGGTGCGCTGAGCGAACGTCAATCGGCTGAAAAGGCCATGTTTGAGAGCGTGACTAGTCGAATCAATACACTGCTAAGTGAAGTTTCAGATTCTTTCGATAATCAAACGCAAGTCATAACTAAAACGGGTGAAGTAGCTAGTGGTTTAATGACACAAGCTCAGAACGATTTCGAGAAGTCAGTTGAAAGCCGCCGCGAAGGTGAAAAGCAGTTGTTTAGCGAAGTAGAGATGAGAATAGGCAATTTGCTTGAGAGTACTCAAACTGCATTTACACAACAGTCAGACACAATCAAAGAAGTTGGTGAGTCTGCTCAGCAATTAATGAGCCAAGCTCAATCCGATTTTGAGAAGTCAGTTGAAAGCCGCCGCGAAGGTGAAAAGCAGTTGTTTAGTGAAGTAGAGATGAGAATAGGCAATTTGCTTGAGAGTACTCAAACTGCATTTACACGACAGTCAGATACTATCAAAGAAGTCGGTGAGTCTGCTCAACAATTAATGAGCAAAGCCCAATCCGATTTTGAGAAGTCAGTTGAAAGCCGTCGTGAAGGTGAAAAACAACTATTCACTGAAATGGAGAATCGAATCTCACAGCTACTGACGGAGTCTCAAGGTATTTTCCAACAGCAAACAACTACCTTAAAAGAGACTGGCGCTGAAGCAAGTAAACTTATGATTTCAGCTCGTGAAGAGTTAGAACAAGGGTTAGGTGATATCGATGATAAAGTGTTGTCTATGTCTAGAACCGTCCAATCAGAACTAGAAGTGTTCCGTGAACAGTATCAACAAAACTTAACTAAATACTTCAAAGAGCAAAATGATCTGCTTGATAGTAACTTAGGCAAGCAGCGTGATGGTTTAAACGGCGTTGTAGATAATTTCCGTAAAGTATTTGAGGAAGAGTATCAAACTCGCCACACCTTACTTAAAGAACTAACGGCTCAGTACCAGAATTTAGAGAAGTCAGCAGGGACATTAGAGCGTGTCGCGAAAGCTATTGGTCTGAATGATGCGTCAAAAATGGCAGAACTTCAAAACGCAGCCACGACAATGAGTCAAGAAATAAGTTCGTTGAAGAAAGAATACACGACTGCATCGGCAGCATTCACTCAAGTGACAGAAGAACTACCAAAAGCAATGGACGATTACTACGCACGTGCGACTAAAAGCTTTGAAACATTCTTCAACGACTTTGATCATGCCTCGAGTAAGATCCATAACCGTTTAGCACAAGCAGCGAACTATTTGGTCAGTGCTCAAGAGGTACGTCAAGAAGTGGTTCAAGATAAGGCTGAAGCATAATGCGTGCGCTTAGAAATTCCTCTGACGCAGGTGACACTGATGAATCAGGGGTTTGGTTATCTATTGGTGACCTAATGTCTGTCCTATTGATGATATTTGCTTTGTTATTGATCAGTGCTTTAGTACAAATTTCGGAAGTATACGAAGAGAGCCAGAATACTCGAGTGGTTATAATCAAAGGCATTAATGATGCGTTAACGTCAGCAGGTATTGAAGTTAAAGCTGATGGCGAAACGGGTGATATATCAATCACGGATTCGATTCTTTTTGACCTAAATGATCACGAACTGAAGCTATCAGGCCGAGAATTCCTCGAAAAGTTTATCCCTGTTTATTCAAATGTTATTTTTCAGTCGGATGCTACAGCCGATGAAGTAAGCCGCATTGTTATTGAAGGACATTCAAGTTCAGAAGGGGCTTTTGATAGAAATATGGAGTTGAGTGTATTACGTGCAAACAGTGTGATTGCATTTGTAAATTCAATGAAATTTGACCATAAGCATCAATTTTTTGAAAAAGCTGTAATTTCGGGTCGTGGACCCATTGAAGCAAATCAAAATGAAGCAAAAGCAGTAGACCGAAAAGTTAAGTTTAGATTTCAATTCAAAGATGATGAGTTTTTGGGACATTTTTCAGAGGTGAAGAAAGTTGACTAGTAACGGCTATAGCTTTTCTCAACCAGAGCTACCTAAACGAGTCAGCTTACTTGAGCAACCACAAAGTTTAGTTGAACAGAGGCTTGTGGATATGCCTTTACCTAGCTTTCCTGCTAAGGGCCTGTTGGAAATAGTTGAGTTGGTCCAACAAGAAAGATATCAGGACATTCACATCTTTGAGTGGCTTGACGTTCTGCAGGATGAAGGTCAGTGGGAAGAATTAGACCAGGCTACACTCTCGAGCGTGCTACCTAGTGTTTGGAAAGGGATTACAGCAAGCCAGAAGCTCAGTGAAATCACATTCTTCAAAATTGCGTTAGCCTTAGATGGAAAGAAGAGTGATATTGTCCCTGGTATAATCAACTCGCTGGAAATTGTCAAAAACCGTACTCAAATGTTAAGTCGGCATGATGCAATAAAAGCGCGCTGGCTACTTGCCCTGCAAAGTTCTGACTTAGCCACGCTTGCTCGTTATTGCTATGAGTCGGGTTGTACCGCAGAAGATATGCTGACAAATTATCAACTGCCACTTTCAAATGGCTACAGCAATAACATATCCGAATTCCTCTTTGGGTGCCTCGATGTGGCAAACCTAGACAAACAGGACGATCAATGGCTGGCTAGCTACTTCTACAGTTATAAAGTATCTGCTCATCGTATGGATTTTTGTAGAAACTTAATTCTTGAAGTAGGCCATTATAATTATGGAGAAAGCTGTCACCAGATTGTCGAAGCAAATTGCCTTCCATTTAGTAAAAACAGCTATTGGAATCAGTTACCTCATGACGCTAAGGTCATTCTAAAGCAAAAATATGACCTGACTTGTTACTACGACTTACAAACAATATCTTCAATACTCTATTCAAATGAAACCTCTGAAGCATTAGGTTTAACGGAATACGAAGTTAAGCAAATAAAGGACCGTTCATTATTTTGGTCAAACTATAGTTCTCGATTTAGTCGCGTAAGAGTACTACTACCAGTTCAAACTCATGACTATCTTGCTCACAATGACATTGAGTTGCCAGATTTTATCCACCGCTTTGCGGAAGCAAAGCAAAGTAATGTGGAAACCTATGTGTTTGAGCTTGATGGGGTAATTGCTGTTGAATTCCTAAGGGGGGAGACAACAGATACAAGATTCTTCAAGAAGACGAGTATAAACGTACAGCAATTGTTCGATTCGCCTTCGATCTCTGTTGATGCTATTAGAGCTATGTCGCAGCTTGAGGTACATGATCATTTGGATTATTGGCAGCATTTCTGTGAAAAACTTTTGCGCGAAAAATTATCTGTATTACCAAATAGTGGGACTACTCAGTTTAGGGGGCTTTCTGTCGATTTAGGCCGATATTGGGATGATTTTGGCTTAGCAAAGCGGCTCTTCTCCGCTTAGA
>NZ_MCZK01000068.1:0-452 GCF_002875945.1 Vibrio lentus
TTTTACATAACTGCACTTAGTACGTAGTCTTATTTAGGCACAAGAACGGCTCCCAATTGGGAGCCGTTTTTTCAGCAAGAAGAAAACAAGGAAGGAAACTTCATGCCTATTTATAGTTTAGTCGAGAGTTGTTCTGGTATTCGTTATTATGCCCTCTACGATTTCTATAGGAAAAGAATAATGTATGAGTAATGTGTTGTTGGAAAGTGGAACTAATGAGCTGGAAATAGCGGAGTTCCAGCTTGTTAAGATTGGTGTTCAAGGGCGAGAAGAGTTAATCACCTACGGGATCAATGTAGCTAAAGTGAGAGAGGTGATCCGATTCCCCGTTGTTACAGACTACCCTAAAGGAGGGGGCGATATCGTCGGTGTATTTAAGTCTAGAGGTCAAGTTGTCCCGTTAATCAATCTTGCAAAATGGTTGGGTATGCCCAGCAGGTCTCCGTCAGAAT
>NZ_MCZK01000068.1:511-3075 GCF_002875945.1 Vibrio lentus
TGATGACTGTATCGTTGCTTCGGTTACTCTTGATAATAAGCTTATATTTATTCTAGATTTTGAAAAAATCGTGACAAGTATTAACCCATCAATTGATATGGGGAGGTATGATATCAATTCAGATAAATCTATTGACCTATCTCTAGCCATGAAAGAAAAAAGGTCTCAATATTCTGTACTTATTGTTGAAGATTCCCCTTTTATTTTAGAGCAGGTGAAAAAAATTATCGTTTCTTCTGGTCTCAATGCGCTCGTTGCTAGAGACGGTGTTGAGGGGTGGGATCTATATGAGAAAAATAAAGAAACTATCGATGTGGTTGTTTCTGATGTGGAAATGCCAAGGATGGATGGGTTGCACCTTTGCCAAAAAATAACATCAAGTAGTCTTTCTACTCCTGTTATTATATTTTCATCTACGATGACTGAAGAAAATAAGGTGAAGGCTGAAAGTGTTGGAGCTAAATCTAGTTTAACAAAACCAGACATTGATAAACTAATCCCTCTTTTGGACGAGTTGTTATTAACATAATCTCACTTAATCCGCACCGAGATTCAGACACAAGAATGGCTCCCAATTGGGAGCCATTCTTCGTTGTGGAAGGTAAAAAGATAACAGCTTACATCTATTACTAATATAACTATCAATGTATTTTTCACCAAATCTAGGGTACTCACCTTTTTTGTGGACTTATCAGGTGGAAATCCATTTAACTATTTGTATTTCATCTGGTTTAGCTCCATCTGGGCGCTACTTGAAAAGTAGGCCCTGAGGGAGCGAGCCTAAAAACTGACAAGATAAAATAACAAGGTTGTTGTCAGAACTAATAGATCGTTGATGTTATTCGGAAATAAGATCTTGAATGGGTAAGTGGTTATTTGTGATTGATTGAACTTTGAAGTGTTAGGAGGGGAATTGCGAAGTAAGATGTTGAGGGGTAAGATAAACGTCAGATAAAACAAAGCCCTGAATCTTACAAATCAACTTGGTGGAAGATATTAAGATAACAGGGCATCGCATAAAGGAAATTTTAGCACATGCACTTACAAAAACAATCGTCAAACCGCCATAAGTGCGGTTATGAGTGAAGACTAAACAATCAAACGCTATCCAACTCGATCTAATCGAGACGCTTCCTCATAAGCCGTATTGCACCGATGAACTCGGTGTCACTTACATACGCCCAAAAACCACAGCGATTAAGAAGAAGTATCTGCAAGTTAACCAGCCTCACATGGTGAAATATCTCATTTTTGATATTGATCATCAGGGAGCGGTTTTATCTTGGTATGACAATGGGCTAGCCCCTCCGAATTGGTCTAGTAAAACCCGAGAAAATGCACACGCCCACATTGCGTATCGCTTGAAAGTTCCATTCTGTACATCTGATATCGCACATAGTGAACCGATTCGCTACGCTGCTGCGATTGAATCTGCAATGATTGAGCGTCTTAAAGCTGATAGAGGTTTTGCAGGACTACTCACGAAAAATCCACTGCATCCGCATTGGCAAAATGAATTTTGGACAGAACACGAATACACGCTAGATGAACTGGCGGACTATCTTGACCTTAAAGGTCATCCGTTACGTGGTGTTGAAATATCAGGTCTTGGTCGTAATTGTGAGTTGTTTGATACGGTTCGTCAGTGGGGCTATAAGGCTATTCGAGAGTTTTGGGCACCTAACTACAAGCGTCAGTGGGATTCGGCTGTCTACAATCAAGTAGAGGCGATTAACGCTCAATTTAAAGTTCCTTTGCCTGTTTCAGAAGTTAAAGCGATAGCGAAGTCAATAGCAAACTGGACGTATAGAGAATTCACTCCAGAGAAGTTCCGGCTGAGCCAAGCTAAGAAAGGGGCTAAAGGCGGCAAGATTGGAGGTAAAATCTCTAAACGTAAGCCTGTAGAAAGTTCAGAAAGAACACTGAAACCTTGGGAAGATTTGGGAATTAGTCGACCAACTTACTACCGAAGAAAAGCTAAAGGACTACTTTGATTTTGAGACCAGATAAAGCCTTATCAGATAACAGCCCTTTTTTGGGCTGTCTTGCTTTCTAGCACTCCGTTCTATTTATTGTGTTTTCTATGTAGTTCATTTCGATTTGTGATAGCTGCTATATGCTTGCATGTAGAGCTTTTGCAAATCCGACAAGCGAAGCGCGTCAGAACTCCTACCGAAAGTTCTTCAACTAATTTAACAGAGTCCCGTCTAGGAACATCAACACTGTACAGTGCAAGCCGATCTTAAACTGTGGCACTGTCACTCCAGCTTAAATATCAACGCTTCAAATTTTTGATTTATGTGAAACTTCTACGTGAAACCACTTTGTGAAACAGGTGTTGTACATAAGAGTTTCACAAAGTGGTTTCACATAAATTGAACGGAGTTACGATCGGTTTTAGTTCAATGTTGAGCTTCGGGTTTATGGGGGCTAACTTCGTGGACTCCTTATGTGGACTGGCTTAGTCCACACATTAGGTACACATAACAAGTCCACATAAATTAAAAATAAGAGCAAAGAAAAGAGCAGCTTAGAAACATGTTTCTAAGACCTAGGATGCGTAG
>NZ_MCZK01000069.1 GCF_002875945.1 Vibrio lentus
TAGATAGATAGATAGATAGATGAGTTGTTTTGTTTTCGGTTTAGAAGGTGTAAACAAAGGTGCCAGCCGTTGACGTCACTTCAATTTCTTTCACGTTATCGACGGTGCAGTTGTTGCTGTATCCCGTATAGGTTTCACCGAACTTCAATGAAACGTTTCTAGATAGCTCTGAGGCCGTACCAGCAGGAATACGACAATTACCTCGGTTAATCACAACGTCGGTGATGACGGTGTTGTTGGTGATGGCTTGTAGGTCAAAGACTAAGCTTCCCCAGTGAGAGTTGGTGGAGATCGATACTTCTATATCCGCAACGACTTCAGGAGACTCTTCCTGCTCAGTGCATCCTGTTGCTCCAATAAACAGGGCCATCGTGACTGCGTATCGAACCGATTGGTTTAGTCGATGTTTTAGTTTGGTCATGGGTTTACTCTCCTCATTGGTGAGTGAAATTCTGGGTAGCCTGTTCCTTCGTGAGTCAGCATGAACTGCTCAACATTGAAGTCAGAGGGATAGGTAAATGAAAATGTCGATACACTGGCCTCATCGATGAGTGGTAAGGCCATTGTGTGTATTGGATGTTGGACGGATACCCGAAAGAGCAGCAAGAGCGCGTCGCACTGAACCGAGAGTCCCAGTGGTTCAATGAGCGTTTGCTCTTGCTGCAAAGCTTGGCTAGAGACCTTTAGCATTCGGTTGTTAAGTAATGCTTCATGAACTGACCCTAAGACTTGTTGCTGCTTGTTACTCCAGCTTCTCGTATTAGGTAGGTTGAGGTGTACTTTGCTTAGCCAAAGTCGTTCTTTTGAAATGGCTGAAGCCTTATCTAGTAAGGGTTTGTCTCTCTCCGAGGGCCGACCCTGTCCATAATTCAGTGCATCAGGAATAAGCGGTTGTAAGTACTTGTTGGTCAGTTGCCAATAGAGCATTTCTTGCTTATTGAACGTCAGCAACTGCTCGGATGTTTTTCGGTAAACATGGGGCATGCTCATCGAATCACATTCCACGTTAAACACCTCCACAATGACTTCATCGAGGTAGCGTTTGATACTGCGCGTGGTGCGGTGGATATCGATTAGGGCCAACTGCTGCTGCAACTCCCTA
>NZ_MCZK01000070.1 GCF_002875945.1 Vibrio lentus
AATTACGCAACAAAGCCTGAATTAGGGTCAGAATTCAGAGTTAAAAGAGCTCCTTTAAGTCTATGTAGCGTCTTGATAGCCCGACTGAAATCCTTTACTTGAATAGACGACTGAATCTCTAAAAGATCTGTATTTGCACTCATGATAAGTTCCTGAGTGTATTTGTTTGTAGTTGATATATTTTTGTGAGGAATAATAGGTTCTGATCTTGAATAGGTAATGATAATTGGTGTCAACGTATCAAAGATTGTCTTTCGACAAAACGGTTTAAATATACTGTCATAAAATATACCTGAGAACTCGGCTTCTACCCGGTTGATACTTGAAGATAATATAGGTACTTTCCCCTTGCTATTAGAATGAACATGCATTGCGAGATCGTAGCCATCCTCGTTAGGTAGAACCAAGTCTGTAATCACGAGATCAAAATCGTCTGAGTTATATGTTGCTATAGCGTGCCAAATACTTGAGCTTGCTACAACATCTATGTCTAATTGTAAAAGAATATCTTCTAATATTAGGTTGTTTATTGGGTTGTCATCAACGATTAGTGCTTTCATAAATATAGTTACCAATTCATGTTTTATTCTAGGAAATATCTGTACAGAATATCGTAAATTTATCTAAGAATTCAATGATAGGTATCTCAAAATAGGAATCAAACGGCTTTGTTGCGTAATTC
>NZ_MCZK01000071.1:0-141 GCF_002875945.1 Vibrio lentus
CACCTCCTTATACGAAGATAGTCACGATGAGTGTCCACACAGATTGATTAGGTTTAGAAAAGCAAAGAGAAGAAGAACTCCCAAGGTTCTTCGAAGTTTGTTTCTACTTTTAAAGTGGAGATAAATTAGCAGTGTCCCGTT
>NZ_MCZK01000071.1:184-490 GCF_002875945.1 Vibrio lentus
AATCCTGCACGACCCACCATTCTTTCTCCGCGTAAAGGATGGCTTTTATTTTCACTTTTATTAAAAGTGAAGACAAAAGAAACTATCGTGGGCGATTAGCTCAGTTGGGAGAGCACCTGCCTTACAAGCAGGGGGTCACTGGTTCGAGCCCGGTATCGCCCACCATTCTTTAAACATTCTTGGTTATTGTCATATCCAAACCACTTCTTTTGTCGTTGGTTGGTGTGTTTGACCCTGAGAGTCTTTAGAAAATGTGAATTTTAGAACACTGGTTCTTAAAGTCTCATGCTCTTTAACAATTTGGAA
>NZ_MCZK01000072.1 GCF_002875945.1 Vibrio lentus
GAATTACGCAACAAAGCCCTAGTGAGTCAGAAAGGCGAGCATTTGACCCTCACGAAAGGGCAGTCTGTATTTATTCCAGCCTATATTGGTCATTACGAATTGAGCAGCAAGGGTCGAGTGGCAAGAGCGTTTAATTAAGGGAGTGGTCCGCTGGAAATACTATCAAGTTTTGCGAATGAAGATGTTGTCTTAAAGAGTTAATGGAAGGGTGAACAAGCCAATAAGATATTGGCTTGTTCGTATTACTTATCGATTATTGAATAGAAGGTAAGCTTTTTGCCTCCATATTAATCGACATACCCCAAGAGGACTCCTCTCGAATGGATTTAATTGATCCTCGGTTTGTAAGCCAAGTTATTTGAGTGTCACGAGGTCCGTCATTTTCAAACTGAGTCTCACTTTCTACCTTACATGCAGCAAAGGTACCTGCAGGTACTGTGACTTCCTCTTTACCTAGGTAGATTTCTTGGTAGTCGAAGGAGGATAGATCTCGTGCATTGGTAATATCATCCAGTGAGGTTTCGACTGATACAGTCCTTAGCCCGGGTAGTTCAGTTATGATTAGATCTCCTGTCAAATCATCAACGTCGTAGTGGTCTTGAGAGGTTAACGGTGCATTGGTTGAGGAACCGAAATCAACCACTTGATTGATAATTTTCTGGTTATCTGCAATCGCCAGTGGTAATACTGCTTTAGCTGCCCCCCAACCTAGTGAGTCATCAGTGTTAAAGCCTTCTTGGCCCAGATAGTGATCTTCAGAGCTATATGAATACTCATACCCTATTAAAACACCTTCCGAACCTTTAATGTCGATACGCGTTTTTTCTAGGTTATCCTCTAGGTCAGAAATCCAACTTGGTAGCCCGGTGACCAACGTAACGTCATTCAGCCAAGAGAAAGTATTCCCAAGATAGGTAAACTCATAAGTTAGGTTCTGTGTTACTGGCTCAGGATCCCACATAGGTGTGCGTTGTACATCGTAAACCGTGACGTCATTAGCCGTCGCAATGAAGTGGCATAGTGAATTT
>NZ_MCZK01000073.1 GCF_002875945.1 Vibrio lentus
GAATTACGCAACAAAGCCGAAGATGTCTGCTGAGGAAAGGAATGGTTTATGATTAATATACAAAACAGTCTCTATGATTTATTCGATACCCAAGGTGTGAGTCTTTCAAAAGAATACAAGGATTGCATCGAGAAATATTTAGTATCTGACTTGTCTGTCACTTCTGAGATGATGAATGGTTTGGCTCGAACTATTTTTCAAAATAAAAAGATGATGGCTTACTACCTTTTACACAATGCAATCGATGAGGCTAAAGGTGCGGCAAGGTTACGAATGATCGCAGAGCGGTATGCAGATGATGAATTAAGGCCGCTTATGTTGCGTCATTATAACGATGAGATGAATCATTCTACGTTGTTTGCCAGCCTTATCCCTTTTACTGGGTACGAGACAGAAACGCATGAACATGAAGTTCAATATGAGTTAGATAAAGTCATGAACTTTGACGATGAGCTTAAGACATTCCTTTTTAGGGTTCACTCTATTGAAATACGTTCGTGGCGTTTACTGTTACTGCATTTGGCGATCATCGATGATTCTGACGATGATTACATGAAAAAAATGCGTCCAACGATTCAAAAAATCTTAGAAGATGAAATGCAGCATGTGCGTTACACCGGGAAATATGTCAGTCGTTGGCTACATGCTGAGCCACACTTAAGCAAAGTTTTTGTTGAGTGCATTACCCACACGAATAAAGAAACATGGGAAGACCTCTCTTCGATGGCTTTATTCATGCGCGATCATATTCAAGATTTTCTTTTAGAATCGGCGGCTTAAATGACTCTCTGGCTTAGGATTCTAACATCGCGAAGCTCATTCGCGATGTTGGTTTTTATCGCCATCGCGTCAGTGATAGCGAATACTGGATGGCGAGTCGTTATGAATAACTTCGCTGTCGACACTGTTGGTATGACCGGGGCTGATGTGGGTGTATTGCAGAGTGTTAGGGAAATCCCAGGCTTGCTCTCATTTACTGTTTTGTTTCTGTTGTTCATCGCTTCAGAACAAAGAGTGGCGGTACTGTCGGTTGCAACATTAGGGCTAGGCGTAGCTGTGACGGGGTATTTGCCTTCGATCTATGGCTTCTATTTCAGCACGACGATCATGTCTATTGGTTTCCATTATTTAGAAGCGGTGAACAAATCACTCTCAACACAGTTGTTAGCGACTGAGAACTTCAGTGAATCAATGGGGAAAATTCGCTCTGCTGCCTCGTTTTTCTCGATGGTGACTTTTCTGTGCATTATGGTTGCGAGCTATCTTTTTGACGTTTCAGATAAAGCCATTTTCTTTACGTGTGGAGCTATATGTTTTTGGCTGGCGGTTTACTTGGTCACGTTTAAAAATACTCATACAGAGGTTAAACAACACACCAAACTCATTGTCCGACGTGAATACACGACCTATTACATTTTGACTTTTTTGAGTGGAGCAAGAAGACAGATCTTTGTGGCATTTGCTGGCTTACTGATGGTGACTAAGTTTCAATATACGATTGCGATGATGGCCGCATTATTTATGGTATCCAGCTTAGCAGCGACGCTTGCTCTACCTTATGTTGGGAGATTTATCGATCGAGTCGGAGAGAGGCAAGCTTTGGTCATTGAGTATGCCGCGTTAGTGTTGGTGTTCCTATCTTACGCATTTGTGGATGATCATTATGCGGCTGCGGGGCTGTATGTTATCGACAGTATCATTTTTAGTTTTGCGATAGCTTTGAACACCTACTTTAAAAAGACAATTAGGGAAGATGAAGTGGCTTCAACGGCGAGTTTGTCATTCACGATTAACCATATTGCAGCGGTATTCTTACCATTTTTGTTGGGAATCATCTGGATGTCTGGTTATCAATGGGTGTTTGTTTCTGGAGCAGTGATTGCTTTAATTAGTCTGTTGGTATCGTTGACTATGGGCACGCAGCTTCATCATCGAATTAATGGATTCGATAAGCTACAGAACCAATAGCGACACTCATTTATCTGACTGGTTTGATAGATAAAACTAAGGCCTCGCGATTGCGAGGCCTTTTTGTGTTCCGACAAAACTCAATATTAATCGAGCCTAGCGAAAACTCGGGATAATCGCTG
This sequence comes from Vibrio lentus, assembly GCF_002875945.1. GTDB lineage: Bacteria > Pseudomonadota > Gammaproteobacteria > Enterobacterales > Vibrionaceae > Vibrio > Vibrio apostichopi. The sequence continues at coordinate 2,091 of NZ_MCZK01000073.1, forward strand.
GAATCCCCGGTAGAAGGCCAACCAACGCCATTACACCACTTAGCACAATAAACATAATGCCAGGCAATACCCAACGGCTCATTTTACTCAGTTCACTACTGCGTTCTTTACAACCGACTAAGCCTAAGTTATCTAACAGCATGGTGAGAGCCCAACCAAATGCAGGGTTAACCAGTGCTGAAGAGAACACGACAATCGCTGCTGATTGTGTGGTTTTCCCTTCACGCGTCATTTCCATTCCAGCTTCTAGCAATGGCACAAATACCCCAACAATCAGCGCGACACAAAGTACCGGTTGCCAGATAGCTAAATCCATCGGGTAACCCCAAACAGCGGCGATAATACAGAATAGCGCCGTGAGCAAAGCGCCTGCAGGAATAGGGCGTTTAGCAATCGCAGCCGGTACGATATAAGTACCCCATGAAGACGTAAAGTTGGTACCACCGAGCAGAGAACCGAACGTTTGACGAATTGAAGCCGTGGTCATGGTGTCGTCAATGTTCATGTGCACTTTTTCGGTACGTTCTGGGTAGCTGATCTTTTGGAATACTTGATGTCCTAAGAAATCTGGTGACCACATTGCTACGGCTAGAATCGCAAACGGCAATACAACCATGAAGTGTTCAATCGTCGGTAGGCCTAGCATCCAACCAGTATCTTCGCCCCACCAATACATAGGGTTCATGTTAGGCAAGCCTGGCTCAGTGTGGAAAGCAAATGGGGCACCCATGGCAAATGCAATCGTACCACCCAGTAAGCAACTAAGAGGCACCGCTAACCAACGTTTACGGAAGTGTTCCAATAGCGCGTACAAGATAATGGTGCAAAAGATCACGACAAACGCGATGTGGCTCATGCCGATTCCCTCAGCCCAAGCGAACAGTTTTTTCACTTGAGAGGCAGTACCAACAAAGCCAAGGTAGAGCAATAATCCGCCACACACGCCTTTACTGGTGAGGTTGGCCAACATGCTACCACCTTTACTGATGGCTAAGATTAGGCCAAAAGCGCCAATCAACAAGCCAAACGCCATAGGGTGTCCGCCTGCTGCAACCACAATAGGAATCAAAGGGATAAGTGGGCCGTGTGTACCTGCGAGGTTCGCGGTCGGCAACAGGAAGCCAGAGAAAATAATAATGAAAACAGAGGCGATGAGGAGTTCATAACGAACGTTTTCTAGAATGAAGTCTTCATTTAATCCGAGAGCCCCTGCAAAGGTGGCAGCAATCGCGCCCACCATAACAACTTTACCAATGGTCGCTGCCATTGCTGGGATGGTGTCTTCTATCTCGAATCGATAATCTTTAAACGGCAAATTAGGACGCCAGCGCTTAGGCGCCATGATTTGTAATTCATGTTCTAAATATTGTTCGCGGGAATCAAATTCTGATCTTGGTTTGTGTTGTTGTTCATAAGTGAGTTCATCCTCATTCGCTTGAGGCTTATCTGCTTGTATATGTACGGACTCTAAAGTACTGCTCATGTTGATTCCTTTCGTTCACACTCTAAGGTGTGTTATTCCAACAAACGTTGTTGACTCACGCAAAGTGAAAACAATGCGTCAACTTGTCATTAAAAATTCATTAACATTTAGTTGTTAGTACCTTATACCAAACCAAAAAAAACAAATAGTCTCAGTCGGTTAGACATTAGTCGTAGAGCAAGCCGACTAGTATTAGACGCTGTAGATTGTATGTGTCTGTTTATTTGTAGGCTCTTAATCTCAGGAACAACAAAGTCACTTTCAACAACGAACTGCCACGTTAACCTGTTCTGAAATCGAGCCTAAAAATCAAAACCAAAAAATAATTTAGAAAAGTGTGCATCCTTTCGCGACCTCAAACGTGTTAGAGGTAAATCGTTTAGAGGGTGCCACTATGTTGGACGTTTTTACCTACTTTGCCGACTGGCTGACATATTCCATTTTCAACTTGGAAGCCAGTACTTCAATGGCAACAGGCGTTCATTTCTTTATTGAAGACACCAGTAAGATCTTAGTCTTATTGGTCGTGTTGATTTACGTTATCTCCGCACTGAGAGCCAGTTTGAGCGTGGACAAAGTTCGCCAATATCTACAAGGAAAGCGCCGCGGTGTGGGGTACTTCCTTGGTTCGCTATTTGGTGCGATTACACCGTTTTGCTCGTGCAGTTCTATTCCTCTGTTTATGGGCTTTGTCTCGGCTCGTATTCCTATTGGTGTGACCATCGCATTTCTTATTACGTCGCCTCTGATCAATGAGGTGGTGATCATCATGCTTGGCAGTGTCCTTGGGTTGAAATTCACCATCATGTACGTTGTGATTGGTATGTCGCTTGGCATTTTTGCAGGCTTTGTCTTAGACGCTTTTAAAGCCCACCGTTGGTTACAACCTTTCCTCGCCGAAGCGTATCAAAAAGCCAATGAGTCAGATGACCAGCCTCAAACGACGATTGAATCAACCTCAATGACGTTTAAACAGCGCCATGAATTTGCTGTGAACGAGACCAGTACCATCTTCAAGCGCATTTGGATTTGGGTGTTTGTCGGTGTCGGTATTGGGGCGTTTATTCATGGTTTTGTTCCGGCTGATTGGTTCGAGCAAAACCTCGCACACGGCCAATGGTGGACGGTGCCACTGGCGACACTCAGTGCCATTCCGATTTACACCAACGCGACGGGCATCGTGCCAATCATGGCGTCTTTGATAGACAAAGGTATGCCACTGGGAACCACGTTGGCGTTTTGTATGGGAGCGGTCGCAGTGAGCTTGCCAGAGTTCATGATGCTCAAACAAGTCATGCAATACCGATTGCTTGGTGTAATCGCGGGTTACCTGCTGGTGGCAATTTCCATCACGGGTTGGTTGTTCAATTTCTTCTATTAATCACAGCAGAGCACATGTTCACAGGAGTCTGATATGAAAAGCATTCAAGTTTATGGTTCAGGTTGTAAGAACTGCGTTGTCACCGCAGAACGGTTTGCCGAGGTCGCACAAGAGTTAGGGCTGCAAATCAACATTGAAAAAGTCACCAGTTTAGAAGCCATTATGAAAGCTGGCATTATGAGCACACCGGGTGTTGCGATTAATGGTGAGTTAAAGCATACGGGATCAGTGCCATCTGTTGATCTGGTTCGCGATTTACTCAGAGAAGATGTTGTAGCGTAAAGGAAAGAGCGTCGCGCATGCTGGTTTTTTGAATGAGCACGCGCGACGGATAATCGAGATTCAAGAATGAAATGTTTGATGAATGCGTGGAATCATGCAGAACCTAGTCTTTATGGCTGGCTACTAAAACAGACCCAAAATCCGCACGAAGCGGAAGACATCATGCAAGAAGTGTTTCTGAAAGCCATGGGAAATAGCGAGCGTTTCTGTACATTGCAGGACGGCAAGTCATGGCTGTTTAAGATGACCAGAAACCACCTTGTCGACCAACTGAGACGGAAGATACATTCGGTAGACATTGATGAGTTTGTGATGCCCACAGACATTTCCCCTGCGATGGTTCAGCTTCAACGCTGCCTTCCCAAAGCATTGGTCAAACTCACCGAGCAAGAGCGTGATGTGATAGAGCAATGTGACCTCAACGGCATGGCACAAAAAGACTACGCAGAGAAACATCAGCTTAGCCTACCAGCCGTGAAGGCGCGTTTACGTCGAGCCCGTATCGAGCTCAAAACCATTTTGGTAAGTGAATGCAAAGTGACTCAAGATCAAACGGGCGTCTGTTACTTCAAGTCTTTTCAAATAGAGCTTTAAGTCTTTTCAAGCAGAGCCTTAAATCTTTTTAAGTAGAGCTTTAAGCCCTTTCAAGCTGAACCTTAAATCCATCTGGAAGTAACGTTTCTAACTCAAAGTTATTGATAATAATTCTCATTACGTTATGTTTGTGGTCTCAAACACACTCATTGTTTCGGAGACCAACATGGAACACTCGGATATTACTCAACTGCTTATTCCAAAGAGTGATTGGGCATCGCCTGATCTCTTTCTCTATGAAGGCGAAGACAAACTTCGACTCTGCTTAGAGGGGGCAATTCAATACAGTGGGTTGAACAGCATTGGCGGCGTGGTTCTCGGCTTTAGAATACTCCAGTACGCGGTTAAATTAGCCGTGGGTGAGCAGTCTTTGCAACGTGATGGCATCAGTATTTATACCGCGTTCCCTGGGCGTGGCGCTCAAGATGCCTTTGAATACACATGCCGCGCATTACGTGATAAGCGCTATTGTTGTGATAGCACATTGCACCACCCAGCCGCGCAAACTGGGCAGCGTGGTCAGTTCCTATTTACGATTCGCTTGAACGAACAATCGATGGTGATGACGCCAGCAAACGGACTACCAAGACAAAGCTACTTTGAAGCCGACCGACATTCGCAAGACAGCAGAGAAGCGGCATTGAAATGGCGAGATGAGAAGATCAATTTCGCTAATACACTCTTGAGCTTATCGCCAGAAGAGTGCTTACGCGTGCTGTAATTCCCTGTTCTCATAAACAAAATGAGTACAGAAACAGAATGAACAACAGGAGGTCGCTCGCTTTCAAGTGGGCGACCTTTTTGTGTCAAGCGTTCGTGGTAACCAGATTCCTAGTCGCGCTTAGTCTTGCTGGAATGACGCGTTTTTCCACTGACACAATTAAGTGTACAGGTTGGGCAGTTTTCAAAGCATTACGCTGTTTACGGTTAAACTAAGTGATATGATTTTGATGAAAGAACTAAAGATCTAATGGATTAAAGGATGAGTACGATGGCAAAAACGATCTCATTGGTACTGGGTAGTGGTGGCGCAAGAGGCTTGGTTCACGTTGGAATCATCCGCTGGCTCATTGAGCATGGCTATGAGATAAAATCCATCTCTGGCTGTTCAATTGGCGCGCTTATCGGCGGTGTCTACGCTGCGGGCAAGTTGGATGAATTTGAAGAGTGGGTCACCAGTATCGACCAAGGTGATATGGCGATGTTATTGGACTTTTCATGGCAATCGAGTGGTATGTTCAAAGGGGACAAGATCATCGACACGCTGCGTAGTCTGATCGGTGAGACTTCAATTGAAGATCTACCTATCCCTTATACCGCAGTTGCTGCCAACGTCGCCGATGAAAAAGAGGTTTGGCTGCAGTCAGGTTCTCTGTTTGATGCCATTCGCGCCTCTATCTCTTTGCCATTGTTCTTCACACCCCATGTTATTAATGGCGAAGAGTTGATTGATGGTGGCGTTCTCAATCCTGTACCAATTGCGCCTACCTTCGGAGATAAGACAGATTTTACTCTGGCTGTGAACTTGGGGGGTGAACCTGAGTTGCTTAAACAGGAAGTGACACCGATTTCCCTGCCAACAAAAGAGAGTAACCTGCATGAGAAGGTGGTTCATTTTATCGATAATCTCGGTAGCAGTGTAAAAAGCAAAATGAGCTTCAATTTTGCGGCTTACGACATTGCCAACCAAGCGTTTGATGCGATGCAATCGACCATTGCTCGCCAAAAATTGGCCGCTTACCCAGCCGACATTACGCTTGAGCTCCCACGCAATGCCTGTGGAACCTTAGAGTTTGATCGCTCACAAGAGATGATAGACAGAGGCTACCATTTGGCACAGGCTAAACTGGGCAACCGTCTTTAATGTATTTGCTGCTGAATGAGAGTCTTTATGGAAATTGAACTAAAAGATCTGGTCGAAAATAAAGACGTCATTGTGCTCACCAGCTCAGAAGTGGCTGCCGTGTCTTGGCTGATAAATTGTTATCAAGAGAACGCCGATATCCAGATTATCGAGAACGCACACCAGTTAGATACTGAAGCGGTTTTAGCACAATGTCGAAGTAGCTTGAGTGAAAGTAAAAAGGTCATATTTACTGCGCAGTTTCGCAGTCAGCTACCTATCATCAATATCGCTTCACTGTGTAATGAGAAGCGTAAATCATTGATCAACATTGAACTTTCTGGATGGGATGAAGAAAAATGCCTTCCTCACTCTTATAGCAGTTTCTAGCTTATAACGGTTTCTTGGTAACAGCAGCAGCTAGTCTTTTGAGTTTCTGTGTTGAGTAAGCCCACAATACATGGGCTTCACTTCAAATGCCTGCCGCCATCAAGGTTTAGGGTTCTTCCTGTCATGTAGTGACTGGCCAAAACAAACTTGATGCCATCTATTATTTCCTCAAAGCCCGCTTCTGCAGGGATTAGAGCTTTCTGCAGAGCTTTGGTTTTGTATGCTTCGTCGTCATGTTCATTGAACTTAATCATGGCTGGAGAGATGGTATTCACTTTCACCTTGGGAGCTAACATTGCTGAGAACGACAGCGTCAGGTTGTTTAGCGCAGCTTTACTGGCCGCGTAAGCAATGTGTTTTTTACTGCCTTTTTCCGCGACGTAATCGCTGATGTGGATGATGTCTGAAGTTTGATCGCCAGACATCAGTTGGTCTTTGAGAGTTAAATTGAACAGATAAGGCACGGTAGCGTGAATCGTCATCATCTGGTGCATGATTTGTGAGGCATTTTCACTAGGGTCTTTCTTGTTCTCAGGCTTCCAGTCTGAAGCGTTGTGTATGACGGCTCGGAGTGTTTTATATTCTTGCCCAACGTAATGAAGAAACTCTTCTAGGCTGCTTTGTTGATAAAAGTCGACGTGTTGCAAGTCGGCTCCACTGTCGCGCAACAGTTGCAGTTGAGGATAGTCGCTGCGGTAGGTGCCAACCACTTTATATCCATCCGCTAAAAGTTGCTGCGCCAGTGCGAAGCCGAGTCGCTTTCCTACGCCGGTTATCAGTATCGTTTCACTCATCGTAAAAACTCAGCTCTGGTTTGAGGGTTAGTTTTGAAGATACCACCAAGCGCGGTTGTTGAGGTTTCAGAGTTTGCATCCATGACGCCTCTGGATTTGACGCAATAGTGGGTTGCTTTAATCGTCACGGCCACGTTTTCTGTTTCAACGAGAGTCTGTATCGCAACTAAGATTTGCTGAGTAAGGCGTTCTTGTACTTGAGGACGCTGAGCAAAGAATCGAACAATACGGTTGATTTTAGACAGCCCAAGAATTTTGTTTTCAGGGATGTAGGCCACTTCTGCTAAACCATCGATGGTAATGAAGTGGTGTTCGCACGTCGAAGTTAAATCTATGTCCGATACCTTGACCATTTCATCAACTGACATTTTGTTTTCTATAACACTGATTTTTGGGAAATTATCGTAGTCGAGCCCTGAAAATATCTCATGGACGTACATCTTCGCAATGCGATGAGGGGTTTCAGCGAGGCTGTCATCGGTTAAATCCAGTCCGAGCGTACTAACCACTTCCGTTAAAAGTCCTTTGATGCGGTTGTACTTCTGGCTGGGGTTCATTTCACTCGGAGTCATTGGGGTTTCAAGTCCTTTTGCGAGCAAAGCTTCTCTTACTTTTTCGGCTTCTGTATTCAGCATGACTCTCTCCTTATGAATTATTGTCACAGTCTGCTTCATAGCTCAGGGTGAGCGAAACAGAGTCGGCAAAACGTAGCGCATGAGGCTTATCAATTCTCACTTGAGCGTATTTCACCCATGGATGATCGATACAGATGCCGAGTACGTCGCTGGTCAATTTTTCCAAAAGCAGAAACCTTCCAGATTCGACGTGCTGAATGACCTTCTTGCAGATGTTTTTGTAGTTAAGTGCGTTCTCCACATCATCTGAGAGACAAAGGTTGTTGGCAGGGTAGTGGATCTCTGCATTGATAACGATGTCTTGCTGCTTGGACTTTTCTTCTTCGTTGAAACCGATGAAGGTTCTTAGTCTCAGGTTTGTAATAGTAATAATGGCGTTGTGATTCATAACAGTGTCCATTCCTTAGAAAGTGAAGTCAGTTACGTGCTTGTTTTAAGAAAAGATCAGTAAAGCTCAGGCGATTAAGAGTTCAGTCGTTCCTTTCGCAGTTGTTCCTGCTGCAGTCGTTCTTTTTTCAGTCATGCAAACGCTAAGTGAAACTGAGCTTGAAAGGGATGGGTTCGGTTTTCTGGCTCAACTGATCGAAGCTTTCCCAGAGCTGCTGATATGAGATGTCTAGAGTGGGGTGGCGCTCTTGTGCGGCAATATCAACTAACGGCCTGAGCACAAAAGCGTATTCGGTGATCTCGCCTCTAGGCAGCTCTACGCTATCGACAACGCCCACTTGGTTGCCATAAAGAAGGATATCGATATCCATAGTGCGTGAAGCGTAGGCTTTAGTCTGACGCTTGCGGTCGTTCTCTGATTCGATTTGGTGCAGAACTTTAACCAGTTCTGCGACAGAGAGGTCACATTCAAACCCAACGACTAGATTTAAAAAGTTGTCCCCTTTAAAACCGACAGGCTCGCAATCGTAGAAATTAGAAATGTTCAGGGGGGCAAAGCGGTCATTCAGTGCTTTGAGAGATTCTGTTACGTGGTGTTCGCGGTTAATGTTGCTTCCGATGCTGACATAGACGTTGGCCATAGTATTTCCTTCGTGTTTAAGGAGCCTATACGTCTAACTCACGATGAAGATCAGCTATGTATCCTTTTATAGGTAAGAAGATAAAAGAAAATACAGTTACTGCCGTAAATCTTGTCTGTCTTTGAGCCCGTAAAACGATCCTTGCCAGCTAGAAAGTACCATGAGTAAAAATTCAATCTATGAAGGTTGAGGGCAAAAACGAGTTTCAAGTTGGCCTAGTAGTGGCCAGAAGTGGTACTGGATTACCGCCTCTAGCAACTCAATTTCTACGACGTTCTGCCTCTGATAGTGATAGAATCCCCGCATCAGAATTATCGAGAATCTAGGTATTTATAGACAATGTTTATCCATCACGTTAACGGCATCGACTGGCTGGTGATTACAGCTTTTGAAGAACTAAAACCGATGTTTATCGAAGATGCTGGTCCAATCCCATCTTACTTCTCGACTACCAGTGAATTGAGCCTGATTGATCAAGCTAAGCGTAGCTATGGGTTTTTGCCGACTCTCCGCGGTGTGATCACCGATACCGGCACGTATCAAAGCAAAGATCTTGAAGAAGATTTGAACCCACAGCTTGCTTGTATCGTTGAAGGGCGTGGTCGAGTGTTTATCTATTCTGCTAATGCGTCCTATAACAAGTAAATATTGTCAATTAGCTCTCCTCTCTATTGGTACTTCCCTAAAGTGTACATCATAAGCTTAGGGGCTCTTCTCCGCTTAGA
>NZ_MCZK01000074.1 GCF_002875945.1 Vibrio lentus
TAGGGAGTTGCAGCAGCAGTTAGCCCTAATCGATATCCACCGCACCACGCGCAGTATCAAACGTTATCTCGATGACATCATTGTGGAGGTGTTTAACGTAGAGTGCGATTCGATGAGCATGCCCCATGTTTACCGAAAAACATCCGAGCAATTACTGAAGCTAAATAAGCAAGAAATGCTCTATTGGCAACTGACCAACAAGTACTTACAGCCGCTTATTCCTGATGCACTGAATTATGGACAGGGTCGGTCCTCGGAGAGAGAGAAACCCTTACGGGATAAGGCTTCAGCCATTTCAAAAGAACGACTTTGGCTAAGCAAAGTACACCTCAACCTACCTAATACGAGAAGCTGGAGTAACAAGCAGCAACAAGTCTTAGGGTCAGTCCATGAAGCATTACTTAACAACCGAATGCTAAAGGTCTCTAGCCAAACTTTGCAGCAAGAGCAAACACTCATTGAACCACTGGGACTCTCGGTTCAATGTGACGCGCTCTTGCTGCTCTTTCGGTTATCCGACCAACATCCAATACACACCGTTGCCTTACCACTCATCGATGAGGCCAGTGTATCGACATTTTCATTTACCTACCCCTCTGACTTCAATGTTGAGCAGTTCATGCTGGCTCACGAAGGAACAGGCTACCCAGAATTTCACTCACCAATGAGGAGAGTAAACCCATGACCAAACTAAAACATCGACTAAACCAATCGGTTCGATACGCAGTCACGATGGCCCTGTTTATTGGAGCAACAGGATGCACTGAGCAGGAAGAATCTCCTGAAGCCGTTGCGGATATAGAAGTATCGATCTCCACCAACTCTCATTGGGGAAGCTTAGTCTTTGACCTACAAGCCATCACCAACAACACCGTCGATAACGTAAAAGAAATTGAAGTCACTTCAACGGCTGGCACCTTTGTTTACACCTTCTAAACCGAAAGCAAAACAACTCATCTATCAACACCAATAAGGATCGAATATGAAAAAATCATACGTACTCATCGCGATTGCATTGAGCTCATCTCTAAGCGTTTCATCAATGGCAAACGCTGCGCTCGGTGGAACACCCAACATATCTAAGGCGCATCTGGAGAAGCACTGGAATGGAAAACAAGGTCCTCAATCTACTCTTGTCGCTGGAGCTCTTCTACATTGGACTGCCGATGCGTGTGGAAAGCTTAACGGTCAGATCTCCGATAAGAATAAGTGTTCACCTGAAGCTGAACAAACGGCTAACTAATCTCCCCAACTTTCTTTTTTAAATTATAGTGAGAATGACACCATGAAAAACATCACAACAAACACACTTGTTCTACTTGCTACCTTAGCGTCACCTTTTGTTTTAGCTCAAGGTGGTGGATCGCTTGGAGGTAATCCATCGGTAGAAACGGGAGCGGTTAACGTCAGTGTAGGCAAATGCACTCAATACAAGCTGGATGTGAAAGCAGCCCTAAACGCAGGTAAACAGGTATCGTCGATTACGGTTCCTAAAGGCTGTGAAGCCATCACAGAAAAATAATACCACCACCAGTCAAGGATAAAAATGACAATGGGGAGCAATTGCTCCCCATTCTTTTTTTGTCTCAATGCACCAGTTTGAAGGTATATGTTATCTGTAAAAAAGTACTTATACCGACCCAGAATGATAGCGACATTAATCCTTTATACGAAAATAAAAAGGTAAAGCACTGTCATGAAAAACAACCAATTTGAAAACATAAAAGCGTCAGAAGAACACTTTTTCTCTCTTCTTCGATGTCTTACAAGAGGGTAAACTAGGCAAAAGTATGAGAATAAACCACCAGCCCCCATACTATTCATAGCAATGTAGTTTTTACTCTTAAAACTTTCGGGCTCTTTCGCTAAGTTGTCTACTAATTGATTGATATGTTTTTTATCTCCTAAGGAATAGACGACAAGGTGATAAAAATAGACTCCCCCCCACACGAAAAATAACAACCCTAATAGTGGTTTTATGCCTAACATTTGTCTCCCCCTAGAAACTCGCTCCAACACTGAAATCATTGAAAATCTGCTTATTTATGTACTCTTCGATATCATCAGGTATATCTTTCTCAATATTGCTTTCAATTTCTTTCAAAAATAGTTCTAACTCGAAAAATTCATAAGCCTTTTCCGCTATATCCTTACCAGAGCCAGCACCATAGATTCCTGCTCCCAAAGCTCCGACTCCAACCACAAGCATAACAACGGGCGCGGAAGTTATCCCAACAAAAGCAACAAAAGCCCCAGCGGCCGCAGCACCAGCAGTACCTCCAGCCCAGCCTCCAATTACTCCGCCAGTCTCTTTAACAGTGCTACGTGCACAAGTTTCAAGACTCCCACAATTCTCAGACACGTTATACACACCGCTAGCTACACTGAGTCCTATAGCAACTTTTCCAGCTTTCTCCGCATAAGTTATCCACTTAGCAGTGTTTGCGACACGGGCTCCCAACTCAGGAACCGAACCTGCCTTTAATATTTCATCAGCATTGTGAATGAGTGACCTAGTAGAATCTATGCCCAAACTTGTCTTTAAGCCTTGGTCGACCGGTATCTTTAGAGTACGTTGCGTAAGTTTATCCAACTGCTTATCGAGGATTTTCTTCAAACCTTGCCTCTGTCGAACAAAGTTTGATCGGTCGATTTTTTTAGCTAGGAGATCGAGGTATAGACGATCCATCTTTTTAAGTGATGAAGATACATTTTCCAGATTTTTCTGCATTGCTGGCGCTATTGTTCCAACTGTTGCTCCCATGTATGCGAATGAGTCCGACGGCTTACCCGTATTCCAATACTCCACCAGCTTATTTTCTATTACTTCAAAGTAAGCTTGATGCAACTCGATTTGGTCGGAGCTCAACTTGCCCAATTCTTCACTCGCTAGCACTGAATTATCTTTTAATGACTTTAGCTTGGCCTTGTCCTCTTCTGAAGACGGCTCCTTAGTTAGGAAGATAACCATTTCTCCAGGAATTAGAGGATCATTCAGATGTTGGTTATGTTCTTGGATCAGAGATTTCGTTTTCGAAGAAACACCACTTAGCGCTTGTTCCCAATAATCACTAAGGGCCTGAGACTCTTCGACCCTCGCAAAGCCAAGTTGGAACTCTATCTGCTCTTCAACCTCTTTTAAGTTAGCAATGGTGAGATCATCGTGAACAACACCTTCAGAATTCACCGACTTAAATATGGAGCCTTTGATGTAAGAACTTGAATAGTCATAAATTGAGTTTGAGGAATTGTTGTATTCCTTCACTTCAACACTTGGTTTCCCAAACTTTAAATCGGTCTGTTGTTCAATCTTGGTCTTGTTACTTACTACTAATTGGTCACCAACCTTCAATTTCATCGGATCAGCATCATACTGCGGGTTCAAATCAAGCAACTGTTTCGCCGACAAACCATATTGCCCAGCAATGGCTCCCCATGATTCCCGTTGGTTGGTTTTGGAGTCAGATCCAACAGTATGCGTGTCTTGTTTGCTCTCTGCTTTATCCGTTTCCACTGGTTGAGTGGTTTGCCTTTCCACGATAGGCTGTTTGGGTGCCGCAAGCAGTTCGTTGATATCAAGTTTGATACCATGTTGAGCCAACCAATCATCATTAAGGCTATCAAGCTCTTCTCGGGCAATTTGTTTTTCTAAGTAAATCAGATGTTGATTTTCAATCTCTTTACCTTCGAGCTTCCAGTAAACCAGAATGGCACTTTGATAGATGTTGTAGCCTTGCTCATCATTGATCTGCTCGTGGGTAGAGCATGTAGCATAAAACGCCCACTTACCCTCACCAAGCAGCTTATATTCTTGAACCAAACGGTCATTATGAAAGTGGTAATAATAACCTTCCGTTGGCAGTCCTAAACGCTCTCCTAGCTGCACTGATGGGATGACTGGGATAAAGGCTTCTCGCACTACACCAGAGCCTATAGGCTTGACCTGTACACTATCTGGAACGCCAATACCCATAGAGCTAGAACCCACTTTCGCTACCAGCCTTTTAGGCTCATCAAATGCGGTATAGGCGGTGTATTTCGTACCGTGTTTGGTTGCTTCAGTCTGCCAACGGCCAATTAGGGCTTCTTGTTTGGTTTTCGTCAGTTCAAACGAGCAGCTTACACTTTTTTTCAACGTCTCATCCGAGCAAGCCACTTCAAAGCAATATTCGTATTGCAGTTTTGGTGGTGCATCTGAGGTATCTGGTTTTACGGGCTCAGGAACGTAAGTCTCTTCAATGTTAGAGGCATAACCAGCGGTGCTTTGAGTTGGCGCAGCGCTGCCCGTCGCACCGCCAGACATTCTTGCTCTGGACAGGTAGGCATTTTTCGCTTCAGGCGATAACGCCTCTTGTCCTTCAACAGACAAACTCCACGATTTTCTCATTCCATCTCTGAGCATCACAGGCTTTATGGGTGAATCAGTCAATAGTGCCAGCTCACCACTTTTTAGCTTATCCATAAAGCTGGAATAGCTC
>NZ_MCZK01000075.1 GCF_002875945.1 Vibrio lentus
TAAGCGGAGAAGAGCCCTTTAAGTATGCCATCGCTATCGTCAGCGACGGTGTAAAAACCAATTAACTGATGTGCCATCGGGATGGAAAGAAGGTCAGATGCAATATCCTTCCAGTTATTTTTAGGCTCGTTATTATAATTGCCCCAATGAAATTGATAGTCGGGGTTAAATTTGCCATCCATCCCCGGATTAGCAAAGTATTTAGTCTCTTCTGGCTCCATGGCAACAAAGACCTGGATAAGCGAAAACAGGCCGCTAAAAATGCCTTCTTTAGAGTATTTTTCAATTTGGTTGACCGCTTGACTTACCGGAACGCCGCTGCGTTTTAACTCAATATGAATAACGGGCATACCGTTTATTAGCAACAATACATCACCACGACGATCATTACGTAACGGGCTACCTCGTTCGAACTTGGGTTGCTGCACAATTTGGTAACGGCTTTGACCCGCAGCGATCTCTTGACGGTCATAAATTTTTAAGCTGACTTCTTTGCCATAGTGCAGCGAGTCATCAGGATTGTCTCGTTTAATCGCGACCGTTTTACCATTAATTAAACCGTTGAGTTTGAGCGGTGTTTTCAACTCTTTAATCTGCTCAATAATCTGCTGCATTTCAGTTGTAGTAAGCGGCACATCGTTTAAGCGATCTTGTTGACGGTTGTTTTCAAACAAAATATTTGCCCAGTTTTGCAGTAACTCGGCCTCAGTTTTGTTTATGAGTATTTCAGACTCCCACCCTTTTTGGGTGAGAACCTCAATAAAAGCCTGCTCAAATTGCGCTTCGGTTTTAAAAATGGTCATGGTCATTCCTTAAACAAACATTTTGCTCAAGCAAGCCTGCTTGATGTTATTGAGTTTGGTGATCTGTTGTTGGTGTTGTTTGATCAGCGTATCAAGTTTTTGGAAGTAGTTGCCAATTTTTTCTTGTTCAGAAAAATTAGGAATGGGAACTGTTATATCCATAGCTTTCGTTTTTGAGATATTGTAACGAGATACCCCTTGAGCCAAGGATATAATTTGTTCTCTAAATGAGTTAGCTCTAAGCATGTATGCCAAGTAAAAGCTAGAAATCTTTCTTTTTGGTCTATACCCAAAACAAAAGCTATTTAAATACACATTTGCGATTTCACCCATCCAAATTGAAGACATCCCAACATCCTCAGGAGTTTCGGAAGATGTAGTAAAAAACACATCCCCTTTTTTTACCTCATTTTGATTGTTGTCGAGTTCTATAGGCTGAATCATCTTTTCATTTGAAATCGTATTTGAAAATACGTTCATATACGTCACAAATCGCCCTTCCCCATGCCCAAAGTCTTCTTTGGTTTTACCTGATAAACCAGTAAATGTATCACCAATATCTCCAAGCCTTCTCTTCTCCCACTCCCCACTAAACTCTTTAAAACGGATTTCTGGAACAGTTTCACCTTGCTTGGGGAACATCTTTTCCAGCATCGCTTTTTTCAAGTGACTGAGCTTGTCATGCTTTTGTTGGTGCTGCTTTATTAGACTATCGAGCTTTTGGAAGGTGTTGCCGATTTGGGTTTGTTCTGCTCTTTCACACTTCTTTATTGGCGTAGCTTTGGCCTGCTCAATGGTATAGTGAGCAATAGTACCTATATGCGAGATACTCCTGATGTATTTTTTAAAAGTGTCACTAAATAGGAATGTATAAAGAAAACAACCATCAAATTTTTGGTCATTTTTAAACCAGAGTAAATCGGCATCCTTAAAATATAAAGGGTCATCATTGGGTACTAAAAATGGGATACCAATCGAGCCACCACCAGTAACAAGTAGGTCATCAGTGGAGACCTTACCAATCTTGCCCGTTAGCTCTTTATACACATCATGAGAAATAAAAGCCTTAGCGTTTTCTTGCCCTTTGTATATAGATACGACATCACTAGTTCTAAAAAATGGAACTCCTGTTTCAGTCCATTGTTCTTTGTGAACTCGTGCGGCAGAACGGATATCTATGAGTTCACCAAGGTTACGTTGCTCCCACTCTTCACTAAACCCTGTAAACCGAATCTCAGGAACTTTCTTTTCCACATTCATCTTACTCACCCTTCAACAAGCTAGTCAGTTCAGCCAAGCCTTGCATATCGAACTCGTTACCTGTGAGACCACTCATCATTTCCGCTAATTCATCTTCGGTGATTTTGATGTCACTCGCGACTTGCGAATAGGTTACAGCGTATTTATCCGCAAGAGCTTGTACCTTATTAGTAAGCTGGATAATCAAACTGCTCGGCATTGCAACGAGCTCGTTACTTAATGGCGCGATCCATTTTAGGTGCAGCAGGTTATTCACTTGCTCGTGACTTAAGGCCTCAATAGTAGTCTTGGTTTTAAGGTGCAGTTTCGTTACTTCTTCTTTCACTGCTTTTTTGAGAGTTTTTTCTTCGTTGATAAGTTTGTTAGCACGAATAATTTTGGCCTTGTAGCTTTCTTCAATCACAAGGCTATCTTCATTGAACTTAACATTACTGTCTTTCTGTTCTTTCAAGAAAGCCTTAGCTGCTTTTGCTACTTCAGCATTGACAAAGGCATCTTTGCTTTCTTTGACGGTATCTAACTCTTTATCTTCTTCACTTAGCGACTCTAAAATTTCTTCAAGTGAGCTAGCAATTTCTGCCAAACGACTCTCTTGTTTAGCCAATGCTGCAAGGTCACCGCTTAAGTGAGTTTTTTGCACTAAACCAAAAGGTAAGATGTGACCTTTCCAGCCATCTTGTACCTCAGTATCTTTACCGTTTTTCTTTTTGATAACGATATTTGGGTCAACTTGCTTCGTTGCGTCAAAACCTTCCGTTTGCATCATTTCTAAATCGGCGCTAATGATTTGCCATTGGTTGTTTAGAAGCTGATAGGCTTGGTATTTGTCGATTAAAGTAATAGGACTTAAGCGGTTAAAGAGAGCAGCACTTAATGAAGCCTCTTGTTGATTACGGTTAACCCCTTGCCAACCTTTAATGAGTTTGGTGTTTAAGTCGTCATTAAACCCAGCAAAAGCCTGTTTATAAGTCGCGATAAACTCAACTACTTGTGGATGACTGCTAATACTTGTATTGACAGCATCTTTAGCAATAGCTAGCTCACTGTACGCAGAAGATTTAGCCGCAAACAAAGCGCTTCGAAGTTGTGGGAAAGCAAGCCAATATGAATTGAGTTCATCAATCTCACTGTTAGGGATACCACCTAACATGGTGGCGTGTAAGTCCCAGCTTTCAGCCGAAGCAGAAGAGTCCACATAACGTGGTATGTTTAAGTTATAACCATTATTGCGTAAGGTTTCTTTACTCACTACTTTCGAGAATTTATCGATGCTCTCTCGATTGATCACGGCATCAACAGTGCGCTTAATATCGCTCGCTTGCAGCTTGTTGTTTTTGCCTTCTTTAATAAAGTACTTAGACGCATCAACAACCAATACATCGGTATTCTGACGCTTTTGCTTGAGCACCAAGATCACGGTTGGAATACCTGTACCAAAGAAGATATTCCCCGGCAAACCAATAATGGCATCGATGTGGTTCTGCTCAATAAGCTGCTTGCGGATCTCCCCCTCTTCACCACCACGGAACAACACACCATGAGGTAATACTATGGTCATAATACCATCAGGCTTTAGGTGGTAGAGATCGTGCAATAGGAAGGCAAAATCGGCTTTAGTTTTTGGGGCTAGGCCAAAACGCGAATAACGAGGATCGCTATCTTTATAGCTAGGGTCCCATTGTTGTGAATACGGTGGGTTAGAAACAACGGCGTCCACGTATAAGGCATCGTAAGTGCCTTGTGGGTCGTTCTCATCGAAGTATGGCCAATCGTCTTCTAGAGTATCGCCATTACGGGTTTTAATGTTGCTGGCTTTAATACCACGCATTATCAGATTCATACGGGTAAGGTTATAGGTATTCGCTTTTAACTCTTGCGCATAATAGGTAATGCTGTCTTTGTTTTTAGCGTATTTTTCGACGGCCTCACCAATATTGATAAGGAGTGAGCCAGAGCCGGACGTTGGATCATAAATCTCAATGGTTTCTTTATTTTTGAGTTCATGAGCGATGATGTGCGACATGAGAACCGAGACCTCATGAGGCGTATAAAACTCTCCGGCTTTTTTACCCGCATTAGCCGCAAATTTTTCTATCAGGTACTCGTAGATATAACCCAGAACGTCATAGCCTTGCTGACCATTCATCGGGATACTTTTGATTAAGTGCAGCAAGTCGCTGATAGCTTTAGTTCGCTTACCCGCACTTTCGCCAAGTTTGCTCAACCCTGTTTCTAGAGTAGTAAAGATGCCTTCAAACAACTTCTTGTAAGTAGGAGAAATCAAACGGCTAAAAGCAGAAAGTGCATCACGTACGTTAGATTCATCAAAGTCGGACGTTGGATCAACCCACGTTGAAAACAGATTTTCGTAAGCAATAAAATAGCCAAGGTTATCTTGAATGTATTTGACTGTTTCAGCGTCTTCTTCTGTTAGCGCTTTGACTTCATCAGACGTCATCCCTTCTTTGGTGACAAACTGCACCTGTTGATCGCTGAGGTACTTATAAAAGATGAAACCTAAGATGTAGTCTTTGTATTCGTTTGCTTCGATCTTTGAACGCATCTGGTTCGCTGATTCCCAGATTTTTGCCGCTAATTGTTGCTTATTCATATTTTACTCAATTCATTTCAACTATTGACCGACATCGTGAAACAGTCGGCACATGTTCGTCATATTGTATTTAGGGACTCAGTTAAACCTGATCTTCTTGCTCTGGTATTTACGCTTCAAGAGCTTCACTCTTAAACGCTAAAAACCACCGAGTTTGAAGCTGATGAGTGCCTATCTTTAAAGGCAAGTCTCTAAGTGTTTTTCTAAGCTGACTTTAACTATGTCGCTGTTTTTTTTTAATCGCGACCATCTCAGCAACCACCGAGTTGTACTCTCGCTAGTTCTATGTCCATTTTGAAACACGGAGAATACGGGAGAATTAAAGAATCAACAATGCGCAAAACCAAACTTTCAGCACTCCGGTTTCATATGTAACTTTTTGTTTTAGCCTAAATGACTCACTATTCAGCATCACGCCTTTCTCCCCTGCCATCCATTCGAATCCAAATCTTTTCAAATATATTTCATCACTATGCATAACCCCACCGATAGAAAAAGGAGCTGCTTATGCATAGAAATCCCTTACCCGCAACTTCATTCAACAAGACAGCTTTGCCTATCTCTCTGGCTCTTCTGGATACATTAAACAACGTTCTAAACAAACACACAGGACTCGTAGAGGGTCATCACACCATCCATTTCAGTAACAAGCACTATACCGCTGAACATGGAGGCTACCACCCTGTTGAGATTGCACTGGCGAAAGGCATTAACAACCTCTATTCAATCCTTTTCATCACAGATTTTAACTTCAATGGATACCCTTACCCGACACTTGAGCGAGACATTGAGTTCGATTTCACTCATGACACAGTCTTCACGCGATACTCCGGTTTAAAGAGTATCAGCGCACCCAACACCCACAAGCTATACACACTATGGGAATCCAAATTTATAGCTAACTTAGCCAAGGGAGCCTACAACCCAATCGAGCTGCGTAGCCGCTAATACCTGAGCACAATTGATAACCACCGCCAATCCACCGCCCCCTCGCTTCTAGCTTCTAGCTATCACCATGACTTTACTACCTTACTCTTTCACAGGAGAAACCCTTTATGTCCTATGACATTGTCTATGAACAGCTGTGAAGTGGCATAGTGAATTT
>NZ_MCZK01000076.1 GCF_002875945.1 Vibrio lentus
GAATTACGCAACAAAGCCACGTCGAGTCGTCATCGAAGAAACAAAACTCTTCTTCAAGTGATTGTGAAGCCGTTAAAGCATAAGCTGAATTGATTGAATACAGCCCGCATTAAAATGTGGGCTTTTTTATATTTATTCAAACGTTAAACTGAAAAAATCATGACGAACACTTATACCCTTACATATAAAAGGATATTAATTAGGCCGCTGTGCGAATTAAAACACCTGATAGAACGTTAATAAAAATGCCACTAATAAAACCAACACCTTAATTAGATATTACTTATATTTAACAGATTATGTATAAATGTCCGTATTTTTGTCATAAACGAGTAAATAGCATTTTGTTTCAACCACACAAAAAAACACCAGAATAAAACATGTGACTTTAATTCATATAATAGTCAGTTTATAGTCATCTACATTGTTGAGAGAATTATAATAAAAATAAAACGTTGGCTATATGATCAGATTCGACCCAATTAAAAACCGTATTTATAACGACGAACGTTCTATTAAAATAGGATATCGTGAAACTCGCGTTTTAGAGTTATTACTTAAAAACTCACCTGAGATTGTGAACAAGCAAGAGATCATTAGTTTCGCATGGGGAAGCGAATTCATTGGTGATACATCACTTGCGAAATGCATCAGTTTACTCCGCCAAGGATTCGTTAAGCTCGGCATCAAAGAGACGCCAATCGTGACGGTACCCAAGGTTGGTTACCGCCTTATCGATGATTGCGTCTTTATCGAGTCGCAACTACAAAGCAGTGCCACTATCCCGCTGACTCCAGTGAGCGATCAAGTTCCACTCGATAACAGCGGTATTGCGGCCTCTATTGCAAGTAGCCATGAACCTATACCTAAACCAACTTCGCCTGCTCACCAGAAAATCAGATCACACAGAAACAGACTGTGTTACTTCACAACCGGTTGTTTGCTATTTGCCTCGGCACTATTGGCTTTTGCTAAGGTGCACGATAGAAGCCTTGGTGGTATCAATTCAGTCAACCGACTCAATGAACAGTGGGTTGGTCAGGTGCAAGTGTTCCAAGAGTCTGAAATGGCTATGAGTCCTGAACTAGAAGCCATTCTCTATAAATATCAATGTGATTGCGTGGCATACATTAGCGAAGAGCAAGACTACTCTGAGCTTTCAATACTCAATAAAGAAACGCGTCAGTCCGTCAATATCTTTTACACACCCACGCAGTTAGATCGTGCGAGTAGCGAGATAGCGTTATTCCTAGAGAGAGGCCAATTATGATGCCATTTGTTGCTCTATTTTCTGCGTTAGCTCTATTGGTTGGTATATGGAGTATTCCTAACTCTCCACCGCAAGAAGAGCACCGTTACCAACATAGCGTGGTAGACCTCATACTCGATGGAAATGTGTTACGTACCGATGGGCTCACCAAAATAAGTAACAACAAGGTTCTGCACCTGATGTCGGTTCAAGATGACAACATGCCAGACCCGATTGTTCTACGGTTTAGAGGTGAGGCAGGCCCTTCTCAATCACTGTTCTTTTCAATATCTGGCACCATTGATTTAGTCTCAGTACAAAAAATAAATAAAACAATGAATGACAGCTTATTGTCACCCTACCTACTCATCAACAATGATCCATTAACGTTGAAGGTTGATGTCTTAAGTTCAAATGATTTATTTGCCATTATTCGAACGTGTAATACTGGCCGAACACAACTACTGGCTAAACGATAATTTATTGTTGTTTGGCCACCAAATGAATTTATCGACGTTTAATTAACGCCATCCTGAATATTACACATAAAAAACGGATGGTTATTTTTATGACTATATCAATAAGCATCCCTCACTTTTAAACATTCGATTAATCGGATGTTTAAAACAACTGATTACATTTAAAAACCTAAGCTAAATTTATATCTTTATTGTTAATTCACATATCAAGTTAAAGCTGTAGGCGATGTGAATAATATGCCTCTTATTGTACTTAATCATTCACCTCACACGCGATTAAACAACGTCAAAATAATTTGACGTTAAAGTCGCGATAATAACGTCTCATTTTTCTAAAAACGGTTTGATCCCCATCAAAAAATTCATTTTCAGTTGCATACAATTTCATCATAAAAACACTTCTAGTAATACAAACTATTGAATTTATGAGGTAATTTAATTCAACCCTTTTCAGTATCTATCTATTTATCAACATGAAAAAGTGAATTGGTCTTGTTAACTGCACGGCGCACAAAACATTATCAAAATAGAAAAATTACAAACGAGGGAATTGTTAATGATTAATATAAACAGAAGTCTCTTAGCAACCGCAGTGTTGTCTGTTCTATCTACCGGTGTAAACGCAAAGGTTTATCCAGACCAAATAGTGTTTGACCAACTTGGTGAAGATGTATGTCGCTCTGGTTATCGCCCTTTAGACCGTTATGAGGCGGAAGAACAAAAGAGTGCTTTGGTCGCTCGTATGGGCACTTGGCAGATCACTGGGCTGAAAGGAAACTGGGTGATCATGGGGCCTGGTTATCATGGCGAAATTAAACAATCGAGCAGCGGGTCAACGTTCTGCTATCCAAACAATGACCAATCTGAAATTCCAAACTACTCTGCTAAAGCCGTCACAGAAGGCAGCGAGATCGACGTTGAATATGACTTGGTGAACAACCGCAATGATTTTGTACGCCCTCTTAGCTACCTAGCTCATAACTTAGGTTATGCATGGGTTGGCGGTAACAACAGTCAGTATGTTGGTGAAGACATGACGATTAACCGCTCAGGTAACTCTTGGGTAATACAAGGCAACAACAGTGGTTCTTGTGATGGTTATCGCTGTAACGAAAAGACTAAGATCACCGTCGACAACTTCACCTACACCGTTAACGACAATAACTTTTGGCACGGCGATGTCGTCGAGTCCGATCGTGAACTGGTTAAGACCGTTTATGCAACGGCAAGAAACAGAAGTAACATCGCACAACAGGTCGTTGTCGATCTCAAGGTCGATGAGTCTACAAACTGGTCGAAAACGAATAGCTATGGGTTCTCTGAAAGTGTTCAAACAGAGAATACATTCAAATGGCCTTTGGTTGGCGAGACTAAGCTAACCATTAAGTTAGAAGCGAACCAGAGCTTTGCTGAAACCAACGGAAACTCCACTAGCGAGCAAGTCACACTTCAAGCTCGTCCTATGGTTCCAGCGAATTCAGAGCTGCCGATTCGAGTTGAGTTGTATCGTTCAACCATCTCTTATCCTTACCGATTCAACGCTGACATCAGTTACGATGTTGAATTTAACGGCTTCCTTCGTTGGAGTGGTAACGCATGGCACACCCACCCAGACAACCGCCCTTACAAAGCTCACACCTTCACTATGGGCCGCAGTAGCAATGAATCAGCCGATATTCGTTACCAATGGGATCACCGATACATCCCAGGAGAAGCGAAATGGTGGGACTGGGGTTGGGCTATCAAAGAAGCCGGTTTATCAAGCATGCTATACGCGACTGGAGGAAGCTTACGCCCATTCCACTCTTACGTATCTGGCGATTTTAACGCTGAATCTCAATTTGCAGGCACCATTGAAATTGGCCAAGCAACACCAATTACCAACAGTGTTCGTAGTAAAAGAAGTGTTGATTCAGTCAACGAAACCACTGAGCGCATTGGCGATATCGAAGTTACCACCAACTTTAATGCAGATGAGTTGAGTGACTTAGGTTTCGAAGGCGCTGAGATGAACATTAGCGTTGTTGAATAATACATTGGCTCACATCTAACACTCCGATTGCCTATAACGAAAAAGCCCACGATACGTCGTGGGCTTTCATCTATTTATTTATCTATTTATCTGTTTATCTGTTTATCTGTTTATCTGTTTATCTGTTTATCTGTTTATCTGCAACAGAAAAGGAAAACTACGCAGGCTCTTCCATCAGAAGCTTAACGCCAAGCCCAACTAATACCATGCCAGTCACACCTTCCATCCACTTCATAAAACTCGCGTTCTTAAGCAAGTTTTTAGCGGAGTTCAGAGCCCCAGCCAAACTACATTGCCATACCATAGCAATCATAAAGTGCACTGAAGCCATCAACATAGATTGCAATAACGGTGAACCTTCAGGGTTTACGAATTGCGGCAGAAAGGCCAAATAGAAAACCGCCGTTTTCGGGTTCAGTACATTAGATAGGAAACCTTCACGTAGAGAACGCTTAGCACTGTATGCTTGCTTAGCTTGATCCCCGACCTGCATCCCGCCGCCATTTTTCATCAAAGCGCGTAAACTGCTTAAGCCAAGCCAAATCAGATAAACCGCACCCACCATTTTCACCGCTTGAAAGAGTTCAGCTGATTGAGCAAGAATCGCAGAGATCCCCACGGCAGAGAAAAAAGCATGCACATAAAGGCCGCCACAAATACCTAAGCTGGTCATCACACCGTCAGCTAAGCCGGAGCGGCTAGTATTGCGAATCACCAATGCCGTATCTAAACCCGGCGTTAGCGTTAAAATAGTGATGGCAATTAGAAATGCCTCAAAGTTCAAAATATCCATATCATTGTCATTCTTGTTCAGCGATCTATCATCAATACCGTGTATCTGAACAATTCGCAAGCAACAATTGCCATCTGCTATACAAGTCACTGATTTTGTGCACAATGGAACAGTTTAATTTGTTAAGAAATAGTAAATTCAAGGCATCGTACCGCCTCCGGCTTTTATCGCTATATCTTCGACTACGAAGTACAGCGTCATTAAAAAGCAGAGCCATAATCAAAGTACATGAGAGATGAGCCTTAAAGCTGACGCGATCTTAAGGATCATTTAAAGAAACCAAATTAAGAGTAGTCAAATGAGCGCATTCAAAAAACTAGTCGAACACTCTCAAAAATGTTCACGCTTTCAACACCTAGCCTCTATTTGTGGCTGGGACCAAGCTTCAATGATGCCTGCAGGTGGTAACCAAGCACGTAGCGAAGCCATGGCCGAACTCTCTGTTCATATTCACGGCTTAATGACTCAGCCACAGCTTGGCGATTGGATATCAGACGCTGAAAACGAAGTGCTAAATAGCGAGCAACAATCGTCTCTGCGTGAAATTAAACGCCAATGGCAACAAGCCAACCTACTTCCTGAAAAGCTGGTTGAAGCTAAATCTCTAGCAGGCTCAAAGTGTGAACATGCATGGCGCAGCCAACGTGGTAACAACGACTGGGTTGGTTTTGAAAAGAACTGGCGTGAAGTGGTTGAGCTATCTCGTGAAGAAGCGCAGATCCGCGCCGATGCGGCAAACTTGACACCATATGATGCCATGCTTGATATCTATGAACCGGGCACAAGCTCTGCTTCACTTGATGTCTTGTTTGCCGACGTTAAGACATGGCTACCAAGCCTGATTGACGAAGTGATCGAAAAGCAATCGAGCGAGCAATCGAGCGAGCAATTTAGCGCGCCATCAGGTATCTACTCAACTGAAAAACAGAAAACACTTGGCTTAGAAGTCATGAAGCTGCTTCAGTTCGATTTTGAACACGGCCGATTAGATGAAAGTGTTCACCCATTCTGTGGTGGCGTACCTTCAGATGTGCGTATTACGACTCGCTACGACGAAGCTGAATTCGTTCAATCATTGATGGGCATCGTCCACGAAACTGGACACGCGCGTTATGAGCAAGGCTTACCACAACATCTAGCAGGCCAACCAGCAGGTGAAGCTCGCTCTATGGGCATCCATGAATCTCAATCTTTGTTCTTCGAGATGCAAGTTGGCCGCAGCGACCCGTTCATCGGGCACTTAGCAAACCTAGCTGGCAAGCAGTTCTCTGGCTCAGAGTTTGAGCAAAAGAACTTCCAGAAGATCTACACTCGCGTGAAGAAAGACTTCATCCGTGTTGATGCCGACGAGCTGACCTACCCTGCACACGTTATCTTACGTTACGAAATTGAACGTGACCTGATCAACGGCAACATCAAACACACCGATGTCCCAGAATTGTGGAACACCAAGATGCAGTCATACCTTGGTTTAAGCACTCAAGGCAATTTCACTAATGGCTGTATGCAAGACATCCACTGGACAGACGGCGCATTCGGTTACTTCCCATCGTACACATTAGGTGCGATGTACGCGGCTCAGTATTTCAAAGATCACTTGAGAAGCCGTTACCTATAATCATCCTAAAGAGCAGCACTTTCGCTGCTCTTTTTTTGCCCGTCATATGAGCGATACGAATTTACTCACTTCGTATTTTCTTACTCCGTATACGCTCACTCTTTGAATAGTCAGGGCACTCGTTAATCACCTGACGAAAAGCCAAGACACCTAAAAGTGCAATGTAAGTTTGCACTGACGCACTCAACAGCTATGCCACCAGCGATTGATAAATAGTCACATCGGCGTATAGTTGCCTTTTTTAAAATACAACAAGAGGATATTAATACCTGTGTTAATTACGCCGCCTTAAACGTTCCATCCCCCCTATAGCTCTCACTGCTAACCGAAGCTCAGTACTAGTCTTTAGTATCATGCTCACTCTTTGCGCTTGTTAATTATCCGCCTATCTTAGGCTGCTTTTTCGCGCCAAAATTTTATCAAAGAAGCACTCATCCGCACCCCAGATCCATTTCTGGTGCGTTTTGCCGTGCCCAAATTGAGAATTCAATGTACCAAAATATCAAACTTGATTGGATGTCGAACATCCGTGGAGACCTACTTGCTGGTCTCGTTGTTGCACTTGCTTTAATTCCTGAAGCCATCGCCTTTTCTATCATCGCTGGCGTTGACCCTAAAGTTGGCTTGTATGCCTCTTTCAGTATTTCTGTTGTGATTGCTTTCACCGGAGGGCGCTCGGGGATGGTTTCTGCGGCCACTGGTGCCATGGCATTATTAATGGTCACCTTAGTCAAAGAACATGGCCTAGAATATTTATTGGCTGTAACCGTGCTGACTGGTGTCCTGCAAATTTTGGCTGGATATTTGAAGCTTGGTAGCCTTATGCGGTTTGTCTCGCGCTCTGTTGTGACTGGCTTTGTAAATGCCCTCGCCATCTTAATCTTCCTGGCTCAACTGCCTGAGCTCACCAACGTAACTTGGCATGTTTATGCGATGACCGCCGGCGGCCTAGGCATCATTTACCTGTTCCCTTACCTACCTGTTATTGGCAAGTTAATCCCTTCACCTTTGGTGTGTATCATCATTCTCACTGCGATCGCAATGTGGTTCGATATTGATATTCGCACTGTCGGCGACATGGGGAACTTACCTGATACGTTGCCTATCTTCCTATGGCCTGATGTACCTCTCAACTTAGAAACCTTGTCGATCATTTTCCCCTATGCCGTTGGACTTTCTGTAGTAGGTTTATTGGAATCAATGATGACAGCGACGATTGTTGACGACCTTACCGACACCAGCAGTGATAAGAACCGAGAGTGTAAAGGGCAAGGCATTGCCAACATCTTTACTGGCTTTTTAGGCGGTATGGCGGGGTGTGCGATGATCGGGCAATCGATGATCAATATTAAATCAGGTGGTCGCGGACGATTGTCGACACTATCAGCCGGTGTATTCTTGCTGATTATGGTCGTTTTTCTTGGCCCATGGCTAAAGCAGATCCCAATGGCAGCATTAGTGGCTGTGATGATCATGGTCGCGATCGGGACCTTCTCTTGGGGCTCTATTCGAGACCTAAAGAAGCACCCTTTATCGACTAACATTGTGATGCTTGCTACGGTCATTATTGTTGTCGCTACCCACAATTTAGCCATTGGCGTACTTGTGGGCGTACTGCTTGCGTCACTGTTCTTCGCTAACAAGATCAGTCGAATGATGGTCATCAAAAATGACAGCACCGAGCAAAACAGCCGTAAATATACCGTTATCGGACAGGTCTTCTTTGTTTCATCCGATAAGTTTATTGAGTCATTCGATTTTAAAGAAGTGATTGAATCTGTGACGATAGATTTATCGGCAGCACACTTTTGGGACGTCACCTCCGTTTCAGCATTAGACAAAGTGGTCGTTAAGTTTCGCCGCGAAGGGACACATGTGGACTTGATAGGAATGAACCAAGCCACGCGTACCATTGTCGACAAATTTGGCGTGCACGATAAACCCGAAGAAGTTGAAAAGCTATTGGCCGGACATTAAGGAAAACACATGAAAAACATAATCGCTTGTATTGATGGCGCTAACTCTACAACTTCCACCTGCGAAGCCAGTGCTTGGGTTGCAAACAAAGTGGATGCTCCGTTGGTTCTATTCCACGCTTTGGATCATTCCACTCAACCGGTGGTGAGTGAATTCTCTGGCCAAATCGGTTTAGGGAGCCAAGAAGAGTTGCTTGAAGAGCTGGCTGAACTGGACGAAGCGCGCAGTAAAATCATGCTAAAACACGGTAATACGTTACTGGAAGAAGCTCAAAAATGGGCGTTAAGCCAAGGCGTGAAAGACGTGCGTAAATTGCAGCGTCACGGCAGTTTGCTAGAAGGACTCTTGGATCTTGAAGAAGAATTGCGTGTGTTGGTTATTGGCAGATCAGGAGATTCTCACTCGGTCGGCTCGCAACTTGAAACCGTCATTCGTTCAATTAAAGCTCATATACTCGTTGTATGTGAAGGCTTCAAGCTTCCAGATTCATACCTGATTGCATTTGATGGCAGCGCCATTAGCGAGAAGTTAATCGACAAGGCAATTCAAACACCTTTGCTAAAAGGATTAGATTGCCACTTGGTGATGATCGATGATGGTGGAAATAAAGACGCCGCGTTCGATAAAGCAAGAATCCAACTTGAAGAATCAGGGATCAGAGTAACAGCAGCATCACTAACCGGTGCAGTCGATAAAGCACTTATCGATTACCAACAGCAGCATGGGATTGGCATGATGGTGATGGGCGCTTACGGGCATTCTCAACTGAGACAGTTTTTTGTAGGAAGTAATACCACCAAAGTTCTGTCGAACAGTCGTGTTCCGTTACTGTTAATTCGATAGGTTTTCGTCGGGTCCCAATTCATTGGTGAAATCCCGATTGATCCTTATCTGATGCAATAAAAAATGGCTAAACATCATGATTTAATCACGCATGTTTAGCCATTTAACAGTTCGTTGCGTTCCGCCAGCCATTTGTTCTGGCCTTAGCTAGCGCGACTCACTCTATAGATTATCTAATTCTAGATCAAATAGTTATAAGTCATCGAACTTAAAAATCACCCAACGTATAAGTCACCAAACCATCATTGTTAACGGTGAAAGTCCAAACATTATCACCTTCAACGAAACGATATTGATTGTCTGAGTCAGTCTGCTTCACTTGTTGCAAGAAGGCTTGAAGGCCCGACTTCTCAATTAAAAACCCGCCATGTGAGGTGTTATTATCGAGGTTATTAACCACCTCAATATCAATCGTCGATTCAGGCAAGATGTCAGGCAACCACCCTCTTTCGAACAAGCTATCCTGTTGCGCTTCTGCGTATGTCGCGTATTGATTTGTAACAGCATCAGAACAGCCAGCGAATAGAACCAAGGCTGATAGTAGAGATATAACTTTCATTTTATGACCAAATACTTATAAATTTCAGACTGGAGCACACTACAAATTGGCGACTCCAGAACCACTTCAAACACATCATTGTTAAAACAGCCAATCACCGTCGTTCTTCCTAGACACCAATATAAACTCGTCAGTAAGCATCAATGCCACGATCTAGTACCACACTTTTCACACTTAAATTCTTCTTCGTGATCAAGGTGGAATGATCCGGTATGAGAATCACCTTTAAACAACAAAGTCGTTAAATACTCGAATAAGATATGAAAGCTAGATTGCTTAACCTCTAATGCAGAATCTTCAGATCTTTGGATAGGAACATGCGGAGTCAAACATTGACACTTTTCGCAATTGTGCGGGTGCTTAATGTATTTATTATCAAACATTTATATAAACCAAGCGAAGATATAAAACGAACTGCACAATATCAGTTTATCAATCAAACCTCTAACATCATATTCAAGGCGCCATTTGGTTAAATGGCATCAACAATTCGAGAGAAGCATCAAGCATAGAACACCTTAGAATTCTACATAAACCATGTTGATGCGTTAGGTTGATGACTGGAAAGTCATCACCAACTCATTTCCATCGGTGGTCTTAGTTTCAAAGCCAAAGTCTTGATAGACCTTAATCGCTGCGACATTGCTGGCAAAAACAGTCAGTCTCAACTCTTTTTCAGAGCGTGACTCTAAAATCGCATCAGCTTTAGCCAACATTTTAGACCCAATGGCTTGCCCTCTAAATCTTGCAGAGACATACATCTGAATAATTTCTAAAGCGTTCCCGTCAGCTGGCGTTAAACCACATAAGCCAACCAAATCCTCACCGGCAAAAGCGCCAATCATGACACTTTCTTGAGTATCACTTTCAATAAGCCCCTCAAAATACAGAGTCGGTAATTGCGATTGAGCTTCGTAACCTGAACCAAAGCATTCAGGGTGTAACTTCAAGCTTTCAAGCCTTACTGCACGGTACTTTAGGCTGTCTTTACTTGCTACGATTTTACAATCAACGTCCATATTCTCTCCAAGATAGTGATGAATTTTGCGCATTTCAAGCAAAGCAATACCTGAAATACTTAAGAGTGGTTTAACGTACTTTTCTAGCCATGCTTGGGGGCAAACATGATGATCGCCATGCCAAACAGTGCAATAGATCCGCCAACCAGATCCCACATTGTCGGCTTTTCGCCATCAACAAGCCAAAGCCATACCAGTGCAACTGAAATGTACACCCCGCCATACGCGGCATAAACACGGCCCGTTGCTGTCGGGTGAAGCGTTAACAACCAAGCAAAAGCAGCCAAACTTAACGCAGCAGGGATTAGAAGTAATATGCTCTTATCTTGCCTAAGCCACAGATAAGGTAAATAACAGCCCACTATCTCTGCTATGGCCGTTAAAACGAAAAGACCCACGGTTTTAAATTCAAGCATAAAAGCCTCAAACTGATGAAAGACGATACCTCACTTAAATGCGACTAACGAAGCATTCAACCAAAGTCGTTGTTCATTGTATGTTACAAGCAATCGACATCACTTGTTAGAGGTAAACTCAAAGATAAATACCGAGCATAATGAATCAACTTAGATGCGCTATGTTGTGTTTGATACCGTATATTGCTATTTAGATCCACCGTCTGGGTTTACGGTTTATATTCGTTAGCTCTTTGCTGCCAGTACAGCGCCACAAGTGACTAAGAAGCCGCCTGAAATCTTATTCAATCGCTTTCTTGCAGTGTGACTTTTAAACGCAAAGCTAGCCTTCGCTGCCGCACAGGCATAAATGGCTAAAACACCCCCTACTGATACCGTCGAAATAGCAAACACGCTGACAAAATCAACCATCGTGACCTTATTCAAATCAACAAATGCAGGAAAGAAACCCATATAAAACAAAATAGCTTTAGGGTTGGATATTGTCATTAGAACACCAGTAGCTAAGCTTGATGATTTCATACGGACTTTGGAATCAGTGCTTGTCACACTTGTAACCTCAGAAGTCCACGTCACATAAGCGAGCCAAAAAAGGTAGGTAATACCCAGATATTTAATAATGACAGCAAACTCACCCATCAAACCCGCGACCACAGTTAAACCTGATAATGCGAAGAAAATGAAAATGTAATCTGCGATCAATACACCCATTACAACGAGCAACCCTTGAGCTCGACCATGCGATATCGCACTCGACACCACAGCAAGCACGCTTGGGCCTGGAATCGCCGCGGATAGAGCCATCGCAAAAAATAAAGCGATGCCTGATGCAATAGTCATAGTTTCTCCTGAGGCTTTCGCGCCTTGTTATGCGTTTATTTCGCTTACCACTTTCTATCTAAGTCTTTGCTATAAAGTAAAATAGCTCGCTGATACTCTTTAATTGCATCGCTATTTGTTGTCGACACCAAAAGGTCGAGCAATATAGACATCGCTTCCTTATGACGCCCTACATTGTACAAACACATAGCATAAAAAGGCTGAACTTCTATTGAATCAGGATACTCACTCAGAGTTTTCTCGAAATAACTCAATGCTTCTAGATATTGACCCAAGCTTCGATAAGTAGAAGCCAAACCAAATAAAGCATCAAAGCGTTCTGTCACTGACAACTCGCCAGACAAAGACAAGAGGTAATGATCGATAGCTTCTAGCTCTTTACCTTCGTTATCATATGACCACGCAATCTGTAAATGAGCTTTCGCCGCATAATGACTGTTGGTTAGCAACGTCTGTAGCAAAGAGCGAGATTCGTGATACTTAGCTTCTTTACGTAATTCAATGGCTTCTTTGATGACCTGTTCCATAATTCTCTCGAAACTTACAACGATTATCGACTAATGCTTAACCTTAACGATTAATCCTAACAAATATTGAGAATCAGCCATCAAAATTTACCGCCCTACCGCTGACTAGTACATATAACCTAACCAATAGAGGAAATAGAATGGCTCTTACTTAGATGAAGCTTATGAAGAGAACGTCATTAGGTGATAACTGTCTAGCCCATCATCATAAGTTGAAGCAATCACAAAACCATTTGAGTGATAGAAATCAGTAGCGCTTTCATTAACAACCAAGCATTTTAAGCTCAATGCAGAGTAATGTTGTTTACTGATATTCAATAGTCTTGAACCTGCTCCATGACGTAATTTGTGAGGGCTAACAAAAAGATGGTGGATAAAACCGTCAGGTTCCCAGATCGAGATAAACCCTAAGACTTCGCTCCCTTCGACAGCAACCCAAATTTGTTCGCCGTCAGTATCTCGTTCAAAATCTGACAGCTTGAATACGGTGGTATCTTGCCACGTAAACGTCGCCGTTCGAGAATCTAAATATAGCTGCCTTAGTGCAGGTAAATAGTCACGATGATACTTTTTTATTTCCATTATTCGCCTTTATATTGGAAGTCCAATTAAGCACTTTTAGCGCGACCAAAACCCAAAGGCATCAATCACCCTTCAACATGTCTAAGAAAATCTGTCTGGATTCTGGGGTATTGTCTCTATGTGTTTCATAACGTACGTGCATTTCTGAATCCACCGATGGCTCTAATTTAATGCTCCAAAGCGCTCTCAATTGGTTCGGTACAATTGAATACCGGATATCGATAATACGCATTTCATCCGCTGGATCTTGTGCCACATAGCCATTTGAGAACCAGCGGAAACGTTCAATATCTTTTGCTTGTTGAGAATCAGGGTCGAGCCATGAGAAATCTCTGCTAACGTTCAGTTTAGCGATTGATTCTCCAGTATATGTCTTAACGGAGGTACCAACCCGTACAGCATCTACATAGTATCGATTCTCTGTTTCGTAGACCACTTTCCAAACTAAGATATTCGCAAAGCTCGGCTTAGCCTCTAACCGGATAGGCGTATGTTGTCGCTCTTGCGCTAGTTGCCACCCTACAGCCTCTGCCCTATCCCTTTGTATCATTCCGAGAGTTGGATAAATCAAAGCCCAAAGAAACGCGACACGAGCCAACCAAGGGACTCGTTTCCATGTTGCAAACACAAGCAAGATTAAAATAGGAAGAGTATAGACAGGGTCGATGATCGAAATGGTGTTCCAAGCGTAACGCTCGTTGGTGAGTGGCCAGAACAATTGAGTGCCGTACGTAGTGCATGAATCCAACAAAGCATGAGTGCTATAACCTAGAGCGCAATACAACCAACTTTGTTTAAAAGAGAGACCACGCCTTTTGGCGATCAATGAATGTAAAACCAACGCGCAAATCAAGCTGCCAATGGGGATAAACAGAAGTGAATGAGTAAATTGTCGATGGAACTCCAAAGCCAACAAAGGATCACTCTGCGATCGAATAAACGCATCTAAATCGGGCGCCATACCAGAGAGCAAACCCAAAACTCCAGCAACCACCAAGTGCTGCTTTTTGCTCGCCGATTGTGACAACGAAGCGCCTAACACGCCCTGCGTTAACGGATCCATACGTCACTCATCTTTAGCATTCCATTGAATCGAATAAGTACATTTAGCTATAGCAGTGAATCGAGTCAAACAACAAGATTTCGTCGGCAGACTCATAGACATAATCGTATTAATGTAGACTGGCAAACAAAAAAAGAGCAGCTTCATGACTGTTATTTTTTGCGCTCACCGATAGATCACACCTCATATGAATAACTTTTCGCTTACAACTCTTCCCAACTTGTCAGTTCACACTTCCGATACGTCCAAAGATAATATGCGCTCATAAAAACAGCATAAAAGGCACCAGCGATGAATGATTCATACAATAAGTTTGAAAAGGTCACTCCCTCTCTCGATATGCTTAGCAGCGATGCTAAAGGAAGAAAAAAGGCGAAAAACTCAACAAAGCGCACCACTACATTTCGTAGAAATGGAACATAGTAAGGTGATCTTAACTTGATCCCAGCCTTACGTAACCATTGATGTAAAGGAGCGTTGTAGTTCCATTTTGAAATCTTAGCGGCTTGGAGTTGTTGCAATGCCCTCTCAAGCTTTCTTTCATAACTCATGTTGGTGTGCTCCTTAAGAGTTAACATTAAACACTTGGTTGTGTAGCCTTGTTCAAAGTATCCAATCAGATCGCTCAGCCCGACGCTTGCAAACATTGCCCTTGTGGTAACCTTTCTTAGTTAAACCACCTTTAGCGCTACCAACACAGTTCGTATTGGTTATTTCGTTGTTTAAGCGTTAAATCAGAGAAACCATCAACGATGAGATCAGCTAATAATAAATCTTCTTTTTCATGACTGGTCAAAATGGCGACCGTAAAACATCCTGCATCTTTAGCCGACTTAACCCCTGCTGGAGAGTCTTCAAACGCAACACAATTGCCCGCATCTACACCTAAGTTTTGAGCAGCTAATAGAAATGGATCTGGATGTGGTTTCCCATTAGTGACGTCTTCTGCACAAATCATATTGGCGGGAATCTGAAAACCAGATGCACGCAAACTGGTTTCCGCTACTTTCCTAGGCCCACTGGTTGCGATAGACCATGAATGCAAAGGTATAGTTGACACAAAATCCAATGCACCATCGATTTCGGTCGCAGCATTCATAGCTTCCATTGCAATCTCTTTCACAACAGCTTCTTCTTCAGAGTTTGAGTATTTTGAGCCGACTAGCGCAAGTGTTTCACTGATTTTCCTGCCATGCACGTGGGGTAATACTTTTGAGAACTCAATGGCATTTCGTGTTGCCCATTTCTGCCAAATATTATTGATAACCTGTGTGGTATCAACAAGAGTCGCATCGACATCAAAGATAAAACCTTTACAGACAAACGTATTCACTCACCTAACTCCTTAGAATTGACACTTCGATACTTAAGCACAACGCAGACTAGCTCTTTATTAAAAACTGCATCGTATAAATAGATTGCAACTTTAACCTTTCTTAACGTCTTAGCTGGCACGTAAATGCTTACCACATTTACCTACGAACCCTCAAAAAGTTCGACCATTTGTCTTTCACGTCGGACGTCAAATCCAAGGTAAATTCATAACCTAAATGGTTCTCGCGGGTAATCTCAAAGCCGAGATGCTTGTGAAACTGTACTGACAATTCGTTTATGCGTAACACATTACTGACCAGAACATTTGCTTGATTGTTCTTGAGTGTCTCGGCAATTGAACGGAACAACGCAAGAAAAGCGGCCTTGCTTCGGTAGTTAGGATGAACAACGAACATCGGCACAAACCATCGCCCATCACCTAAGTTCCGTAGCGTTGTGTACCCTATTAATTGGTCTTTCCTGCGATATTCGAAAAGTAGCCCTTGCTCGATGGATTCAGCCCGTGACGCTAAGTAAACTTCTCTCTCGATTGGAAACCCGGCCTCTTTCGAGATTGCCTCCAGAGTCAGTATGTCTAGTTCTAAATACTCTTCCATAACTCCCTTAAACCAACGAATGCTTGAATGAATGGCTATCCGTATTAAGTCGCTACTCAATCATGCGTCACTAACGCCAAAACTCAACCCTAAAGTGCCATGCATAATGAATCAACTTAAATTATCTATTTGAGCTAAAACTCATCGCTCGTATCTCGCTCATCGTAGTTAGGAAAGTCGATTTTCAGAAAGCCATTTTCATCGAGAGTAAATGAGACTCTCCCACGCTCGATTCCTGATTCATTCATATCAGAGCAGCCACGGAAGACCTCCCAATCAAACGAATAATTGAGCTGATACTGAATACCCTTTATGTAAAGAACACTTTCGATCTGAATACCATTCACGTTGTGAGCCATATGATCTATGTGAGAAAGGTCAGGGATCAACTTACTTTCAAAGCCACTCTTATTTTCAGTGAGGAAAACGGCCAATTCAGAGCATAACTCTGAACCGCGAACTAAAGATTTAGACGAACTAGAAAAGATCACGTTCAATTACTCCCAAGACCAATGTTGAATTTGAGTCTTCACGCCTCATTAAAGCGAGATTTCGTGTAGCAAATATGTAGCTTGATAATTCTACATGTTTGAAGCCAACAACAGGCAAGTATTAACTCATTTCTGGACAGAAATGAGTTTCGGAGAACCAAGTATTTGCAAATCACGAATTAGAATAAGGGCTCTTCTCCGCTTAG
>NZ_MCZK01000077.1 GCF_002875945.1 Vibrio lentus
TAACGAAACATCACTTAACGTTGGTGCAGTCTTGTCAATCACAATCGTTTGCGGATCGCTATTCGTTTTGTTTCCCGCAATATCACTGACTTCTAGAGTCCATTGAAACTCTCCTTCGCTTAACGAGTCTGAGACACTTACCGAAAAACCACCTTTTGAATCTATATTTGTCGGATCTGACGTATATATTGGTCCAGGGCTTACGCCCCCATCAATAACTGAATATAGATGAACAACAACAACTCCATTTGATTCTGATATCTTACCTTCAAATGTTGGTTGATCATTGTTTGTTCTTATAGGTTCGCTTTCAAATCCAATCGAATTATCCAAGACCACTTTAGCTTCAAGAATATTTGGAGCGGTCATATCTAGTGTAAATGTACTAACATTCGTAGAGGCTGTGTTCCCTGCCACGTCAGTTACTTCTGCGTACCACGAATAGTCCCCTTCTTTTGACAACTCGGGGATAGTTACACTCCACTCGCCATTCGATGCTACAGTTGTTGTCGGTATATTCACCACTGGTCTGCCATCAGGCCCGACAACAGTTAGCTCTACAACTCCTCCAACCTCACCCGAGCCTGAAAAGGTGGGACTTTTCGCATTGGTTATTCCATCCGTATCCGACACACCAAAATCAGATTCAAGAATCGCATCAATGTTCGTAATTGTATCTAGAACAACAGTTCCTGAAAGATTTTTGCTATTTCCTGCAAGATCTATCAATTCGACGGTCCATTGGTAGTTACCCTCACCGAGCATCAAACCAGGTAACTGCAACACCCAATCCCCTGACTCATTAACTACAGTATTTGGTACAGCAGAAATATCAATATTTGAGCCATCCAGGCCTGTTAGAGATTTTATTTGCGCACTAGAACCTACTTCGCCTGTACCAGATAATTTGACACCATGATGATTTGTAATATTATCTAGCTTATCCCCCGAGTTACTATCATCGTGCAGTTTACCTGTAGCGCCCTGATAAATTGTATCAATAGTTAGTAGCTGGTCATCTTCAGCAAGAGTTGCCGTATTTCCAGCGATATCTGTTGCCTTTACAACCCAACGATATTCACCATCACTTAGATCTGAAACTTTTACGGACCAAAGTCCATTCTGGTCTGTAACTTTTACTGAACTTGATTTGATTAAAGTGTCACTTCGATAAATAAGTACCTCTACAGTTGAATCTTTTTCCGCTGAGCCTACAAATATTGGATTCCTATCTTGTGTAATAAAATCACCATCCGATATACCTGTATCAGAGTTGCTATCTAACGTAACTGAACCAAGTTCTGGTGGTACCGTATCAATGATGACTTCTAGATCGCTATGAGCAGACGTGTTTCCTGCTGAATCTTCGGCTTGAAATGAAAGGTTGTAGCTCCCATCTTCTAGAGATTGAGGGAGTTCATATATCCAGTTGGCGGACTCAACTTTGTAATTGGAAGGATCTAAAGTTAATATTTCGCCTGTCCTATTATTTGTTATAGTAATATGAATTAGACTGCCAACTTCAGAACCAACACCTTTTAAAATTAAATTTGATTCATTTGTAATATTATCCCCAACAAGGTTTGAGTCAGAGTTATCGGTTAATGTAATAATACCGAGCTCGGGAGGCGCCGTATCAATTGTGACAGAATTTAGCTCAGTCACAGAGACATTCCCCGCGACATCCGTCGACGACACTTGATACGCATACTCTCCATCAGCGAGTGGAGTCGTAACGTTATAGACGAGTTGCCCGCTATCACCCACTAGAATCGGCGCTGCTGATTCGTAAATAGGAGTTGTTGATATAACACTATTAGTCACTTGAAAAATAGATACTGAAACTTTTGCGTTAGCCTCAGTTTTAATCAAAAAGTTAAGAGTATTATCGTTTGTATGTAATTCATCAAAACCAGTACTCGAGGCAAGTTCCACTATTACGCCAGGTGCGATACTGTCAAATAAGAAGAAACCACTAACAGGGTCAGCATTATTTCCAGCAACATCAACGGCATTAACAACCCAAGACCACTCTCCTTGGTTGCTCAACGATGAGCTCACAGGCGTCACTATA
Source organism: Vibrio lentus (assembly GCF_002875945.1). Classification (GTDB taxonomy): domain Bacteria; phylum Pseudomonadota; class Gammaproteobacteria; order Enterobacterales; family Vibrionaceae; genus Vibrio; species Vibrio apostichopi. Next base: position 2,075 of record NZ_MCZK01000077.1, read on the forward strand.
GACCATGAACCATCAGCTAATGCGATTGTTGTTAACTCTACCTTAGCCCCCGATTCTGCGTGAGTTAAAAGCAAATATACTGTAGAGCCTGGGTCAGAGGTCCCGTTAAATTCAGGACGGCTTACATTAGTAATTAAGTCTCCGACTTCAGCTGAGTCTGAAGTTGAATTCAATTCTGCTGTCAGTGAAACTTGTGTATCAATAACAATCGTAAAGTCTACTGAATCCGTATTACCAGCAAGGTCCAATACAGAGAAACTTACAAGGTAATCGCCATCACTGAGTTCGTCAGGAACGCTGTAGAACCATTGACCACTATCATCAGTCGTTACTGGACCATAGACACTAGGCTTATCTCCCGTACTTACGTTCTTAATAGTGACTGTTATTTTCGAACTTGGCTCTGCAGTTCCCGAAAAAGTCGGAGTTTTAACGTTGGTAATATTATCGCTAATGTCACCTGAATTTGATTCGTCAGAGATCTGAGCTGAAAAGTTATCAATACTTCGATCGACTACTATCATGCCTTTAACCGCATTTACGCTATCGTTACCTGCAGCATCAACCGCGGAAATGGAGTAGCTATAATTACCTTCCTCTAGATTGCTAACATCAAATTCCCAATTACCTTGCGCGTCAGCATCCACCGCAGTAGAATAATCCAGCTCTTCAATAAAAAGTGTAACTAACAGGTTTGGTTCTGTTTCACCTTTGAAAATTAAGGTCTCTGCATTCGTTATCCCGTCATTATTGTACTGCCCAGTATCTGAGCTAGAGTCAAGGCCTCCTGTTATGGTGGGTCCAACTGTATCAATCACGACTTCAGTACCCACAACTTCAGAAGCATTACCTGCAACATCTATTGCATGTGCTGAAATAATGTAAGTGCCATCGGATAGATTGTTACTTACAGATAGTGACCATCTACCACTATCATCAACTTTGGTCGAATAAGTAAATCCATCGATTTCAACGAGTATAGTTGCGCCAACTTCTCCACGTCCTACAAATATTGGATTAGTTACAGCTGTGACGTTGTCTGTAATATCACCTGTATTTGATTCGTCAGACAGACCCAGCCATGTGAACTGAGGAGGCGTGAGGTCGATTATTACTTCTTGCTCGATTTCAGAACGGTTCCCAGCAACATCGATGGAAACAAACGTCAAATGATGAGCACCTTCAGTGAGAGATATAGGTAGCTGGTAATTAGTAGGAGAGGACTCATTAACATCAACTTCATACGTAATACCATTTAGCGTAATTTCTATCGTTGATCCGGCTTCATGCTTGAAAACAAATATTGGTCTATCAATATTTGTGACCCAATCGCCTAACATCCCAGAATCTGTCAGCCCCGTTAATGATACGGAAAAATCATTAACGGTATCGATCACAACTTGTTGACTTACCGTCGCTTCATTTCCAGCAGCATCTATTGCTGAAATAATAAACTCGTGGGTACCGTCTGGAATCTCGACAGGAAAAGTGAATGACCACTCTCCGTTATTTACTGGAAGTTCATAACTAATGTCGCCAACAGTAATGGTTAGTGATTCAGGGTTACCACCCACAGTCCCCTTAAACGTCGGTCTATTTACATTTGTAATACCATCAACTTCAGAATAACCAGTATCAGAATCGAGACGAATGGTTACCTCTGGTGGAACCGTATCTATAACAAGCAGTTGATTTATTGATTCTTCGTTCCCTGCATCGTCTACAGCTTTGACAATTAAGTTATACTCGCCGTCAGCTAGCTCGCCAGAAGTAGTTACGATCGCAAAACCACTTGAGTCGGCGACAGCTTCATATACGACCCCATTTATGGAAATACTAACAGTCGCACCGGCAAGCGTTCTTACCTCGAATGTTGGTTTACTAAGATTGGTAATAAAATCGCCTTTCGTGCCACTATCGCTGCGACTGGAAAGTTGAACTTCTACAAATAATGTTGATTCTTCCTTATCACTTTCACCCTCGCCTTCAGTGATAGGTTGAGAATTAGTACCAGATGAAGAGCTTGTATTAATTGATGGTTGCTCATTCGAACTATTGGTACTGGTGTTGTCATTTAGTTCTGATTCCGCTTCGCCATTTTCATTAGCTTGCAGCATCTGACTATCAATGAACGCGTAGTTTGTTTGGTTCAAAAGCTCGTTCAAGAGCTCCAGGTTAGATTCCTGCTCTTCTGAAGTTTCGTCTTCTTCTTTAGCTTCTTCCAGTTGTCTTTTTAGCTCAGTGAGTTCTTTAATTTGCTCTTGTAATGCCTCTAACTCTTCTTGGGATTGAGTCGATGCTGGTTCCCCGTCTTGTTGAGTTTTGTAGTTTTCATCCACAACTTCTTCTTGTGAGTTAATCATCGTAGGAACTAGAACGGAAGAATTACTTTCTAGATTTACTTTTTTGAAGATGTCACTTTTTAAGAGAGGAGAACCATCAATTCCAGAAATTATAAGATCGCCTTTCAATAGAGAGGTAACACCATTTGGAATTTTTTGAGTTTCGCCATTCGGTTTTCTTACGGTTATATCGAAACCAGTTACAGTAATTTCATTAATGCTAGAAACTTGAACTTTTATCATCTTAGGTACCAACTGTTGAGTAATACACACTTTAAACACAGTGTAAAAAATTAATAAATAAAACCTTAAACTACAAACACTTAAAGGCCACATAAAGTGTGACCTTCAGATATTAACTGAGTATTTTTTTCATCCTTAATTTGAAGTCCGTTAGATTAGAAACAGCTGCATTTGTTGATTCTTTTATACTTTCTAAACTATCGTAATTTTTCTTCATCCCAGCTTCTAACACAAAGGAACTTTTGTTATGAGCTTGAATAAAATCATCTAGCGACCTTGATAAGCTTACTAAGTGTGCATTATTAATTTTCATTTCTTCTATTAACAAATTCCGGCTCTCTTCCTGCTTATAAAACGCTGCCTCAACCCTCTCCGCCGACTTTAACTTCTTATCAGTGATTGCTACGATATCATTTATGAACTTATCATTTTGCTTAGTCAAAGCATCAAACATAATTAAAGGTGTAACGTCACTTTCGATTGAATATAGTGTCAAATTGCTAATTTTCTCTTCTAAAAAATCCAATCGATGACTTATTTCTTTATCAAAACCAGAGCCATAAACATTGATATTTTCGTTTTCTTCATTTTTATTTCCCTCAGAAAAAGATGTTATTACGAAATTACCAGCCACCATAGAGTATGCAGAAATCCCGACACCTAATATAGAAGTCATGAACGCAAATGACATTGCACCCAAAGATGAAGAAATCGCACTTAAAAGGTTTTCCATCCGTTTAGCAAAGTCAGTTGCATCTAATGTTAGGGCTGCACCAATACCAGATATCATATCTACAAGGCCCAAAAAAGTGCCTACCAAACCAAGCGATACCATCACAGAACAAGCCATAGCTAAGTGACTTTGTAAAACAGATGTCCGACTCTTTACTAAATTTGGGAACATACCAAGAACGATAGCCATTACTGTTATATAACAATAAAAAAAAGCGATCAGATAGGTAATTTCCGGAGCCAAATCTAGAGCAGCCACGAAGAAATTCTTTACGGTATCTACATAGCTAACTAGAATAAAAACCAACAAAAACAGAGTGTACCCTATGTATTTCATTTTAAATCACTCCCAAACAAATTCGGTTAAACCATCATTCTTAGATGGAAAATAAACAACTTCTAACTTATCTATATATTCACGTAGATAGGTAGATTCAACAAATAGTAATGTATTGTATGTTAAAATCGATTCATCACTGTCTGAATAAACAATTAACTTTTTAGGTTCTGAATATATAAAATCTTCATCTAACGAGCGGATCTGTTCGTCAGTAAGCTTAAAAGATTGAAAAAAATATACTCGGTTATCTTTCAATACCAACTTCGGTGCTTCTCGCTTAAAGATGTCTGATATCATTTCTTGATTTTTATATAAAGATTCCTTCCCATATTCTTTTACTGAATCAGAAATAGATGACATTGTATTAACCATCAAAAATATGGTAACTAACAAGATAGCGCTCATAGCGCCAGTTAAAGCATCAACCATAGAACCCAAGTTATCATCATCCATTATTTCGCCTTAATATATCTACGTAACAGTAATTAAGCTTATTTTCGTCAAAAATCGGTTTATTGTTCATAACCGAATCGATATCTAAACCGCTACTAACTTTAATTGAGTTAAAAACCATCAGATTGTTAGCAGATGCTTTATCAATATCAAAACCTTCACTACAGCCGATAGCCAAAGAATCAACGACAAAATCTTTATTAGATTTTAGATCACTAATAATAAATTCGAGTTCGTTGATAACGTCATCAGTCACATAGTAACTGGATATAGGAAACCTGAAAGTCGCCTCATCTATTCTAAAAACTGATGATTCAGGCAACAACGAATCGATATACCCCACAATCAACGTAATAAACACCAAAATCAATATACATAGCGATGAAGATAACACTCCAATAAAACCTACCATACAGAAAAATCCAAATCTTTATTAAAAAATGAGACTATATATTCAAGAAATGTCATCGTATCATTAATAACATATACGGAAGTTTTTAGACCTAACAACCCATTGAGTTTATTAATGACCTCATCATTGTCATAGAATGAAATCTTAACACTGTAATAACGTCGGCCCTGTTTGGAGTATTCATCATATTCAAATGAATCTACACTTATGTCTTTTATTTTACCGTAGTAAAACCCTCTAATTCCAGGCGCATCAACTTTAACCTTCGTTTGTTGACCAACCGTTAAATACGGCCTAAATTTTGAGTCAAACTTAGCATCAACATAAACGCCATCATCTCTTCTCTTAAGTGTTAAGATTTCTGAATTTCTTTCTATATAAACCCCTTTCGCCAACCCTACTTTCAAAGACAATACTGAACCATCAATATTGGAGTTAATCGTTGTTGACTGAATCCTATCTAGAACGGTATTAAATTCTGATACGTTCAAAGAAAGCTGTTCTTTAGATCTTCTCAGTTCGTCTTCAGTCTGACTAATTAGGTCAAGTGTTAACTGGACAAACTCTTGATACGCGAGCTCAACTGAACTTTCAACTTCATTTAAAAGCAACTTACTTTCTATTGCTTGAATCTTGATTTTTTCAACATCAAGTTTTGAATCTAAATAACGAACTGTGTTGCCCAAAGATTCTTTTATTAATTCACTTTTTTCTTCTAAAAGACGTTCTTGTTTCTTAAAGTTTTCTTCTTTTTTTACAAAGTCTTTCTTCTTGTCAATTAAATCATTTTTCTTTAATTCATAAGCTTCATATCTATTATTGACCTTTGATATTTTTGAAGATTCAGACTTAGAATCAATAGGTTGGCCGGTTTTAAACGTTTCCTTTAGACCAACCAATTCTTCAGACAATTCAGTTACTCTACTTGAATAAAAATCACTATTAAACTCTAGAAGGTTTCTTTTATGTCTATCCTCAATATTTCCGATAGTCAGAAGCTTCATTCCACTCTTTACATGATCACCTCTAGTTATATATATATCCTGTATAATTCCGGACGATGGTGATAATATATTGATATTACTATCATTTATAGACAATACACCTTCACCTTCAGATATTACATCGAACTTTGTTATCAAAATAATGTATATTAAGATCGATGATAGTATGGCACAGACCGATACCTTAATATTTCTATTTAATGACATAGCTTTGAGGTAATATAGAGTTCAGAGCATAAATTCGATTAACAACATCAACTAGCTCATTTTGAGCCATAAGATGATTTACTTCTAAATCAGATAAAGATGATACGTTTCTAAAAACGTCTAATACACTTGACTCATCAACACTCATTTCATTCATCTGACTATTTATGACATCTGTCGTTAAGTCTACTTGATTATTTATATTATCAATTCTTTTGTTAACAAGAGCATACTGTTCCTTAAGTGCAATAATTTCTACATTTATACCATGCACAAACTCATCAAACTCAATCATTTTCTGCTTGTAAAGTTCAAACTCACTCATTTGTGTTTTGTAGCTTCCGTAATTAATTCCATTAAAAGAAAACTGGATACCTATATATGAATCACCATTATCGTCATATGTGTAACCATATGTAGCTTGATTATCTTCATTCTTAGTGCTCGATTTTTTGTGCTCCTTTATATCGTGAACGGTCTGTAACTCTACCGTAAAGTATTCATTGCTTCCTTCTGCTTTCTTTCTCTCTGCAACTAATTCCGACTTTTTAGAAAGGATAGAAAAATTATTTTTCATTACATTTTCTATTTCAAAGTACTCAGGCTTCGTAGTCATAACAGAGTTTATATAGTCACGATCTAACCCGTAACCTTCATCATAAAGCCTTTGAGATGTAATATTATCCATTTCACTTTTATACTGTTCGATTTGTGACAGTACGTTAAGTATAGATTCATCAAATTTTTTAACTGTTACTTCTGCAAATATTTTATCTGACTTTTTCAACAGTCCAGAACGGGCTGATATTTCCATGTTATTCAACAAAACGTTCATTCGCTTCCGATATTCTTCAGAACGAGCGAGAAAAGTCAGGGAGTACTCTATTTTCAATAAATTCACGTTAATTTTTCTGAATATCTCGCTAACACTTTCATTATAGTTTTCTTTAGCTGACTTTAAGTAATAGAATGCAGAGTCTCTATTTTCAGAGGTTGCGTTACTCCATATTTTCATTTTTGCAGAAAGATCGAGTGTAAACTCAGTGAACGGCGACGGGTGACCGGGTCTGTCCATTTTTTGTTTTACTTGTGATGAAACTGATACAGTTGGTATATAGTAATAACGAGCAGAATCAAAAAGGTGCTCTTTTGATTCTATTGCATACTTGCTAGATAAAACCTTATATGAGTTTTCTATAGACTGCGTAAATAGTATATTTATGTCTTTTGTATAGATTGGCTCATCAATATCAAGTTCTAAGTTCAAATCTAATTGAGGAGACGCGTACAATTTGGATGATAACACAATTACAAATAATGATAGTCTGGTGTGTATTTTCATTTAAATTTAAACCCGTAGCCAAAGTATAAACCCGTGCCGTTATAATTCTTATAAGGACTCCAATCGAACATCAACTCCCAGGTCCCAGTATCAAATATCGAGTCTTTGAAATACATGCCAGCACCATAATAAAAAGCATCTATATCATCGTCATTTGCTGTAGGGTGCCTAGTGTTAAAGTAACACGTAGAATAGTTAGAAAAACACTTACCAACGGTAACAACCGGAATATAGTCAGGTGAAATATAATACCCAACACCTAATGCCATATTCCATGACCAAAAATGGCCTGTTTTATACTTATCTGAAATTAACTCACCTCTTCCGTAGATACCAAAATCAGTATTTGATATTGACTTGATACCCCCCAAGTACAGGCCGTTTGCATCACCGGCTTTAATACGGTGACCTCCTATACCAAATGATATGATTGAAGGGTTACTTTCGTATAAAAAGTCCTCCTCGCCCAAGTAGGAGTACAATTCATTCCTTTCTTTCGCTAAAGTCGAAAAAGGTAATGTAAACAACAAAAATACTAATATGCGCATGAAGCAACCTAAATAATTATAATATTGATCGTTTCCTTTTTTGCTAACAAATTAAAACCACATAGAAATCATTCAGCAAAATCAGAATACTGATAAATTAGACCATAGTTACACCCATCAAAATGTAGGAAAAATCCTAAATAGACATCAGACGATCGTCCGTGATTATGGTCGGATGTCTTAGGCTTTGGGCTTTGTTGCGTAATTC
>NZ_MCZK01000078.1 GCF_002875945.1 Vibrio lentus
CTAAGCGGAGAAGAGCCCTTTCACTAATCAAAGTGATGATGTGGTTCGTTTCCGTATTGAGCCAACGGAGTTCAATACTAACGACGATCTTAAATTGAACGGTTTAGCCGTTGAGTTACGTGAAGATCCGGCAGGATCGGGTGACTACATTGGTTTTACTACTAGTGCGACGAATGTCGAAACCACGGTATTTACGCTTAGCTTCTCTAGCACCACATTAGGTGAATATACTTTTACTCTACTTGAGGCTTTGGATCATCAAGATGCCCGTGGCAACAACGATCTCAGCTTTGATCTGCCTGTTTATGCGGTAGACAGTGATGGTGATGATTCAATAATGTCACCGTTAAGTGTGACCATCGGCGATGATGTTCAAATCATGCAAGACGGTACGTTAGATATCGACGAGCCAACCGTCGCTGATTTGGCTGCTGGCACAGTAACGACTAACACCATTGATGTGATGCCAAATCAAAGTGCCGATGGCGCGACGATCACTCAATTCACTTATGATGGCCAGCTTCGAACGCTTGACCAAAATGATAATGGTGAGCAGCAGTTTAGCTTCACAGAAGGTGAACTGTTCATCACTCTTGAAGGTGAAGTACGCTTTGAGCCCAATCGTAATCTAGACCACACAGTTAGCGAAGATATCGTGAAATCAATCGTGGTGACATCTAGCGATTCCGATAACGATGTATTGACCTCAACGGTCACGTTGACCATTACCGATGGTGATATCCCGACCATTGATAATGTCCCAACAGTGAACTTGTCAGAAACTAATCTGAGTGATGGTTCTGCGCCAAGTGGCAGCGCGGTGAGTTCAACTCAAACCATTACCTTTACCAACCAAAGTGATGATGTAACAAGTTTCCGTATTGAACCGACTGAGTTCAACGTCGGTGGTGCTTTGACATCAAACGGCCTGGTAGTCGAACTGAAAGCCGACCCAACTACTCCGGGTGGTTACATCGGTTTTGTTACGGATGGTTCAAACGTTGAAACCAACGTGTTCACGATTAGCTTCTCGGATACCAATTTAGGTCAATACACCTTCACCTTACTGGAAGCGTTAGACCATGTGGATGGCTTGGCAAATAATGTTCTGAGCTTTGATCTGCCGGTTTACGCCGTTGATAGCGATGGCGATGATTCACTGGTGTCTCAGTTAAATGTAACCATCGGTGATGATGTTCAAATCATGCAAGGTGGAACGTTAGATATCACTGAGCCAAACCTTGCAGACGGTACAATCACAACCAATACCATCGATGTGATGCCAGAACAAAGTGCCGATGGCGCGACAATCACCCAGTTTACGTATGACGGTCAAGTTCGAACTCTGGATCAAACTGACAATGGTGAGCAGCAATTTAGCTTCACGGAAGGTAAGTTGTTCATCACTCTTGAAGGTGAAGTGCGCTTCGAACCAAACCGTAATCTAGACCACACGGTTAGCGAAGATATCGTGAAGTCGATTGTGGTGACCTCAAGCGATTCAGACAACGATATACTGACTTCCACAGTGACGCTGACCATTACGGATGGTGATATCCCAACCATTGATGCAGTGCCAAGCGTTACGCTGTCTGAAATCAATCTTAGTGACGGCTCAGCGCCAAGCGGCAGTGCAGTCAGTCAAACTGAGACCATTACCTTCACGAATCAAAGTGATGATGTAGCAAACTTCCGCATTGAGCCTACAGAGTTCAATGTGGGGGGAGCTCTGACGTCTAATGGGTTTGCGGTTGAGATAAAAGAAGACTCTGCTAATCCGGGGACTTATATCGGTTTTATTACTGATGGTTCGAACGCTGAAGTTCCAGTGTTCACCATTAGTTTCTCTACGACCACACTGGGCGAATATACCTTTACCTTACTTGAAGCGTTAGACCATGTGGACGGCTTAGACAACAACGACCTGAGCTTTGACCTGCCTGTTTATGCAGTTGATACGGACGGTGACGATTCATTGGTATCTCAACTGAATGTAACTATCGGTGATGATGTTCAAATCATGCAAGATGGTACGTTAGATATCACTGAGCCAAATCTGGCAGACGGTACGATCACAACCAACACCATTGATGTGATGCCAAATCAGAGTGCTGATGGCGCGACGATCACCCAGTTTACTTATGATGGTGTCGTAAACACACTCGATCAAAGTATTTCAGGCGAGCAGCAATTCATATTCACGGAAGGTAAGCTTTATATCACCCTTGAAGGGGAAGTGCGCTTTGAACCTAATCGCGATTTAGACCACTCAGTTAGTGAAGATATCGTGAAGTCGATTGTCGTGACTTCAAGCGACTTCGATAACGATCCGGTGACTTCAACCGTAACGCTGACCATTACTGATGGTGATAACCCGACTATTGATGCGGTGCCGAGCGTAGCACTTGAAGAAGCTAATCTTGCTGATGGTTCCACTCCAACTGGTAGTGCGGTTAGCCAAACGGAAACCATCACTTTCACTAATCAAAGTGATGACGTTGAGAAATTCCGTTTAGAGCCAAGTGAGTTTAATACTAACAATGCGCTTAAGTCCGATGGCTTGATCATTGAGATTCGAGAAGAACCAACAGGTTCAGGCAATTACATTGGTTTTACGACTGATATTTCGAATGTCGAAACCACGGTATTTACGCTCGATTTCAGCAGCACCATTTTGGGTGAGTACACCTTCACGCTTCTGGAAGCAATTGACCACACGCCAATTCAAGGCAATAACGACCTAACATTCAACTTGCCAGTTTACGCGGTTGATAGCGATGGTGATGACTCTGTGATGTCGCCACTGGCAGTGACTATTACTGATGATATTCAAGTGATGGTTAATGACTCTCTCACTATTGAAGAGCCAACAGTTGCAGATTTGGCATTGGGTACACCGACTACGCCTATCGTTAATGTCCTTGATGAAGAAGGTGCTGATGGCACGACCATTACTCAGTTCACTTACGATGGTGGGGCGGTATTAACGCTTGACCAAAACGATACGGGTGAGCAGAAGTTCGTGGTTGCTGACGGGTCATTGTATATCACACTACAAGGCGATATTCGTTTCGAACCAAATCGTAACCTAGACCATACTGGTGGCGATATCGTTAAGTCGATAGTCGTAACCTCCAGTGATTCCGATAGCGATCTTGTGTCTTCAACGGTAACGCTAACCATTACCGATGGCGATATCCCAACGATTGACACTGTGCCAAGCGTTACGCTGTCAGAAACGAATCTGAGTGATGGCTCTGCTCCAAGTGGTAGTGCGGTTAGTTCAACTCAAACCATTACCTTTACCAATCAAAGTGATGACGTCACGAGGGCTTTGTTGCGTAATTC
>NZ_MCZK01000079.1 GCF_002875945.1 Vibrio lentus
TATGTGGGAATGAAAGTGCTCTATAAGCGTTAAGAAATTCAATCACTGAAAAGTGCCGAACCAGAGAGGGGAATTGTTAATTTTAGTGCATGCTCTGGGATGCGTTGAGTAGGCGAGACTGAGAGCGTTTTATTAGAGTGGAACTGACGGAGCGAAGAAACGGATTATTTCACCTTTAAAAGGGGCTCAGTCGCGCGTAGCGCTACGCATCCTAGGTCTTGGAAACATGTTTCTAAGCTGCTCTTTTCTTTGTGTTTTGTAAACGAATAAGGATAACCACTTGGGATGACTCCATAGGACAACGCTTGTTATCGAAAGTGGTTATCCTATGAAGTTATCCAAAAATCAAAAACTAAAGAGCCTGACGCGCTTCGCTTGTCGGATTTGCAAAAGCTCTACATGCAAGCATATAGCAGCTCTAACAAATCGAAATGAACTACATAGAAAACAGAATAACTAGAACAACGTACTAGAGAGCAAAACAGCCCAAAAAAGGGCTGTTATCTGATAAGGCTATTTGCACCATGTGATAATAGAACGCTTTGAAGCACCGACTTGATCAGCAATGGCTTGGTATGTCTTTCCTTCTTGTCTAAGTAAACGAGCTTTTAACCGCTTGTTATTGTAGGAATCACCTTTAGCCTTACCGCCTTTTGCACCTTTCTTAGCTTGGCTCTGGCGGAACTTCTCAGGCGTAAACTCTCGATACGTCCAGTTAGCGATAGACTTCGCTATCGCTTTCACTTCAGAGACAGGAAGAGGCACTTTAAATTGAGCGTTAAGGGCTTCTACGTGGTCGTAGACAGCCGAGTTCCAGTCGCGATTATAATTGGGTGCCCAAAACTCTCTAATCGCCTTGTAGCTCCACTGACGCACTGAATCAAACAACTCACAATTACGACCAAGACCTGATACTTCGCTCCCACGTAACGGATGACCTTTTAAATCGAGATAGTCCGCCAGTTCATCTAGCGTGTATTCGTGCTCAGTCCAAAACTCATTTTGCCAATGTGGATGCAGTGGGTTTTTAGTGAGTAGCCCTGCAAAACCACGATCTGCTTTTAGACGTTCTATCATTGCTGACTCAATCGCAGCAGCGTAGCGAATCGGTTCGCTATGTGCGATGTCAGAAGTACAAAACGGGACTTTCAAGCGATACGAAATGTGAGCGTGTGCGTTATCTAGATTTTTTGAAGTCCAGTATGGCGTTGGTAGATCGTTGTCGTACCACGCCAACACACCGCCTTGACGGTCAATATCAAAGATTAGGTAAGTGACCAACTTCGGTTGGTTCACTTGCAGATACTTCTTCTTAATCGCTGTGTTTTTGGGGCGTATGTGAGTGACACCGAGTTCATCGGTGCAATACGGCTTATGAGGAAGCGTCTCGATTAGATCGAGTTGAAGTGCGTTTGATAGTTCAGCTTTCACACATAACTGCGCTTATGGCGGTTACGTGTGGATTGTGTTTGTCTGTTCATGTGTTAAAATTTCCTCAAGCATTTATGCTGAGCCCTAACTTCTCACTCATTCCGCCAAGTTTGAATGTGAGATTAAGGGCTTTGTTTTATCTGGCGTTTATCTTACTCCTCAATACCTTGCTTCGCAATTTCCCCTTTAGAGCTCTTGCTATCAGGCACAAAAAAGGCCGCTATAGCGACCTTTAGATAATCATTATTCTACCGAAACACGGCACTTCGCACTAAGTGCAGTTATGTAAAATCTTTTCAAGAAAGGAATTGTTTCATAAGCCCCTTGAGATTATCAGTGCTAGATACTAGTTCTTGGGCATTATGAGCCACCGTCTCAGAACGGTTAAGAGTGGTATTAGCACTCTCTCGAATATCAACAACCCTTGATGAAACTTCGTGAGTTACAGAAACTTGTTCTTTTACCAACTCAGATATCTCATCAGCTAAGTTAGACACTTCTAGTACTGATTCAGTTATACCTTTAAGACTATCATTAGCTAAATTAGACGCTGTTAAACATGATTTTGATAAAGAAAAACCAGAAGAAATACTATTAACAGCTAACGAAGATGAATCATTTAATGTACCGATCATACTATTGATTTCATCAGTGGATTTCTTAGTTTTCGAAGCTAGCTCTCGCACCTCATCCGCCACAACAGCAAACCCTCTCCCAGCGTCTCCAGCTCTCGCAGCTTCAATCGCAGCATTTAATGCCAATAAATTGATTTGATCAGAAATCCCAGTAATCACATCTAATATTTTTACCATTTCCAAACTACTACTAGCCACACTAGAAACGATATTTTCCACGCTTTCTAACTCTAGACTTAAATTCGAAATCTTCGAATTTAAGTCTAAAATGTTAGCCAGCCCATCTTGGGATAAAGATGATGTAACATTCGCAACATCTGAAACCTTTGATGCACCACCGGCAACATCGGTCATTGAGTGACCCAACTCTTCAACAGCTGAAGCTATTGTATCAATACCTGAGAACTGATTAGCTAAATCATCACCTACACCTTTTAACTCTTTAAAATCATTTTTAGCATTATTATTTATTAACACAGATGAATCTAAAGCTCGCGCTGATATAGCTCGAACCTCAGAGTTCTTCATAATCAAAGCCAACTCGATTCGAGAGTAATCATCCAATCGGCCTGTATACACTTTCTCCATTAGTGGGTTGTCATAAACAGATTTTGATACGTTTGTTAAATTTGAAAACCGTTTCCTTTGAAAAATGGATAAGAATAAACCTAAAATAGAAACAGCACTCCATACACTCCCTAATATTTCTCCATACAAAAGAGATGCGATAGAAAGAAGTAACCCTCCCCCCCATAAAAATATAGATAACAAATGCCATTCAAACCTAAACATTGATACTTTTTTGTTTTGTTTCAAGCTTGCATAAATACTTTCAGCTCTTTGTATTTGCTCATCATCAGGCTTTGTTCTAACCGATTGATACTCGGAAATTTCACCATTTTCATTTTTAATTGGAGTGACAAAAGCAGAAACCCAGTAATGCTCTCTACCCTCTTTACAATTATTTTTAACCACCCCCATCCAAGATTTCCCAGATTGCACATAATCCCACAACTGCTTAAAAGCTTGCTTGGGCATATCGTCATGACGAACTAAATTGTGAGGTTTACCTTTCATCTCATCCAGAGTAAACCCAGCAACATCACAAAAATCTTTATTTGCAGATGTGATATAGCTTTGAGTGTCCGTCGTTGAAATTAAATTGCTCTTACTTGAAAAATTTCTATTTGTTGTCATAAAAAACACTGTCTATTAGTGGTAATAACCATAATAGCACTTCCCCCATTCAACTGTTCTCACAAAAGTAGTGTTTATTATTCCTATTATGTTCAATTGCCCTTAAATTACAGACACGAAAAAGGGGATGACCTTGCGATCATCCCCTTTGACGAAGTAATCTAGTATTAGCTTAGAAGCTGTACTAAGAATGCTCAGTTGACGCTATCATTCTAGTACAGGTGGGCTAGCCTTGTCACTACCCACTGGATAC
>NZ_MCZK01000080.1 GCF_002875945.1 Vibrio lentus
ATTACGCAACAAAGCCCACTTTTATGTCCAATTAGGTTTTTTACTCGATTTTAATTCTTATTATGTGACATTTTTGACAGAGTCTAACTGTAGTTAGCTCTACTATTTAGAGTAATTACTCTTAGGTGGGTTTGCACAAACAAATAACTATACCTATTTGTTATGCAATGGTTCCTTATTTAGCGAGATGTCAAATGATAAAAAAAAAATTCACTCTGTTAATCGTCGATGATCACCCCTTAAATATCGGAATTTTAAGCGAAATTTTGTCAAATTTATATAACATCAAAGTAGCAACTAACGGTGTGGTGGCGTTAAAGCTTGCTGAGGATCATCCGAAACCAGATCTAATTGTATTAGATGTAGTAATGCCTAATATGGATGGATTTGAAGTGTGTTCTCGGTTAAAAAACAACCCTCTAACTTCTGATATACCTGTGATATTTGTCACTGCTCAATGTGAAGTACAAAACGAAAACAAGGGGTTTGAAATTGGAGCGGTTGATTATATTGTCAAGCCATATAACCCCTTGATAGTCAAATCAAGGGTTGCTACTCACCTAGCATTGCATAATCAAAAAATCACTTTAGAGGAGGAAGTGCTCGCTAGAACAAAAGAAATAAAGAGAAATCAGCTAGAAATAATTAATTGTTTAAGTAGAGCTGCTGAGTTCAAAGATAACGAAACGGGGATGCACGTTATTAGAATGAGTCATTACAGCCGTATTTTAGCTGAAGCTTTAAATGTAGATAAAAAATGGAGCCAGCTATTGTTTGAAGTTGCTCCAATGCATGATATTGGAAAAATTGGTATATCTGATCATGTCCTTAAGAAAAACGGAAGTTTAAACTCAGATGAGTGGAAGCACATGAAGCAACATGTCGAATATGGAATTAAAATTTTAGGTGACTACTCATCAGAACTAATGGACATGGCGCATCAAGTTATCGAGTTTCACCACGAAAAGTGGGATGGCTCTGGCTATCCGAAAGGGTTAAAAGGTGAAGAAATTCCGCTTTCGGCTAGGGTTGTGATGATTGCTGATGTTTTTGATGCATTAACCAGCGAACGACCTTATAAGGAAGCTTGGTCAACAGAAAAGGCTTTTAACTACTTGCAAGACAATTCCGGTATTCACTTCGATGAAAAATTGGTAAATGTTTTCCTATTACAGAAAGATAAGATATTAGATGTCAAAATTAATTTCGCTGATTAAATGGTGTGTAACATGGATAGTGATTATATTGATCGGTCTATTGATAGCTCGAATAAAATAACATTTGGTTTTTTGTTAGTAGTAATAATTTTAACAGGGCTATGTATAGTTGCATGGGCTAGCTTGAATAAGTTATTTTTTGCAGTTGAACGCTATGACGGCGCGAGTCAAATATTGTTGACATTAGATAGGGCAAGATTGTATGAACTATCTTATACTCGAGACTTAACTAAAGATGCCTCTGATAAAGCAAGAAGTTATATAAATGAAGCGCTTGTTCTATCAAATAATCTTAGCTCTACAAAAAAGGAATATACAGTAAACCTAGAAAATATTAGAAATGAGTTGGAAGTCTATTTAGACAATTTTTCGGCCTACGTTTCATTAAATGAAGACTTGCTCCTTTCTAAAAAGTCAATGGTGAAAAAAGCTCAAGAATCAAGTGACATAATTGATGAGCTTAGAACGATGCAAATGGATTATATCCGCTTTGATACTGACTTAATCGGAGAGTTGCACTTAGAAATTATAAGTACAGAAGAGAGATTTCTGGTTTCAGAAAACATATATTTATCTGCTTTATCAATAAATGAAAGTCTTTTCCGTCTTGCCAATAGTAACGAATATATATTGAACGAAGACGAATTTGAAACGATTCGATCTTTAGCTAGGAATGCGATAAAAATAAAAGAGATAGCTAAAACTCCGAATAGCGAAAAATATATTTCGATTCTATATGAACTGTTTGAAGAGTTTAACTTTAAAATAAATAGCTATAACAGTACAAGAATTCATGAAATAAAATATGAACTGCTCGAACTTTCTAATGAAATAACTAAAATTTCAATTTATCTTAAAAATCTTAAAGAAAAGGAAAGTGAAGAAGCAAAAGAAAAATTGGCAATGGCACAAAATAGGCTTTCAAGACGTGTGGAACTCTCTGGAATGGTAATTTCTTTAGAGCAAAACATAAACTCTTCCAGACAGGCTGATCGAGATTTTTTTATAGCAAATGACTCAGATACGAGAAAGATTTATTCTGGTGTGGTTAGGGAAAGTTTAAAAAATTTAATAACCACATCGAATGAATTAAATTACGGTTTAATTAATGTTGATGAACACAAATTAGCGAGTAGAATAACTCCAGTAGTTAATGATTATAGTAGTGAATTTGGGAAGATCCAATCTATTTCTACGGACCTAATAGATATTTCGAAGCGCATGGTATCTACGGCAATTAACATTGACTCGATACTCATGAATATGAGAAATTCAAGATCAAAAGAAATGATAGAGGCTAAAAATTTAGCTAACTTCATCTCTATAGGCGGTGTTGTCTTTGTTTTTTCAATTTGTCTTCTAGGATATCTTGTTCGAAAGAATGGTAAGGAGCTCAGGGCTCTAACTAAAAATTTAAAGTTTTCTAATGAAAATGTATTAAAGTCAGCAGAGGTGAAATCTAAATTTTTGGCGATGATGAGCCATGAAATTAGAACGCCCATGAATGCAATTATTGGGATGAGTTATTTGGCATTGAAAGGTGATTTAGGTATTAAAGAGCGGAATTATATAGATAAAGTTAACTATTCTGCGAGTTTACTGTTAGGGATAATAAATGATCTTCTTGACTTTTCAAAAATTGAAGCCGGAAAAATGAATATTGAGGAAATTGAGTTTTCGCCTTATAAATTAATTGATGATTATGAAGTTATCGTTAGAAATATGCTAAGGGGAAAGGATATTGACTTAGTTGTTTCAGTGAGAAAAACAGTGCCGAAAATATTGATAGGCGATTTACTACGAATTCACCAAATACTAATGAATCTTACTTCAAATGCTATTAAGTTCACTGATTATGGAAGTGTTAATGTTACGATTGATTCTATTGAAGATGTTAATGGACAGTTTTTTTTAATTATATCTGTAGAAGATAGTGGAATTGGAATGAATGAAGAGCAAATTAGCAATCTTTACACATCTTTTACACAAGCAGATAGCACTACTACACGAAAGTATGGTGGTACTGGATTAGGACTAGCAATCACGAAAAAGCTTGTAGAGTTGATGAACGGAACTATTTCTGTAGAAAGCTGTATGGGAAAAGGATCACAGTTTGAAGTAATACTACCTGTTCTTAAAAAAGACAATATAGTTGGTTCATTAGATTACTATTCAAAAATGATTGTGATTGCTGATACTAAGGAAGATATAACCGATATAAGTAAAGAACTCCTTGAGTATGGAGTAAACCAAGTTGTACACCATGGTTCATCCATCAATATTGATGAGCTTTCTAAATTTGTTGAGTCTGAACCGACACTACTTCTC
Organism: Vibrio lentus; assembly: GCF_002875945.1. Classification (GTDB taxonomy): domain Bacteria; phylum Pseudomonadota; class Gammaproteobacteria; order Enterobacterales; family Vibrionaceae; genus Vibrio; species Vibrio apostichopi. The sequence continues at coordinate 3,546 of NZ_MCZK01000080.1, forward strand.
TTTATAGTTGATGTATTCGACAAGAACTTTATGCTGCATTTGTTAAACATACATAGTCAATTAAAAGATAAGAATATCGATCTATCAGTGATTTCTTATGATGGCTTTGAAATTTCAAAATTCACTATATCTGAAGACTTAGAAATAAATACAATATATAGTCATACCAATAGCGATTTGTTAACTGCCATTAAATTAAATATTTTTAAAGATAATATAAGTATTTTTTGTACAGAAGTTGCAAATAAATTAGATCTATCTGTTACTGGCTCTAGGGTTTTAGTCGTTGAAGATAATGTAATTAATCAAGAATTGGTAGTTGATATACTATCAAGAAAGGGTATAAGCAGTGTTCTTGCAGGACATGGCAAAGAAGCCATTGATATTTTAAAGGATGACAAAGGTTTCGACGTAATTCTGATGGATTGTCAAATGCCTATACTCGATGGTTATGAAGCGACTAGGTTTATAATAAATGACATGTCAATAACGAACATTCCAATAATTGCATTAACCGCTAATGTACTAAAGTCGGATAGAGATAAATCAATTGAATCAGGAATGGTTGATTTTATTAGAAAACCCATTGTAGTGGATGAAATATATGGTGTGGTCCATAAGTGGATTGAACACTCTAGGTTTCATAGTGATTTGAACAAAACACCAATTTTTGAAATTTTGGATATTGAAGGAGTAGATGTCCACAAAGGGATGCTGATTTCAGGACATAACGAAGAGCTTTATACTAGGCTAGTAACAGGTTTTGATAAACAGTATAGAGACAATAAATTTAATCAAATGTCCCCAGAGTTAATTAGTCAAGAAATTCATACGTTGAAAGGAATTTCTGGTAATTTAGGGTTTACTAATCTTTACAAACTATGTAAAGAAATGGAAAAAGATAACATAGAGAATGTTGGTTTTTTATTGAACAGTATTGATAATGAAATAGAGAGAATTTGTAGGTTTATTGATAATATTTCTGTTAAAGAAATACAAGATAAAATTGCTAATCTCGTTGTCGATACAAAGTATGTAAGATTAATTGTTGGATATGCAAGTTCTTGTAATATTGAAGCTATTGTGTGTCTAAACAGTAGTAATGGTAAGGAAATAATGAGTTCACTCGACCCTGTTTTATTCAAAACATTGAATGATGCAATGAGAGATTATGATTTTGATACGATTTCAAATACTTTAATAAAAGAATTTTTATAATTTGGTGTGATATGAATTACAAAAAGAACATTATAGTTATAGATGATCATCCGGTCGTAGCTCAAGCCGTCGTTGATAACATTGAGTCTATATCAATAGATTTCACGGTATCTAGTTTTACTAAGTCTGAGGACGCATATAATTATATTAGAAACTCTGATGTTTTTATTGATTTGATTATCTTAGATGTTCAATTAGATCAAGGTGATGGTTTCTCTTTTTATAGAAGAATAAGGTCAAAGGGGTTTTCTGGTAAATTGATTTTTTTCACGACTTTGGAAGGGGAATCCTATATTGAAGCCGCTAGAAGGCTAGGCGCTGATGGATACTATACCAAGTCGATGTCTTTAAAGTTACTGAAACAAGCAGTGATTAAAGCAATCTATAATAAATGTAAGAGCTTTAATTTTGAAGAGAAGAGCAACATTAAAGTAAAACTTTCGCAAAGAGAGACGTTAGTACTGTCATATTTATTGGATGGTTTAACTAATAAAAAAATAGCAGAAAAATTACATTTGAGCCCAAAAACTATCAGCACATACAAACATCGGTTACTCCAAAAACATGGTGCATCAAGTTTAATTGATTTGGTTAATATTAAGTCATTGAATGATAGATAACCTAAGATAAGCATAAGTCGATCGAGCATTGTATAGGTTTGTTTCTTAAGATTCTGAAAACAGCTTAACCAGTGAGCAAGTATAGTTAATCGCGACTAGATGATAGTCATAATATTATCTGTGCTTGACCCAAATTTCGATTGACTATTTAACTCCACCGCTTTGCCGGTGGGGTTGTTACTTAGGTTTTAGGACTGACTAATTGTGCATTGAGCTTGAGATGTTACAACGCTCAAGTTAGTGAGGCATTGCCAAATGTGAAAGCTGTGAGTAAAGTCCTAGGGCTATGCATGAATATTAGAAACTAACAGGTAGGCTGAGTGGGATAACTACAATCCTTATCTGATTTGATCAACAGCGTCCCTCTAAGCTGTAACTCTATTAAATAAACTCGGGTATCTGCACAAGGAACTATGGGAAGTGAACTTTAGGCGCGAGGTTACCTTTTAGAGCAATATTGCGACAGACCAATTCTAAATAGCTGATCTACAAGTTTATAATTGAAAGCGATATTGTAGTCCGTCCATTTCAGCTTTAGATCCCATAAGACATTGGCTTTGTTGTGTAATTCAATTTAGATAAAGAGCAATCCCTTCTTTTGGCAGAATTAGAGCAATGGATTGTTTAATCCTATAGTAGCGTGACACGCTCTCGTCTCATAAGCGCAATCACCAGAGACCGCAAGGGTGCTTCGGCGTGTGTGTTTCAGTTAGTTCGGAATGACTTCACCATCTGTACTTAGAGCGGCATCAATGATTTCATGAGTGCATGAATCGACTGCAATATACAACTTGCGGCAGACTCTACGCTTGCTATTCGTCCCATGTTTATTACTTTCCATTCGCCTTCTCTATAAACCTAAAGGCCAGTCGCATCGATGGTTGGGTGCTGTCTTAAATGAGACCTCAACTTCCTTTGCTCTACGACTGATGCAAATGTGACTCGAACAACTTAATGGAACATGGGGACGTCTAAATACCAAGTCGATAAACCCTTTCAGCGCTCTCAATGGTAGAGGAAACACTTGTTTCACCATGAGTGTTGTCGTAATGGCCAAATTACAGAATCGACTTGAATCTCCAGCGCTTATTCTGTTTGCTTCGCACCCACCCGCTTATCGCCTCTTCGTCAATTCAAAAGGTTAGAGGCCCAAGGTTAATGACTGATTGGTTGTAATACTTCTAGTTCCGAGGCTTGGCTATAAGGTTGCGAGAGTGAGCGGAAGTATCGGATAGATCGCTAGGTCTGGATTTTTTCCACTTAATTGCGTAACAAAGCCTAGGCTTTGTTGCGTAATTC
>NZ_MCZK01000081.1 GCF_002875945.1 Vibrio lentus
TAAGTGAGAGAAATAAAATGACATCGACAGACAAAGAAAAAGCCAATCAATCAGAAGTCTCAGTGGTGAATGAGACACCAATATTAGATCCAAATACAGAAGTGGAAATCATCAATCTAGCTAACCCTTTTGATGTCAGAGGTAAGTGTTATCTTTACCATGAAGAGGAAGGAGAGCTTAAACACATGCTTCTTAGAAAAGATGACAAAAAGAAAACCAGTCTTATAAAAGAGCTTACTGAAGTTAAAAACGCAGGACAACTTAATGAGACCCAATTAAGCAAAGAGTACCCATTTTTAGCAAGCCAAAAACAGATTATCTTATTGCCTTACTCTCCAATTTCAAGAAGCCATATTTCGAGTGATACCTATCCAGAAAATAAGATTAATCGAACAAAAATCATCAACACATTTTGGAAAAGCGAGCTAAATCTTAGTTATGATGCTGCGGAAGGATTGATTTTAGTTTGTTCATTTCTAGCCAAGAATGTTGACCGTCATACCCTTGGATTAGGGATAAGCAAAACCAAGATAGCGGTCTCTTTGGGAATGAGTGTTCGGCGTGTATCCGACATTTTAGAGCGACTTAAGGAGCTAGGTTATGTGAATTTTTACAAAGAGAAGGTTAAGCGAGGCAATCTAAGTTTGGGAACTTTCGTACAATTAACACACACTTTTTCGACACAGTTTTTGAAATCCATAGATACCCCCACGAAAAACCAAACGGATACCTCATATAAACCACCAGAAAACACATCTCATGAGCGTCATTTTGAGTTTATGAAAAGACTGAATAACCTACGACTTAACTTAAAGAAGTTCATCATAGATAGCAAAGAGCCGATACCACCAGTCGTTTTGGAGCAGGTGTTTAAAGCTTTAGGATAAAAGAGAACTATAGTTTCACAAAAATGAATAATAGGTAATTATAGGTTCTCTTCATATGTATCAAAAAATAAGACTCTCTCTTGATTTCATAATTAAAATGAAACTATAATTTCACTAAACGTCAATTAAGGAAATTTTATTTCCATTATGAAAAATAAAAATGTTAAAACTAGACGCACTGCTGTTATCTTTCCTAAGAATCAGAAAATTTTGAATACATTGGGAGAGAATATAACACTGGCAATGAAACGACGCGGTATTACCCAAGATATGATGCACAGCAGAACTGGCATATCTAAACCAACCTTACGAAAAATATCAAAAGGTGATCCTTCCGTATCTCTTGGACACTATGTTAACGTACTTTCAGCTCTCGGTTTATTGGATGACCTAGCCAAAGTAGCATTTGATGATGAATTCGGAAGAAAGCTTCAAGATATTGAATTACTGAAGAAAAAACGATAAGAGAGTCAGATATGGAAATCTATGTTTATGCTGATTGGATTAACTCAACTGATTCTATGTTCGTCGGTACATTACGCTCTTCTGAAATTAGAGGAAAAGAACATTTCAGCTTCAGCTACGATGAAGAGTGGTTAACCTCCGAATATGCTCGTCAAATAGACCCCTCTTTACAGTTATACACTGGAGAGCAGCATGCCGAAGATGACCGAAATTTTAAAGTATTTCTAGACTCATGTCCCGATCGTTGGGGACGCCTTCTGATGCAACGTAGAGAAGCGGTAATCGCTCGCAATGAAAAACGTCGAGCTCGTAAATTGTTTGAAACCGATTATCTCTTAGGGGTACATGATTCATTCCGTATGGGAGCCCTACGCTTTTGTACAACCAAAGGTGGCCTTTTCTTAGATAATAGTGATGATTTAGCAGCACCAGCTATCACTTGTCTGCCAGAGCTACAACAGGCTGCAAATGGAATTGAAAATACTCCCGATTTCGATAATCCTGACTATTTAAAATGGCTAAACATGTTGACATCTCCGGGCTCATCATTAGGTGGTGCTCGCCCTAAAGCCTCAATTAGAGATAAAGATCAAAGCTTATGGCTAGCCAAATTCCCAAGCCGTTATGACGAGTATGATATTGGATTATGGGAGTTCATTGTGTATCAAATGGCTTTAGATGCTGGTATCAATATGGCAGATTCAAAAGTTGAAGCTATCGGGCATCATCATATATTCTTGACCAAACGTTTCGATAGAACAAAAGATGGTAAGAGACTACACTTTAGCTCAGCAATGACTCAACTAGAGTATTTTGATGGTCATGATGACGGTGCAAGCTATCTAGAGCTCGCTGAGTTCTTAATACAACACGGCTCGAATACCCAAGTGGATTTGGAGCAACTATGGAAGCGTATGCTATTCAATATCATGGTATCAAATAGTGATGACCATTTACGAAATCATGGCTTTATTCTTGATACGACTGGGTGGCGACTATCTCCAGCCTATGATATTAACCCAACAATGAATGCAATAGGCCTCCACCTAAACATAGATGACACAAGTAATGCTCTTGATATCGACCTTGCATTTGAAGTTGCAGATTACTTTCAAGTTGATGCACAAACAGCGAGTGAGATTTATAAAAAAATGCGTAACGTTGTTTCAGGATGGGAAAGCCTTGCACAAAAACTTGGAGTAC
>NZ_MCZK01000082.1 GCF_002875945.1 Vibrio lentus
AGCGCCGATGGTAGTGTGGGGTTTCCCCATGTGAGAGTAGGACATCGCCAGGCTTTAAATTAAATCTTTAGGTTGACCGACCTGGAGATATGGACGCTCACTTAGTGAGTTGACCACTGCGGAGTGGTAGTTCAGTTGGTTAGAATACCGGCCTGTCACGCCGGGGGTCGCGGGTTCGAGTCCCGTCCACTCCGCCACTTAT
>NZ_MCZK01000083.1 GCF_002875945.1 Vibrio lentus
AATTGATTAGCAGTAGCAATACAATCACAACAAGCTCGACCTGAGCCCAGTAAAGAAAGAGCTACATCACTGCGAGAACAAAATGCACATTTTCGCAAACTCATTCTTTATCTACCTTAAAAAAGCTCAGCTCATCGTTAAGCTCTTTCGTGACTTCCATAACGGACTCGTTGGATTGTATAGAAACCTCAACACCCTCTAAGTTTTGCTGAACCAATACACTCATGCTTTCAAGTTGATGAGATATATCATTTGTCACTACGCTTTGCTCTTCTGAAGCGGTCGCTACAATGGAGTTCACTTCTGATATGCTCGAGATCTTCTCTGCAATAGCGTGAAACGATTGAGTAAGCTCCTCAGTTGTAGATTGAGTTAAAGCCATCAACTCAACATTTTGTCCCATTGATTCGTCCGCTTGCTTTGATTGCTCTTGAAGTTGAGTAATAATTTCTTGAATATCTATCGTTGATTGTTGAGTCTTTCCAGCCAAAGCTCGAACCTCATCAGCAACCACAGCAAA
>NZ_MCZK01000084.1 GCF_002875945.1 Vibrio lentus
GAATTACGCAACAAAGCCTCTGTTAGGTGCACTAAGAACGGGTGTGGTTGACGTGATTGCGACTAGTGTAAGTAATGCGTTAACGGTACTGAACTTAGATGAGCAGATGAAACAAGCATCTCAATAGTTTTTGTGGAAAGATCTATTGTTTAAATAGGTGCACGGATTAATTAAAAGTTACTCGAATAAAAGATAGAGTTATCTATTACCTATCTTTTATTTTTATAATAAATTTATGTGCCTATAAGTAATGTTTATATTCTTAAGGCTATAAATATTACTTATAGGTTTAGTTAGAAAGTTAATTGGTTAATATAATTCCTCATTGATAAGGTCTCGTTTCATTTAATTAATGAATTATCTCTTTCCGAGAAATTCGACTAACGAGATTATCCTAATGAGGACAACATTAATTTGTACATTTATTACAGCGGCCATCGCTGTTTACTCTGTACAAGCGACTACTTTACCTGCGCCGACCTGGCACACGATGACCTTTATTGATGGCAGTACAAAAGAACTGCGATTAATGGGCTCCCAGCACATGTTTTGGTATCAAGACAACGATGGTCACATATACGTTCAGAATACTGATAATCAATGGTATTTTGCCAAATATGAAGCAAATGATGATGGTACAGGTCGAGTTGTTTCTACTGGAGTGCTGGCTTCGAGTGAAGCTGAAGTGCCAATAGAATCAAACATAAAAAATCTGAAAATTGATCCAATACACATCAATGAATCTTTTGACTCACCTGCTGCAAACCTTAAAAGATTTACCCCAATAGAAAATCAACGCTCACTTCTAAAAAGTCCTTCGAAAAAAAGAATCACTGAGCAAGCTTTGTTGGTAGTACAAGTTAGCTTTTCAAACGAACAGATAGAAAATGACTTTCAGTCGACGATATTTGGTGAAAACCAACAAAGTGTTCAAGATTATTTCCTTAAAAATAGTTATGGGAATTATAAAGTTGTTCCGGCCAAAGAAAATGAAGGAACAAAAAATGATGGCGTTATTAATGTCACGTTGGATATAGATCATCCAAATTGTCACTCTAAGTCTGAAAGTAATTGCCAAAGTAAACTTAATAATGTGTTCACCAAGGCGTATGAAGCGTTAGATGTTGACTTTAATCTTTCTCAATATGACTACAACAATGACGATAGTATCTCCCCACAAGAACTGTCCGTGATGTTTGTGTTTGCTGGTAATGACAAATCCAGTGGAACACGTAAAACGCCCACTATTTGGCCGCACAAGTTTGCTCACCGAACTGTCGAGATAGACGGCAAGCGTATTAGCGCGTACTGCCTATTCGCAGATTATCAAGATGACCACCAATCAACCATGGGTGTTATTGCTCACGAACTTGGACATCTGATGTTAGGGCTGCCGGATCTATATTCTTATAAGCATGATGGTTCGATTGGACATTGGGGGCTAATGGGAGGTGGTAGTTGGGGCAGTAAACCCAGTGACCAGTATGCTGGAGAAACGCCGGTTAACATGTTGGCGTGGAGCAGAGAGGCATCAGGTTTCTTAAAGCCGAAAGTACTCTCTAATAACGGCAGTGTCGACATAGACACAATCAAGGGCGAAAGCGTTATTCACCTCGATCCTTACCTCAAGCAATTTGGGCCTCGTGCTTACATTGAAAATAGACGTAAAAATAACTACGACCAAGCGCTTCGTGGAGAGGGTTTGTTAATAACGGCAGTGAACATAGATAACCAATTCAACAGCTCCGGCCCAATGCAAGTGCAGGTATTCCAAGCTGATGGGCAGGGATCGCTTGAGAGCGGATTTTCGTCTGGGGATGATGGTGATGTCTTCCCGGGTAGAGAATCGGTTACTAATCTTTCAGATGACTCTGAACCTTCCTTAACGGCAATTACTGCAGGAAGAAAGACGGATATATCGATAACCAATATTGTCAGCAATGATACCAAAGCGAGTTTTTCTTTATTGGTGCCTAATTCAAACAATAAATCGTCTTGGGTAACCTCATTCGGAAGAACTTACCCACGTTACAACGTGGATAGTAATGTTTTAGGTTTTTCTATTGATGTGGTTAACGGCCAACAAGACATAGCAGGGATTCATTTTTACGCGAAAGCAACTAGCATAGCGATGCCTATGTTCTATCGTTTAGTGGAATACCCATATCAATCAAGATTCGGCAATGCAGTTATTGACGAGAGCGCCGCGAGATTGTTACACCGAGGCGTTGCTCAGCAAGGTGGCGGACAAATCATTTTTGACGAGAAAATTAAGCTTGGTTTAGGCTCTAAGTTAATTGTCCTAGAGGTTGAAAATGGTACCCCTGAATACTCTACACAGTTTTTAGATGCGTATTTAGGAGACGGACAAAGAAAAAGACAGTTTTCGGGGGCCATTTCTGATTACAAAACTCGAGGTTTGAGCCGTGGGTTTGGTCAGAATTTCCCTTTTGCAGTACTTTTTGAATTACCGGCACAAGACAGACCTATTGTTGTTGACGATAGGATATCGACCGATGAAGACATCCCTTTTATGCTCAATCTGTTGGCGAATGATATCAATCTACCGAAGCCTAATAATTATGTTGTTGAACTAGGGAAGAAGCCGACTAAAGGGGTGATTAAAGATGGAACTTACTTTCCGCTGTCTGACCAGTTTGGTCGTGACAATTTTACATACCGTTTGGTAGGTCGACTTGGGGATAAGACAGACTTTGCTCATGTCGAAGTTGATATTAACCCAGTGAATGACGCCCCGAAGTTTACTCTAGATCGGCTAGACGCAAAGTCTGAGCCTGGTGAAGCCGTAATATTCACAGTAACCAATATTATCGATGTCGATTCTTCGGAGCATCAAATCACGTGGTCTCAAGTACAAGGACCAAGATTATTGTTAAGTGATGCACAATCTAAAGCCCTTAAAGTGACGGTACCTAGTGATGCTTTGGAAGGTGAGCAATACAGATTTTCTATTCTGGTACAGGACTCGTCAGGAGGGCATGCAAAGCAGTCTGTCGTGGTTGATGTGCGAAGAAAGCAAGCATCACTATTGGGTACTAAATCTCTGCAAGTAAAATATGGAGATGAAATCAATTTGGTTCCTAATATTAACGGCGGTGTTCACTCGTTGTATATATTGGAATCTCCACGTAATGGAATTGCAAAAATTGTCGATGGTAAGATCATTTATAATGCGCCTACTCAACGTAAGTTAGCGTTATATGACACTATTAAATATAAGGCTTTATCGGCCGACGGTGGTGAATGGGTTGGTTCGTTTGATATAGAAGTTTTACCAAATGTTTCAAATGAACCCTCTGTGCCAATAACGCAGAGCGATTCATCAGGAGGAAGCTCTTCATTGCCAGTTCTTATTATACTCTGTTTACTCTTCCGATTGAGACCAAAGCGATAGAATAAAATGACAAAAGAGAGCTATATTGATTAGCTCTCTTTTTACCTGTTTCTAAATTTTAACTCAAAAAATGAAGTTATCTGTCGCATTTCTGCATCAAGAGCTACATCTATAGGTGTTTAGTTTCATTTGCGCGTAATCTTGATCACAAAAACGAACAATGCTCAGTTTGAGTGACTTTTGAACTTTAGCCTTATAAATGTCGATTATTTACATAAATTTCAAAGCTTTTACGTACCATTAAGGTGGTGAGTGCATAAGTTTTGGTTATAATTGTGTTGATTGTCATTTGCTTGGGGAGTGTGTTGTGTAAGGACTCTGGAACACGAATGACAAGTGAAATATGTTGTTTGTAAAAGCACATAAGGATTTGTGAATCAGTTGTTGGTGCGGGAAATTTATTTGTTTATTTAGATGGATATAAACATTATTTATGACTATATAAATAATGTTTTTTTGTATCTGAATGACACTATTGTTACTTTTACGCTGATTTTTAATAAGAATAATTAATAAAATAACGCAACATCGGGGTAGTTTGCACCATGAAAAACGTCAACAGGTCTATCGACGTCAAATATTTAAGAACATTTTCACACGTTGCTAAACACAAAAGTTTTACAGCTGCAGCTGAGTCTCTATTTATGACACAGCCTGCGGTTTCTCAACATATTAAAAAGATAGAGAATACGATTGGGGCGAGTATTTTTGATAGAAAAGAAGGATTTTTACTCACTAAACACGGAAAAGTATTACTCGATTACGCTGATCAAACAATGTCTATGTACGAAAGGTTGTTTGAAGATCTAGAAAAAGTGGAGTTACGAGATCAATTCAATATAGCGATTGCTGAATCTTTTTGCTTCGATATGGTTGAACGGGTAATCAACGAATTTAGAATGTTGAACAATATAGACTTGTCCATAAACAGTTTTACTAAGTCTTCTCTACTGGACTCGTATCGCTACGACTTAATATTCACGATGGATAGAATTTCACGAGAGAATGGAAAATCCTATCAGTTAAAAACCGTGAATTATGTGATCGCACATTCCAATTCACTTGATCCACACGAATGTTACCCACAGAGAGTTGTTTACTGTAGTTCTTTGCCTAAGTCTTATGTTCAAGAGGGCTTTGTTGCGTAATTC
>NZ_MCZK01000085.1 GCF_002875945.1 Vibrio lentus
GTGCAAAGACTTCACTCTAACGTTTTCTCAAAAGCAATGGGACATGCTTATCAGTATCACTGAATCAAAGTATCCATCAAAAATTAAACAAGCTCTCAATAGAATAATCAGGCAAGAATATAAGAGTCTGAAAAAGACAAGAGAAGATTAACCATTTAAATGTCAGATGAAAATGGCAACGAGCAGAGCAGCCCTCAAGGTTAAAACTTATAGCGGTAAAGGGAGATATATAGGCATCTCCCCCTTTACCCTACGACATTATACCACTTCGGGAAACTGAACAATATTAGTCTTAACGTTTACTATCGAGTCTAACTCATCAGCCCAGCGCTGTAGCCACTCTCGACACTCAGCCTCATAGCGGTGCAAATTATATGTTCCCTCAATGCCTTTAACACTATGCCCCAATACTGCTTCAGCAACTCCCGTAGGGCACCCCATACGTGCTAATTCCGTTCGTACTGTTCGTCGTAAATCGTGAGGAGTCCAAAGCGGCATATCAATCATTAATCCATCTCTACGCATTCGCCACGTATACTGAGTTAGTTGTTTTTGAACTACGTGAGAACCTCCTTTAGAAGTAGAAAAAACATAGATAGATTGAGGGTATGATTTAACCTCTTTCCACTTACGTAACCACTGAACAGCTTGAGAAGGCAGCTGAACATAACGAGAGTTGCCATTTTTTGTTTCAGTTAAATAAATGGTGTTCTTATCAAAATCAATCTGCTGCCACTCTAAGTCGCAAACCTCTCCAGTACGACAGCCTGTCCACAGCGTCATTCGGAGAATACCTCTTATGTTTTTAGAAAAACTCGAATTCGGCAACCATTTGATAAATCTAGATAACTCAGAATGGTCTAACACTCTCTTACCTTTATTACTAGTCAGCTTAACCTTACTCTTCTTAAACTTATTAATAGCCAACAGCGCTGGATTGACAAAGTTTTCAGGGAGATAATCCATACCAATAGCATACTCATAGGCACTGGATAGCTCTCGTAACACAGAGCCTGCTTGTACTGGCGCACCTCTATCAATGATCCCTTGAATTAAATACGTGATGTCACTTTTGCCGACTTCCATAACAGATCTATCTCCAAGAAGAGCGACAATATCAACATACAAGGTTCGTCTAACTTCTTTTTGTCCTTTTGCCTTACGAGCTCCTGAGATCACTCCACCAGAAGAAGTAAATCTGTCTTGAATATAATTTTCTAAATAATGATCGATCACATCTTTGAGAGTAATGCTATTAACACGCTCAGTCTTTAATAACTTACGCCGCTCTTGTTCTTGCCTTTCTAAGTCAGCCTTTGGACATATTCCCCGCTCTCTTATGGCCTTCATTTCGCGAAGCTTAATGCGAGCTTGCTCAAGTGACATATCAGGGAAGGTACCTAGCTTAATCTGTACAAGTTTACCACCTGACTCTGGGCTTCTATAACGATAGGTAAAAGTTTTCCTGTGAAGTGGTCAAGTAAAAC
>NZ_MCZK01000086.1 GCF_002875945.1 Vibrio lentus
CATTGTTTAAGACAATGAGACTAAACCATTTTCATTCTGAGTACTTTCTCTAGGAGATGACTTCTAAGAACTGAATTTGGAGCGATACATCGGGTTCGAACCGATGACCTCAACCTTGGCAAGGTTGCGCTCTACCAACTGAGCTAGTATCGCATAAGTTAACCGTTCATCTTTCTGCTAAAAAGCATCAAATCAACGTTCAACTGTAATGTGGTTGCGGGAGCCGGATTTGAACCGACGACCTTCGGGTTATGAGCCCGACGAGCTACCAAACTGCTCCATCCCGCGTCCGGATGCATTATTTAAGTTAATGACTCTATATTCCCAACATCAATCCTAAGAAAGAAATTGGAGCGATACATCGGG
>NZ_MCZK01000087.1 GCF_002875945.1 Vibrio lentus
GGACATCGCCAGGCTTTAAATTAAATCTTTAGGTTGACCGACTTGGAGATATGGACGCTCACTTAGTGAGTTGACCACTGCGGAGTGGTAGTTCAGTTGGTTAGAATACCGGCCTGTCACGCCGGGGGTCGCGGGTTCGAGTCCCGTCCACTCCGCCACTTATTCAGAGTTTCAGCTCTTTAAAACTGAAAATAGGGGTGTAGCTCCAATTGG
>NZ_MCZK01000088.1 GCF_002875945.1 Vibrio lentus
TGAAGGCGCTAAAGAAGCCGCCGAATCGGAAATGAAAGATCACCTAGGCGGCCTAGAAGGAAATGCTCGTACTGAACTTCAAGAGGCGAAGGGTAAACTTCAGTTCGCTTCAATGAACATGCAAGAAGAACTAAGTGATAGCTTCGCTTACATGAAGACTTTGACAGAGCAAAATGGAGCAGAAATTTACGCTCTAAATGAGAAGGTTGACT
>NZ_MCZK01000089.1 GCF_002875945.1 Vibrio lentus
ATTACGCAACAAAGCCCATCATAACCTGCAACTTCACTAAAATGAGGGCTTGAATACTTAATTATACTAGAAGTGTCAGTAACTGAAATTAAATTATAATTATCTGGATATTGGTATTCATAATACATTTTTTTCTCTTTACATTTAAAAATATTGGAAAATTTTGCTAATATATTTAATTTGTGGTTAAGCAAACCATAGTAAAGAAACACATCGAATCTCTAGCCATAAATACTCATGGGTTTTAATTAATCACTAAATAAACCCGACGATTATAATGTGCATTACTAATAAATTTTGTAGGAATAGGATTATTTTCAGGGAAGTTTTGTTGATCTAAAAAACGAAAGGTTATTTATAAGTAACGCACAAACGTACATTTCTTTCTTGTTAAATGGTAGCTCCACTTCTGAAGCTACCATTTCCTTGGAAAGAACACTGATTAGATACAATGTCAAATACGGGTAGTACTCGCTAATCTCAAAAAAATGGGACTAGCAATTGAGTTTAAAGTAAGTTGCACCAGTAAGAGGTAAAGCCGTTAATGCCATAACCTCACCGCGTTACACCTGGGAAGACAAGGTGCCCCTGTTAATTTCATATACAACATCACAAGCCGATAAAATTGATTCGTTGTGACTAACCATTATTGTAATCGCATTGCTATTGTACTTTCTCATATATTCTATTGATCGCGATATATCTCCTTTTGACATGTTCACTAATACTTCATCAAACACGTATAACAAAGATCTATCTAAAAGTGACATCATGAACAAGAGTCTTCTCTTCTGCCCTGTTGACATCGCTATGTTTTCTATATCATCAACATATAGCGATTGATAATCAAACACTCTATCACCAAAGCACTCTTTTAAAATATTATTAATAATTTTACTCGAAGTGCAATTCCTAAATAAGAAATTTTCATATAATGAACCAGATAAGAAGCTAGCCTCAGAAGATAAATAGCTAACTTTAGTCTCAAAAAAATTGTTATCGATAACATTCATATCTACTCCATCATATTCGACCTTACCTTTGTAGTCCTTATTTATTCCCAATATACTTTTGAGTAACGTCGACTTCCCACTTCCAACGGGACCTTTTATGCCATACAAAATACCTTTGTGAAATTTCAAGTTTATACTTTTCAATAGAGTTTTCTGATCGCAACTTAGCGTTAAGTTTGATACTTTAATTTTATCAAGTTCTTCTATATTCATCCCTATCTTACTCACATTTGACTCTAGAACCTCTTCAGTAAACAAGCCTTCCATTGATTGATGCAAATGAATAAAACTCGCTTTTAAATAAGAAAGTCTAGTGACAATTTGAGACATCAATCCCGAGAGACGTGAGCTAATGATAAAAAGAACTATCATATATGCAGGGTTTAACTCTGATGCAGATATAGAGACAAAACTAATGAAAAACAACACAAACAATGCCAAAAATGACACCATCTTTGTTAGCTCATCCCAAAAGAAATTAAATCTAGTAATTTTATCCTCATAATGCTGAGAGACCCCATAAACCCGTAAGTACTTAGAAAAAACACTAAATTTGTTAATAAATGGAATACTATCTCTATGAAATACATTAGATATCCTAAGTTTCAAAACATCATTCGATGAGCTTTCCTGCTCAATCAAATATTTATATAACTTTGAACGGTATAGATAAAAAATCACAAAAACCACAGCGTAAAATAATAAAAAGTACACACTAAGCCAAGATACAAAAATACTAAGAGTGACAAAAAACATGATAAATGACAATATATCACATGCTATATATGGTATAAACTCCCATACCATCTTCCTATATTGCTCAACGGTTTTTATACTGTGCACAGCAAAAAAACCCTTATACCTTGATGTAAATCCAAGGATATAAGTTTCAAATTTTAGAGCCGATTCTCCATTTGCTTGAATGCATTTGTCTTTAATATATTTTTTTGCAAAAAACTCTAAAACATAAGCAAAAAGAAAAAAAACACTCACAACGATCAGTGTCGAAACCGAGCTGGAATAAATAAGCCTAGTATTAAAAATATTCGTGTAAATCGGCGTAATTAAAGCAAAAGGTGTTAACAAAAGTAAAAACAAGGACCAAACAGGAGTAAAATTAACGATATCAGAAACTAAATCAGATGGCTTTTTTATCTTCGATATACTTCGAATGGAAAAAAACCTACATCCAATATAGTTATCCAGTTCAACTTGACCTAAACGATTATAATATAATCCATTAGCATATTTAATCAACTCATAAATGCCATTAACACTAACCACAAAGGGTGAGTTTATCTTTGTGTTATGAGAGATTTGATTAGAAATTATCTTGTATGAAAACAGGCTATTATCAAATTCCTGCTCCATCTTCTTAATTATCAACTCTTCTCCGACGGTATGGCCTAATTTTTTACCCAACGATTGTGGATGTTTTATACCTAACTCATTAGCTAGACTTAAGAATGTGTTAATCATTTAGCGACCTAAAGGGTTAAAGGCCAAAAATATATTGGCCTTTATAATTATTAATTAAAACTCGTGATGGTTATCAAACAGCTCAAATTCATTTATCGCCACGTAATCTAGCTGAGGCTGTTGTGCTACAGCAGTACTAGACGTAGATTCCATATTATTATTTTCGGTCTCATGACTCGAAGACTCAATAATATTAATAGAGCTTACTTCAACATTTCCATCATCATTAACCTGTTGGCCTAAATCATTAGTGTAACCTAATTGATACTGATAAACGCCTCCATTAGAAAATTCTGTCTTGATAGCCCAATCACCATCATCATCAGAAAACGTTTGATATTCCTTGCCGCCAACGTTCAACGTTACCTCGGTATTAGGCTTGCTCTCACCGCTGAATACTTTATTTTCCAATAGGTTTCCAGCTTTGTCGGTAACAGACGCTTCCCAAGTATATTCTCCATTCGGTAAACCGTTAGAGTCTACAGACCAAGATCCACTTGAGTCAGAATCCGCTGACAAAGAATATGTATCGCTAGTTCCGGTATTCGTTAGCTTAATACTTATTGACGAATCGGGTTCCGCTGAACCACTAAACTCGGGTTGACTATCGACCAAACCATCTGCGCTATTTGTCAACGAAGCATCAAATCCGGTATTTTTTGTATCTAGAGTGAACTCAAGGACTGCCGAATCTGATGCGTTACCCGCTAAATCGATCTCTCGGACAGTAATGGTGTTCGCACCTTCAACCGCAACAGGCTTGTCAGTAACCCAGCTCCCTCCGACTAGATACTCTATACGATTGCCTGATTCGCTTGGCGTGACTGTAAACTCACCGTCATTGGTGTACTTATCATCTACCACGCTACCAGTGTCATTCGCTAAAGCTATTGTCGGTGCATCTGGAGCTGTTGTGTCTAGAGTGAACTCAAGGACTGCCGAATCTGATGCGTTACCCGCTAAATCGATCTCTCGGACAGTAATGGTGTTCGTACCTTCAACCGCAACAGGCTT
>NZ_MCZK01000090.1 GCF_002875945.1 Vibrio lentus
ATCTAAGCGGAGAAGAGCCGACTCACTATGGTTAACAATACGACCAGATGCCTCTAGCGCTTCAATAAGAGCATGTGGCTTAACTTCATGTTGACGGTTTTCACAGGCCATAGGGAAAGTGAATAAGCTTCCATCACCACAAGTGCTGAACCAGTTGTTTGGGAATACGGCATCAGGCGTTTCTACGCCCAGTTCTGGGTAATCAAACTCTACAACTTGCACACCTTCTTTACGTAACGAAGCGACCATCGTCTTAAACTCGGCCATCGTTTCTAACTTAACCTCAGCTTCAGTCAGACTGACTCTGTTTTGAAACTCGTTATCACGTGCAGTTTCTTCGTTAAATTTAAATTCTTTTGGCGGCACCATAACAACGCAATTGGCGTTTTGAACATTAGTAATATGAAGTGATTTTTTGTGTAGGTTTAACATCTCAACCGTCCCTATCTTTTATTTACCTCAGAATTGTAAACAAGTTGTTACGACAATATTCACTGAAAATAATAATGATTTGAATATTTATCCCAAACAATTACTGCAAAACTCAGTTTATTCGGTAATTTTTACTGCAAGATAACAGCACATCAGAAAGAACCAACAGTTTGCATATCCGTTTAAGAACTTGCTGAATAAATATCCGAAACTCATTATCTAGCTCGCCGCGAGTTTAGGTTACAATTTAATCCATTTAACGTTAGGATTATCATCGTTGCATAACCATCAATTACGTTTGAAATAAGCTTAACTTTTCCTGTCTACTTCAATCTAAAATAAGCGTCATGAAAGACACTCTTTGGACCTTTCCTGCGTCGCTTAAACCAAAGTTAAAAATAAAGCTAAAAAACAAAATCCATCGAATGGCTTAATGCTTATAAGAACGCATTGGCACTTATATAATTTCAAACTAAGACTGAAAAATTCAAATCAAGACTATAAAAACAAAGTTGCACATCACGATGCTCTAACTCAAAGATGCAGTAGCTTATAAAGGGAAAACTATGTACAAGAAATTTGAAGGCTTTACTGAAGCCTTTCCAAAGGGAGAGCCGATACAACCTCCTACTGGAATACTGGCATTCTGCCGCCATTACACTCGAGGTTTCGAAAAACCGTTGATCTTGCTCGGCTTGATGAGCATGACCATCGCGATCATCGAAGTCGCGCTGTTCGGTTACATGGGACAACTGGTTGACTGGCTATCAACAAGCAACCCAGACACCTTTTTGGCAGACAACCAATCCACTCTGATGGGGCTTGGTATCCTGTTACTGGTCGTGATGCCAATCTTGATCAGCGTTTATTCGCTATTGCTTCACCAAACTTTGCTGGGTAACTATCCAATGTCGATTCGTTGGTTAGCGCACCGCTATCTTTTGAAACAAAGCTTGTCGTTCTATCAAGATGATTTTGCCGGACGTGTCGCCACCAAAGTCATGCAAACATCGCTCGCAGTGCGTGAAACCGTAACCAAAATGGTCGATGTGTTTGTTTATGTGACGGTTTACTTCACGGCGATGCTGTTCATGCTCGCTGAATCGGACTGGCGCTTAATGGCTCCAATGTTGATTTGGCTGTTCATTTACGTTGGTATTCAACTGCACTTCGTACCAAAGCTAAAAGACGTGTCTTCAGAGCAAGCCGATGCACGCTCACTGATGACAGGACGTATTGTTGATAGCTACACCAACATCGCAACGGTCAAACTGTTCTCACACAGTAAAAGAGAAACCGAATACGCCGAAGAAGGTATGGAAGGCTTCCTTGATACTGTACACCGTCAAATGCGCTTGGTAACTGGCTTCAACATCTGTGTTGAATTCGCGAACTACCTATTGGTGTTCAGCATTGCCGGTATCTCTATCTACCTGTGGCTAGATAACGCGATCACGGTCGGTGCGATTGCCATTGCAGTCAGCTTGGCTCTGCGTATTAACGGCATGTCGAAATGGATCATGTGGGAAATCGGCGGTCTGTTTGAAAACCTAGGTACTGTGATTGATGGCATTAAAACGCTGTCTAAGCCAATCGCTATCGAAGACAAGAAAGACGCTGAACCATTGAAGGTTCCACAAGGCGGTATCAACTTCGACAACGTGAGCTTCAACTACGGTGAGAATAAAGGCGTGATTAACAACCTGAATCTCAATATCAAGCCGGGCGAAAAAGTGGGCTTGGTTGGCCGTTCAGGGGCAGGTAAATCGACATTAGTTAACTTGCTCTTGCGCTTCCACGATGTAGAAGATGGTCGAATTTTGATTGATGGCCAAGAGATCTCATCGGTGACACAAGACTCGCTACGCAGCAATATCGGCATGGTGACTCAAGATACCTCACTGCTGCACCGTTCGATCAAAGAAAACATTCTTTACGGTCGTCCTGATGCATCAGATGAAGAAGTATATGCCGCAACTAAACAGGCACACGCTCATGAGTTTATCGAAACGCTAACCGACCCGTTTGGCAACATTGGTTACGATGCTCAAGTAGGTGAACGAGGCGTTAAGCTTTCGGGTGGTCAACGTCAACGTGTGGCTATCTCACGTGTACTTCTGAAGAATGCGCCGCTGTTGGTTCTGGACGAAGCAACATCAGCACTCGATTCAGAGGTTGAAGCTGCGATTCAAGAGAGTTTGATTGAGTTGATGGAAGGCAAGACAGTGATTGCGATTGCACACCGTCTATCGACCATTGCCGCAATGGACCGTTTGATCGTACTCGACCAAGGTAATATCGTTGAAGAAGGCACGCACCAAGAGCTCATTAGCCAAAACGGTATCTACGCTCAATTGTGGAATCATCAAACCGGCGGCTTCATTGCTGACGACCTTGAACACAAAACGAGTGCTTAATTTATGTGCTATTTTAAAAGTGCGGCGTAATTCACACCAAAATGTTAAATACTGGTAAATTACACGTGGCAGAATGTTATGTCGTAATTATATAATAGCGATAACAGATCAAGACGCTTCGCTTGCGCGTTCTGGAATAAGGCTAGACTTCGGGGGGAGGCTAGCCTTTTTTATGCTTGTTATTTCGCACTCTTTCCTACCTGTCCCATAAACTTCATCGATCCTTTTGTTTTTTTCTTGGCATTTTTTTCTTAAAATGCGCGCAGTATTCTTTCTAGAGATCAACCATGAACAAAAGTGTCTTAACTAACGTTATTGCGTTAGCACTGCTTGCTGGCGGCTATGCGACAGCAAACCAATACTTGCTTTATGCAGGCCTATTCGCCTTTTCTGGTGCCATCACCAACTGGCTTGCGATTCACATGTTGTTCGAAAAAGTACCCGGCTTATACGGTTCTGGCGTTATTCCAGCTCGTTTTGAAGAGTTCAAGGCCGCTATTAAGCAACTAATGATGGAACAGTTCTTTACTGAAAGTAACATCGACCGCTTCCTTAATAGTGAGATGACCGGAAAATCGCTCAATCTAGAGCCCGTGATTAAGAAGATCGACTTTAACCCTGCATTCGACTCACTGGTTCACGTTATCGAGAACTCACAGTTTGGCGGCATGTTGGCAATGGTTGGCGGCACAGAAGCCCTGCAGCCGATGAAAGCGCCATTTGTAGAGAAGATGCAAGAGTCTGTGATTGAAATCAGCAAGAGTGATTCGGTAAAAAATGCCATCAAGGATGAACTTGAATCACCTGCCATGATGGATGAAATCAAAGAGAACATTGAAGCGATCATCGACCAGCGTTTGAATGAACTGACACCAAAACTCGTGAAAGAGATGGTTCAGACCATGATCAAGAAGCACCTTGGCTGGCTAGTGGTTTGGGGCGGTGTATTCGGCGGTGTGATTGGCTTAATCTCTGCGGCAATTACGCTGTAATCGGTTTATCTGTTCCCACTCTAACTGCTCTAACTTAATCTGATTGCCCTTTTCTCAGGCACTCAACAAAAAATGGAAGCTCACGAGCTTCCATTTTTTAAATCTAAATAACCTTGGTAAAACGAAAGCAGGCCGCTATTTTAGGGTTGCTAATAGCTCAGGGTTAACACCAAAGCCCTTCTTATGCTCTTCAATCACCACTTCGCTGCGAGTCTGGATCACGCCAGGCAGCGTACCCAGCTTGGTGGCCATAAACGCTTGGTATGCCTTCATGTCTTTCACTCGAACCTTGATCATGGTGTCAAAATCACCGGAGAGGGAATAGCACTCCTCCACCTCGGGCATCATTTCAACCGCCTGTGCAAACTTATCAAAAATAGAGAAGCTCGTTTGGTCGAGTCGAATATGGATAAAGACTTGAACATCGAGCCCTAACTTCTCTGAACACAGCTCAGCATGATAGCCGGTGATGTAGCCATCTTTTTCCAATCGTTTAAGTCTATCGGAACATGGGGAAGTGGTTAGGTTGACTTGTTTTGCCAACTCAACAACAGGCAAACGCCCTTTCATATGCAGAATTCTTAGTATCTCTTTATCGATACGATCGAGTTGGTGCTGAGACATAACATTCCTTAAACATTCTAAATTCGGCTCAGTATATTCCATAGTAATCAAAATGGAGCAAAACCCCGCTCACACATTTAAAAAACTAAATGCGCTGTCAATATTCACAGGAGATATAAATCAACACAAACTGATAACAAGCCTTATAAATCATCTTCTGGTTATTAACAAATTATTATAAAAATGACCCAAATAACAAATAAGTTGAGCCAGAAACGAAAGAAAGGATATAGACCAGAGTGAATAATATAATTATCAAAGAGAAAGGATGACTCTATTATGAAAACGCAGGAACTCGCATACAAGCCGTATGGCATTGGCTCATGGACACACGTAACCGTATCAAAAGACGTCGCTCAAGCATTGGCAAGTGAGTACTCTAACTACGGATGGGACGTGAAAATTGATGGCAACTCCATTGAAGCAGAGCTAGCGTTACAAGCCGCCTAGAAATGAAAAAACCTCCAAGGCGGAGGTTTTTTTGATCTAAATGAGTAAGTACTTACTATTGGCTAAGCTAAGCCAACTTGCGGAACGATACTTCCAGATTCGCAACGGCAATTACACGTTCGGCAAAAATGTTGTGTTTCCATATCGTAGTACTGGTTGCCACTAAAAAGCTTAGATGTCCATTGCAACATGCGGCCAGAAGTCGTCTCAGGCTCTGATTCACAACGTTTCATTATAGACTTATGTAGTGTTGTTTTTTTACATCCTTTGCAATAGAGATCTGGCATACCTTTGTCCTATAGGTCTTTAGTGGTTACTGACAATTGACACATCATGTCCAATTCGGTTCCACAATTCACCGAGCTAATCACAAAAGTGAGCGCCAAGTTCAAAAAATAGCCATTTTTCTCTTCTATTTTTTGACATCAAACGTCATCAATCTCACTCCATTTTCCTTTATTGCCCTCTATCACTCGGTTTCGATTTACATTGTAAAACCCCTTAACAACAGTACTTCGCCCGAAACTGTCATCAAATTCACACATAAAAAAGCGGCACTTCACCTAAGAAAGCACCGCTTTAAATCGTTATTCTAGGTTCAATTTAGCTCAAACTTAAAAGCCAAATTTACCATTGTCATTTTTCCACTCTGAACGTGCAGGAATGGTTTCGATGGTGTCCCAGTGCTCTACGATTTTTCCGTTATCAACACGGAATAGATCATAAAAAGCAACGTGATTATTCATGAATTGGCCTTCACTGATCGACAACACAAAGTTACCTTGACCTAAGATCTTGTAGTTGGCGGTATAAACCATTGGCATTCCGGCTTCAGCTAGCGCACCCAATGCCTCGCCCAAACCGCTTAGACCATCGGCCACGCCTGGGTTGTGCTGTAAGTAAGCGCTGTCTTCGTTGTCGATATATTGATTAATCTTCGACATATCGCCGCTAATCAAAATGTCTTTGACGAAACCACCGACTAGCTGTTTATTTTGATCCGTTTTCTCAAGATCTACGACTTTAGTCGTGCCATCTAATTGAGTGCGTCCACTTGCGTTTGGTTTGGCAATGTCTTGTAGGTTATCCCAGTGTTCGACGATCAATCCATCTTCAAAACGGAACACATCGAAGCCGACTTTAGGGCCGAAGAAGTTGTATTCAGTATGCGTTACGACGAAATCACCGTCTTGAAATGAGCGCTTAACTTGTGCTTTCGCTGAACCTTCTGGCAACATTTGTAGCAATTCACCAAATCCCGCTAAGCCATCGCCGACCGCTAGGTTATGTTGAATGTATTTTTCAGGGTTGATGTAACTCACTGCTTTCGCATCGCCTGTTTCAATGCTTGAAATCACCGCAACGCCTTTCTCTTGAATAGAAAGCTCTTGAGCAGTCGCAGTGGTTGCGAAAGTAGCAGCGCTAAGTACGCTTGCCGCTAGTAATGTAGATTTAGTTATTGTTTTCATTTTTAAGTCCTCTCGTTGGCTTGGAAACTATATTAGTCAACGAGAGAAGTTCGCGGCAGAGTGTATTTAGGCGGAAAAATGGTAGATATCGAACCTTAGATTAATCGTGTCGACTCACTCGCGATTAAGAGAGTGATGGCTTTGAATATTTCTTTTGAAACTCACTAGGGGTCATTTCGGTATGATTTTTAAAGTACTTGACGAAATTGCTCGCGTCTTCAAATCCAAAATCTGACGCCATTTTTTGTGAAGTAATATTGCTAACCACTAGCTGACGCTTCATCTCTAACACGGTAAATGAGTCGATGATCTGCTTTGCCGTTAATCCGGTCGCGACCTTACACACTTGATTCAACGTCTTGTAGGTGGTGTTAATTTGATTGGCGTACCAGTTTGCATCGCGGACGCGCAGGTAGTTGTCTTGAAGCAGCTCGAAGTAACGAGCAAACTTGATGTTCTGCTGCAAGCTCAAGGCATCCTGCTTCACTTCCGGTCGCAGACGATGAAGAATTAGCGCCAATGCCGAGAACAGATACATCACGATCAAGGGATCAGATTCGGGTTGACTCAGTTCCATAGTAATTTGCTGTAACAGGCTCTGCGTTCGATCTTGATGAGGTTCGTCCAGTGACAACAGTGCAGAATGTGCCTTGTTCAAGTGGGTTGGTGTGTAGTTAGGCAAGCGCATATTAGCGTGGACACTGTCGAGGAAAGCCTGAGTAAACAAAACCGCAGTACCTTGAGGCTGGTGACTAAAATCAAAGGCGTGTACTTGTTCCCTTTGAATGAATACGACGCTTCCTTGGCTAAACGGGTA
Source organism: Vibrio lentus (assembly GCF_002875945.1). Lineage (GTDB taxonomy): Bacteria > Pseudomonadota > Gammaproteobacteria > Enterobacterales > Vibrionaceae > Vibrio > Vibrio apostichopi. The sequence goes on from NZ_MCZK01000090.1 coordinate 7,202, forward strand.
GTCTTCAAAGTCGACCATATGCGTGCCTGAGCCTTGCTCAATAAACAGAATTAAGAAGAAGCTGACACGATGTGGCAATTGAGGATCGTGGTCGATGTTGCTAGCAGAATAGAGTCTAGACAGCGGAATCAGCTCTAACTCAGCCTGTGCCGTTTTTTCATGATTAAATCCAACATTGGGGATCGCTTGTGGCACTTCGATATTCCTTTTCGCTTCCTACATCGCCATTTATCACTGTAATGTATCTCAACGAAAACTAAAATGTTCTCAGTACCAGAAACACGACTCAAGCATGGTCAGGAGTTCGAGGGTGGTATCAACCTCAACCAGATTACGTGCTATACACCTTAACTAGGCGCGATTAGAATACGCCACTCCTTGATGTTTCTATTCATCTAAGACGACCAAAGAGGCCGAAGATGCTCACTGTTACTCAAATTGCCAAGGCTTATAACATCTCTCGCACCACCATTCTTTACTACGAACGTGCAGGACTGCTTCTGCCTCACTGTCGTTCAGACAATGGCTACCGCTGGTATGGTGAAAAGGAACAGGCTCGTTTAGAGAGCATCATTTCCTACCGCTCTTTTGGTTTATCTATCCAAGAAATCACAGCGCTGCTTGATCGCAAAGATGACGTCAAGCAAGAGCAAACCTTAGTAAACCAGTTCAATGCATTAGAGAAAGAAATTCAGAACCTTCGCCAACAACAGAAAGCGATTGTGATGCTGTTGGAACAACCAGAATTGTTAGAACAGAAACTGCTAACAAAAGACCGCTGGGTACGTGTGATGGAAAACGCAGGGTTCAACGAAGAAGATATGAAAAACTGGCACAAGCAGTTTGAGAAGATGGAGCCGACGGCCCACCAAGAGTTCTTAGAGTCATTGAATATCGACCAGAAAGAGGTCGAAAGCATTAGGGAATGGTCAAAAAAATAGAGCCACCGAAGTGACTCTATTACTTTTTGCAATTATTTTTACTGATGTTCTTTGCTAGTTCATCAGAGTTTTACAATGTAAATTCGCCTAGTTTTTCACCTAGACGAATGACAATAAAACTAGTCTAGTTCTACCAGATTCTTCTCGAACTCAGCGTGTTGCTTCTTCACTTCGTCTTCTGGCTCACCCGTAATTAGGCTCACGATAACGATAGAAAGAGTCGATAGGATGATTCCCGGTACGATTTCGTACACATCAAACCAACCGCCCGTGAACTGCTTCCAAAGTACAATCGTAACACCACCCACCACGATACCCGCTAGAGCGCCGTTACGGTTCATACTAGACCAGTAAAGGCTCAACACGATAGCTGGACCAAATGCAGCACCAAAACCAGCCCATGCGTAAGATACAAGGCCAAGTACTGAGCTGTCTGGTGTCATCGCTAAGAATAGCGCGATAAGAGAGATTAGGATTACCGCAAAGCGACCCACACGAACAATCTCTTCTGACGTTGCGTCTTTCTTCAGAACTTGCTTGTACAGATCTTCTGCCATTGCAGATGAAGAAACAAGAAGTTGTGAATCCGCAGTACTCATGATTGCCGCTAGGATTGCAGCAAGTAGGATACCTGCGATTACTGGGTGGAACATTGCGTTAACAAGAAGCATGAAGATCTTCTCGCCATCGTCTAGCTTAGGTGCGCCAGAGTTAGTCACGTAAATTAGACCAACAAGACCCACTAGCATTGCACCAATCATAGAAAGAGCAGTCCAGATAACCGCAATGCGGCGTGCTGTCACAAGATCTTTGTTTGAACGAGTTGCTTTAAAACGAGCCAAGATGTGTGGTTGACCGAAGTAACCTAAACCCCATGCCGCTAGCGAGATGATCGCGATTGCAGAAAGAGGCTCACCCTTCGCATCATTCCATAGCGTTAATAGCTCTGGGTTGATGTTGTGTAGGTCGCTAGAAAGCTGACCTAAGCCACCGTCCATTGCAGCAATTGGTACAATCAATAGCGCTGCAGACATCAGTAGACCTTGAACCAAATCCGTCCAAGATACCGCTAGGAAGCCACCAAACAAGGTGTAAGAAACCACACATACAGTACCGATGATTACCGCTGTTGTGTAATCTAGGCCGAATACTGTTTCAAACAATTTACCACCTGCTACCAAGCCAGAACTTGTGTAGAAAAGGAAGAATAAAAGGATAAAGAAAGCAGAAATTGTTTGTATCAGCTTAGAGTTATCATTGAAGCGGCGAGATAAGAACTCAGGCAGAGTCAGTGATTCAGTCGTAATACTGTAAGTACGTAGACGTTTAGCACTGATTAACCAGTTTGCCCAAGTACCCACAAGTAGGCCACCAGCAAGCCAGAATGCTTCAAAGCCAGCAGCGTAAGCGTAACCTGGTAAGCCAAGTAGCAACCAACCACTCATGTCTGATGCACCAGCAGAAAGTGCAGCAGGCCATGGACCTAACGAACGACCACCTAGGAAGTAGTCAGTTGAGTTAGATGTACGTTTGTAAGCAATAACACCGATCGCTAGCATCATAATTAGATACGCAATGAACGTCGTCGTTATTGCAAAACTGTTTTCTATCATTTGATAGTCCTCATTTTGTAGAAAGCCTTCCATGCCTAATTCGATGCAATGCACTCACCATAAAGGTAAGCGAACACATTGAATTAGGGATTATGGCTCCAAATACCAATGGATAACTCCCAAAATGGAAAAAACCAAAAGTCTTTAGAGCCAGATTTACTGAAGGTTAGTGAGCTTCGCTTCCAAGTTCGAGCAAGGTCGCGTTACCGCCCACGGCTGTTATATTTATAGTTCGCGTACGCTCGGTAATGAAGCGCAGCGATAGGTGTGGATCATTAGCAACATTCATTGCGGTCAGATCCGTTTCAGCTACTAAACCGACGATTGCACCGTCACGCTTAGCAAGTTGTAAATTGATAGCTTGAGCCGTTTGTGAATTACCAACATAACCCGCACTTCGTACATCGCAGCTCAACAGCTGTTGAGCTGCGTCATACGAGGCAACTTGTACCAAGTTCGTTGGCAGATTCGCTTGTTTCGCGGCATCTGCAATTAATGTGTTGAACTGCACGTCATCACTGCACAATTGAACGCTGTTACCTGCCAATAGCGCAGAAGTAATCATCGCCATTGCGGTTTGCAGTGCAGGCACTTTCTCTTCACAATCATCAACAATCACTAAAGCCACACCGCGACCAGCGGCATACAGCTCATTGGTTTCGCCCGTAGGACCAGCCATTAGATGATATTCAGAAAGCAGCGCAGACGCTTGCTCTAGGTGATAAGTCGCCACCGCCGCCAAAGGCTTAGATTGACTCTCGATCTCTGATTTAAATGAAAGTACCTGAGCACTCTTATGATCAAAATCGGTAAGATTCCATTGTTCCCACGCTAACAAAGCATCAGAAAAACCTGTTACTTGATGAACCATGATACTGCTCCTTATGCCTTGTCTTGTGATTGAGAAAAATGAACATCAGTAAAGCGATATAGGTAGTGAGGACCACCCGCTTTAGGGCCTGTACCCGACAAACCTTGACCGCCAAATGGTTGTACACCAACAACAGCGCCTACTTGGTCACGGTTGATGTAGCAGTTACCCACGCGCACGTGTTTTTCGATCCAACGGTAAGTTGTCTCGTTACGGCTGTGAATACCCATGGTTAAGCCAAAGCCCGTTTGGTTAATTTGCTCTACCACTTGCGCCAATTCACTCGCTTTGAAGCGAACGATGTGCAGCACAGGGCCAAACTGTTCTTCTTTCAAACAGCTGATGTCATCGATTTCAAATGCACTTGGTGGAACAAAGTCACCATGTTCACAATCAGAGCCTAAAGAAAGTTGAGCTACTTTCTTCTGGGTATTGGTCATGTTTTCTAAGTGCGCCAACAACTTCTGTTTCGCATTTTGGTCGATAACCGGACCAACATCCGTTTTATGAAGATGCGGGATACCAACACTCAGTTCGTCCATTGCACCGTGAATCAATCCAACCACGCGGTCTGCAATGTCTTCTTGGATGTAAAGCACACGCAATGCAGAACAACGTTGGCCTGCAGAAGCAAACGCAGAACGAATCACATCACGAACCACCTGTTCAGGCAGTGCAGTACTGTCGACGATCATTGCGTTCTGACCACCTGTTTCCGCAATAAACGGAACAGGCTTAGCGTTACGACTTGCCAGTGACACGTTGATGCGTTGCGCTGTTGGTGTTGAACCCGTAAAGGCAACGCCAGCAATCGCATCATGGCTTGTAAGTGCGCTGCCGATCTCAGCACCACGACCCGGTAGTAACTGAATAGTGCCAGCAGGGAAACCCGCTTCGTTCATCAATTCAACCGCGCGAGCTGCAATCAAGCTTGTTTGCTCAGCAGGTTTTGCCACAACCGTGTTACCCGCGACCAGTGCCGCTGTAATTTGGCCAAGGAAGATAGCTAGAGGGAAGTTCCAAGGGCTGATACAAACGAACACACCACGACCTTGTCGAGAAGCGATTCGTGTTTGGCCATCAAAACCTTTTAGTTCGAAACCTTGTAGGTTGTCAGCTTGCTTTGCGTAGTAACGACAGAAGTCGACCGCTTCACGTACTTCATCAACGCTATCGTGAATTGTCTTACCCGCTTCTTGATGACAAATCGCCACCAGCTCAGCCAGGTTGTCTTCCATCAGGTCAGCAAGCTTATCAAGTGCAGCCGCTTTGGTTTCAACCGAAGTCGCGTTCCAATCAGCGAATGCCGCGTCTGCGCCGGTGATTGCTGCGGAAACATGATCAAGGTTAGCGAAAGCCACCTGACCCACATTAATACGACGATCGTAAGGTGCGGTGACTTGCTCAACGTTCTGATCAGCCTTGATCATGCTTTCGGCAAGAGATTCACCGTTGATCACAGGGCCAGCAGTCCATTGATTATTGAGGAATGTTTTTACCTGTGCTTCAAACTGATGCGCTTCACTCTCGATATCAATGTTCACACCGTAAGAGTTCTTACGCTCAGGGAATACCGCCGGTGGCAATGGAATCTTAGTGTTGTGCAATGTATCGAATGCCAGCAGCATATCGACAGGGTGTTGAGTCAGCTCTGCCACAGGGCAACGCGCATCCACTAAACGGTGTACAAACGAGCTGTTTGCACCGTTCTCTAGCAATCGACGTACTAGGTATGGCAGTAAATCTTTGTGGCTGCCAACCGGTGCGTAGATACGTACCGACTGTTGGTAAGCTTCCATCGCATGATTGTAAAGAGAATCACCCATGCCGTGTAAGCGTTGGAATTCAAAGTCTTTGTGCTCAGTCATCACTGCGATAGCAGAAACCGTGTGAGCATTGTGGCTCGCAAACTGCGGGAAGATATTGCCACGAACACTTGGGCTCAGTAGGTAACGCGCACATGCAAGGTAAGCTACGTCTGTCGCTTCTTTACGTGTGTAAACTGGGTAATCAGTAAAGCCAGCTTGTTGTGACCATTTGATTTCGCTGTCCCAGTAAGCGCCTTTTACCAAGCGAAGTGGGATTAAATCGCCCTGCTCTTTCGCTAAGCGGTTTAGCCATGCTAGAACCGGTAGTGCACGCTTTGAGTAAGCTTGAATAACCAGACCAAATTTACCCCAACCTTTTACAAGGTCAGTGCGGTACAGTTTTTCGAATAATTTAAGAGAAAGCTCTAGGCGATCCGCTTCTTCAGCATCAATCGTAATCGCAACATCGAGCTCTACTGCTCGGTGCAATAGCTGCTCTAGCGTGTCGCAAAGTTCCGTCAATACGCGTTCTTCATTCGCCACTTCATAACGTGGGTGAAGCGCAGAAAGCTTGATAGAAACAGACGGTGCTGGACTCGATTTTGAAGAGACATACGTGTCTCGACCTACGGCTTCAATCGCCATGAGGTAATCTTTGAAGTATTTGTTTGCGTCTGCAGTGGTCAGTGCCGCTTCACCTAGCATGTCGTATGAGTAGGTAAAACCTTTGTCACGCATAGACTTACCGTTCTTTTGCGCTTCAGCAATGCTGCGGCCAAGAACGAATTGGTGACCCATTACCTTCATCGCTTGGTGCATCGCTTTACGAATCACCGGCTCAGAAAGCTTGTTCACTAAACGGTTTACTGCTTGACCTGCACTCTGCTCGTTAGATGAAAGTCCAACCACCTTGCCTGTTAGCATTAGGCCCCAAGTTGATGCGTTAACAAAAACTGAGTCAGAATTCTTCAGGTGAGATTTCCAATCCGCAACGCTAAGTTTGTCGCGAATCAGTGCATCAGCCGTTGCCGAATCAGGAATACGCATCAAGGCTTCCGCCAGACACATTAGCAAGATGCCTTCTTGAGTATCTAAACTGTATTCAAGCAACAAAGCGTCGATCATCTGAATAGATGTTTTATCCGCACGGATAGACTCAATCAACGACGTCGTTTTGTCTGCAATTTGCTGCTTTTCAGACTCAGAAGGGGTAGCTAGCGGCAGAAGTTGCTCTAGCCATTGGGTTTCATCCACCATATATAATGGTGAGATAAGCGTCCAAAGATCATCAAGCGACTGCTCGTTGAATTCTGGCTTTAACACATCAGTAGCTGTAAACATGCGTTTTCCTTAATCTCACACCCGAAAAGAGTTCGGGATCTCTACAATGGCTGCAGTGTATTTAGAGTATATAAGGATTACTTGTCAAAAACTCCGAGTTTTTTGCTAAAAACTCGCTTTATTAACAAAACAAACACAAGGTCACATATGAAACTTTAATATAATATGCCGTTTTGTTTTTTTATTTAACAGAAATTTGCTTTTTGTATTGAGATGGTGACATGCCTTGAAGGCGAGAAAAGGTGTGAGTAAAGGAAGATTGACCGGAGAAACCAGCCAGTTCAGCGACCTGACCAAGGCTAAGATTCCCTTGTTCAATAAGGCGTCGAGAGCGGTCGATACGCTTACCTAAAACATATTGGTGTGGGGTTATGCCCATTTGATCTTTGAAAAGCATGTGGAACTGGCTTTCACCCAAGAACACACTGCCCGCCAATTGCGCCACAGAGATTTTGTTTGCTAAATGTTGCTCGATATAGCGATCCAACGCTTCTAGATCAAAACGAGAATCTTTAATCGAGGTTTCAAATGCCGAGATGTGTCTCTGTAGCAGCGCAACCACCGTGTCATTGCACGCGCGGCTCAATAACAGATCATCAGGGCTCGCCTGCATCTCTTGCACTAACATGTGAATAAGCTTTTGAATTTGTGCATCTAATTGGAAATAGATGTTGGATGATGCCAGCTGGTTTATCTTCTCTAACATCAAAGGGTCATCGTCGCTCGGCATTGGCATATTAAGCACCAAGATATCCGACTGACCAACTACCCCACCGAAAGCATGATCAGAGCTAGCGGTAACCACACAACCCTGTCCGGGCCCAACCAGATTACCTTTACCACTGACTTCAAATTCTGCCTGACCTTTTAAACCTATCACCACCTGAGAATAATGGTGTTCATGACAATCCATATGCGATGGCAGTGTAATGATCTCTGCGGGGCGAGGGCCAGTAAGGCCTAGCGGGGACAGGTCTAGATTTGGAAAAGGTAAAGGTTTTGGCATGACAGCAAAATATTCAGGTCGACATACTAAGAATAATACTCTGAAATCTTCATAAGATGAATTTGTAAATGATCATCAGAGCTATTTCCTACCTTAGAGGCATGATCATCGTTGCGATCCTCTTGATCATGCCTCCGGAAAGATGATCAAGAGTGTACAAACTACGGCCATTGTAAAACCAATCGTTCCGGTGAGTTTAGGGGCTTACAGCACTCATACAAGCAAGCACACCAGCTAGTAAAACCATGTCATCAATAAATACTTTGTCGCCTCAACATAATGAATAAATTTTCTTATATAGCTCAAATAATTGGCGATAAACCTGCAAAAAGTGTATCCGAAGTACCGAAACTTGGCTTTTGAGTAGATTGGATAGCAATAAAACGGTATAAAGACGGGTACTGTGTTAATTGCTAATAACTAGTGACTCACAACTAGGAAGTAGACACTTTATTAACGAGCCAATTTTCAATCTACAAGTTGCAGGGACCTATGACTAACTTTCGAATTTCAGCGCTTTTACTTGCGCTATCCCCACTTTGGGTATCTGCATCGGTATCCGCTGAAGAACTGAATCAAGTCGATCCCGTTTCAGCTATCGATGCAAAGCTAACAGAGAAAAACTCAGATATTGAGCGTATTTCAGCAACCAAAGTATCGGCGACTGAAAACCTAAAACAACTACAAAACAAAAATAGTAAGTTGTTGCGCGAAGGTGAAGAACTTAAGGCAAAACGTAACAGAGCTAAGTCTGTACTAGACAAACAGTACAGTCGCTTACTTGAAGATCCAGAAACGGATTTGGTCTCTTTCCAGAAAAGCTACCAAGATGCTTGGGCAGCCGTTAAAGAGAATCAATCGTCTCAGCTAGATAACCAACAAGCGATGAACGAGGGTGAAATTCACCTTTCTCAAATCAAGCAAAAGCAAGCTCGTCTAAATAATGAGCTGGCTAACTTGAGAGAGTCAAAAGTTGAAGCGCGCGTTAAGCGTATCGCAACAGAACTTCGTGAAAGTGCGGTTCTTGAAACCAGCTACACCACGACTTGTGCATCAACAATGACACTCGGTGAATGTACATCTCAAGGTAAACACCTAACGAACCAAAAAGCCGTTCAAACGTTCAAGAGCCAATTACTTGAGCAGCTCACAGAAAGCACACTCGCGAAGCAAAACTTGCAGGGTGTTCAACTGAACATTCATGTTCAAGACAGCCAAGCAATCAAGAGTGGTTTCTCTGGCAACAACGCATACTTCATGCAGATACAAGCTCAGCTTCAAGCTAAACCAGAAGCCATTGCCGCTTGTAACTTGTTGAACGTGTCTACACGCTACTGTTTAACAGGCAGCCAAGCCGCTGTCGTTAAAAAAAATGACAAGCAGTGGGCTAACGTGACGGTTCGTTCTGATCAGTACAATGATTCAGTCACCATTAACGGCATCAAGTATGGCAGCACACCAATTGAGGTTGCACTACCAAGCGGACGTCACCAAGTAACCATTTCAAAACAGGGTTACGAATCTTACAACCGCTCTGTCACCATCAATGGTAGCGATACCATCTGGGTTAAGCTTCTTCCTAGCAAGCAAAGCTAAGTTGGGTATTAAATCCGATATAAACAGCTAAGCCCGTTGAGATTGAAATAGCCGTGCCTGTTTCACAAAGCTGAATGAATAGTCGCCATTTTGTTGATAGTTATAAACTGTATGATCGCCATAAACTGTATGGTCATTATAAACAATAGCTTCAGACGAAATGGCGTTTTCGTTTAGAATATTTGATTAACCTAAATTACGATTGAAGTAGCCCATCATGCGCCAAGGTTTTCCAGCTCTACTATTTGCACTTGCTCCCTGCTTAATGACACCGGCTGTTTTCGCTGAAGCAACACCACCAGCGATCACGTCATCGGTCACCGACATTGAAAGCGCGCTTTTCGAAAAGCATGCCGACTTAACGGCTGTCGAGAAAAAGCTCGCAGACAAACAAACTCAAGTCGATAACCATGCACAGCAATCTGCGCGTGTAGCAAAGCTGACCGCTAAAGCAGAACAAGACCTAGCAAAAGCGAAAGCGAACCTAGAGCAAGATTACGCTCGTATGATTGATGAACCTGACTTTGATATTTCACTCGCTCAAAACGCTTTCCAAGGGGCTTGGAAAACCGTAAAAGAGAACAAGCTTGCAATGTCTGACTCTGAACAGAAACAGCAAGGCTTGGTGATGGAACTCGAGGCTATTCAAGCAGAGAAAGCAGCAGCAGAAGCTTCAATCGCAAATCTTAATCAAGACAAACTAAGAGCAAGAGCCGAGCGACTAAGAAACGAGATCACTCAAACGCAAGAACAAACCGTCAGCTTTACCAATCGTTGTAGCAGCGACATGACACTGGCGCAGTGTTCGGACCAAACCGTGACCTTGGCACTTCAAAAAGCCGTAAAGCAATTCCAACATAGCCTCGTAGACAACGCGACTGAATCGAAAGCCGTGAAAGAGCACCTAGCGTCGGCTTCGTTGAATATTCATGTCCTGCAACACAAAGTGAAATCCTCTGGCTTCTCTGAAGATAACCGTTACCGAGCGGTAATTGCTGCGAATCTAGAGACTCGTCCAGACAAGAACACACCTTGCCGTCTACTGGGTATTCAGTCATCAAACTGTTTCACACAAAGCGAGCAACAAGCCAACGATCAGCAAAAAGAAGTCGCTTGGGTTAACTTGGTGGTTCGTTCAAACCAGTACAACGACAAAGTTTCTATCAACGGCGTGAAATATGGCAGCACCCCCGTTGAGGTGATGTTACCTACTGGTCAGCACATGATCACCATCGAGAAAGAAGGCTACCTTTCTTTCCATCAAGAATTGAAAATCGCTCGCGATCACAACCTCAGAGCTGTATTACGCGCAAAACAAAACTCATTGAATGTTGGCACCAAGTTCGCTGATCCAATGAAAGCCAACGCTCAAAGCCCAGAAATGATTGTGGTCGGTTCAGGTCGTTACTTGTTAGGTGAAAACAACGCACAACAAGTCACCATTAAGAAGCCTTTCGCGCTTGCAGCGACACCAATACGAGTACGAGACTTTAAAGCGTTTGCAGAAAGTACAGGCTACGAGACAGACGCAGAGTTAATGAATACCTGCGACACCTTTACAAACGCAGAAATAACCTCAGTATCAGACAAGCATTGGCAAAACCCAGGCTTTAAACAACAGGACGACTCTCCCGTTGTTTGTGTTAGCCAGAATGATGCCAAAGCTTATACGCGTTGGTTGTCTAAAAACACCGGCTTCACTTATCGTCTACCCACACCACAAGAGTGGGAAGCGGCAGCAAGAGCAGGCCAAGATACCAACTTCTGGTGGGGCAACGAATTCAAGTCTGGCAAAGCGAATACAGGCTGGGCTGGCACACCTTGGTCAAACGTCAGCACTTCACCAGTTAAGTCGTTCTTACCAACGCCAACGGGCTTCTACGACATGGTTGGCAACGTATGGGAATGGACAACCACTCAGAAAGGTTTAGCAAAAGGCGGAGCGTGGAGCTTCTCACCTGAAGAAGCTAAGGTCTTTAATGAACTGTATGTAGCGCCTTCAACCGCAGCCAATTACCTAGGATTCCGAGTAGTACGAGAGCTATAAGCGCTCGATTACTTGCTCAAGGTTTTATAATATTTACTCTAGGTTCTCAATTCTCACATTGAGCGGCGTTTATAGGGGAATTCCCCCCTTATGCATAAGCACTCCTAGGAGTAGATTCATCGATAGAGTAGTAAGTCACTCTGGGTATCTAGCTGATGCCTCAGGTTAATTTGCACGACCCTCGCGAATTGACCTGAAAATCTTCTACATGTCGACAAGGCATATCTTGTCTTTAGCCAGCCCTTCTTCAGGCTGGCTTTTTTTTGCCTATTTATCCTCCCTTCCGTTCAGCTATTCCCCTCAAGGCAGACACTTAATCAACGATCCGTTTAATGACTGTTCAGCGTCTCCGGCGGGCTCGTCGTTCAGCCCCGAATTGGCATTGCAGCTCAATAAGAAACTGATATCATCATTGTGTCGTAGCTTACGAGATAAAACCTTGCCAGAACCTCTCAACTCCATACATCGCTCTTTATTTGAACAACTTCCAGGCTGCTGGGGCTGTAAAGATACTGAGTCCGTTTTCGTCTACGCGAATCTCGCTTACAACCAATTAATTGGGTTGATGCCGGGTGAAAGTTGCACTGGCTTAACCGATTTCGATATGCCGAGCCAAACAACCGAATGCGCGCAAGACTTCAGAGCTCAAGACAAACATGTGATGGACACACGCTGCACGCTCAAGATCCTCGATATTCATCCTTATCCAGACGGGCGTTGGCACGCACATATCTTTACCAAGACCCCTTGGCTTGATGACAATGACAACGTCCAAGGCACGATCTTCTATGGTCAAGAGCTCACTGATACGGCCATCTTAGAGGTTGGTCATTGGGTGTGTCAGGCGACGTGTGAGAAAGGAAATCAAGCATCGATAGCGGGCTCAAAACCGCGAGTGTCTAAGCTGCAAAAGAAGCTGACGGTACGAGAATCAGAAGTGTTGTTCTTATTGCTGTTCGGTAAGAAACCCCAATACATTGCACTGACGTTGAATATCTCAATCAAGACCGTCGAAGGCCATGTCGCGAGATTAAAGCAGAAGTTCGATGCTCGCAGTAAAAGCCAGTTGATTGAGTTTGCGTTGGATTCAGGACTAGGTTCAGTGATCCCAGAAACCCTGCTCAAAAAACAGATCTCGGTGGTTCTGCACAGTGACTAAGTAAAAATGAGACAAAAAAATACCGTTGATGTGAATAAACGCAAAATCAACGGTATCTTTTGATTGGTACAACAGGTTCGAACTATGGCGCTAGGCGATCGATATCCCAGCTGTTGTCTTGACGTGAGAACAAGAAGCGGTCATGCAGACGGTGTTCACCACCTTGCCAGAACTCAATGCTATCAACACGTACTCGGAAGCCACCCCAGAAAGAAGGCACCGGGATCTCTCCCTTCGCGAACTTTTGTTTAAGCTCTAAATACTTACCTTCCAAGATCCCACGCGCAGAGATACGGCTACTTTGCTTACTCGCGATGGCAGCCAACTGGCTCTCTTTCGGGCGAGATGAGAAGTACTTCATGTTTTCCATTGCTGTCAGCTTTTCAGCGGTACCAGTAATGTGAACTTGTCGCTCAAGAGGGTGCCAAGGGAAATGCAGGCTGATCTTACTGTTGTGCTCAAGTTGGTGCGCTTTACGGCTACCCAAGTTGGTGTAAAAAACGAAACCGTCTTTATCAACATTCTTCAGCAAAACAATTCGTTGGAATGGCTGACCATTTTCATCAACCGTGGCAACTGTCATGGCAGTAGGATCAGTCATCTTAGCTTCGATGGCTTGCTCTAACCATAGATTGAATTGCTCAATAGGGTCTGCGGCTAAGTCTTTACGTCTCAGTCCACCCTTAGCGTATTCACGACGAATATCTGTCAGTTCCATTTCGTTGCTCCTTTTAATTTTTTGTGATTCTGCGCTGTAATCCTTTGAAACACAAGTCTAAGCCGTGGTTTTGTCTTACAGAAAGCGTTCGGTGTTAACAAGATCTCGGTACTCAAACTATCATATTGATAGTCTATATATAAACGGATCATAAGCTGAGATACCAGTGACTAAAAAACGGCCTAACCTTCTAACACCCTTTGTTTTATTCTCATTGTTGTTAGGCATAGCAGGGCTGAGTGCAACCCACTTTGTGGCCGTGCAGTACCAAGAAAAAATCGTCGCGCAGCAGCTAAATGAAGCGGCCAACAAAGCCAATCTGCAAATCGATTCTGAACTCGAAAAATTCAAACAAATTCCTGACTTGCTTAGCCACGATCCACGCTTGCTCTCTTATTTTGATGAAACAGCTCAAGCAAGCAAAATCACGACCATGGAACTCAATAAGTTACTGTTTGATTGGTCGAATCAGAGCCAAGCTGACACCATCTACATTCATGACCAAAGTGGCACAGTCGTCGCATCAAGCAACTACCAAAAACCGCGTACCTTTGTAGGTGAAAACTTCTCATTTCGTCCCTACTTTGCGTCTGCAATCAAAGGCGATAAAACCCATTATGTTGCCCTTGGCGCGCGCTCAAATGTGCGGGGATACTTTTTATCGTCACCGCTGTATGTCGCCGACAACATCGTTGGTGTCATCACCGTTAAAGTTAGTTTAGAGAATCTTGAGAACATCCTCACCAGCGATGACTTTGAGATCGTGGTACTCGATTCGAATCAGGTGGTGTTTCTTTCTAGCCAACACGATTGGCTTTACCAATCATTGTTGCCTTTAACTCAAGCACAACAACAAGAAATTGCTCGTAATCGCCAATACGGTCAAAGCCAAATATCGATCATTGACACCTTTCAAGCCTCATCAGAGATTAATGGCAACAGCAGCAACCCGTCGACAAACAATCAAACACAACTGATGACTAATCAGCTCAGCAGGTTAGGCAGCTTTAAACTTTACCCAGCCTCAACCAGCAATAATCAGTACCAAGTGGTTGCCTTAAAAGAAACCAAGGCCGAGTTACGTAAAGTCTTGCAGATAGACGCCATCTTTCTGGTTATCTACAGCTTAGTCGTGCTCATTGCTTGGTCTTGGCGTCAAACTTACTTAGCTAAGGTCGCGTTAACTCAATTGAACCAGAATTTAGAGCAAACCGTTGATAAGCGAACTCACTATTTAAAGCAGTCTAACGACCAACTTCAGCAGACGATTTACCAATATCAAGAATCTCAGTTAAAGCTCAAGCAGACAGAGCAAGAGCTGACACAAACCGCCAAGTTAGCCGTGCTTGGAGAGTTGTCAGCCAGCATCAACCACGAAATCAACCAACCGCTTGCGGCGCTAAGAACCTACAGCGAAAACAGCCTTAAACTGCTTGAGATGGAGCGCACAGACCTAGTTAAAAGCAACCTTGAGAAAATGATTGGCCTCAACAGCACCATTACCGACATCATCGCGCGGCTCAAAGTCTTTACTCGCAAGGTCACCAAACAAGAACATCACGTCGCCAACCTGCATCAAGCAGTCAACAACTCGACCAGTATCCTGAGCGCTGTCATGATCAAGCAAGGCATCACGCTTCGATTGAGTACCATACCGGATGATCTCAATATCGCCATTCATCCAACCGAGCTCGAACAAGTGTTGGTGAATCTGATTCACAACGCGACTCAAGCGCTTCAGCAGCACTCAATCCAACAACTGGCATTCCAACAACAGGCACCTCAGCAACAAGATCGGCTACATCAAACGATGGAGCAGCAATCTTTAGAACATCAAGCCTTAACCCGACAAGCGAGCCCGCAGATTGGAATTGAATGGCAATTGCACAATGACACCTGCAAAATCACGGTTTGGGATAACGGGATAGGAATGGCTGACGACAAGCTGAATCAACTGTTCGACCCATTTTTTACCACCAAACCAGAAGGCTTAGGGTTGGGGCTGTCGATATCGAAACGCATTATTGAAGCGTATAACGGCACCATTACTGCGACCCAACACCAACCATCGGGAATGATGTTTACGCTCGATATTCCGCTTTATCGAAATTAGGGCTAATCCCCTGTTATGAATCATTTTATTTAACTGTAAATGCTAAGGACACCGCTTTTGCAATCTATGCCAAAACTCTATTTTGTTGACGATGAGCCAGCAATTCGAGACTCAGTAGAACAAGCCATGCTTATTGAAGGCATCGATATTGTCTGCTTTCCCAATGCCATTGAGGCAATGAAGAAGATCAACATTGCTCAAGCCGGAATTGTGATCACCGATATTCACATGCCAGTGATGGACGGCATTCAATTTACGCAGCAGTTGCTCAGCCATAACCCCCACTTTCAAGTGATTGTGCTCACCGGACATGGCGACGTGCAGACCGCCGTATCAGCAATGAAATCTGGCGCTTACGACTTTTTAGAGAAGCCATTTGTTGTCGATGCTCTGCTCACCGCAGTAAAAAAGGCTGCGGACAAACTGGCCTTAGTTGAAGAGAACAACCTGCTGAGAAAAGAACTGGCGATGCAAAATCAGGTGGGGCCAAAACTGATAGGGCAATCTGCTTCGATGCAAACCCTACGTCGGGAATTAATCACCTTAGATACCAAAGCCAACCCGCTATTGTTGTTTGTTGGAGATTTAGGAACAGGAAAAAGAATCACAGCACAGTACACGCACGATTTACACAGCCATCAAACCGCTGAGCTTTGCCCTGTCGCCGCATTCAATTTACCGCGCAATGACCAAGCTACGTTTGATCAGTTTGTTCTGCAATTATTCCTAAAACATCAGGGCGGAACACTTTATATCCATGAAACAGAAGCATTAACTTCGCAGCAATGGTTATGGTTAGCCGCTCTAAAACCCACTTTACTTCGTGAAAACTCATGCAAGACCAATGCAACTTGTATCATTATCGCAACTACAGTAGTTCCTACTACAATTACAGGTGAACTGCGCCGATTTAATTTATTACCCTTGGCACAAAGAACAGAAGATATTGGCTCTTTGTTCAAGCATTTTGCTCGCGGTGCAGCCAGTCGATATCAGTTACCGCCGCCCGTTATCACAGAAAAAGAGATTCAACGGTTGATCGCAACCCATTGGAGCGAAAACATTCGACAGCTTCGCCAACACGCTGAGCTCAGAGTGCTGACACAAGTAAAGCAACCTGCTCTCGACAGTGATGATAATGAGCAAAACGACGAAAACCAGCTTGATATGAGCCCTGAAGAGCAGCAACAGTCATTAAGCCAACGTACTGATAGCTTTGAACAAATAATCTTAATCGAGGCGTTACATCGCCATCAAGGACGATTGAAAGAGGTGCAACAAGAGCTCCAAGTCTCTCGAAAAACGCTGTATGACAAGCTGAGGAAACACCAGCTCGATAAGACGGATTTCAAAAATCGATAACTCTTAAAAATTATATAAATTCAAAGATTTAAACGAACAAATTCTTAACATTTCTTAGAACTAAGAATACACTCAATAGGCTTGCACCTTTATTCAGCACACAAGGACTGTTATGAGTCAGAAAAATTTCAGCAAATTGAACGATACCGAACTTGAGTACGTCGATGATAAAACAGCGGCATTGCTACTCAATACGCCAACCAGCGCGCGTATAATGTTGTGGGTAATCATTCTGTTTTTTGTTGCTGCTATTGCGTGGGCGAATTGGGCTGAAATAGACAAAGTCACCGTTGGCCAAGGCAAGGTCATCCCTTCCTCTCAAATCCAAGTGGTTCAAAACCTTGAGGGTGGCTTAGTTAAAGAGATATTGGTTAGAGAAGGCCAACGAGTTCAAAAAGGTCAACAACTACTGTTGATCGATGACACTCGTTTTCGTTCCGACTTCCGTGAACGCGAACAGCAAGTTGCCAACTTAACCGCCAACGTATTAATGCTTTCAGCCTCATTAACCAGTGTTGTTATCGACGAAGAGTTCTCTGTAGCAGAGTGGAAAAAAAGTGTCTTACTCGACTACGGTAAACTGGCTTTCCCTCCAAAACTTTACGAGCTTCAACCAAAACTGGTGAATCGCCAGAAAGCAGAATATCGTCAAGACCTGAATAACCTTAAAAACCAACTTTCGGTTTTTGATCAACAGGTTGAACAGAAACAACAAGACCTAATTGAGATTAAGGCGCGTGTTCGTAACCTAAAACAGAGCTACCAATTTGCTCGCCAAGAACTGGATATCACCAAACCGCTTGCGGACGAAGGCGTGGTACCAAGAATTGAATTACTCAAGCTGCAAAGACAAGTGAACGATACTCGCCGAGAAATGACCTCAAGCGAGCTCAAAGTCCCTCTTCTACGTTCTGCCATTAAAGAATCCATGCTTAGCCGAATCGATGCCGCGCTGAACTTCCGCTCAGAGCAGCAAGAAAAACTCAACCAAGCACAAGACAAACTCTCTGCATTAACCGAATCCGCAGTCGGCCTTGAAGACAGAGTAAACCGTACTGTCGTGGTATCTCCGGTAACAGGCACAGTCAAAACTCTTGGCATTAATACCGTCGGTGGTGTTATCCAACCGGGTATGGACATCGTTGAGATTGTACCGACAGAAGACTCTCTATTGGTTGAAGCGAAAATCGCCCCACAAGATATCGCTTTCCTACGTCCAGAATTGACTGCCATCGTTAAATTCAGCGCCTATGACTTCACTAAATACGGTGGTCTGGAAGGCGTGTTAGAGCACATCAGTGCCGATACTACTCAAGATGAAGAAGGCAACAGCTTCTACATCGTGCGTGTACGTACAGAAAAGCACAATTTTGGACAAAACGAAGAGCTGCCGATCATTCCTGGTATGACAGCTTCAGTGGATATCATCACAGGTAAGAGAACCGTTCTTGAGTACATGTTGAAACCAATACTTAGCGCTCAGAACAATGCACTAAAAGAGTAAGGACGCTTGATGCTTAACACTGCTATTCAATGCGCAACCCAACCCCAAGAGCGAAGGCTATGAAGTCTCGGCTCTCGCTTTTGCTGTTGGTCCTCACCTCTTTTACCTCTGCGGCACTCAATAAGAGTGACCAACGTTGGATTGATGCTGTCTCTGAAACCTATGGAGAGAGAGCCGCTAAGCGAGTCACCACATGGCGCTCAAATATTGCGGCCTATGGTGGATTAAGCGAAAGGGAAAAACTCGAATCCATTAATCAATTCTTCAATCAAATGTACTTTGTCGATGACAGCATACTTTGGGGAAAGAACGATTACTGGGCAACGCCACTGGAGTTCTTAGGCAGTAACGCGGGTGACTGTGAAGATTTCACCATCGCGAAATACTTCTCTTTGCTCGAACTGGGCGTGCCAGACAAAAAATTAAGATTGGTGTACGTAAAAGCACTCGAGTTAAACCAATTCCATATGGTGTTGGCGTACTACTCGAAACCAAGTGCAGAGCCACTAATTTTGGACAACTTAAACCCTGAGATAAAACGCGGTTCCAAGCGCGGCGACCTACGACCAATTTACAGTTTCAATGGTAAAAACCTTTGGTTGATCAAGTCGGCAGCAGGCAGCGGTAAGCTCGCAGGGAAATCTTCAAGATTGAGCTTATGGAACGACTTACGTTCTCGTGAGCGCTCTCTAAAATTAAACAAACCCATTATCAATTACGATGAGTAGGTACAATGACTTTATATAAACAGCTTGTGGTCGGGATGGTTGCGGTGTTCATACTGCTGATGACGTCAGTTTTTATGATCGAATTCAATACCACCCGTGGATACTTAGAGGAGCAGCAACGCTCTGAGGTAAGTAATACCATTAATACTGTTGGACTGGCTCTCGCCCCTTACCTAGAAGAAAAGGACAAGGTGGCAGTGGAGTCTGTTATCAACGCCCTGTTTGATGGCAGTTCTTACTCCGTCGTTCGATTGATTTTTCTAGACACCGGAGACGATATTCTTCGCTCTTATCCTGTGAAATCAACAGGAGTGCCAGAATGGTTTACAAGTTTAAATCTATTTGAACCCGTTCATGACCGCCGCGTGATCACCAGTGGCTGGATGCAACTGGCAGAAGTTGAGATCGTGAGTCACCCAGGCCCTGCTTATGATCAACTCTGGCAAGCATTTACCCGCTTACTAACCATCTTTGGGTCGATCTTCTTGCTGGGTTTGATCTCCATCTCATGGATCCTTAAACGTGCGCTGCGCCCTCTCTCATTGATCATTACAAAAATGGATCAGATCGCCAAGAATCAGTTTGGTGAACCATTGGTTCGTCCGAAAACAAAAGATTTGATCTTAGTGGTTGATGGTATTAACCACATGTCTACTCAAGTTGAATTAGCGTTTAAAAACCAAGCCAAAGAAGCTCAGAAGCTACGTGAACGCGCGTATATCGACCCTGTATCTCAATTGGGTAACCGCGCTTACTACATGTCTCAGTTAACTCAGTGGTTAGAAGAGTCAAGTTTGGGTGGTTTAGCGGTACTAAAAGCCGAGTTTATTAGTGAAGAGTACGATGAAAAAGGCTACCAAGAAGGTGATGCCTTGGTTCACCAACTGGCTGAACAGTTACAGGCGTCAATTTCATCACCAGATATCACCATCGCTCGTATTTCGAGTGACGAGTTTGGCTTCATTATGCCAAACATCGACGAGAACGAACTTAAACTCGTCGCGAGCAGCATTGTAAACTGCATTCAAAACCTAGGTTCAGATCCAACCGGTATGGCGAACCCACACATTGCGCTTGGTGTCACATACAGCAACAAACGTAAAACCAGTACCGAAATCATGTCACTGGTGGATAACGCGCTCTCAAGTGCCAAAGCGAACCGTGAACTTAATTATGGTTACGTCACAGCAGACGATCATGGCGCTGTGATGGGTAAACAACAATGGCGTATGTTGGTTGAAGAAGCGATCATCAACGACCTAATCACCTTCCGTCTTCAGGCTGCAAACAATGCCTTTGGCAAAACCTATCACCAAGAGGTTTTCTCTGCGATTGAGAAAGACGGTGTTCGTTACGGTGCTAACCAATACCTATACGCACTAGAGCAGCTTGAAATGAGCCATATTCTCGACCAATACGTTATCGAGAAGATGATCGAAAAGCTTAATGCGAAAGAAGTAACAAGCCCTGTTGCTATCAATATCTCACCAAGCAGTATTTCTCAACCAAGCTTCATCCGTTGGATTGGTAAAACCCTTGAGCACAATGCCTCAATCGCGCACCTACTCCACTTTGAGATCCCAGAGAACTGTTTCATCAACGTTCCGCACTATACCGCGCTGCTGTGTAACACCATTCGCAACGCTGACGCGGTGTTTGGTGTCGATAACTACGGACGTAACTTCCAATCACTGGATTACATCAACGAATACCGCCCGAGCTATGTGAAGCTGGATTACCTGTTTACTCATAACCTTGATGATGAAAAACAAAAATTCACATTAACGTCGATCTCAAGAACGGCTCATAACCTTGGCGTAACGACCATTGCGTCACGAATTGAAACTCAGACTCAGCTTGATATTTTGTCTGATAACTACGTAGAAGTGTTCCAAGGCTTCATTGTTGATAAATAGTAGTAAGGTTATATCGCATGCAAGATCCACTATTGAACTCACTGATCTACGTTAGCCGATATTACGGGTTAGCTAACTCGCCCGAAGCATTGATCAATGGGCTGCCACTATCCGATGGAAAGCTCACCCCTTTCCTATTCCCTCGCTCTGCTGAGCGTGCGGGATTAGTGGCGAAAGAAAACCGTTCTGACCTAGAAAGCATCCCTCATCTTATTTTGCCTGCTGTTTTACTTCTCAAGCAGGGCGAGGCATGTGTTCTTAATAGTATCGATTTAGAAAAACAAGAAGCCGAGATCATCACCGCGGAAAGCGGAATGGTACCGATCGTCATTCCCGTCGAGGAATTGAAAGAACAGTTTATTGGCCGATATTTCTTGGTCAAAAAACAGTTTCGTTACGATGAGCGCTCACCAGAGATTCTCAAAACACGTCAAGGTCACTGGTTCTGGAGCACGATTTGGGAATCGAAGAACATTTATCGAGACGTACTGATCGCATCCATCTTGATCAATGTCTTCGCCATCGCGGCACCGATGTTCACTCGATTGGTGTACGACAAAGTGGTACCCAACCTCGCCTTTGAAACCTTATGGGTGTTGGCGAGCGGGATCTTCGTTGTCTTCCTTTTCGATCTGCTTTTGAAATTGATGAGAAGTTACTTTATTGATGTAGCGGGTAAGAAGTCAGACATTCTGATCTCATCCAAACTATTCAGTAAAGTTCTCGGTATTCGTATGGAAGCAAAGCCGGCTTCGGTCGGTGCTTTTGCGAAAAACTTGCAAGAGTTCGAATCGATTCGTGAGTTCTTTACCTCAGCGACGATTGGCTCGTTAATCGATTTACCATTCGCTCTGATGTTCCTGGCTCTAATTTGGTTGATGGCAGGAAATCTGGTGTTTGTTCCTGTGGTCGGTGTTGTCGTTCTGATCATCTATGCGTTATTAATCCAAGGCCCGCTGCGTCGAACCATTGAAGAAGGTTCACGCCTTGCTTCTCAGAAATACGCAAACTTAATCGAGAGTCTGGCGGGGTTAGAAACCGTTAAACTTTTCAGCGCTCAAAGCCAATTCCAATTCCGTTGGGAAGAAGCAGTAGCGCACATGGCGAATTGGAACATCAAAAGTCGCCGCATTACTGACAGCATCCAAAACACCGCAGGCTTTGTTCAGCAAAGTACCAACGTCGGTATGATCATTTTTGGCGTGTATCTAATTGCAGAAGGCGAGCTTACGATGGGTGGCTTGATTGCTGCAACCATGTTGAGTGGCCGTGCGATTGGACCTCTTGTTCAACTTTCATTGCTTTCGACGCGTTACAATCAGGCGAAATCTTCGATGACCTTAATCGAACAAGTGATGTCGATGCCTGACGAGCAGGAAGAAGGAAAGCGTTATATCCACCGTCCTATCATTCAAGGTCGTATTGCACTGGATAAAGTAACCTTCCATTACCCTGATTCTCCGGTCGCGTCAGTGAGAGATCTGAGTCTAACCATTACTCCCGGTGAGAAAGTAGCGATTATCGGCCGTATCGGTTCAGGTAAAACAACATTAGAACGCTTGATAATGGGCCTCTACAAGCCCACAGAAGGTCATGTACGTATTGATGACACCGACATGGAGCAACTTCACCATGTCGACGTACGACGCAATATAGGCTGTGTACCGCAAGACAGTAACTTGTTCTACGGTTCAGTGAGAGACAACATCACATTAGGTCGTCCATTGGTTGATGATCGCGATGTGATGGATGCCGCTAACCGTGCAGGCGTTACTGCTTTCACTCAGCAAGATCCTGCGGGCTTAGAACGCCAAGTCGGTGAAGGTGGTGGTTTGCTATCTGGTGGTCAACGTCAGGCTATCGCGATTGCTAGAGCCTTCCTCGGTCGCCCACCAGTACTCTTGATGGATGAACCAACCAGTGCCATGGATAACCGTTCTGAAATGCACATCAAGCATCAGCTTAGCCAACTGTTACCTAGCGAGACTTTAATTCTGATCACGCACAAGACTTCTATGTTAGACATTGTTGATCGAGTGATTGTGATGGAGAAAGGCAGCATTATTGCCGACGGTCCCAAAGCACAAGTGCTGTCTGATCTTAAACAAGGCCGAGTAAGAGCAGCAAGCTAGCACAAACCTTGTACGCCAAGTTGCTAAATCTGAGCGGCTAAATCAAAACCGTCAGACCAAAATATCTAGAACTATAAAAATCGAAAGGGGAGCATCAGCTCCCCTTTTTTTATCTTCAAATATTGGTATCTATGCGTGCCATCGCATCGCTGGTCTTCAATAAGCTGTTTGTAATAAGCAATCGATAGTAAGCCGACTTCAACGGGCAGCCTACAAAGCAATGTCTTCTTGTTCCATCTTGAACGAACATTGAATCTCATACTGATTGAACGAGAAAACACTGCCGCCATGAGTTCGCTTGGTCGTCACCGTTTCATCACCAAATTGAATCGTGACTCGAGTATAGACTTTCTCATGGGCCTCTACCGTGCACTCAGCAAGGTGCGTTTCAAATTCGTTCTCTAACATGTCCAACTGCGATTTGGTGTTCTCTATTGCTAGATTGTTCTTTTCTCTTTGTTGTTCAATCAACAAGGCTTGTTCTTCACTTCTTTGAGCCTTAGGCTGCTTTTTAAATTCTAATTCCTGACGAATCACATCCATCGTCTTTTCTTGAGTTTGTTTATACGTTTCTTTTAACTCAGCAATTTTTTGTCGGTATCCGTCGTAGCGCGCAAAACCATGAACCTTGGTAGCGGTATCGCCTTCTACGCCCAAGAAGACACATTCCACTTTGCCACCTACTTTAGCTTCTCCGCCACTGAGCGTGCCATGCTTCTTCATCGTGTCCATCACGATAAGGTCATGCCCACATCGAATCTCGTTCCCCATGCTGTGGACACCAAGACGGAGATCGGTCCCCGTTTGTAACTCTGCATTTTGTGCATAGCTGGCAGTAATAGAGCCTTTAGTGAATACCTTACAACTCTTGGGCTCCCCTTCTTTTGTGGTGTGACCAATAATTCCTTTCGCGACTTTGATATCCCCTTGTGCTTGAACTTCTGCCGATTCAATAAAACCGCCAACCGTAATGCATCCTGTCGCCTTAACAATCATCCCCGGTTCAATGTTTCCAGAGACGAACACATTACCTTTAAATTTAACGTGGCCAGTCGACACATCAACGTTGCTCACACACAAGGCATCATCAACTTCGATACTGCGTTCTTTAATGATCGGTAAGCCGGGGCATGAAGCGAGAAGTAAATTAGGGTCGTCAGGAGAAATGTAGGTGCCCTTGCCAGGCTTGATTAAACTGTCTTGTCCAGGAAGTGGTGGGATGATTCGACCTTGCACAGTAAAACCGGCAATGCCTTTAGTGGCGGGAGTACGTTTCATCAAGTGATCATTTTGGCCGACGGTAATGGTTTCACCCAAATCTCGCATATCAATCTTGCCTGCGTCTTTGCTACGCGGCTTCAATACTTGACGAGTAATGTCTTCAACCAAGGCGGCAAACTTCGCGTCCTTGCCCTTTACGGGTTGTGTGCCTTGCGCTACGGGCTGAGTAAACTTTTCACCGGGCTTAATTTTGCCACTCATCACCAGCACCTTTCTGAGCGCTAGCTTATTTATGCCCTTGGTAATATGGGCTTGAGCCAAACAGTGAATGATGTCACTACCACGGAGCGGGTGTCCATTGTATGGGCCAGTAACAACTAGACTCGCCAGCATCTCATCATCAGACAGTTCGACCGCGACACTTGCATTGCGAACTTCAGCAATCAAGATTCCCTCATAAGCTTCACCCTTACCTTCTTTAGCCAGAGTGACAAAGCGCAGCACCTCTTCTTCGAAAAGAAAATAGTTAGATGCATTCAAAGCTTCCAAGGCTGGTGGCAATGTCTTGTTATCAAAGCTTGCGTCGACCACAAATCCAGATGGCAAACGCGCGACCACCTGCAGCTTATCTTCTGACAATGTAACAATGTTATCCCACATTCGAATCGAGTATCCCTAATGACTCAGTTGTTATTCAGTCTATATAATTCGTTCTGAGCTTAGAATCACCACATTAGAATAATCAGCGTCACATCACTTACTTTCGATTGTGCAAACATGACTCAGAAATAAGACACACGCATTTTATGAGCGGGCTCACCTTTACAATCATAATCAGCGAATTTTTAGAGAAATTTTGGAATAGAGCTCTAGAAGCGGACAATGGGAAACAGAACATAACTGCCGTTTAATTTATACGTTATGGAAGCCTGAGATTAAGATACCAGACAACAACTCGACAGAGTGATGATGTAAGTCATTAATGAAACGCAAATGAGTGGTTTGGTGTTGGATTCAGCAGGGCTAGTTTTAGAAGGCTGTAACCGACGAAGAAGAAGACAAGCAAAAGATAGACTTCAGTTTACAGTGTAAATCGCCATTTCGGATTTACACTGTAAATTAATCTAGAAACTATCTCTGTCTATTTACACTGTAAATTGGACAACAACAACGAGATATCTTGTCGAAGCTGAACTTCTGCTTGCTTACGCCCAACAAGATTGAACTGTTCAACACAAGTCCCCCATCCTTTTTGTTGCACCACTTTAGCAATCAACAAATCCGAGATAGCCGAACAATCAGCATTACGATGTTGGCGTTCAGACTTAACTGGCTGCTCTGTTGATGACGATGAAGACTCGCTCGACAGTTGAATGTTACTCGCTAGAATTAGTTTCAACGTAATGAAGCCGATACTGTCGTAACTGTTTCCGCCTTCTACATAGTTGCAAAGCAACTTCTTTTCTAACTCACTAACTGACAGTGACTGGTTTGGTAATAGAGCGCGAACCATATCAACCTCAAGAGAAGTTAAAGAGCCAGAAACGAGAAAACAAAAGCCTTGCTCAAACTGAAGCTGCAGCGGAACGACCCAATTGTTTGCATTAATGCCGAGTGGCTTGACCATCAACAAAGAATGACAGCCACTCGCTTGATCTCGTTGATGCCCAATATGCACAGGAGAAAATTGGTTACGTCGCCAGAAAGAAACCAACTCGCTGCTCGCCCCAAAACTCGTTGCCAGATAATCGATATCTGAGACTTGCTTCGATAGCTGATCAAGCATCCAACTTCCCAAGCCTAAACCTTGATGTTCAATTGAGACTGCAATTCTCATCACGCGCATACAACGATTTGTTGCCGCTTCAATAGAGCCGAGCTGATTAGCTAACAACACTGGCGCGAGATGTCCTTGAGGTCTGCGCTTTCCTGTTTGAATCTGAGCAATTAAATCTTTATCTAAACCGCCCTCCTCCGTCACCAACATACAGCCAAGACATTCATCTTGATGCCAAGCCGCGTATAAATGAATTGCTGGGTTATTGAGAAACTGCATTAAGTCATTGGGTGATGTCTGATAATGAGCGTCGACTAAAAGAGAGAAACATCGCTGAAGCTTTTCAGGATTCGCTAGACACTCGGTTTTAGATAACTCGACTAGGTTAAGTTGGCTGAGCACCTCATCAGAAAAATCACCAGCCTTATGAATAACAGAACTACTCGATAAAAACTCGCCACTCAGAAGGAAGCAATCAAACAACCAACGTTCTAGAGGGTCGTGATTATTCCAACGGATTGGTTGCTCAAGCTTGTAGCCTTTCCATCCGGGACGATGCTCAGAAAGCCAAGCCTCAAATTTAATTCCAAACCCTCGCCCACTTCCTTCGTATCCGTGAACCGTGGTTGAAAAAACCATACGGTGATAACTGCCGACCAGTGATTTAAGCATCGGGATTGGAATGGCAGCCGCTTCATCAACCAATAACAAATCGCAATCGGGCTTAGATTGAAGTAATTCATCTGGTGCGACAAATCTTAGGCTACCGCCTTGATGGCAAATGTGAGTAGCATTGATAACTTCACAAGGTTGTAGGCGCTGGCTTGCGTGAGCAAATACCGGCTCAACCGCTTTAACAGAAGGTGCGGTAACAATGATATTTAGCCCTTTCCGTTCAACCAAAAGCTCGGCTGCCGCGATACCTAATGTCGAGCTTTTGCCGCGACCTCTGTCTGCTGTGAGAATCAAAGGACGCTTTCGATGTCCAGAGACGACTTTCTTAACTAACTCTATTGCCGTCTTTTGTTGTTCAAATCTATCGAAACAATCCGGTTGGGTTAATTCTTCAGGCAAAGGATGACGAGCATAGAGTTGTGTCAGCTGTTCATCGTCTTGTGAAACAGAAAACAGTTTGGCAAAGTTGGACGCTAACCAACGTTTTCCAAAAGTAGAATTCAAACCCTCTTCAGATTCATCTGATTTGGGCGGAATAACCAACAACAAACCGCCACCGACTAATGCACCCAATGCCGCACTAAAACTATTGGCATCAAACTGCTCTCTAAAATCACAAACAAGAAGTTGGCATTCTCGACCTAGGAGTTGTTGCCCTTTTTTAACCGGAACATGTGTTACCGAATGAAAAGGCAAACCACCCATCTGGAAAATTGTTTGTGCTGAAGAGGTATAAAGAAAGCTCTGAATCGTAGCGTCTTGCCAATCACTATCACCAGAAAAGACAACACCGTAACGGTGCTGATTATGCTCGGCGGTTTTGGAAAGAGTATGTAGAAAGGTGTTTGTTGGGTTCGTCATAATTAGCGTCCAGATTCATCTAAACACAGTTTATCACAGCCAAATAAAAAGCCGCATAAAGCGGCTTTAGAGTCATTCGATAGCTTGTAAGATTAAGATAGTTTGTAAGCTTAATCGAGTTTTGATTGAACGAAACTTAAGATTTCTTGCATCGTCGCATCATCCACTTTCTTAAGATTCAAAGCTAGGTTTGAACCTTTGCGGCTATAAGAAGCTCGACCTTTGATAAGCTCAACTTTTGGAGATACTTTCTTCGCTGGCGCAGGAGCCAGTTCAAGAATCCAGCCTTCCAATGTTTCAGTCACGTCTTTCGTTAAACGCGTAACACCTTGCGCTTCACTACGCTGCCATACAAAACCTTCAGACGCATCACACTTGGTCAGTAATGTTTGTTGCTGCTCACCCGTTAAACCACCAAATTGTTTGTGCAGTTTAACAATCGTCGGACGACCAAGGTCGCTCACATTTGGGTAAGCTTGAAGTAATTCAAGTGGTAAAGCCGCCGCTTTTAATGCTCCACTCACCAAAGCTTCACTGCACTGGAACATTTTCGCGAGTGCTTTTTGGTCTTCAGCTTCGCCTTTATCCAGTTTCGCTTGCATCTCTTTACCCTTCTCGTAAAGAGAAAGTGGTTTATGAGCGTTAGCAACGTCTGATAAGAACTTAGCGTGTTCGCCGTTAATGTTTTCCGCTACGTAAATTAGGAACTCTTTGTCCGCTAAAATACATGACATACGACGACGGCTACCATCAAGAACTTCAATCTTGCCGTCTTTATTCTTGCGACCAACCGCTGGATATTGCTGACCGCGTTCTTTTAACGTAGTCAGAACATCAGAAAGAGCGTGTTCGTTTAAGAAAGATTGCTCACGAGCATTATCTTCAAAAACAACCGTTCGAGTCGCAACATCAGCCGCAGGAATTCGAACTAGTTCAAATGAAACCAGCTCTTCACCCGCAACAGAAAGTTCAATCACTTGAGCCTGTTCTTTTGCTGCCGTTTGCGCTTCTTGTGGTGTTGCTACGCGGCGTTTGTTTGCTTTACCAAATAGCTTTGCATTTAAGTCAGATGTTTTAATTGCCATTTTTGTTATCCCTGATTAAGTGAAGGCCAGTTGCTATGTAATACTCGCTCTAATTCTAGAGCACTTTTTTGTACCGCGTCTTGGGCAACCGCTAGGGTTTTCTTACCGCCCTCAAAGTCGCTTACCGTCAGGTCGAAAACCGTGCTGTAAGTATCTGCACAAGTTTCAAAGGCACGACTTCTTGGAATAGTTGCCATCATTACTTGGTCATTCAACAGGTAGTTCATCTCAGTTAATACTGATACCTGCTTCTTGTTATCGTCTTCAAACATGGTTGGCATCAGGCGAACAAACTCAAGCCCTTTCCAATCGTCAGGGAACATCTCGTACACAGTTGGTAAGTGTTGGAAGAAGTTAACCGTTGAAGCCCAGTCCAAACGTTTTGCAGCACATGGGATTAGAAGTGCGTTCGATGCGTACATCGCGTTCCACACTAGCGGGTCAACGTGCGGGCCGGTATCGATCATAATCACATCAAAATCATCGGCGATTTTGTCGATAAGCTTCTCTTTAAGAAGACGAACAATATCAAGTGACTGATCTTGAGACAGGCTTTGCCACGCTTCAGCGTTAAACATCGCGTCTTCTGGGAACGCCGAAATCGTCTTTAGATTCGGATATTGTGTTGGCAATAGTACGTTCTTGCGAAGGAATTCAAGATCAACATCTTGGCCTTCTGGCACGTTGTCCAACATGATGTCGACGGCAGAATAGATGCTGTCGTGCTCTGCACCACTAATTTGTGGGTTTAAGAACAGACGCAAAGAGCCTTGTGGATCCAAATCAATCAAGCAGATACGGTAGCGCTTATCTAAATTCAGAGACAAACAAGCCGCTAGGTGAACCGCTGTCATTGATTTACCCGTACCACCCTTTTGGTTCTGTACGTTGATAACCCATGGTTTGTTATCGACATGCTGCTTACGTTGGTGGAACTTTGGCACTTCAGCCGCGTCCATCAGCATGTGAGCTTCGGTCAATGAAATCGAGTAATGATTGGCGTTGTTCTTTGTAAACTGATGACCATCCGCTTCAAGCTTGTTGATTGCCTCATCCAATTTCCGACGAGTTAAGCCTGAACGTGTCTCCATCATAGCTTTAGACATTGGAGGGAAATGCTCATCACTTCGCTCTTCCAGAATAATCTCAATTCGGTCAGCCTGAACTTGTTGAGTTTGTTCGGCCAGCTGATAGAGCTTATCAATCGTTTGTTCTCTTTTCATTGCCAGTTTCCGTAATGATTAACTAAGTACAAATTGTACAGCGATTAACAACAAACACAACAAAAACATGAACATACATTTATGAGTAAAATCACATAAAATAGACTGTATTTTTACAGTTTGATGAAACAACGGCTAATACGAACACAAAAATGACCCTTTTTGTCATGTATAACCGTGCTATTTCTGCCTTACATTTAAAATGTTACAGTATCACTTATTTACAATGTAAATAGAATTTCAGCGAAAAACCTTCGGAACGATTGAAACACAAGCATAGATTACGGTTCGTGTGATTTGCATTCGAAATTGATAGATTTTCAACCAACAAAGAGTAAAACCTAAAAAATCGCTTGGTAAATAAAAAACAAAGCGAAGATGAGACGTCACTAAACAAAAGAGAGTTGAGCCTCAACCGGAAGAATGATCATGGGATACATCACTCGTAAGAAAATTGATAAGTCCATATTATGAAGCATGATCAAGGTGTAAACTCATCAATATTGATCCGTATGAATGCCTGTTCGAAATGATCAACCTCCGGAAAAATGATCAAGTAAATATCGTTCCGGAAGCATATAAATTTAGACCTAACTTACGGACAAATGCTTTTGTAATGGGGATTCAAGCTCTATAAGGCCTGATTGGTTAGAAATTCAATCGACACAGAATGGAAATGCAGAAACATGACAATTTCATGATCATGCTTCCTGATTTATTGTGTTGAGAGCTAAAAGTGCCCAACCACTGACTGTGTGGCCAATCTCGACCAATTTTTAAACATAAAAGGGGAGGAACGATATAAAAGACCCATTACTTGATCATTGTTCCGATAAAATACCTAACGAAAATATCCACATTGATGATTTAGAACTCGTCGATCAATTCTGGACTGTGGATAAGCTGTATAAGTATAATGATCATGCTTTCGAACCAATAATGATCATGCTTACAATGACTTAATGATCATCGTTCTGATGTTCTGTGATCATGCTTTCTTATCTTTTATGATCATCGTTTCGCTATCTTTATGATCATGCTTTCCAATCGGATTTTTTTTTACACTTTAAATTCAGTAACTTAAAAGCTAACGATCGCCCGGATCATTAGATCACTTAATCATTTAAGATCATATTAATCAGAAAGATCAGTTATTTAAAAGCCAATAAATTCTCTTTATTTATGATCATTCTTTCTTTATCATTCAGGAACTATAGTGAAATTACGGTTAGTGTGATACGGATCAAAAATGAAACCAGAAGAGAAATTGTTAATTAAGGCACGAAGCCACAAAGATGGTCATTTATTTGAGGTATCTGAAACAGCCGTTGAATGGATAGAACAATATCAACACTTCAAAGGGGTCACGAAAAGCATCGTTGAGCTTCTCAACCTAATTTCACTTCGCGGGTTTAGCAGCAAAGATGGATACGTTTCAACGACTGAAATTATCGAATCAACCGATGGACAAGTTACACGTGCTGCCTTGCAACAAAGACTCAGAGCCGCTGTAAACATCGGACTTTTCAAGCAAATCCCAGTTCGCTTTGAAGAAGGCCTTGCGGGCAAAACCATGCTACATCGCTTTGTTAATCCCAATCAGTTGATATCAGTGCTAGGTGCCACCAGCTTAGTGACTGAAAGTGTGAAACAAAACGAAAAGCAAAAGCGTTCTAAAGCCCTAGCTCAAACCAAAGTAAACAAACGTTTATTGAATGAACACGGTCTTAATACTCCGCCAACGATGAAAGATGAAGCGGATCAATTTATTGTCTCGCCAACCAATTGGGCTGGTATTATTGATCAAGCGTTAGCGCCACCTAGAACACGTAAGAGCTACCAGAAATCGATGGTTTCGATCTCGGGAACTCGAGCAGTGATCGAAACACGATCTTCAAAAAATATTATGACCGTTGATGATCTGATGACGTTATTCGCGTTATTCACGTTGACTGTTCAGTACCATGATCATCATCAAGACGATTACCATCTGGATGCGAAGCACACTCCGAACAAAACACCGCTCTACATCACGGATATTCTTTCATTGCGTGGCAAGAAAGACAGCGGCCCGGCTCGTGACTCTATCCGAGACAGCATTGACCGCATTGAGTTTACCGATTTTCAGTTGCATGAGCTTACTGGCCGTTGGCTTAGTGAGAACATGCCAGAAGGCTTTAAGAGCGACCGTTTCCGATTCTTAGCCAGAACCATCACCGCATCGGAAGAAGCGCCTACAGAGGGCTCTGACGGCGAAATTCGCATTAAACCGAACCTATACATCTTGGTATGGGAGCCATCGTTCTATGAAGAGCTGCTCACACGCGATTATTTCTTCCTGTTCCCACCAGAGATCCTGAAGCAGCATACCTTGGTCTTCCAAATGTATTCTTACTTCAGAAGCCGTATGGCGCGTCGTCACTCTGATTGCATGCTATTGAGCGAACTGAATCAAAAACTGGCGCGAAATATTGATTGGCGTCGTTTTTCGATGGATCTGATCCGCGAACTGAGAAAGCTGGGTGAAGTAGGGGAGCAAGAAGATACCTTCCTCGTCAACCTGTGGGGTTACCACCTGACGATCACCGCGTTGATCGAAAAAGGCAAGACCACCGATTATCAGGTCGATATCAAATGTAACGTTGAAGAAGTACTGCGTTACTCAAGAGCGCGCACCACCAACGCAGGTAAGCGAAACATGGCGCCAACATTGCCGAACCCACTGCGCAATGAAATGGTGTCTAAGCAAAAGCTGGAAGAGTTATCTGAAATCATTGATGGCGAGTTTGAGCCTATTCAGCGCAAAGCCCCTTCACCAAGAGGCAAGCTAGGGCGCAGAGTTAAACAACGTAAGCACTCTGTTGAGATCAATGCTGACGAGATCATGATAACCCTGTCTAAATATACCTCTTCAGAGGCTCTAGAACGCAGTATAACGGCTTTATCAGCAATGACCGGGCACTCTCATGCTTCAATCAAAGAAGAGTGCTCAGAGCTCATTGAGAAGCTTGATTGGTTAAGAGTTGGAGAGGATGTGATTCCTTACGAAACATTGAGTAAGCTGATCGAACTCTACAACGACCGCGATAGCACCAGTAATCGACACCTTTCAATTGAGCGTCTTATTTCTGGCTTGGCCGTGCGTCGCAAGGTATGCAAGCAAGTTCACGAAGGCCACTTGGATGAGAATGTGTTTTTAGCGCTCGATGAAATGGCGATCGGCCACTAATCGTGAGTCGTATAATCGTTGCTGAATGGATGATCTGAACATCATTAGGTGCTGATAATAACCGCACCTAATGCTGACAATGTGATGACAATATAGAGCACCTAGTTGATTATTATTTATCCCGAATAGACAACCTTTGTCCTTTCTTATGATTAATAGATTGGCTCATATTTTGTTACATCATACTGAATAGATTTTCGCGAGTTCCCAAGGGACTCGCTTTTTTTTGCCTGAAATTCATCGAATCATTAATATTCAATAGCTTACCTTGATAAGCTCCGAAGCATGATCAAGGTGAGATCATGCTTTCAATGGATCGGGTCTTTTTGAGGGACAGTAATTTCGATGCGTTGATGTTTGATCGAGAAAGGGTTGATCAATGAAGTTGGTGTGTAACGCTACCTTGATCATCGTTCTGGGGTTGGCTCGCCATAAAGCGCACATGTGATTCGATCAATTTCTCCGATTCTTTTTGCCAGCGTGGTTCTTGTTGTTGGTTGGCAAACTCCAAAGCCAGTACACACAAGTGCTGTACCCGCTTGGTACACCACTCTTGTAAGCCGGGTTCTGCTTCTGGATCACAAGACACCGCCTGAAGCTTACCGTAAGCAAACATCAGGTATTGATAAGCCTTTTCTTGGTGGTCTGGGTTTTCGATTGAGTTTCGATAGAAGGTATAGATTCTCAAGCACCCGTCTAACCAACATGCGATGCCTTTGCTCTGTTCATCCGTGATCAAAGGCCCCCAGAGTGCATCTGGAGGCGTTAAGATCAAAGGTTCTAACCGTTCCACTTGATCATGCTTTCGGTCTTTGTACCAATCTCCGATCCGCTCCAACCAAGTGTCTAGTTCATTCATGCAACGTTATCCCACTGTTTTACATAGTGATTATCAGCAACTTGCTTAATCTCATTCTGTATTTCACTGCTCTGCTCTCGAATTCGATCAGCGTCCACTGAATAGTTTGGTTCATTTTTGACAAGTTCGCCAAATGGCAGATCAGGATCCGGTACCGCTGAGATCAACAGTTTCGTATATGGGTGCTGCGGATTGGTTAAGATCGACTGGGTTGATCCCCACTCAACGATCTGGCCTTTGTACATCACAGCCGTCTCTTCGGCGATGTAATGGGCTGTCGCAAGATCATGAGTAATGTACAAAAATCCGATGCCAAGTTCTTTCTTCATTCTCTGCATGAGATTAAGCACCCCAAGCCTTATAGACACGTCCAACATTGAGGTCGGTTCGTCAGCTAGGATGACTTCAGCACCAACGGCGAGCGCTCTTGCTAGGTTAACTCGCTGTCTTTGGCCACCACTGAGCTCGTGAGGGTATTTAGCGAGTGTATCTTGGGGTAACTCCACCAGCGCCAATAACTCTTTAAGACGAGCGACGAGCGCCTCTTTATTGGCGACTTGCTTGTGAATTTTTAGCGGACGCGTTAAATGGTGCTCTATGGTATGAGTTGGATTGAGCGAACCAAATGGGTCTTGAAATATCATTTGTACGCGGCTGCGGTAATCCAAGATATCTTTACGGCTGTTGAGGGTTGAGATGTCTCTGCCGTTGAACAGTATCTCCCCTTCGGTAGCAGGGTAGACCTTGGTCATCAATCGAGCACAAGTGCTTTTGCCGCAGCCAGACTCCCCAACCAGAGCCAACGTTTTTCCGGCATAGATATCGAAACTCACGCCATGCAGTGCTCTAAATATGTCTTCTTTACCAAAGCCGCCACCCACGGTGAACTCTTTGACTAAGTTTTTTACTTGGATAATAGGTTGTGTCATGGAGCCTCCAATTACGCTATTGCGTGAGCGTGTTGATGAATATTGGGGAAAGAACTCCAAAGCTTTTGGGTGTAGGAGTGCTGTGGGTTGTTACGGATCTCATGGGCTTGATTAACTTCAACGATCTCGCCGTGACGCATGATGGCAATGCGATCACACAATTGGCTCATTAATGCTAAGTCGTGGGTAATGAAGAGTATCGAGAAACCAAACTCCTCTCTGAGTTGGTGTATCTGCTGCAGAATCTCACGTTGTACAACCACGTCCAGCGCCGTTGTTGGCTCGTCCATGATGATCAGCTTGGGATTGAGGGCGAGCGCGATGGCTATCACCAAGCGTTGACGCATGCCGCCACTGAATTGATGCGGATATTCGGTGAGACGATTGCGAGGGATGTTTACAAGGTCGAGGAGCTTCTCTGCGCGGTCTTTAGCTTGTTCGTCTGTCATCCCTTTGTGATGACGTAAAACATCAGCGAATTGCTCTTGAATAGGGAGTACAGGGTTGAGTGAGTTCATCGCACTTTGGAAAACCATGGCGATTTCGCTCCAACGTAAGGTGTTCAAGTGGTCGTCAGATAAACCGAGCAGATCTTGTCCGTTGAATATTATCTTCCCACCAGAGATGAAAGCGGGCGGCTTGTGTAAACGGTTAATGGCAAACGCGATGGTACTTTTCCCGCACCCTGATTCGCCGGCCAAACCGAAAATCTCTCCTTGATTGATGTTAAAGCTTACCGATTTGACGGCATTAAAGTCGCCGTTATCGGTAATGTAATCGACACATAAATTCTTCACTTGGAGAAGCGGTGTCTCTGAATGTTCACTAGACATACTAAATACTCAGTTATGATATTGATAACTATTATCATTAACATGAAGTGAATTTAGTGAAAGCAGTGAGCACAAAAAGAATGAAGTGCCTCGAAATTAATCTAGGGTTATTTCATGAGATTTCAGTGGAAAAGCAAGATTGAGAAAGGAGAAAATGAGAGTTAGATCAAACCACATTTCTAGTGGGGAATCTTGTAAATGTAATTGCAGAAATTGGCTTTGGCAAAGTTTAAATGAGGCATTTATTAATTAGCTTTGTGAAGCGTCGGAATCATCACATTTCAGTACAGAATTTCTTAACAAGTGATTTAGCTTTTGCTACAGATTAGCTGTCCATTACATGGTGCTTTTCGGAGGAAAACATGTCCATTAATTCTATCAACCATGACGAAATGACAAATATTGCAAACAAGTGGGATGCTGAAGAAGAAGTATCTTTCAAACCAGAAAAGAAAATGAAGTCTGCTGAAGCTCGTCGTCGTATCGAGACTCTAAGAGAAATTAGAGAAAGCGGTTTTAGTCTGGAAGAAGCGAGAGATCTCGGTTTGATTCACTAAAATTTCCAACTGTATTTCAAGGGTGGTTACATACCGCCCTTTGATTTATATAGATTTTATTTCGTTAACTGCAATTTAAACTAACCACATACCGTTCTTTTTTTAGTAGAAAATATTTCACTTAACTCCTTAACTCACTTCCCTTTCCAGCTAAAAACGCGCTGATGGCTTACTCTTGAACTAAGTTGTTTGACAGCAATATGCAACGCCACTAATTTTAAAGTTAAAGCAAAAATATGCGATGTCGTTGGTAAGGAGAAGGCTATGTCTAATTCTGTGGCTCAAGCCAAAGAAGTGCTGTTTTATGAACCTGAAGATCCAAACGGATACCTTTCAAATTTTGCGGCTTGTCCCATCAAGGTCGATGACCAAGTCTGGGCTACCAGCGAACACTATTATCAAGCGATGAAGTTCGCCTCTCAAGAACTGCGCAATACTATTTTGGAAGCCTGTTCGCCTGCTGAAGCATTTTCGTTGAGTCGTCATTATGAAGACCAAGTACGTGAAGATTGGTATGACATCCGCGTGGAAGTGATGAGATTCATTGTGACCGAAAAATTTAAACAGAACCCGCAATTTGCCTTCTTTCTCACCAACACTGGAGATTGCGTTATCAAAGAACACTCTCACAAAGATCACTTTTGGGGAGATGGCGGTGATGGGACTGGGGAGAATCGATTGGGTGAGATTCTGATGACGGTGCGACAACAGCTTCGTACTCAACAGCTGCATTTGATCGCTTCGCACTGATTTATTCACGCTCGGCTAGTCGTATTAAAAAGGCCGCCCTGCCATTTAGTCTATAGCTAAGCAGGGCGGCATTTTCGGTTTAGAGCTAGTTTTTTTATCGAAGAGAGCTTAACTACGTTATCAAGCCATACGTGACTCTGTCGTTATAAGTAACTCTGTACGATGTCGTTGAGCTGTCCATCGTCTTTCATTTGGTCGAGACGTTGGTCAATGAAGGTTTGCAGTTTAGGATCCATCTCAGGGTCAAATGCTAAATGGATAGGGTAGTTATTGATTACTGAACCAAACTCTTGCATCTGGTAGTCATCAATACTCAGCTTCTGCTCGTTTAGGTTATATTTGATGCGTGATTCCATCTCAACAAACACAGTATCGCCAGGAGCTCGGTTTAGGACACGAAACGCAGCCGTGTAATCTTTCACTCGAATCTCGTTAAGCTTGCCTTGTTGGATGTACGGCTCTAGGTTCGGATACTCAAACCCCACCAGCAATACCACGGCTTTTCCGTCTAGATCATCGATAGTATTAAACTCAAACGGCTTTTTTCCGCTGCTGAGTAACACGTGTTTTACATTGTAAATCGGATCTTTAGACAGGTTAACAGACTGGATGTTTCCCCAGCTCGGGCTACCGTAGGTTACCCAGTTTGGGTTTTCTCTCGCATCAAGCTTGTCGATCATTCGGTTAAAAGGGTAGGTGTGGTAGTTGATCTCATATTGGCTGTCATCGAATACCGCTTCCACAATATCTGAAACCATTCCTCTGTGAGATGACCCGTCAGTTTCGATCTGAAAAGGTTGCGCTTGGCTCGCAATAATGTAGTAGTGAAGAGGTTCGCTTGCAGAAGCATAACTGCTTGAAAACAAAACGACTATGGATGCAACGATAAGATGTTTTTTCATAACCTTCCCTAGTTATTTGATGAATGACTACTATTATACTAGTTGAGTAATTGTAGTTTGCTAGGATAACAATAATGGTAATTTGTGTATGGTGAAAAAAGGAAAACGCTATATTGGACTCTCTCGACAGTTGATCGGGACAATAATCGCAATCAGCACCTTATTCATAGTCATAGTGACAGGTCTAGGATTATATGTGGAGTACCAAAATCGAGTTTCTTTTATCAGTTCTCAGATCGAACAGGTTAAAGCGGGATACCTCTCCGGTTTAACGGCGAGCTTGTGGGTGGAAGACCGGACTCAACTGTTCGTACAAGCTGAGGGCATCTCTCGTTTACCCTCTGTTAGTTATCTTAAAATAGAAAGCCCTGGTGAAAAAATTCTAGAACTGGGTCAAGCAACCTCTGGCCAGTCTTATTCTCAGTCTTGGGAAATGGTGCACCAAATGGGAGGTCAAGATTACCCTCTCGCCACATTAACGGTGCAAGCTGATTTAAGTATTATCCTCGATGATTTCGAAGAACGGGTTCTGTTGTTACTCGCCTTCGAAGCCGTGAAAATCTTTTTACTTTCTCTGGTGTGTCTGACTATTGTCTATCGTTTAGTCGTTAAACGC
This sequence comes from Vibrio lentus, assembly GCF_002875945.1. Taxonomy (GTDB): domain Bacteria; phylum Pseudomonadota; class Gammaproteobacteria; order Enterobacterales; family Vibrionaceae; genus Vibrio; species Vibrio apostichopi. Next base: position 45,574 of record NZ_MCZK01000090.1, read on the forward strand.
TTGATGATCATGTCTTCTCAAATTAATCAGCAACAAGTGGAAGACAACAAGCCACGTTTTCTCACTCCAACTGAATGTACCTATCAAGATGAGATTTCAACGCTAGAGTCGAGCTATAACCAGTCTATTGAACGCATTCGTCAACAATACCAAGAATTAGAAAAAGCCAAAAACACCGCAGAGATAGCCAACCGCAACAAGAGTGAATTTCTTGCCAACATGAGTCACGAGATCCGGACTCCAATGAATGGCATCATCGGGCTATCGTCTCTGCTCTCTGAAATGGACATGCCGAAAGAGCAAAAAGAGTATGTCGACATGCTTAATACCTCTTCGCTGACGCTGCTTGATCTGATCAATGACATTCTCGATTACTCGAAGATTGAAGCGGGCAGGCTTGAGCTTCAGCAAGAACCGATGAAAATGATGGGCATTGCAGCCGATGTTGAGTCGACCTTTAGGGTGAAAGCTGAACAAAAAGGGCTCAGATTCCAACTGGCCATTGATCCTAAGATTCCAACCATGGTCATCGGCGATGGCACCCAGTTAAGACAGGTTCTGAATAACCTAGTGGGCAACGCTATCAAGTTTACTGAGCATGGCCATGTCACCCTTTCACTTCGCTTGGAAGAAATTACAGAACCTGAGCAAAAGCTGAGAGTTCGATTTGAGGTAAAAGATAGTGGCATTGGCATTGCGGAAGACAAACAACAGTCGGTGTTTGATAAGTTCCAACAAGCCGACGGTAGCACTACTCGTATCTATGGCGGTACAGGGCTTGGTTTAACGATATGCGACAAAATCGTTACCTTAATGGGCAGCAAGCTTGAGCTCACTAGTGTGCAAGGGCAGGGCAGCACATTCTATTTCACCGCAGACTTTGATCCGTGTTTGGAAGTGGAAGAGAGCCGTATCGACTTCAACAAGATTTCAGTGCTGTTGGTGGATGATAGCCAACTCAATATGCGGATTACGTCGACGCAACTGCAGTCCTTTGGAGTGACATCTGAATGTTGTGAGACCGGCGCTAGAGCATTAGAGCTGGTGGCTGACTCTATTGCTCAATCGACGCCTTATGATTTAGTGCTGATAGACAAAGTGATGCCAGCGATTGATGGTTTCCAGCTAGCCAGAAGTTTGCTTGAACGCTTTGAGAAAGATTGCCCTAAGCTGGTGATGATCTCTGCTGACCCAAGAAAGCAGGATGAAGTTCGAGCCAAGCAAGTTGGCTTTGTCGCTTACATTGCGCGTCCATATCAAGATAATCAGCTTAAATGGACCATCAGTGAGGTGTTAGCGAGAGCGGCGGATACTTCGACCTTCACTTACCCAAATCGAGGCGAGGTGGCGTTCAAAGATAATGAGCCTGTGCCAACAACCAAACCTGCGGCTGTTGTTAAACCAGCAGAACCTGAGAAAACGGCTTTAAAAGAAGAACCAAAACCTGCGGCTATCACCGCGTCTTTTAGTGGCAAAGTATTGGTGGTTGAAGATTCAAGAGTGAATCAACAAGTGGCTAAGATGATGCTTAAGAAGCTTGGTCTTGAGGTAGATATCGCGGACAACGGGGAAATTGGTGTCGAGAAGTTTAAAGCCAATGACTATGTGATGATCTTTATGGATTGCCAGATGCCCGTTCTAGACGGCTTCGAAGCCACTAAACAGATCAGAGCGTTAGAAGAGGGCTCTTCACAGCATATTCCAATCGTCGCGCTCACGGCCAACGTTGTGCAGAGAGACAAGCATTTATGTTTTGATGTGGGTATGGATGAGTTTTTACCAAAACCGGTTAATCAAGGTAAGCTGAGAGAGATTGTCGCGAGCTTTTTATCTAAAGAAACCGATTCGGCCAAAGAAGAAGATGAGCAAAAGATTGTTTAGTTAGTTGCTCATCAAACGTAACCGCTAAAAACGAAACTCCGACTAAATCAATCGGAGTTTTTGTATGTGCTTGCTTTTTCTTCCTAAGCCTAAACCTAGGCAAATAGTCATGTGACGCTAGCCAATACTATCAATATGGATCACCACAGAATCGGGGCGCCAGTATTCCAGTTCGCAGTCCATTAACTCACCATCTTGCTTGTAGTTCACTCGGCAGATCTTAAGAACAGGCTGGCCCTCTGCCAAATTCAGTGCCTTGGCGACATGTGCAGGGGCAGAGGTAGGAACCACGTCAAAGCGCGAACGTTGGGTCTCGTAGCCGTATTTTTCTCGGTAGATGCCTGTTAGTGACATAGTGAGATTTTCCGATAATACCTTTTCAAACAGCGGCGCTTTTAAGACGTTTTCAACAAACAGTACCGCTCTGCCATCAATAAAGCGTAATCGCTCAATCACGTGTATCGGGGTTATCTGTTCTATCTCTAATGCTTTGGCGTAATCGCCTGCCGCCATCTCTGTGCGGGTGCTGAGCAGCCTTGTTTCTGCAATTCGATCTTGTTCGCGAATCATCTGATGAAAGTGAGAACGGGACAATGGGTTGTAGCGAATCCGTTCGGGTGACACATACCAGCCTCGGCGCTCTTCTCTGTATATCAGGCCTTCAGTTTCTAATGACACCAGCGCATCTTTGAGCGTGATTCGTGTGGTGGAAAATAGCTCGCTGAGTTCTCTTTCGGATGGCAGTTTTTGCCCCTCGGTGAAGATGCCTGATTGAAGCTGTTCTCTAATGCTTGTCTTAATCCTGCCTAGCTGTGTCCCTGATTGCCCTGTACCCAATGTTCTCATTGCTGATCTAGTCCATAAGTTCGTGTACTTAATAAGGTAAACCATGGAGTTAACAGGAATGTGACAGTAAACAAAGGCTTACTGTCATATGGGTGAAATATAACTGCCACGGAAATGCATCCTAACTGTCAAATAACTTGCGCGAAAGCGTCACACTTCGGCGATAGCATACAAAACGAACTTACTGACCTAGTCCAGAGGGATAGAGACAATGAAAACTTTGCTTAGCCGTTCAACTGTATCGCCAGCCAAACTGATTGGCGCAACGTTAATAACGGCAACACTTTCAATGCCAGCGATGGCGAAGGATGCTGATCTTGAGTCACTGATTGAAGCCGCTCAAAAAGAGGGTGCGGTTTACAGTGTGGGTATGCCAGACAGTTGGGCAAACTGGAAAGGCACATGGACTGACCTGAAAGCAAACTACGGTTTGAAGCATCAGGATACGGACATGAGCTCAGCACAAGAGATCTCAAAATTTGAAGCAGAGAAAAGAAACGCAACCGCAGATATTGGTGACGTTGGTTTCGCCTTTGCACGTGTCGCAGTGAAGAAAGACGTAACTCAGCCATACAAACCAACCACTTGGAATGACATTCCAGACTGGGCGAAAGATAAAGATGGTCATTGGGCTCTGGCTTACACAGGCACTATCTCGTTCATTTCAAACAACAACCTTGTTGAAGATGCACCAAAATCTTGGAGTGACTTACTAGAAGGCGACTACAAAGTAACAGTCGGTGATGTAGGCGTAGCAGCGCAAGCAAACAACGCGATTCTAGCGGCTGCATTTGCTAACGGTGGTGACGAGTCAAACCTAAAACCAGCGATTAAATTCTTTGGTGAGCTAGCGAAGCAAGGCCGTCTGTCTTACACAGACCCAAGCATCGCGAACCTCGAAAAAGGCGAAGTGGAAGTGGCAATCATGTGGGATTTCAACGCACTGAACTACCGCGACAAGATCGACCGTGAGCGCTTTACGGTAAGAATTCCACAAGATGGCTCAGTGATCTCTGGTTACACCACTATCATCAACAAATACGCGAAAAACCCGAACGCGGCGAAGTTGGCTCGTGAATACATCTTCAGCGACCAAGGCCAAATCAACCTAGCAGAAGGTTACGCGCGTCCAATCCGTAGCAGTGTTACGCTACCTCAATCAGTACAAGACAAGCTGATCTCGAACGAGCAATACAGCAATGTTCACCCAGTGACAGACTTCTCAGCATGGGAAAAATCAGCACGTCGCCTGCCGCGTCAGTGGCAAGAAAGTGTGTTGATTCACCAACAGTAATCCGTATTCAAAATAAGCAATAGAGAATAGACCATGAGCAATAAGGTTATCCTTGTTGTTCTAGATGGACTGAATTATCAGGTAGCCCGTGATTGCATGGGCTACCTGAACGGTCTTCTAGAACTTAAAGATCTTCATGAAAAACAGGGTGATATGCATGAAAAGCAGGGCGATTTGCAGAATAAACAGAGCACTTCGCAGAGCATGCAAAAAAACAAGCTGCGCGCCACACTTTACCCAGTGCAGTGTGAGCTGCCATCTATGTCACGTCCATTGTATGAGTGCATCCTGACCGGTGTTCGCCCTGTCGAGAGTGGCATCGTTAACAACCAAATCGTGCGTTTGTCTAATCATGAGTCGATCTTTAGCTTGGCTAAATCGCAGGGCAAAGTGACGGCTGCTGCTGCCTATCACTGGGTGAGCGAGTTGTATAACCGAGCGCCTTTTGACGCTGTGCGTGACCGTTTTACCAACGATGAAACCATGAACATTCAACACGGCTGTTTCTACCACTGGGACCATTACCCAGATGAAGCCTTGTTCTTGGATGCAGAGCATCTGCGTGTCACTCATCAGCCTGATTTCTTGTTGATTCACCCAATGAACATTGACGATATTGGACACAAGCATGGGTTGGATTCTCGCCAGTACCGCAATAGTGCACGTGGCGCGGATATCTATCTGTCGAACTACGTTGAGAAGTGGGTAGATGATGGTTATCAAGTGATCATTACCAGTGACCATGGCATGAACAATGACCTGTCTCACGGTGGCATTCTGCCTGAAGAGCGTGAAGTACCATTCTTCGTGATTGGCGATAAGTTCACACACCAAGAATGTTCAGTGAAACAGACGGATGTTTGCGGCAGCGTGTGTCAGCTACTCAATCTTGAACACGATAAATCTTACACTCAGGAATTGTTGGCCCTATGAGCAGTTCTGTAATCACGCAGAGCGATGGCTCTGCGCTTAAACCTCAAACTAAATCTTGGTTCAAACGCTTCAAGCCCGCTTTGTGGCTTGCGCCTTTCGCACTGTTTTTTTATCTGTTCCAACTGGCACCTATGGTTTGGGTGCTGATCAACAGCTTCTTCTACGACGATGAGCTCTCTCTCGAAAACTACTCTGAAATATTCGATTCTGCATTCATGATGCAGGCCTTCGGCAACAGTTTGTGGTTGTCGATTTGGTCGAGCATTGTTGGTTTAGCGATCGCGACTCTGCTCGTTTCTTCACTGCGCCGTGTTGATTCTAAAATCCGTGATGCGGTGATTGCCTTCACTAACATGAGCAGCAACTTCTCTGGTGTGCCTCTGTCGTTCGCATTCATCATTATCTTAGGCACCAATGGGGCGATTACCTTATTGCTTAAGCAGTACGGCTTGCTGGGCGATTTCGACCTGTATGGCAAGTGGGGCTTGCTGGCTATTTATATCTACTTCCAGATCCCATTGGCGGTGTTGTTGCTGTATCCAGCGTTCGATGCTTTAAGTGACGACTGGCAAGCTGCCTCAGCACTACTTGGTGCGAAAGCGTGGCAATACTGGGCCAAAATCGCGCTGCCTGTGTTATCTCCTGCCTTGTTTGGCACCTTCATTATCTTGATTGCCAATGCGATTGGTGCGTATGCAAGTGTGTATGCGTTGACCTCGGGCAACTACAACGTGATTACGATTCGAATCGCGAGCTTGGTATCGGGCGACTTGTTCCTAGAACCCAACCTAGCTGCCGCAATTTCCGTGATTTTGATGGCGATGCTGGCCTTTATCACTGTGATTAACCAATGGCTGATCAGCAAAAGCTACGCAGGGAAGAGAAAGTAATGAACACCGTAAATACTCGCTTTCATAAAACCGTGGTCTATTCGATCGTTGGCATCATGATGATCCCGATCTTAGCGACCTTCATCTACTCGATCTCTTCGCGTTGGGGCGCCACGATCTTGCCTGACGGTTTTACTTTGGATTGGTACATCAACCTGTTGACGGATCCTCGCTTCTTACAAGCCTTTGGTCGTTCACTGTTTATTTGTGTGGCGGCGCTGTCATTGAGTGTGGTGTTGGTTCTGCCTGCGATTTTCGTGGTGTTTTACTATTTTCCGAAGCTCGACAATGTGATGAATATCCTGATCTTATTGCCGTTCGCGGTGCCGCCTGTGGTGTCATCGGTTGGCTTACTTCAGCTGTATGCCGATAGCGAAATTTCACTGATAGGTACACCATGGATTCTGATTGGTACCTACTTCACCATTGCGCTGCCATTCATGTACCGCGCGATTGCCAACAGCTTTGAAGCAATCAACCTGCACGATTTGATGGACGCGGCACACCTGCTTGGCGCAAGTACCACCAAGGCGTTCTTATTGATTATTCTGCCAAACCTTAAGAAAGGCTTAATGGCGTCGCTGTTCTTGTCGTTCTCGTTCCTATTGGGTGAGTTCGTGTTTGCCAATATCTTGGTTGGCACTCGCTACGAGACGCTGCAAATCTACCTATACAACATGCGTCAAACCAGCGGACACTTCACGTCAGCGCTTGTGATGACGTACTTCCTGTTTATCTTCTTACTGACTTGGTTGGCAAGTCGTTTCAGCCAGGGAACAAAATAATGAGCTATGTAAATGCGAAAAACCTCACTAAGCGCTTTGGTGACAACACAGTGTTTGAAGGCATTGAATTTTCAATTGAGAAGGGTGAATTCATTACTCTGCTTGGTCCAAGTGGTTGCGGTAAATCGACTCTGCTACGCAGCTTGGTAGGCCTGAATCCTGTTGATGGTGGCGAAATCTGGGTGAATGGCGAAGAGATTACTCACCAAGTGCCGCAACAGCGTGGCATCGGCATGGTGTTTCAATCTTATGCGTTGTTCCCGAACATGACGGTTGAAGGCAACATTGCGTTTGGTCTTAAGATGAAAAAGCTTGCTGCTGATGAGATTAAGCGCGAAGTCGCGAAAGTGATTGAGCTAGTGGACTTAACGGGCAAAGAGAAGTTCTACCCGCATCAGCTATCAGGTGGCCAGCGTCAGCGTGTGGCTTTGGCAAGAGCCTTGGTGGTTAAGCCACGTATTTTGCTGTTGGATGAACCGCTTTCAGCGCTAGATGCGAAGATCCGTAAACATCTGCGCCAACAGATCCGAGATATCCAAAAAGAGATGAACCTAACCACGATCTTCGTGACTCACGATCAAGAAGAAGCGATGATCATGTCTGACCGTATCTTCTTGATGAACAAAGGGGAGATCGTACAAGCGGGTACACCTGAAGAGATCTACACTCAACCTGCCAATGAATTCGTCGCGGGTTTCATGGGACACTACAACTTGGTACAAGCGAACAAGGCTAAACAGTTGTTCGATATTGAAACCGAGTGGAAGGTGGCGATTCGACCTGAATCTATCTACGTTAAAGAGCAAGGTCGACAATATGGCCAACATATCTCTGCGCCGAAAACCGGCACCATTCGCAACCACCAGCTTTTGGGCAACGTGATTCGTTACCAAGTGGACGTTGATGAGTGTGAATTAACGGTCGACTTGCTTAACCGTTCTTCTGAACGACTATTGGCAAATGGCAGCCAACTTGAACTCCTGTTTAACCTTAACGAAATTCAACCTGTGAGAGCCTAAGATGTTCAAACCTTTGTATGTATTTGATATGGATGAAACGCTGATCAATGCCGATGCAGCAATGCTCTGGAATGAGTTCTTGGTTGAAAAGGGCATTGCCACAGCCCCCAACTTTATCGAAGAAGATAAGCGCTTAATGGGCTTGTACTCGGAAGGTAAATTGAACATGGAAGATTACCTAACATTTTCCATGCAGCCACTCGCTAACATGCCAACAGAGCAAGTTAGCGCTTTGGTGGAAGAGTGTGTCGAGCAGCATATTTTGCCTAAGCAATTCAAGCAGTCGAAACCTTTGATTGAACAGCTAGAGAATGACGACATCGACATGTTGATCATCTCTGCTAGCGTGACTTTCTTGGTGGAAGCAGTGGGGCGTAAGATGGGTATCGAGAATGCACTTGGTATCGATTTGATTGAAAACCAAGGCCGTTTTACTTCTCAAATATTAGGTGTACCAAGCTACCGTGAAGGCAAAGTGACGCGTTTAAAAGAGTGGTTAGATAATCAAGAAACTAACTACTCAGACATTCACTTTTATACGGATTCAATCAACGACTTACCTTTGTGTGAACACGCCGATTTTGCCTATCTGGTGAACCCATGTCCGCGTTTAAAAGCCTTAGCCGATCAACCGAATTGGTCGATTCTCAACTGGGATTAACGCGAATCTTATATTCGAATTAGCTTCGTTCTAGAACTCATCAAGCCGCTGACTACAGCGGCTTTTTTGCATCATCAGTCTAATGTTCGATTTATTACCTTAGCTGACAAAAGGATATATGTAACAATTCAATAACATTTCTTACTCTGCTGTAAATCAAACCACCACCTTTCAATCCCTTGATAGCACTCACTTTCTTGTCTTGATAGCTTGTGTGTAACAAATATTTTACAAGTTGACGGGTTTTCATCGAAATTGCCCATTTTCCTCCATCCATTCCATTATCTCGTCTTGTGGGCCAAATTTAATTGAGGATAAAAAACACACAACTACGTAATAAATACAAAACCAATAGGTACAAGGAGAAAGTTCATGGTGGATACATACAACCCGCTTGGCACGGATGGATTCGAGTTTGTTGAATACACGGCCGTTGACCACAAGGGAATTGAGCAACTTAAAGCGCTGTTTGTGTCACTTGGTTTTGCTGAGATCGCCAAGCATCGCTCAAAAGAGGCTTGGCTGTATCGACAAGGTGACATCAACTTTATCGTCAATGAACAGCCTCACAGCCAAGCGGAAGCGTTCGCTAAGGTGCATGGGCCATCGGTGTGTGGCATGGCTTTTCGTGTCAACGAAGCAACCGCTGCAATGGAACAAGCGTTTAAGGGCGGCGGTGAAGAGTACAAGACAGAAATAGGGCCGATGGAGCTAAGCATTCCTGCCATTTACGGCATCGGTGAAAGCTTGCTCTATTTTGTGGATCGTTATGGCAAGCAGAGCATCTACGACGTCGACTTCCGATTCTATGATGATGCTGAACAACGCATGGCCGAAGCTAATGTTGGTTTGTATGAAATCGACCACCTGACGCACAACGTGAAGCAAGGCAACATGGATGTATGGTCTGGGTTCTATGAGCGTCTTGGCAACTTCCGTGAGATTCGATACTTCGACATCGAAGGCAAGTTGACAGGCCTTGTGAGCCGCGCCATGACCTCACCATGTGGCAAGATCCGTATCCCAATCAATGAGTCTTCTGACGACAAATCACAGATCGAAGAGTTCATTCGCGAATACAACGGCGAAGGCATCCAACATATCGCACTCGCCACCGATGACATCTACAAAACAGTGAAAACTCTGCGTGACCGCGGCATGGACTTTATGCCAACCCCAGATACCTACTACGAGAAAGTTGACGATCGTGTGAAAGGCCACGGTGAAGACACCGATCTGCTGCGCGACTTACGTGTGCTGATTGATGGCGCGCCGACCAAAGACGGCATCTTGCTGCAAATTTTCACGCAGACAGTAATCGGGCCTGTGTTCTTTGAAATCATTCAGCGTAAAGGCAACGAAGGCTTTGGCGAAGGTAACTTCAAGGCGCTGTTTGAATCGATTGAAGAGGACCAGATTCGTCGAGGAGTATTAGACGATGCATAAATGGATCTCGTTTCCTCATCGGGAAGGGGTGTGTTCTAAACAAGCGCATGCCGACTTCCCTGAAGAGGCAATCTATGAGCGAGAGGCGGGCCGAAGTGGTTTCTTCGGCCCTGCCGCTCACTTTCATCACCAACATGCCCCAACAGGTTGGTCGGAGTGGGAGGGCGATCTGCGCCCTCGCGCTTTTGATTTTACTCTGGTGGAGAAAGCCAGCCAGATAACCCCTTGGGCTGTGCCTCATCTTTTGCACAATGCGGACTGCAAAATTCGCGTATGGCGCATGGATGAGAAGATGGATTTCTTAGTGCGTAATTCCGACGGTGATGAGCTGCTGTTCATTCACCAAGGCAGCGCCGATCTCTATTGTGACTATGGTCATCTAGCCGTGAGCGAAGGGGATTATGTGATGATCCCGCGCTCGACCAACTGGCGCTTAGAGCCAAGTGAGCCGATGTTCATCTTGATGATTGAGAACACAGACGCGGCTTACTCCCTGCCAGAGAAAGGTATGGTCGGTAATCACGCGGTGTTTGATCCGGCGGTTCTCGACATCCCTTCAATCAATGATCAATTCCGCGCTCAGTATTCAGAAAACCAGACTCAGGTTCAGGTGAAGCGCCACGACAAAGTCAGCGTGATCACCTATCCGTTCAATCCATTGGATGCGATTGGCTGGCATGGCGACTTAGCTGTGGTGAAAGTGAATTGGCGCGATATTAGACCGCTGATGTCACATCGCTACCACTTGCCACCTTCTGCGCATACGACGTTTGTTGGCGCAGGCTTTGTAGTGTGCACCTTTGTGCCGCGCCCGATTGAGAGCGATCCCGGTGCGCTGAAAGTGCCGTTCTACCACAACAATGATGACTACGACGAAGTGCTTTTCTATCACGCTGGTGACTTTTTTAGCCGCGACAATATTGAAGCGGGCATGGTGACTTTCCACCCTGCGGGCTTCACACATGGCCCTCACCCAAAAGCCTTTAAGGCTGGGCAAGCGCACAAGAAAAAGTTCACCGATGAAGTGGCGGTGATGATCGATACTCGCCATGCGCTGCAGTTCTCTGACGAACTCGATAGCGTTGAGAACAAAGAATATGTCTACAGTTGGCAAGAGAAGTAAGGGGCAACAAAGATGAAATTAGCAACCAAGAAAAATGGCACTCGCGACGGTCTATTGATGGTCGTGAGTAAAGATCTCAAACAGTGTGTGGCTGCCACTGAAATCTTTCATGCGATGCATCTGGCGCCAACCATGCAGGTAGCATTGGATAACTGGGACAGCGTGGCTTCTCAGTTAGAAGAGTTATACACCTCGTTAAACAACGGGCATGTGACAGGCAGTGAAGTGTTTGCCACTCAGTATTGTGAATCGCCATTGCCACGCGCTTATCAATGGGCGGATGGCAGCGCCTATGTAAACCATGTTGAGTTGGTGCGTAAAGCGCGTGGTGCTGAAATGCCAGAAAGCTTTTGGGTTGACCCGCTCATGTATCAAGGTGGCTCAGATGCGTTTATTGGCCCGCGTGACAATATTGAGTTTGCCAGTGATGAATGGGGTATTGATTTCGAGGGTGAAGTCGCGGTTGTCACCGGAGATGTGCCAATGGGAGCCAGCGCCAAGCAAGCACACGATTTGATTCGTTTACTGATGTTGGTTAACGATGTGTCGCTGCGTGGCTTGATTCCAGCAGAGCTCGCCAAGGGCTTTGGCTTCTTTCAATCTAAGCCCTCTTCTGCGTTTTCTCCGGTTGCCGTCACACCTGATGAGCTAGGTGAGCAGTGGAAAGGCAGTAAGGTGCATCTGCCACTGACTTCAACCTACAACGACCAGCCTTTTGGGTGCCCAAATGCAGGTGTGGACATGACCTTCAATTTTGCAGAATTAGTTGTTCACGCTGCGAAGACTCGCCCACTTTCGGCCGGTGCGATCATAGGTTCAGGTACGGTATCGAATAAGCAAGGCACTGACCACGGCACCTCAATTGCGGAAGGTGGTGTGGGCTACTCCTGTATTGCTGAAGTACGCATGATAGAGACGATTCGCGATGGCAAACCGTCGACTCAATTCATGTCGTTTGGTGACTCGATTCGACTAGAGATGTTCGATGCGGCAGGTGATTCTATTTTTGGCGCGATAGACCAAAAAGTGAGCCAGTATCGAGCGCTATAATCCACATAATAGGATTTCTGTATAAGCGAGAGCGTCATGAACAAGAACATTATACTTTATGGTTACTGGCGCTCGTCCGCAGCCTATCGAGTGCGTATCGGATTGAACCTAAAACAACTCAGCTATGAGTCTAAATCGGTGCATTTGGTGCGTAATGGCGGCGAGCAGCATGATCCACAATATCGCGAGCTCAACGCCAGTGAATTAGTGCCTGTGCTGGTGGATGGCGAAGTTCAACTCAATCAGTCGCTGACGATCTTGCAATACTTGGATGAAAACTATTTGTGTGAGAGCAGCCCAGACTCCTTGTTGATTCCTGAGCAAACACCACTGCGCTATCAAGCGTTGGCAATGGCGCAGGATATTGCGATGGAAATTCACCCTCTTAATAATCTGCGCGTGTTGCAGTATTTGGAGCGGGAATTGTCGTGCGAGCAAGAGGCGAAAATGGACTGGCTTTACTATTGGATGAGCCAAGGTTTTTCGGCGTTAGAAGAGAAGTTGGCGAAGCACAGAAAAGTACACGGCGACTCAGTGTATAGCCTCACGGAGTCGCCTTGTATCGTCGATATTTGCTTAGTGCCGCAAGTCTACAACGCGCTTCGCTTTGACGTTGATATGTCGCCTTATCCGATCATTAACTCGATTGTCGAAGCGTGTAACCAGTTACCCGCGTTTATTGAGGCAATGCCAGAGAATCAAGCGGATGCGAACGCACCGATGTGAACGGAAACAAAGATTTATTTTGCTAAATTGAGGATGTTTTTTGAAAAGAGGGGAGAAGTCTGGACTGAGTATCTAGACCTTTAACTTGCTCTAATAAGAGTCCGAATGCATTCTTTTGTCTTTGATCAGAAGCTTAGTCTCTTAATGCTATCTGGGTAAAAAGAAGCCTCCGATGTTGGAGGCTTCTTGGTTTCTACACTTTAACAACTAGCTCGAGTGACAAAGGTGAAATCAGATATTGCTACTTAGGTTATTTGCACCTTCTGACTTAGATTTTTCAATCTCAGACTCGGTTTGCCATTTGCCGTTGTAAAGGTATTCCCAATCAGGGGTAGGTGCGTTTTGAGCTCTAAGTTCAAAAGTATCGCCCACAGGAAACTCTAGGCTTCTTGCTGGTACTGAGAGCAATTCATCTGGTGAATAAGCGTTAAAAAATACTTTTTTATCTTCCAACTCAGTAATTTTAATTTGATATTCAATAGATAGTTTTTCTAATGTGTTTTCTAAGTCGCTGTTGGAGTTAAAAAACAATAGACTTCTACCTCGATTATTACATCGACCTACTGTCGTTTTCGCTATATCTCTATAGTTACTGCTGTCATATTTATGGTAAATAGCAATAACTTTCCTTTTTTTATTGTAGTAAGCAAACAGCCAATCTTCTCGTTCACCCACTTTAATTTCGGTTCTCTCATCGGGTTGACGTTTTAACATACCAAATGAGAGTAAAATAAGGGCGCCAGCACCCGCTAAAGCCATTGGGCCAACCACCGCTACCATCGTCACACACACCACTGCGCCTATCCAACCAACAGCTTACGTGGCGGTATTTACCCACTTAGGCATATTGCGACGCTTTTTCATCACAAAGCCTTTGTCAGAAAAAATGTAGTCATACCGATAATCGAGGCCGATCGTGAGATAAAAGACGCCAGCCATCATCACTGACAAGATAAGACCAAAAAAGGTTACGACAAGTGTCTCACTCGTGTGTGTCAAAAATACAATTACAAATAAGAAGCTCATAAATGGCAACGCGGTTAATTTGTAATGGTAACGAAACGGCTCCTCTACATCATATTTGTGCCATGTTGTTAAATTGTCCCCGGTAAGAATCTCTCGCTCTTGCGCCTCTTGATAAACCGCCAACTCTTCTGGGGTGATATAAAATGGTGAATATGCCAAGGGTTACTCCTTGGCTGTTGTTAGTTCAGATTTAGATTTTTCAATCTCAGACTCGGTCTGCCACTTACCGTTATAAAGGTACTTCCTCTCAGGTAATGGAGCTTTCGTAGTCCTTAAATCAAATACCTGATCGGTTTGATATTCTCTATTACAAACGGGGATGCTAAATAGTCTAGCTTCTGGCTTCGCTTCAAACAGCTTTTTATGGTCATCGACCTCTGTACAATTCAGTTTGTAGACTTTTGACAGTTGCGTGACCATGGATTCTAAATCCGCTTCAGTTTTAAAGAATATGTAGCAATCGGATCGACTGTGTGAACGGAAAATTGTGTCATGTTCCATATCGATATATTCACATCTATCCTGTTTAAAGTAGAGCTGGACCACTTTTCTTTTCTTGTTGTAGTCAGCAAACAGCCAATCTTCACGCTCTCCGATTCTCACTTCTGTTGGTTCATCAGGCTTGCGTTTAAGCATACCAAATGAGAGTAAAATAAGGGCTCCAGCTCCCGCTAATGCCATTGGGCCAACCACCGTTACCATTGTCACACACACCACCGCGCCTATCCAACCAACAGCTTGCGTGGCGGTATTTACCCACTTAGGCATATTGCGACGCTTTTTCATCACAAAGCCTTTGCTAGAAAAAATATAGTCATAGCGATAATCTCGTCCATACATGTAGTAGCTTAACGAGTACATAAAAAATGTGACAAGCACCGATATGGCATCATTAACCCATCCTCCAGACCAAAAGCCAAGAAAGTAGAAAAATACAATTATCGGCAACATTGCCACAATCGAAATGAACAAATAAAGGTATCGACTTGGCTCTTCAATATCGTATTTACGCCATGTTATTAAATTTTTCCCTGAGAGGGTCTCTTGCTCTTGCGCTTCTTGATAAACTGCCAACTCTTCTGGGGTGATATAAAATGGTGAATATGCCAAGGGTTACTCCTGAAAACCTAATGTGCCAACAACGGGGGTGAGTGATTTTTTAATGATGTTTTGTTTAGTATTGTCTGAAATTACGCCATAAGTTGCACTCTGTTTTATGCCGTTTTGGAACCAATACTCACGCTTAGCTGGGGCATCATCTTCCACATCATACGCTACTTGCACGGCAAGGTATTGATCGGCATCTTTAATCGGTAACGTTACCTTGTACACCACCAATTCGGCGCTAGCTTGGTCTTGAGTTTGTAACGTGACTAAATCTGCGTTTTGATGCCACGAGCCGGACGTCAACTCATCTTCTGTTGCCTTGGTATTGGTACTCACGGTAATACCATTCGTTGCTGTATGGCGTGGCAGTTGAATATGCACGTCCAAACCAATTAATTCACGATGAGTGTAACCCGGATAGGCTTGGACTTTTTCAATAGGCTGATGGTATACCGTAGGTTGCTGAATAATAGATTGTAAGTCAAACAGCGCTTGACGTATTAAGGCTGAATTATGCTTCTCTCGTTCAGGCAAGCTTGCAGATTGGCTCCACTGAGTTCGAGCAGGGTGATAACCCCAAGGCAGTTTATCTAACCACTTTTGGTAATCATCTTGTTTTACTTTACTCAAGACGTGATTAGCAACTAAAGTAATAATCGTTACTACAACTAAAGCAGCCATAACTGGAGCACCAAATATTATGTTAGGTGAGAGCCACCTTGTTAATGCACCACCAAATTGCCACGCAGCGATAGCACTTGTTACGCCTAAACTAGCTGTACTCAACCTTTGAAACACTAACTCGCGACCATACAACTCATCTTCTCGTTGCCAAGAACGGTACGCCTCAATACCCGAAGCCAGCGCCCCCAAAGCACCTGTGATAGCAAGCCATTTATTGAAGACCTTTAAGTCATCAAGGATCAGGTTTTCCAAACCATCTTCGCTTCTACTCACTAACTTCTTTAACACTTTGTATGAGTAGGCTCTTAATTTAGGCTCCCCCTTTACACTCTCCCATAATTTCCCCGTCCGAATCCCCGTCCACGCACTGGCGGTATAAAACAGCTTTTGCTGTATGTCTAAGAATTCATCTGAATTCATCAAGCCTGTATCGGCAATACTGCTCATGGCATCGGTCAAGGCAATGCTGTTAAACAGAAGAGCTAGAAACCCCAACCCACCCGCGTTTTCGAACAGTTTGTGTAAATCACCTGCGGCCTCGCTGATTACCCTTGTCCTAAATTCTACCGTTGCCTTCGCTAGGTCGTCCGGGAGTATAATGCGTTGTGGGTATTCTAAAGTCGCCACCGCTAATGATTTTTTGAGTCGACGCTGATTCTTTAACGCCTCTTTATACTTAGCCGTCGCCTTGCGCTGATTTTGATTTACCTCAGCAATAATGAGGTTGTTTTTCTTTAGCTCAGTAAGATTATCTTCAATGCGCGTTTTCCAATCCTTAAATCCTTGTGCATAATTGTCGTTAATACTCACTGGCATCGTTTGCGCCATACGCTCAGCTATACTCGCTCGCCATACAAAACCATTTCGAGACAATGGCTTAGCCAGCGTTGGCATCAATAGAATAGAAGCTTGAGAGGTAAAACTCACACCCAGCTCTAACGTCCCCTTTAAAGCAGCGCTAATAGAGGCTTTGAACAGAGTATCGAGCTCTTTAAAGCCTTTTGCCAAGTCTTTAAAAATGTCGGTTTCGGAGGTGTTTGGGTTTGTAATAAAGTCCATGACCTTCGCATACATCCCCGTTTTATTGCTCACCGAAGAGACATGCTCTAACCATGTATCTTCATCGCTTGACGATGTTGATAGGGGGGCGGGAATTGATTTTTTCAACTCATTATAGACACTTCGACTAAACCCAGAGGTATAGAGTGATAATAAGCTGGTCGGTTTTTCCCATTGGCTTTCTGCCCAAATGCGGTCTTCTTCTCCAATCACAAGGCTAAATGCTTCTACCGCCGCTAGATGAAGCTGATAGAGGCTATATTGCGTTTCTTCGCTGTAAAGGTCGAAGACTCGTTCGAGATGATGAGGAGTGAGCGTTTCTAATACCGAAATAAAGTCACGCTTTACGGAAGTCACTTGAGCAAGCATGGTTTCTTTTTGCTCTGATAGCGCCTGCATTTCGCGCAACATTTGTTTCCAATTGAGCTGCTTGCGCCAGCGGTCGCTAGCAATCCACTGTTCGTAGTAGCCAAAACGACTGGCGGATATGCCGTATTTCTCTTGGATAGACTGAGCAACAGCAGACTGTGTATTTTGACTGGACTCAATAGCGCCCGAAGAAAATTGGGCAGGGTAGCCTGACTGAATCGCCCCTTTGTTTTTTTCAGCTAAATTAAGGTGGGTCGATGCATCATAATATTCTGCCATGTCACCATAGAAGGCAAGCTCTTGGTGATTGCGTTTTACTCTCCATGGCATGTCTATTTCATCACTCGCCCCAAACATGGATAACTGCATGGCGGTTTGCATCAAATGCCATTGATTCGAGAACTGGTCGACGAAAAGGCGGTAGGGGCTGGCGGCACCAACAAAATGCAGCGATATATCTTGAATGTCAGCGGCGTAATCTTTTATCGCGACGAAGTAGCCCGATGCTTCTTCTGGAATTGCAGAGGTTAAATCACTCTCGGCTGCGACAGGTTTAAAGATAGAACCATCTTCATCAGCTTTGGTGGTGATGCCAGAATCCGCAAAACGCCCATCATCGACAGCAGACGCTTCGATGTCAGCAACTTCAGATAGCTGGGTTATGGGGGCAATATGATGCTGTTTCGCGTTCTCCGTTAATACGATGGTTTGCATGCGATCAATATGGCTACTAGGGTTATTTATCACAGCAAGGAACATTTTCCATGTCCACCGATGCTCAGAGAAGCAGAGGGACAGAAGACTACCGTCCGTATATGTAAGAAATGTGCTAGAGGGTTCCGGTGTTCCCCTTGCCTCTGACTCCGGGTCTTCAGTTGCCCCGAGTTTATGAAGCGTGAATTGTGTCCCTTTCACTTCATATTCATCAAGGACCTTCCTAACCGAATCATAAACATAAAGCCAACCATCGCGCACCTGACGAAGTGTATAGTCAATAGTATTGAGCTTTGCTGGCCCTTTGCCTTGCCATTTAGTTGGTAAACCAAATGGTGAAGCGTCTTCATTATCGAGTTGGTCGAGAGCGTAGCGGACGGGAATGATATGGGCTGGCCCTACTTCTTTGGGTTCATTCCTCTGCGTCATATCAATCGTTCTTGGCTCAGGTTTTGAGGGCGGGTCTATTTTCTTGGTTTCTCCTTCCCAAAACATACTGCGCTCAGGAGGTGAGCCTGCAATATCATTTGAGGGTGCTGCTGAAGTTTCAGTCAATGAAGATAAGGAACCATCGCTTTCATACGCAGCAACGGCTTCTTCGAGCGTGTAAGGATGGTCATTCCACAGCATGGATGTTTTGGGAGGAAGAGGGTTGCTCATAGGCTCACGAAATCGATAAGGTTAATATTACCTGCTTTTAAGCAAGTTTTAGACCAACGTCTAGCCCTTATAAAGCGCTGTTACGGTTGTTTCATAAACGAAAAATTGTACGATTATCCAATAACTTGTACTGAGTTTCTAACTTTTGGGTTTAGTAGGGAATAGAAAATTGCTACTGACTTTCTGTCATGGTGATGGGTAACTTGCAGTAAACGCAAATATTAGAAAGAACAGCAAAGGGCTGAATGCTTTTGAACTTGCACCTTTAACCGGCCCTTTATCTAATAGTTCTGTTCTAACTATTAAAGCGAAATTACGCGCTTTATTTCATCTAACACATCAGCATTGGCTATCGCGGCGATGTTCTCGACTGGCTTTCCATTCACTACCTGTTTCACAGCTAACTCCACAAGTTTGCCTGAGCGTGTTTTTGGCACATCGCTGATCGCAAATATCTGGCTTGGTACATGCCTCGGTGAGCAAGATGATTTGAGCTTACTCTTGATGGCTGTCAGTAGCCCCTCATCTAGATCCACATCTTGCTGTAGTTGAACGAATAGCCATATCTGTTCATTGCGGTCGACATCTTTACCGACTGCGATGGAATCGATGATGCCCTCAATGGTGTTCACTTGCTGATAGATCTCGGCAGTACCAATTCTTACCCCTCCAGGGTTGAGTGTGGTGTCGCCTCGCCCGTAGAACAGATAGCCGCCATGCACACTCTGTGCGACTTCGTCACCGTGATGCCACACATTATCGAACCTATCCCAATAAGTGCTGTGATAGCGCTCTCCGGTGTCATTCCAGAAGCCAACAGGGAAGTTGGGTAGGGAATTTGTACACACCAGTTCGCCACGTTCGTGATTGACCTTGTGACCCGACGAATTGAACACCTTGATGTCGACGCCGAGCCCTGCCTGTTGGCACTCTCCGCGATACACCGGCGAGATTGGGTTACCCAAAACGAAGCAGCCACAAATATCCGTTCCGCCGGAAATAGATGCTAAATGCAGATCTTGTTTGATGTGTTTGTAAACGTAATCAAACTGTTCAGGGTAAAGCACAGACCCCGTCGAGCACAGTGTTCTTAAATGAGGCAGAGAGTGGCTTTCGATAGGTGATAGCTCTGCCTTCTCAATCGCTTCTAGGTACTTGGCTGAGGTGCCAAACAGAGACACATCGGCACGCTGTGCCAAGTCCCACATTACATTGGGTTGCGGGTAAATTGGACTGCCGTCAAAGATCACCAAACAAGCCCCACTGGCGAGCGCAGATACGTGCCAGTTCCACATCATCCAACCACACGTGGTGTAGTAGAACACGCGATCTTTCGGCTTTATATCGCAATGAAGTTGATGCTCTTTTAGGTGGTTGATGGTAGTACCACCTACAGAATGGACAATACACTTTGGTTTTCCTGTGGTACCGGAAGAGTAGAGTACGAACAATGGTTCATTGAAGCCGATACGCACAAATCGTACAGGTTGTGGCTCATAATGATTGATGATGCTGTGCCAGCTTCGGGTCGACACATCATTTTCAAAGTCATTCCTTCCCAAGTAACCGATCTGACACACTTGTTTTAGCTCGGTTAAGTGTTTGATGATTTCACTGTTCTTGTCCGTCATGTCGAACGTCTTGCCATTGAAGGTGTAGCCATCACAGGTGAATAGCACCTTAGGTTTCACTTGGCCAAATCGCTCAATCACACTCTCGACACCGAAATCAGGCGAGGTCGATGTCCAAATCGCGCCCAAGCTGGTGGTTGCCAGCATTGCTATCACGGTTTGTGGCAGATAGGGCGTATATGCAGCAACCACATCACCTTGTTGAACACCGCTATCGACAAGCCATTGCTGAACGCTAGAGACCGCTTCACACAAGGTTTTCCATGTATAACTCTGTTGTTCGCCACGCTCATTCTCAAACCAAATCGCACGTTCATCCGGCATCTCCTGCGCTAAACGCAGCAAGTTTTCTGCGTAGCTAACTTGAGCATTCGGGAACCACACCGCATCGCGATTCGATTTAGGCTGCTGCCAGCGGCTCTCACCTTGAGTTTTGATGCGCTCGCCTTGTGCCTTATTAATACAGTCTTGCGAGCCGACCATTCCACAAAACTGCCATACGTTCTGCCAAAACGATTCTGGATGTTCCACTGACCATTGATGGAGATCCGTGTAGTTTTGTAATTTCCGTCCGAGTACGCCCTGCTGATCAAGGCGATTCATGAATTGGGTTAAGTTGGCGTCTACGATGCGCTGCTCGCTGGGCTGCCAAACTGACTTAGTGCTTTCGTGCATTCCTTTACCTTTAACAAAAAGTTAACGTTTTCAGTCTGGTATTTAGGTTTTACAAAGTCAAAAGATCAGCAAAATAAGGGCACGACGGAATTGTGTAAATAAAATGTTACACGATCGCTTGTTTCGAAAAATCGCGCAAATTGGCGGATATAAGGAGTGGAGATAGGCTTAAAGGGAGACATTCGAAAGGAGGTGTGTAATGACTCAATATCATTCTAAGCCCGTGAGCCAAGAGGGATGGGTTGAGTGGAGCCTCGAAGAAGACGCCATTTGGCATGACTTAGTGAAAAGGCAACTGGACGTCATTAATGACCGCGCATGCGATGCCTATTTACACGGTTTGACCCTGCTGGATCTGCCATTAGACAGAGTTCCCCAGCTTCCAGAGATAAACAAAGTGCTAAAGGAAACAACAGGTTGGCAAGTTCAGCCTGTGCCTGCGTTGATCGATTTTGACCGTTTCTTTGATTTACTCGCCAATAAGAAATTCCCAGTGGCGACATTTCTGAGAACGCGAGACGAGTTCGATTACTTACAAGAACCTGATTTCTTTCATGAAATTTTCGGCCATTGTGCCATGCTGACTAATGCCGATTTTGCGAAATTCACTGAGCATTACGGAAAATTAGGCCAAGCAGCGACAGCCAAGCAACGCGCGTATCTTGCCCGTTTGTATTGGTTTACAGTCGAGTTCGGTTTAGTAAAAGAAGGTCATAGGCTGAAAATCTATGGCGGCGGTATTCTTTCGTCTCCCGCTGAAACCATGTATGCGTTGGGAGGGGACTTGGCCGTTCGTGAGCGGTTCGACCTGCAAACCGTGCTAAGAACGCCTTATCGTATCGATATTATACAACCGAAATATTATGTGATTGATGAGCTGTCTGAGCTCTTCAAAATCAGTCAGGAAAACCTATTGCAGCAAGCTGATCTCGCGATAGACGAGGGATTACTACCACCACTTTTTGAACCTAAGGAACCAACACATGTTGAATGAACAAAAATGCGAAGCCTGCAGTATCGACGCGATTGCCCTAAGTATAGATGATCAACAATCTTTACTGTTGGAATTGTCGGATTGGCAGATCATGGAAAGAGACGGCATCCCACAGCTTGAGAAGGTGTTCAAGTTTAAGAACTACAAACAAGCATGGGCATTCAGCAACAAAGTATCAGAGTTGGCAGAAGAAGAATTTCATCACCCTTCGATCTTATTGGAGTGGGGTAAAGTCACCGTCACCTGGTGGAGCCACTCAATCAAAGGTCTACACAAAAATGATTTCATCTGCGCCTCACGCTGCGATGTGTTTGCGGTGAGTGAATAGTTTTTCTTGGCTGGAGAAGTGTTTCTCCAGCCTCAATGATTCGAATATCTCACTATTCGAATCATATTGTGATTTGAATAGTGAGGTTAAACGGCTCATAATGTGATTAGAATAAGTGTAACTTTCGCATCATGAGGCGTAATATGTGGATTTGGCAACAAGATAATTGGCCAAACTTTGTTTGGGATAATCAGAAAATAGGCGTGAGGTTAAGAGAAGTACGGCTTAATCAAGGCATCCTATTGGGCAAGATAACCTCTCAATCCGCAGACCAAACGCAAACAATGCTCGATACTTTGCTAGCGAACATTGTCCATTCTAGTGCGATCGAAGGAGAAAAACTCAACGCCTTCTCGGTTCGTTCTTCTTTAGCCAACAAACTCGGCGTGAGTGAAGAGCGACCTTTCCCTACGACAGAACAAACTGATGGCCTAGCTGAAATTATGTTGGATGCCGTGCAAAATCTCACTGAGCCATTAGCGCTTGATAGGATCTTACATTGGCACGATAGACTGTTTCCTCAAGGTTACACCATGTTTAACCCTGTAGTCGGAGGTCAGCTAAGAGGCGACACTCCGATGCAAGTAGTATCAGGAAGAATTGACCGCCCTACCGTGCACTTTGAAGCACCTAGCCGAGACATTCTTGATGCTGAGCTAGATGCGTTTATCACATGGTTTAATGATTCACTTACCGACGCCACACTTGATCCTCTATTGCGAGCCGCAATCACTCACCTGTGGTTTATCACCTTACACCCGTTAGATGACGGTAATGGCCGTATTACTCGATTGTTGACTGACTTGGCATTAGCACAAGCCGAGCAGCAGTCGGTACGTTTTTATGCTATGTCGGTGGGGATACTTGCTAACCGCAAACATTACTACGAAATATTAGAGAAAACCCAGAAAGGGGGACTCGATATTAGCGATTGGTTGATGTGGTTCTTAGATACTTTAGACGAGACGTTTACCGGTGTTTTTTCTGAGGTCGACCAAACCGTTTATAAGACCAATTATTGGCGAAGTGTTGATCAAACCAAGCTTACTGTAGAGCAAGTAAAAGTGCTGAATAGGATGCTCGATGGGGATTTTTCAGAAGGCATTAATGCCAGTCAATATAAAAAGGTAGCAAAGGTAAGCAGTGCCACTGCAACACGTCATTTGAGCGCTTTACTTAGCAATGGCTGCTTGGTTAAATCTGGTTCTGGCGGCCGAAGCACGCGGTATCTGTTGCCGAAGTAGGGCTTATATACCCACATTCATTTCTATACTTAAAAGCTGCCACCGTTCAGACTGAATGTTGGTAGCTTTTTTGGCTTAATGTCTCGCTACCTATCTGAGGCTTGTCGTTATTAAAATTTCTAAATTATGATTCAAAATCAGACTTTAAAGGATGATAATCTTATTGGACTTCATTGTTTTACCTAAAATAAAGACGACTATTCTCGAAGGTTTCTAAAATGATTCGAAAGTTATACAAGTATATGCCCTTACGTCTCAATTTTTTTGAAGATCCAATGTTGAGAACGACACCTATTCATTTGCTAAACGATCCATTTGAAGCTGATGCCCAGCATTATCAAATGATGGATATACTTACTCATCAGTTTGATGAAGGAGAACTATCAACTTTTGATTATCAACCGGATGATGGTTTGTACATTGAACATGAGAAGAGAGAACGACTTTTTCATAGTAACCATCGTGAACTTGCCGCATCTGAGCTGAAGCGTGTTACATCAGAATTAAAACAATTTGGTATTGTTAGTTTTACTGAGGATTACAGTAACTTACTTATGTGGTCTCATTATGCTGATGAACATCGAGGGATGGTCGTCGAACTGTCTAATGAGGTATCTTGGCTCAAACATAAGAAATCTGAACGTCCTGCTCTTTGTCGTTGTTTTGAGGATAACCCGTTCGGATATTTAAGAGAGATGCCAGATCGAGTTGTTTACCGATCAAATAGACCTAACTTTGAGTTTGCAATAGATGTAGTAAATGACTTAGGTGATTCGAAAGTTTTCGACAGTTATTTTTTCAGTAAAGGTGACAGTTGGATTTATGAAAAAGAGCACCGATCAGTACTTCCTTTAGAGTACGCAGACAAAATACTAACCTCTTATTCTAATGATATAAAAGAATGCGAAGAACTATATCCAAATTTAACTGTAAGCAACATTAAGTATGACTATTTAAAACAAACAGCTAGATGTGAACTAACCTTTTCAAAAACAGAACAACAAGAGTTTTCGAGAATTATTACATGCAGCTCAGTTACACATAATGATAACAATCCAATATTTCTCTATGCCGTCCATGAACGTATGATTAGCGGGATATATTTAGGCTGTAGAGTTACAGATGCGGAAGCTCTTTCTGTTTTAGAAGCTATTAAAAAGAACCCTAACTTTTGCGACTCCCTTGTAGTGAAAAGAGGGAAAATGTTGAACGAGCGCTATTCATTAGAATTTGAAACGATTTCATATCCTATGTTGTTTTCAAGTGGTAAATAGTAGGACTTCCTAAATTCACTAGTGGGTTCCTTTTACATCCAGTTCAATGGCTCTAGCTCTTTTTAATAGATGAATTGATACTCTACTTTTCACCTTGTTCCAGCACTGTCAGCCAAACACACTTTTCCCAAACTAGCTTGATGTGCATCAGTGACTTGCTGGTTTCTCGTCCTACAACCCCCACTATTGCTCATAGTATTGGTTTTATGAGTCTGCTCTATGATATATTTCTCAGCCAAGCGTATTACAGACGAAGGCTAATAATGTCTATCAACCTTTCACTCCTTCCACCCAGTGAGAAAAATAAAATCGAACTGGATAAGCAAGCATCGTTTCTTGTATGGAAATTGAAGCAAGCGAAATGTGGCCCTGAAGCCATTGTTGAAGAAGCAATGAAGCTAGGTGACCCAGAAGAAAAGGCTTGGTTTGATCAGTCTGTTGAAAAATACAAACGGGTAATGGGTGTCGCATAAACGCAGATAAACCTTACCCAGCAAAGCTGTTGAATTGAAATGACACAGTAATTTGCTAGAATTTGCACCGTTAATTGAATCAGAGAGAAGATCCCGATGGGAAGAAGTTTTGAAGTGCGCAAGGCCTCAATGGCGAAAACTGCAGGCGCAAAAATTAAAGTTTATTCTAAATACGGTAAAGAGATTTACGTACTGGCTAAGAACGGCAGCTCTGACCCAGACATGAACTTACCTCTTAAGCACCTGATTGCTAAAGCGAAGAAAGACCAAGTACCAGCTCACGTTATCGACAAAGCGATCGATAAAGCGAACGGCGGCGGCGGTGAAGACTTCCAACCAGCTCGTTACGAAGGTTTTGGCCCTGGTGGCACAAGCGTAATCGTTGACTGTCTAACTGACAACGGCAACCGTACTTTCCAAGACGTTCGCCAATGTTTCGTTAAAACTGGCGCGAAAATCGGTGTTGAAGGTACTGTTTCTCACATGTTCGCTCACCAAGCTGTATTCCAGTTTGCAGGCGAAGATGACGAGATCATCCTAGAAACGCTAATGATGGAAGACGTAGACGTGACTGACGTTGAGCTAGAAGACGGTGTTATCACTGTATTCGCTCCAACGACTGAGTTCTTCAAAACGAAGACTGCACTGCACACTGCGTTCCCTGAGCTAACTCTAGACGTTGAGGAAATCACTTTCGTTCCTCAAACAACTACGCCAGTAGCTGAAGAAGATTCTGAGAAGTTCCAGAAATTCTTAGACATGCTTGACGACTGTGATGATGTTCAGCAGGTTTACCACAACGCTGAGCTGTAATCTTTACAGTAACAACAGTTATTAAAAAACCGAGCCTAGTGCTCGGTTTTTTTATGTCGGTAACAATGATTAAATGCCTTGATCATTGTTCCAGAGGTTTTATTAATAACCCTTGAATTCATGCTCTTAATCTTCGCATAAGTTAACTTTAGTTATCGTTTTTGGTCTCGGGCGACATAACCACTCCGCGACTTTTCTGACTTGTGGCAATAGGGTTAGGCTTAGTGTGAGTGCACACGGCCAAGCAATCAAAAAGCTGTTTAACCAAATTGGTGGCCATGCTTGGCTGAAACCCATCTTATACCCCGATATGATCCCCGACATCATGATAGCCATGACCAGTGAAGACAATATCGCTGTAACCCAATGCAGTTTGTTGTTCATCCTTTCTCCTTAGTGATTTTATTATTGGAATGCATTAAGGTTACTCTTATCCATAAATGAGAAAAATAGGCACATATAGAAGTATGAATTCCATATTCGGAAACATTGATGATCTATTCCTGTTTTGTACTGTGGTGGAAGAGGGCTCTTTGTTGTCGGCATCGAAGCGACTTCAATTGCCTGTGTCGACCATGTCACGTCGGTTAACCGCCTTGGAAGAGCGCTTGAGCATCCGCCTTCTGGAAAAGAAAGGCAGAGAGCTGGTGGCGACGAAAGATGGTGAGGCGGCCTTTGCAGCGCTGAGCAGTGGTATGGAATCTTTGCATCAAGGGTTTAGTAGCCTGCTTGAAGAGCGCGATGCGATTCAAGGCAAGATAAAGCTCGCGGTGCCTCATAATTTCTATAGCGGTTTTCTTCGGCCAACGGTTGAGCAATACCTCACTCAGTATCCGAACGTGCAGCTCAATCTCATTCTGAGTCAGCAGCAAGTGGTGCCTGAAACCGATCGTGACTTGTTGATCACGTTTCAAATTTCCGACATGGACGGCATGATTGCGCGGCCACTGTTTAAGGCCAAGCACGGTTTTTTTGCGAGCCAAGAGTATTTGGACTCTCGTGATGAGATTAAAAATCCGGACGATCTCGAGCATCAAGAGTGGATTAATGTCGATGATGTGTTTGATATACCGCTCTACAAATCCGATCGCTTAGCGCAGATGGTGACGATTAAACCTAAGTTCATCGTTAATGATATTTATGCTGTTGCGGCCGCGGCCCAAAAGGGGTTGGGTATCGCCTCACTGCCTTTTCGCCATGTTTCTCCGGAAATGAATCTGATTCAAGTGCTCCCTGAGTATCATCGGGGTGATCGCCAAGCGTATTTAGTGTACAAAGAAAGAAAATATCAGCCGAAGGCTTTGACTTTGCTTATCGATACGTTGATTGAGAGCGTTCAGTCATTCCATCACGATGAGCTGAGTTAAATAAAAAGGAGTAAGAAATGAAAGTAAGTTTTATCGGGCTAGGCGTAATGGGTTTCCCAATGGCTGGCCACCTAGTCAAAGCCGGTTTTGAAGTGACGGTATTTAACCGCACTCACAGCAAAGCATTAGACTGGGCTGATCAACACCAAGGTAAAGCTGCTGAGAGCGTGGCTGAATGTGTAGCCGAAGCTGACGTAGTATTGGTTTGTGTCGGCAACGACGACGACGTACGCAGCATGACGACCAGCGAAACAGGCGCACTGGCAGCTATGAAGCCAAACGCGATTCTTGTCGATCACACCACAACGTCTGCGGTTCTGTCTGAAGAGCTTGAAGTGGCAGCGAAGCAAGCGGGTGTTCGCTTTATGGATGCACCAGTGTCTGGTGGCCAAGCAGG
Source organism: Vibrio lentus (assembly GCF_002875945.1). Classification (GTDB taxonomy): domain Bacteria; phylum Pseudomonadota; class Gammaproteobacteria; order Enterobacterales; family Vibrionaceae; genus Vibrio; species Vibrio apostichopi. The sequence goes on from NZ_MCZK01000090.1 coordinate 73,043, forward strand.
CGCAGAAAACGGCGTGTTAACCATCATGTGTGGTGGCGAACAAGAGCTATTCAACGACCTTCAACCTGTATTTGAAGCTTACGGTAAGTCGTCAGTTCTAATGGGCAAAGTCGGCCAAGGCCAACGCGCGAAAATGGTCAATCAGATCTGTATCGCAGGCGTACTGAACGGCCTTTCTGAAGGCTTGGTACTTGCTGAAAAATCAGGTTTGGATATCCCAACTTTGGTTGATTGCCTTAAAAACGGCGCTGCTGGTTCATGGCAGATGGAAAACCGCGCCACCACAATGGCGCAAGACAAGTTCGACTTTGGCTTCGCAATTGATTGGATGATCAAAGACTTAGGCTTCTGCCTAGATGAAGCAGAGCGTCAAGGTATCCAATTGCCATTGACGGAAAAGACCAACAACGCATACAAGGCATTGTCTGCTGAAGGACAAGGCCGCATGGATACGTCAGTATTGATGAAAGCTGTCGTTGAAGAAACTAAGAAGTAGAAAGATCGAAGTAATTGAAGCTTCGTTTAGATAACTAAAAATAGCCGCTGATTAGCGGCTATTTTTGTTTGATTTGTATAGAAGTACAGGCGAAGCATGGGTTTTGAAACTCACAATTGGCCAGTGGTATACTCGCATCCTAATCAAATGTCATCGTTCCATCGTTTTCACCTATTGAATCTATCGTTATTTCCCATTAAACAAATGTAAACATTGAAGTTATATTCTTGGTGGGCAGAAAAGAGCTTTTGAATATCCATTAACCACTCGACTGGTTTAATGGTTAGCACGCATTGGAGAGCAACCATGCAGATGTCAAAAAGCTTTTTATTAATTACAGTTGGCTTAGCCAGCACATCTCTACAGGCTCAAACCCTGACCAGAGACAACGGTGCACCAGTAGGTGATAACCAAAACTCCATAACAGCAGGTGAGAATGGCAGTGTATTACTGCAAGACGTCCATCTGATCCAAAAATTGCAGCGTTTTGCCAGAGAACGTATTCCTGAGCGTGTTGTTCATGCTCGTGGTACGGGCGCACATGGTGAATTCGTCGCTTCTGGTAATTTTAGTGATTTAACGGTTTCCGACCCTTTTACTAATAAAGGTAAGGTGACTCCTGTTTTCGTTCGTTTTTCGACCGTTATTCACTCTAAAGGATCACCAGAAACACTTCGCGACCCGCGTGGTTTCGCCACCAAATTTTATACTGAACAGGGTAATTGGGATCTGGTAGGGAATAATCTGCCTGTGTTCTTTATTCGTGATTCGATTAAGTTTCCGGATATGGTGCACTCTCTAAAACCGTCTCCAGTCACCAACGTTCAGGATCCAAACCGATTCTTCGACTTCTTTAGCAGTGAGCCGGGTGCGACCAACATGCTGACTTGGGTGTACAGCAATTTAGGTACGCCAGCGAGTTATCGGACCATGGATGGCTTCGGGGTTCATGCCTATAAGTGGATCAATAAGCAAGGCGATGTGAACTATGTGAAGTTCCAATGGAAGAGCCAGCAAGGCATCAAAAGCCTTCGCCCTGATCAAGTCACTGAGATGCAAGGTAAAGATTTTAACCATCTTACCAATGACCTTTACGCTGAAATTGGCCGACGTAATTACCCTAAGTGGGATCTTTACGTGAAGGTTTTGTCTCCGGAGGCGTTAAGCAAGCTTGACTACAACGGGCTGGATGCAACCAAAGTATGGCTGAATGTGAAAGATCAAAAAGTCGGCACTATGACGTTGAACCGTCTACCTGAAAACTTCTTTCTAGACACTGAACAGTCGGCATTTTCGCCTTCGAATCTGATTCCTGGTATCGAGCCGTCTGAAGACCGTTTGCTGCAAGGCCGTTTGTTTGCGTACGCCGATACACAGCTTTACCGCTTAGGAGCAAACTTATTCCAACTGCCCGTTAACCGACCGTTAGTGCCAGTGAGCAGCCATAACCAAAATGGGTTGAGCAATAATGCATCGCTAACTAATGGTGCCGTGAACTATGAACCAAGTCGAAAACTAGAGTTAGCAGAAGATGCTCAATTCAAAGCTGTAGAAACCAAGCTTGTTGGTACGGTTCAACAAAAAGCGATCAGTAATCCACGAAACTTCTATCAAGCGGGTATGCAGTACCGCAGCATGAATGAACAAGACAAAAGTGACTTGATTGCAAACCTCGCTGGTGACTTGAATAAAGTGACGGACAAAGACATCAAAACGACGATGGTGAGCTACTTCTATCGTGCAGACAAACAGTATGGAACGCGTTTGGCTAAAGCAACTGACACCAGTATGTCACGAGTGGAAAAACTCTCGCAAGCGAACAATTAAGTAACAATGTAAGACGTAAAGTTTTGGCCTGCGGGAGATTTATCTGCTCTTTTCTGCCCGAAAATCAGGGCTCCTGTAGGCCATTCTCTAATCATGTTAGTTAGGGGGAATAAATGAAAATCGTATTTTTACTCAGCTCCGTTTTTTTCTCTTTGATCTTCTCGCTCAGCTTATTGGCTGCTGACGACAAACTGGAAGAGGAATACCAATCTCTGGTTGGGTTGTTCTTTGATGCCGCTCGTATTGGTAACAATGAAGTGATCGATGCATTTGTTTCTCAAGGTTTTCCTATTGATCAACGCAATAACCAAAGTTATACAGCACTCATGGTAGCCGCTTATCAAGGAAACAGAGAAACCGTGGGGCTTTTACTCGATTCGGGTGCCAATGCATGCCTGCAAGACAAACGTGGAAACACTGCTTTGATGGGAGCATTGATTAAACGCGAAATCAGTATTGCGAAAGACTTGTACCAAGCGGAGTGTTCCCCAGAATTGCGTAATAAAGCAGGACTTAATTTGAAAGAATTTGCCGAAATCTATGGTCAATCCAATGTGCTGAAATCCCTTTCGCACTAAATGAAGTGTGCTAATAACAATAAAAAGGACGTAATAATATGAACAAAACAACATGGCTTGCTGCACTCGCCCTTATCTCTTCTCCTGTTTTTGCTGAAGTAGTGAATGTTGAAATGATCGATCTTGGCTCGGGTCAGTCAACCGGAACTGTAATGATAAGCTCAAGTGAATACGGAGCTGTTTTTACGCCGGAATTGAAAGGTTTACCTGCTGGTACACATGGCTTCCATGTACACGTCAATGGCTCATGCGACAGCCTCACCAAAGATGGCAAAATCATACTCGGTGGAGCCGCTGGCGGACATTATGACCCAGAGAAAACGGGTAAGCATGGTTTCCCTTGGACTGATGATAATCATCTTGGTGATTTACCGTCGCTTTACGTTAATGCTCATGGCGTAGCCGACTAACCAGTAATGGCGCCAAGAGTGACATTAGATGACGTGAAAGGCAGAGCGTTGATGCTCCATGCTGGCGGTGACAACCATTCTGACCACCCAGCTAAACTTGGCGGCGGTGGTGCACGCATTGTCTGTGGCGTGATTAAGTAGTCCCTTTTTTTAAAAGTCGTTAAAAGCGCTCCAACTATAGTTGGAGCGCTTTTTATAGGTATGGATGGGGCTTGTTCGTTGACGCGGAATAGGTATCAATGGATCCGGCTTCAGTTTGGATGAAGCAGAAGAGACTAAAAAGTCATCTAATATTGATTTACTTGTTTCATTGTAAGAATGAGGAACTAACTCATTCACTTACGTGCGCACACTAATCCTTCATGATGAGCTTTTTGTTAGTAAAAACATCCATTTCAATGGTTATTTTATCGCCACTCTTTATTTGGTTGATAGATTTATCATATTGTTACAATTGCTTACATTTTGATGGTTAGAGGCAATTTAATGCGATATCAATCTTCACCAAGTACCCACACAGAACAAACACAACAATCTCCCCAAGAGCGAGCTAATCAACAGCGTTTGGCTCGAAAGGAAGAGCTTACAGTTACTAAAGCCGATAATCAGCGTTGGGCAGAAAATCGAGAAAGAGTCATTGCTGAACGCAACAACGAAAATACCGACATAACATTAACTCAATTAAAAGAAGACAAGAAAAAGCGTGGATTCAGTTCTTTGTTGTGCGCGAAACCGACCTTTTCTAAACTTCCAACCAAGACCATTGCTTATTGTTGGGTAAACACTAAAGCCGAAAGTGGCGAAGACAATATTATTCCGAGTGTTGAAAAGGAACATGGTCTGTTAAATGTGATTAGTAATGCAAAAATCACCCCGAAGGTAAAACACATCATTTATGTCGATAGACGCACTGAAGGGCGAACATGTTACGACTCACGCGTTGAGATTCCTGCGAATGTTAAGTTCGTTTCCGTTGATGAGTTGCTAGCTAAGAAAAATATGTCAACGCCAGAAATTGCTCAGAAGATGACTGAGTTGTATGAGGCGAGTATCAATCACGGTAGTCCAGCTTTTGCAAAGAACATGGTCTCTTTATTGGCTTTAAATAAAGGGGATTACTTCTTCGACATAGGTGTCGGCATAAAGCCGGATGGCAACTTAGCTAAGCACCTCAATGGCGAGAGCAAATATCAGGGAGGCTCAGTAGGAAACGGTAGTTATTTGATGGGGGGACACGAGAAAGAAAGTATTGAGATGATTGTCGAGTTCCTTTATGGGTTGTATACCTGTGAAAGGGCACCGACGGTACATCCCAAGAAAGCAGTGGAGATCTTAAACAACCTTGATGAATCGTTATTGGGATCAGATGTTGTGAACGAGGTTGTAAGCAACGCGAAACTGAACGAAAAAATCACACCTGCTGAATTCGTTACGTATTCTCGAATGATGGAGAAAAAGTTTGCTGAGCGCGGCGTTAAGACCACGATGAGTGAATATGCCCGTCATACTGACGCCGTCTTTGGTAATACCATTGCAACAATTACTAATGGTACGAAAACGAAATTTGTGGACGGAAAAGACTTCGTTAACAATCATAAGATGAGCCATCTTCATAAAGTCAAAGTGGAAGAACATCATGTTCCAGTTTGATAAAGAGAACAAAGTAGAGCTATAAAAAGCTAGCGAATATCTCAGATAAATTGAAATAGAAAAGGGACTCATTGGAGTCTCTTTTTGAATGGCGAATATGTTCCTCTCGTGCTGCAACCTATTTATGTTTAGCCGTAATAATAGCCTCAGGTTGGGATGGGGGAAAGTTCGCTACTTTGCTTTTCGTTTTCCACTCACACCCTCTCTCAACCGTTCATTCCTCATTATTACCATTCGTCGCATTGATAAAACGGCGTGACAGTTTGTGGTTAACCTTTCAACGTCAACATTTGAAAGGGATTAGAAATCATGACTACTTCACACTCATTAAACTCAGGCTCTACCACTTCTCTGCTTAAGCGTTCATTGCTGATTGCTCTTGTTTCATTTGCTCCCACTTTGGCTCAGGCCAACCCGAGTTCAGACGTGCTCGAAATCTACAACCAAGCCGCGCAAGGCAATGAAGATTTGGTTGAGGTGGCTTATGAACGCCTTAACGAAACGCTGCAACAAGACGGCGCTACGCCACTGACTTTGGTTTACCTAGGAAGCACAGAAACCCTGATGGGGCGTGATGCGTTCTTGCCTTGGAACAAGATGAAGTATGTGGAGAAGGGCTTATCGACCATTGATAAATCACTGGTTCTGCTTAAAGACGAAGATCAACCCATTCATGAACAACCTCGTGTTCAAGGGCTCCCTGATTCATACCTGACTCGCGCAATGGCTGCGGTGACTTACACCTCTCTTCCAGACATGTTTAACCATTTTGATCGTGGTTATGACCTGTTCCTCTCGCTACTGGCTGAAGACGCTTTCCAACAACAACATTTCGCTGCGACCTCGTGGATTTACCGTTATGCCATTACCGCATCGATTCGTGCTGAAGACTTCGAGCAAGCACAGGTGTGGCTTGAAAAAATGGAAACGGCTGATGCCGGAAACATCGAGACCATGACGGCAAAGGCCCTAATAGCGAAAGCCAAGTAATAGTTGCGAAAGCGAAATAAAGGGCATGGAAGCTAAACAGTTGGTTAGTAATCAGAGGAAAACGGAATGATTGAATTTAAAGGAATCGGCAAGTCTTATCTCACGGGTGGACAAAGTGTAGACGCACTCAAGGGAGTCAATGGTCAGATTAAACGTGGTGAAATGGTGGCTCTGTGCGGCCCGTCGGGATCGGGAAAAAGCACACTGTTGAACATCCTTGGTTTGTTGGATATGGACTATCGAGGCGAGATTCATATTGATGGAAAAGCGTATCCAACAGAGCAGATTGCTGCTGCGCGTTTTCGTCGTCAGTCGTTGGGTTTTGTGTTTCAGCGCTTCAATCTGGTTCCTGTAATGACAGCGCTAGAAAACGTCGCATACCCATTGATGTTGAACCAATATTCGAAACAAGAACAGCAGAGCAGAGCGCAAGACATGTTAGAGCGTGTTGGGCTAGGGGATTACGTTCATCACCGACCAGACAACCTTTCAGGTGGCCAGCAACAACGTGTCGCGATAGCCAGAGCACTGATCCATAACCCAAGCCTAGTGATTGCCGATGAGCCTACAGCCAGCTTAGACAGCCACACTGCGAACCTTGTGATCGACATTATGAAAGAGCTTGGCCACGAAATGGGAACCACCTTTATTGTCGCAACGCACGACCCAAGAATGGCGCAGCGTTGTGATCGAGTGATTGAACTTATCGATGGACAACTGGCACCACAAGTCACAGCAACGGAGGCGATCTCATGGGCAAGTTAACACAAAGAATGAGCACGTTTTTACTTCCAACCTCGGTGCGTTTGGCTTGGCTTAACTTATTAAGGAATGGTCGACGCAGTTTGTTGTCGGTGTTGATCATCGCCATTGCTGTATTTGCACTCACCAGTGCCGGTGGTTATGGGCTTTACACTTACGAATCTCTACGTGAATCGACTGCGCGAGATACTGGTCATCTTACTTTGAGCACTCTGGGCTATTTTGAACAAGACGAAGACATGCCTCTAAGCAATGGCCTCGATAATGTTCAAGCGCTAACCAAGATCATTATTGGTGACAGTGATGTGCGTGGCGTTCAGCCAAGAGTCTACTTCAGCGGTTTGGTGTCTAACGGCAGTAAGTCGACCATCTTTATGGGAACGGGCGTCAATGAGCGTGAGTTCGATATGAAAGGGCCGTTTCTTGATGTGCGCAGCGGGCAAACCCTTTCAGATGTGAAATCACCAAGATACGACAGCCAAGAACCACAAGTGATGCTGGGAACCGACCTTGCTCGTAACCTCAAAGTTGCGGTTGGCGATTGGGTCACATTGCTCGCCACCACTAGCGATGGCGCTTTGAATGCCTTTGATTTTAAGGTGCAGGGTATCTACTCGACTGGTGTTCCTGAGTTGGATAAACGTCAGTTGTACGTACACATCACCACAGCTCAAGAGCTTCTAGCTTCAGACAAAGTGAGCACCTTGTCGGTATTTCTTTTCGAAACTAGCAAGACCTCGACCGTTCAACAGCGTATCCAAACTGCTTTAGATCGAAATAGCGCTCGCCAAAGCGATCAAGGTACAAAGATCGAGATCACCCCATGGCAAGATCGTGCGTTTTTCTACACCAAGGTTAAAGATCTTTACGACCGGATCTTCGGCATCATGGGTGCAGTGATGGCATTGGTGGTGTTTGTGTCGCTGTTTAACACCATGACCATGTCGGTGACCGAACGTACTCGTGAAATCGGCACCTTGTCGGCACTCGGCAGTTACCCCTCTGAAATCGTGGCGGGTTTCTTAAAAGAAGCGGGATTACTGGCACTGATTGGCAGCGCGATTGGCGCGCTAGTGAGTGGCTTAGTGTCGGTGTTATTGCTGGTGGTTGATATACAAATGCCACCACCTCCGGGTCGAACCGAAGGTTACCCACTCAACATTTACTTCTCATTGGAATTGGTTGGCTATGCCACGTTAGGTGTGCTGACGATATGTTTGCTAGCCGCTTATTTTTCTGCTCGCAAAGGCGTGAATAAGCCAATCACGGAGGCGTTGGTTTATGTCTAAATTAACTCGTTCAATTAATACGTTGGGTTCGGTTTTTGTTTTAGCATCAGCTTTAACATCGATACCAAGCTGGGCAGTCGATTCACAACAAGTCACTGAGATGATCGCTAAGGCAGACAGCTATCGCTTGAACAGCGCACAAGCCTCTAAGGTAGTGTCTTTGGTGGCGCTTTACCAAGACGAGCAACTCGATAAAACCCGTGAATACAACGTCTACACAAGGCCAAACCGAGAGTCGTTAGTGGTCTTTGAATCAGCCGTCGAGGCTGGGCAAAAGATGCTGATGATTGAAGACAACTATTGGTTGTTGATGCCGAAATCGCGCCGACCAATTCGTATCACCCCGATGCAAAAGCTGTTGGGTGAAGCTTCAGTAGGGGATATCTCGACGCTCACTTGGAGTGAAGATTACCAAGGTGAGTGGGTTGCCGAACAACAGGTTGAGATGCCGACTGGCGAGAAACTCGATACCCATCACCTAAAGCTAGCGGCGAAAACCAAGGGTGCCAGTTATCAATCGATTGACCTGTGGTTAACGGCAGACCGTGCATTTCCAGTTAAAGCGGATCTGTATCTGCGCTCAGGAAAGCTAGCCAAGCAAGCGTGGTTTACTGAAGGCGTGCGAGATGGATTACCCACAGTGGTGTCGATGACCTTGCTCGATAAGATTCAGCCGAGTAAGAAAACTGTGATTGAGTATCGCGAAGTGATTGAACAAAGCTTGGAAGACAAATACTACAACCCTGCCTACCTATCGCGTAACAGCGTATCTGGGCTGTAGGTGAGCTTATGAGAGTGCCCAATCGCCGATTCCATATAAAGTCTTCAATCGCTACTTTGCTTGCCTTGTCTTGTGTGAGTAACACGATTCAAGCGGACGATCTGAGCTTGGCATGGGACTGGCAACTCAGTGCAGAAGCGATTGAGTCGCGAGGGTCGCCATTCAGCCCTTTAGCGTCTGATAATCGTCAGTCTTTAAATGGCTTGCTGGATCTAGAGGTTGGATATAACAATTGGCTTGGTCTGTTCGCAGTGAAAGCCAATGATATTTTGAGCAATACCCCTCAAGAACAAGACGCGAGTTTTGAATCGGAATTCATCGTGCGTGAGTTGTTTTGGCAAGGTGGTGTTGAGCTGTCTAATTCAGTAATCGGAGACCATTATCTTGATGTGACGCTTGGCAAGGTTCGTTTGGATTGGGGTGTCGGTTATGGCTATCGACCTTTAGACATCATCAAGCCTTACCGCCAGAACCCTGTGGGCATTGTCGCAGAAGAGGGCGCGGGTGTTGCATCGGCATCACTGTTCGATATGACGGGCGAGTGGACACTGCTTTATAGCGATTCGTCATGGACTTCCCAAGACGTAAATGAATTCGAAAAGCAGAACCAGCAACAAGGCGTTGGGCTGCGTCGTTACAATTTAGTGGGCGATCACGAATATCAATGGGTCGCCTATTATGACGATGTGCGCCATGGCCTGCTTGGGGCGAGTTTGGTTTCAGTATTAAACCTCGCGTGGGAGTTTCATGGCTCTGTGGTCTATCAACGACAAAGCCTTGGCTACAGTCAGCCTAATTCAATGTTTAAACCGGTTTATCTCGAAGAGCAGGGCGAGGCCTATCAAGCGTTAGCTGGATTAACATGGGCGAATGACACTGGCCATAATGTGGTATTGGAATACTGGTTTGATAGTCGTGCTTGGAGCAACTCTGAATGGCAAAGCGCAATAGAAAGTGCTGAGTCTTTGTCGGTTAATCCAATGACCGCTTCGTTGGCAGGTTCTTATGCGCAAGGCTATCAGCACGCCAATTTGGTTCAACACAACATCATGTTTCACTGGTCCTTGGATTCGACACATGGTTGGCTTGAAGATATCACGCCAACATTCGACGTCATGTTGTCTCCCCAAGATGGCGGTTTTATTGTGACTCAGTGGCTCAACTATCAGGCATTAGATAATGGCGATTCATCGTTGGATTTGGAACTTGCTGCACGCTTTCTAGGCGGTAAAAGTGATTCTGCTTACGCCAACTTACCGGATAGTCATATGATTCTTTTAAATATCAAAGGACGATTTTAATGAACACTTCTTCAAACAGTCGGTTTTCATGGATTAAAAGCTTCACGCTGACGACCTTATTTTGTTTTATCATTGCCGTCACCACTCAAACTATTTGGGGCGGGGATCTTGTGGTCAATCTCGCGATAAGCTTTGGTTTTGGTTACAGCGCGGTGGGTTCTTCTTTCATCTTGGTTAAGTTGTTTAAGAGGACATCCCGAACGCTAGAAGTGGGCATCTCAATGGTGATCGCGATGACCTTTGGTACCTTGAACGCGCACTATTGGTTGAATGGACATTTCGGAGCCAATATCTCGGACCTTAAATCTGTCGTGTTGCTCGGTGTGATCTTCTGTTCCGTTTGCTATTACTACTTCTATACACGAGAGCAACAGCTGCGTGCCGACAACGAATTAGAAGTCGCTAAGCGCCGTCAAGCCGATCAAGAGAAGGTGGTGGTACTCAGTCAGCTTAAACAGCTGCAAAGCCAAATCGAACCGCACTTCCTATTTAATACGCTGGCGACCATCAATGTGTTGATTGAGAGTGATAGCGCTAAAGCCAAACTGATGCTCGAAAAACTGACTGACTTGTTACGTGTGACTTTGAAAAACAGCCGCACCGAGCAATCGACCATCGCACAAGAGGTCGACTTGTTAGATGCTTATCTTAATATCCAAAAGATACGTTTGGGGGAGCGCTTAGCGTACTCGATTGAAACACACGAGATTAGCGATTTGCAGGTGATTCCACCGTTCTTGATTCAACCTTTGGTCGAGAATGCACTCACGCACGGCATCGAACCCAAAGCAGCGGGTGGCCAAGTGAATATTCGTATTACTCAACAAGCCGAGCAGTTGAAGATTGAAGTGTCAGACAGTGGTGCTGGGTTGAAAACACCTTCTGCGAATACGGGCCACGGTGTTGGGTTGAGCAATATTCGTCAAAGAATCGAAACCCTTTATGGCGATAAGGCGAGTCTAACGATTACTGAACACGCTGAAGGTGGGGTAGTGTCGACGATCTTGTTACCGTTGACTGACGCAGCTGCCTAGAACGACACACCAGAAAGCACAGAACCGTGACGAAAAATAGACGATTTACAGTGTGAATTTAAAGGACTAACCATGAACAACTCAGTAATCCAGCCGAGCGTAACGGCGATTATCGCAGACGATGAAGCACTGTTAAGGCATCACTTAGACAAGAGCTTGGCTGAGGTTTGGCCGGAGCTAGAAATCGTCAGCAAGGCACAAAACGGTTTGGAGGCGATGCAGAGTATTCAGCAGCTTAAGCCCGACGTGGCGTTTCTCGATATTCGTATGCCTGAGCTGGATGGGATCTCGCTGGCGAAACAACTCAACAAGCTAGATTCGCCGCCATTGGTGGTTTTCATTACGGCTTACGACGAGTACGCAGTTAAAGCCTTTGAACACAATGCGATGGATTACCTGCTGAAACCTATCAACGAAGAGCGCTTACTGGCCACATGCGAGAAGGTTCAAGCACGCTTGTCGAGTAATCAAACGCAATCAGCTAGCACGCCGGAACAGCCTGATATTGCGGCGCTAATGAACCAGCTTCAACAGTTATCCCAGTCAACCTCGCAGCAACCTCCCTATCGACCGCAGCAAAAGCACCTCACATGGCTCAAAGCCAGTGTCGGTGAAGACATTCACCTGATTGCCGTCGATGATGTGGCGTACTTCAAAGCAGAAGATAAGTACGTGTCTATATTTAAAAAGGGCCAAAGGGGTGTGCTAGAAGAGTTTATTCTTCGCGCGTCTCTAAAAGAGCTGATCGCTCAGCTCAATCCGGATGAGTTTTGGCAGATCCACCGTTCCGTAGTGGTGAAAGTCTCCGCAATAGATAAGGTCAAGAAAGGCCTTTCCGGCCAGATGTCGGCGTATGTGTCAGGCGAGAAGTTACCTATCAGCCGCGCCTCGCAAGTCCTGTTTAAGGGTATGTAGCTATTGATTTTAGATGGATGTAGTTAGCGAGTTTAAATGGATGTAATAGGCTCTTATTAAAACGCCACTTTAAATGAACACCGCCGATCTTACATAGCGCATGGTGATTTATAAAATAAAGATCCAGATCACAAAGATATTCATCGGGTTAAATATTAAATAATAATCATTAGCTCAATCTGTATATTGTCGATGAATGACATTAAGAGGTTGTTATGAAAACATATTATTTAGCGACGGCACTATGCCTAACTTTGGTTGGCTGTAGCTCAACATCAAAAACTACCGAAAACTTAATCCAACCGGATCCTGCGTGGACTTCAGGTCAACTGGAAAACGGTCTTACCTACCATGTTTACCCTGATCATGAAGAGTCAGTCTCTGTACGTTTAGTCGTGCATGCGGGTTCGATTCAGGAGACTTCTCAACAGGAAGGTTATGCTCACTTCGTCGAGCACATGGCATTCAATGGCAGTAAAAACTTTTCTCAGAACGATGTGATTCGTCTGTTTGAAGATGCAGGCGCTAGCTTTGGTGCTGATATTAATGCTTACACCTCTTATGAAGAGACGGTATACCAGTTAGATTTGCCAGATAACGTTCAATTGCAGTCTGCTCTGACGTGGATGCGTGATGTGGGTGACGGCCTAGACATCGCAAGCTCAGAAGTTGAAAAAGAGAAAGGCGTGATTCTTGGTGAGTTTCGAATGGCTCGCCTTGATGACAAGTCATTCGGAGAGGTATTTTATGACCACTTCATTGAAGGCGGTCCGTACGAATCTCAAGACGCATTGGGCACCAAAACGTCGGTTGTCGATGCAACCTCTCAAGGCCTATCTAACTTCTACCAAACTTGGTACCAACCTCAAATCGCTGAGTTAGTCATTTCAGGTGATGTAGACATCAAAACCTTGATCCCATTGATTGAAGAGAAATTTTCGAGCTGGGAGCGTGGTGACACACCAAGACCAGAAAAACAGAAAACGACCTCGTTCAATGAAGATGATTATGTTGAATACGCAGGAAGAGAAGCGCCGAGCATCACTCTGACGTTTAATCGCGGTTTATACCGCATTGAAAATCATGCTCAACAGCATCAACGTTGGTTAGATGAAACCTCGCAACAACTCATTCGCCAGCGACTCGAAGCGGTATTCAATGATGCAGCGTTGCCGACTCAATGGATAGCGTCTGATAACTATCAGATGGGCTCTCTGAATTACTCATCAACAAGCGTTGGTTTCCCCGCAGGTGGTCGTGAAGTCATCCAACAAGAGCTGCTTTCTACCTTGGCATCACTGCGTGATTTTGGTGTTTCGGAAACGGATATCGTCGGCGAGCAGCACTACTACCAAGACTTGCTAGATAACATCGAGCATGACTGGGATAAAATGGACAGCGTTGAACACGCGAACTACAAAGCAAGTTCGTTAGTGACTGACCGAATCGTTCAATCACAGAAAGACTATCAAGCCAGTTTGGAAGCCTTCATTGCTAACCTAAGCCTGGAAGCGATCAACGACAACATCAAAAATCTGCTCTCTGATGATTACTTCTTTGTTATTGGACTGGACGATTCTGAAGACAGAGCTGCTGTCATTAACTCCCTCGATAGCTTAAAAGCGACGTACGGTGAGACTGGAACACAGTCACTCACGATTGCAACAGCGAGTGCCTTTGCTGTACCGAGTTCGACGGGCGAGGTTGTACTGGCTGAACAAGTGTCCGTAGACCCATACATCCAAAAGTGGACGTTAAGCAATGGTATCGACATGTGGTACTTGCGTGACTATGTTGCAGGTGATGATGTTGGCGTGATGTACATGAGCCTCGGCGGAAAAGCCGCGTTGGATCCGAGCTTGTACCCCGCCGTTGAGGTTGCGTTACCCACTTTCGCTCGAAGCGGCGTCGGTGAGTTTACGGGTTCTGAACTTTTAGCGTATTTTGATCGTGAAGATATTCGCGCAGACAGTTTCATTGGTAATACTCGTCATGGTATTGAATTTAATATCAAAAAAGATGGGCTTAAAGATACGTTTGCTGCGCTTTATACCTTCATCACTGCGCCTAAAATTAATCCCGAGCAATTAGCTGCGGTGAGGCAGGAGTTTGTACAGGGTCAAGAATCTTTCTTGAGTAGCCCTGTTGGCCAGTTTGAACGCGCAATAAATCAGAATATCTATCGTCAGGAGAGTCGTCACCATTTTGTAGATAAAGAGCGTGTTGAAGCGGTTTCTGTGGAAGACATCGCTAACCTTCATCAGCAGCTGTTTGGTCAAATGAGACATAACCAATTGGTGATCGTAGGTGACATCGACCCAAGCGTGTTGAAGCCTTTGGTTCAGCAATATTTGGCTTCGATTCCATTGGAAAAAGCAGTTGTGCCTGACTTTAAGGTGGCTTTCAAACAGCCATCAGAACCACGCATTGATTTAGCCATCAATAATGTGGATAGTGCAGAGTACGTCTTACGAGTCATCTCAGAGCCTGAAACCGAAGAAGGCTTTACGGCAAAAGAGATCTTCATGGAAGGGTTACTGGAACGTCTGTTGGCGACTCGTTTAGATACCTATATTCGTGAAGAGTTGAGCTTAGATTACTCGCCTTATACGTATTCAGCATCCGCAGATAGTGAGCTGAGTGGTGAGTGGGTTATTGGTGCGATGATCGCGCCAGAGAACGTGGATAAAGTGGAAGTGGCGATCGATAAGGTGATTGCAGACCTTCTACAAGGTGTCTCTGAAGAGGAAATGCGAGCGGTTGTGAAACAGTTTGAAGCTGACTTCACGCCTCTTGAGATGAGCTCTATTGACCAAGCGTGGTACGTGTCTCGTTATCTGCTTCATGGTTACGACATCGAAGCTTTATCTCAAGTTGAGCGTGTTGCGAGGTCGATCACTGCGGAAGATATGAATGCGTTAGTTCAACGCATCTTTGGTAAAAATAGCCGTAAGGTTAAGAACATCATGCGTCCTAAAGCCTAAAGCCTAAAGCCTAAAGCCTAAAGCCTAAAGCCCAAGGCTTAGGGTAGAACGTGAAACGATAGCTTAAATCTCTGTTCACGCGACCAAATCAAAGCCAAGCAGTTATTGCTTGGCTTTTTGTTTTCTGGCGATTGTGGATGCATGAACACTGCGCGATGAGGTGAGCGATTGTCAGCGCAGTGTCAAATATGCGCGGTTGTGATTTTAAATCAATTGTAACTTTCATAGCTGTTATATATTGTCGCTGTTTCTACCATTCAGGATTCTTGTTAATTGCTTAAACTAGGTACTCGATTAGTCTTAATGTTATTTTTACTGAGCTTTGGCTTAGTGAATTCTAACGGCTATTCGTTTCCTTCTAAGCCATTTCAAATTCATTCGGCTCAAGAGCAGTCTTCGCAGACTAATCTTTGTAAACAGGCAACTGCGGATAATCCATCAGCCTATTTAGAGTGCGATAAGGTTCAGTTGGACACCTCGTCTGTAGGTGACAGCTCCAACTACCATGATTCTGAATCGAGCCTTCAAGCTGCTACTTTTCGACGTATATTAACCAATGAGCAAGAAAATTCGGCCGATCTTGAGCCGGCTTATCATCTGCTGATTGACTTCGCACCTCCCTCTTTGCTGGCCTCCCTGTTGGTCAACACACCTCTGTTGGATTCCAAACAGCATTGGACCAGTATTGTGAGTTCCCCGTCCTCCCGGCTTTCGGGGTGGAAAGAGGGCAATATTCAATACTCGCATTTCCGAGATCTTCTTAGCTAATCGTTTGACCTTAAATTGGTCGTATCGATGGTCACTTGTGCCCGTTGAGCGCACCAATTAACCCAATATAGCGACACACAATTATTAGCCTCACTATTACTCAATCAGCTTTTTCTGGTTGTGACTAGTCATCGCTCGTGTTCGCAAAACATTAGTTATACCAATCGTAGTAAATAACTGGTCACCCAAGCTGGTTAAAATGCTCGATCACTGCTTTTTTCCGGCTCTATTTTTGAGCACGTATTTACGGTGATTGGTAAAAAGAAGAGATCTTGACTGTGAAAAAACGCATTCCAAGAAAACAAATTAACCACTACTCAAAGTGGAAATACGTGGTGCTTATCGCCACCATCATCATCATGATTCTAAGTGCCTTACCTTCTTGGTTTGGTGAGGACGCCTCGGTTCAAATCAGTAACCGCTCTGAGCAGACGATCGACGCCACTCAAGTGACGCAATACCTTGCTAGCGAAGGCATTCAAGCCAAATCAGCCTTTCAAAAAGACAAACGTTTAGTGGTGATCTTAGAAGATGCTGAGCAACAAGCGAAAGCCAAAGAAGTGCTTAATGAGCGCTTCCTCGACAACGCGACGGTTGCGCTTGCTATGGAGCCTGCAGCACCAAAATGGCTGACTGACATGGGCTTTGCACCGATTCAGCTAGGCCTTGATTTGCGTGGTGGTGTGCAGTTCTTGTTGGAAGTGGATATGGAGCCGGTTTATCACGCGCAAGCACAAGCGATGGTCGACGAGATCACCAGCGAAGTGCGTTATGCCCGCGGTAAAGTGGTGCACAACCAAGTTCAGTTTGATTTCCGTACCGACGCTGATTTTGAAAAAGCTCAGAAGCTGATTCGTGAAGAGTTCCCACATTGGCTACGTGATCGTTCAGATAAATCACTGACGTTAACTCAGTCTGAAGAAGAACAAAGAACGCTACGCAACCTTACCGTTCAACAAAACCTGCAAATCATGCGCAGCCGTATTGAAGAGTTAGGCATCACGGAAGCATCGATCCAACGTCAAGGTGAAAGCCGTATTCGTATTGAATTGCCGGGTGTACAAGACCCTGCAGCTGCGAAAGACGTGATTGGTGCAACCGCATCTTTGGCGTTCTACTCTGTTTACGACAACCCAACGCGCAGCACTCAAACCCTCAAAGATTCAGACGGCAACCGTGTGGTTGTAGACCGTAAAGCGGTACTGAGCGGAGAACACATTATCGATGCTCGCAGTGGCATTGGTGAGATGGGCAGCGCAGAAGTAAACATTACCCTAGATTCTTCTGGTGGTAAGAAAATGTCTGAGTTCTCACGTCATAACATCGGTAAGCCAATGGCAACGGTGTACAGCGAATACAGTCGTGATAGAGCGGGCAACAGCAAGCAAGACAGTGAAGTGATCAGTGTGGCAAACATTCAGTCTCAACTGGGTAGCCGCTTCAGAATTACTGGCGCTGGCAGCTTGGCAGAAGCGCAAGAGCTTGCGTTACTGCTGCGTGCGGGTTCACTTACTGCGCCCGTGACCATCATTGAAGAACGTACCATTGGCCCATCTTTGGGTGCTGAAAACGTCACTAACGGCTTTGCTGCTTTGGCACTTGGCCTTGGTCTAACTCTAACGTTTATGGCGCTATGGTATCGCCGTCTTGGTTGGGTTGCGAACGCTGCATTGGTCGTCAACATGACCACATTGTTTGGTTTGATTGCCTTGTTACCGGGTGCAGTCTTAACCTTGCCAGGTATTGCGGGCTTGGTACTAACCGTCGGTATGGCGGTAGATACCAACGTGCTTATCTTCGAACGTATTCGAGACAAGATGAAAGAAGGACGCAGCTTTGCTAGCTCCATCGACCGTGGCTTTGATAGTGCGTTCTCTTCTATTTTCGATGCCAACGTCACTACCATGATTGTTGCTGTGGCTCTATACACCATTGGTAATGGCCCGATTCAGGGCTTCGCTTTGACACTGGGCTTAGGTCTTCTAACCAGTATGTTTACGGGCATTTTTGCTTCGCGAGCGATCATCAATTTGGTTTGGGGGCGTGACCAACGCCACGACGTAAGGATTTAAGCATGAGTATTTCAAATATGACTAATTCAAACAGCTATGTTTCAGACCGCTATATTACAGACAGCAATATGACTCGCCTTCGTAAGGTGATGTCTGTGATTTCTATTGTGCTGTTCATGAGCTCTGTGATGCTGGTGGCAGTGAAAGGTTTTAACTGGGGCTTGGACTTTACTGGCGGTGTGGTTGCCGAGGTTCAGCTCTCTGATCAAGTAACAAAAGACGCGTTGAAAACCAAGCTTGATACGGCTTTCCAACAAGACGTGCAAGTGGTTGGTATGGCAGAACAAGATCGCTGGACGATTCGTTACAGCCAGCTGACTGATGCTCCACAACCAAACTTAGTGGATGCTTTGTCATCGGTGAGCGACCAAGTGAAAGTGCTTAACAGCAGCGTGGTTGGCCCTCAAGTAGGTCAAGACATGGTTGACCAAGGTGGCTTGGCGGTGTTGGTGTGCTTCCTAATGATCATGCTGTACCTAAGTGTACGATTTGAATGGCGTTTGGCTCTGGGTGCACTTGCCGCGATCATCTATGACGTCACGCTTATCTTGGGATTGTTCGCTTTTACTCAGTTTGAGTTCAACCTGACCGTATTGGCGGCCGTGCTAGCGATTTTGGGTTACTCACTCAATGACTCAATCATCATCGCCGACCGTGTCCGTGAGATGCTGCGTGGCAACCCTAACGGTGACACTGATAACCTGCTTAACGAATCGGTTAAAGCGACTTTCTCGCGCACCATGGTGACATCCGGAACCACGTTGATCACGGTATCGGCGCTTTGGCTACTGGGTGGCGCTGCGCTGCAAGGTTTTGCGATTGCATTGGTTGTCGGCATTGTCAGCGGTACTTGGTCTTCCGTTTCCGTCGGCATCACTCTGCCTAAGTTGCTTGGCCTGCAGCCTTGTCACTACAAAGTAAAAGCTCCAGTAGAAGTTGAGGGCGAGTACCCTTAGGTTGTCTGTTCGTTAGCAGCACAAGTTAGCAAGTAACGTCAATAAAGCCCTTCGTTTGTAATAAAACGAAGGGCTTTATTTTTTATAAGAGTCAGACAGTTAGCGAAAAGAGAAGCTATTTCAAAAAACGATGGATTGAATAGGCAACTGCGTGTGATATGAAGTATGTTTAGATGACGTCAGTAGAAATGAGGCAAGGGAATGGAATATCGACATCAATGTCATGTAGGCGATCATGGGGATGCACTCAAGCATCCGGTATTGAGTGCACTGGTTAAATCATTAATGCAGCAACACTCACGCCTCAATGTTATCGACACGCACTCAGGAACAGGGTGCTACGACCTAAACACCGCGCCAAGTAATCACGCGGGCGAGTTTGCTGAAGGGGTCGGGTATCTTTGGCAAAATAAGGCTTACCTTCCAGAGTCATTCGCTTCTTTTATGTCGGTACTGGAATACTACAATCCGGATCGGCTTATCTCTTTGTATCCCGGCTCTGCTGCCATCGCATATCAACAAGGTCGCAGCCAAGACAGCTTTTATTTTTCAGATATTCAGCAAGACGAAGCCGACTTACTGCAAACCAATATTGAGAAGCTGCAACGCGACCTTGATGTTTCAAGTAAGCTCACCATTACCGCAGGCGACGGGCTTAAAGCGCTACCTGATGATGTGGCCAAGCACGATAACCACCACCTGATTGTTATCGATCCACCTTACGAAACCGATTCTGAATATCTCGCAGTAATTGATGCCTTGGTTAAGGCTTATCAGCAATCTGAGAAAGTGTCTGCTCTGATCTGGTATCCGCTCTACACGGATGACAAAAGCTCACTGATTTTGAACCACTGCGTGACTGCAGTGAAAGATGGCTTGTTACCAAGCCCGATTAAATCGGAATTACGACTGCGCGATCCCAAGGGTGATGATCGCCTCATCGGCAGCGGTTTATTATTGTTTAATCCGCCACAAGGCATTGCTGGACAGGTTGCTGACACGCTTGATTATTTACATAGTCAGCTCGCAACCAATGGTGAGGGTTATTGGCAAATGAGAAGCCTATAAATCTGATTTATATGGGAATTATGATGATTTTCTAGACAGCGCTCACTAAATCACTGTTATTTATGTGGTTTAAATTGACCAAACGCTAACTTTTATCGATTGATTAATTGCAGTGAATCATTTAAAAATAGAATATCAATGCGCGCAAGTGCATACTGGCTCATAAGTTAAATAATTAGTCCCAAATTAATATCAGATTGTGGTTTACCCCCTAAACTGCATAAGGCTCGCACTAGTCATGCGAGCCTTTCTTTTGCCTGAAGGAAAACTTAAGGCATTGTTAGCACTTCAAAACCCACTACAACGCAGGGTAATCGGTATAGCCTTTTTCATTACCACCAAACAGAGTCGCGCCGTCGAGTTCAGATAGTTCGCTGCCGTTTTGTAGACGTGTTACCAAATCTGGGTTAGAGACGAATGGGCGGCCAAATGCGACGAGATCCGCGTAGCCTTCACTCAATACTTCTTCGGCGCGTTGTGGTGTGTAGCTGCCAGCGACGATGATGGTGTTGGAGAACAAGGCTCTTAGCTCGACACGGAAGCTTTCAGGAATAACTGGCGCGTCATCCCAGTCTGCTTCTGAAAGATGTAGGTAAGCGATATCACGCGCTTGCAGTGCCTTTGAGGCTTCTAAAATCGTTGGCACGATGTCTGGGCAGTTCATGTCTTTGAATGTGATGAATGGGGCTAAACGTACGCCCACTTTGTCGGCACCAATTGCGTCAATCACGGCATCCATTACTTCGATTAGAAAGCGAAGTCGGTTCTCGCGGCTTCCACCATAGTTGTCGGTGCGCTTATTTGAATTGGTTCTTAGGAATTGATCGATGAGGTAGCCATTACCACCGTGGATTTCTACTCCGTTGAACCCTGCTTCGATAGCTTTCTTTGCTGAGTTCGCAAAATCTTGAACTACACGATCGATGTCTGCTTGAGTCATCTCTCTTGGCTGGATGCAATCGACCATGTTGCCATTACCATTCTCGTCAGAAATCCAAACCTGAGTTTCTATTGGAGCCAAAGCTGACGGTGCAATCGGCAGTTCGCCCTTTTGAAAGGTAGGGTGAGAGACGCGGCCGACATGCCATAACTGGCAGAATATCGCAGCGCCTTGGTCTTTTGCTGCTGTAGTTACTGACTTCCAACCTTCGATTTGTGCATCGGTATAAACGCCGGGTGTGAATGAGTAGCCTTGAGAGTCGTCGGATATTTGCGTGGCTTCGGTGATGATTAAACCTGCACTTGCGCGTTGTTGGTAATAGGTTGCCATCATGTCGTTTGGCACGTTTCCAGGTTGGCTAGTACGAGCGCGTGTCATGGGTGCCATAACGACGCGGTTTTGCAGTTCTAGGCCTTTCAGTTCTGATGTTTCGAATAATTTGTTCATGGTATCTACCTTGTTTTAATTCAGTGTTTTTTAATTTTGTGTTCTTGAATTCAGTGCTTTTAGTTTTGTGTTCGGGCTACAAGTCGCGTTACTTGCTTTCTGCTGGGCTGAAAATCGAGTTGCTTTGTGGTTTGTCAGCTCGGTTGGCTTTGGCGATAAGCAGTAAGCCAATGACAGGGACAACAACGGCTGCGAATGGAATCATTCCTGCGCCTAGTTGGCTGTCGAGCACCATGCCACCAAGGAATCCACCAAAGGCATTGGCCAAGTTAAACGCTGAGATATTAGCTGTTGCTGCTAGCTCTTGGCCTTCGCCACCGTGGTTCATCACTCGAAGTTGCATGGCAGGAACGTTGGCAAATGATGCAATACCAAAGACAAATGCGGCTGCAACGAATAGGATTTTGTTGTCTACCACAAGGCCAACCACAACCAATGAAGCGATCATCGCGACTGCCCAAAACATTGAAGCTTTGCCGAGGTTTTTATCTGAAGAGCGACCACCTAAGGTGTTACCTATGATTAAACCAACACCCACAATTACTAAGATCCAAGTAACAGACTCTTGGCCGTAACCCGTGATGTGCATGGCGATAGGTGCTAGGTATCCGTAGAGCGTCATGAAGCCAGACCAAGCAAAAGCGGTGATCGCCAAGCTGATAAGCAGCATTGGATTTTTGAAAGCCATAAGCTGAGTTTTGATGTCTTTTGCTTCGCTGTGACCTGTTGATTTGATTGACGTTAAGATTGAAATCATCGCAACTGTGCCAAGTGCCGCAACGGTAAAGAAGGTGGTGTGCCAACCGAATTGCAAGCTCACCCAAGTACCGGCTGGAACTCCAAGAACGTTGGCGAGCGTTAAGCCTGCGAACATTTGACCAACGGCGCGACCTGCCATTTTCTCCGATACCAAATTGGTCGCAACAACCGCTCCGATACCATAGAAAGGACCTTGAACTAAGCCTGCGATAACACGGCTCGCGAGGAGTAGCGGATAGCTTGGTGCGAGTGCAGACAAGACATTGCCAATAATGAACAGCGCCATTAATCCAATCAGCACCATCTTTTTGTTAAAGCGTGCAAGGTAGATGGTTAAGATTGGCCCGCCGATAACGATAGCTAGCGCATACGCACTGATTAGGTAGCCAGCTTGGCCTTCTGTGATCGAAAGGGAGGTCGCAATTTGTGGAAGAATGCCTGCGATAACAAACTCAGCGGTGCCAATCGCAAAAGCCGCGAGTGTCAGTATCCAAACTTGGAATGGGATCTGTTCTTGTTTCATGATGAGTTACCTATTTAAATTCTTGTTTGTTAGGACGCTGAGATACACGTCCTAACGATTGTTCTTTGCTTCTTTACGGAGTGTTAGCCGAGCTGCGCGCCACCATCGATGTCGATGATTGACCCAGTCACGTATGGGTTATTAATTGCGAACAAATAACCCATCGCGATCTCTGAAGCTTCGCCAACCTTGCCTGCGGGTAAGTTATTTTTGGCGTTGTCGTACATGGCTGAGCGGGCGGTGTCGTCCATGTTTTTGTAGGCTGTCGTCATGGTTAAGCCCGGGCTTACGGCGTTCACTCGAATTGGCGAGAGTTCTTTTGCAAGCACCTTAGTTACGCTTTCAAGTGCAGCGTTGATGGCGGTTTTTACGTAAGTGCCAGCGACGACTTTGCGTGACAACATGCCTGTGGTGAGAGTGATAGAACTGTTGGGTTTCATGTAACGCGCAGCATGCTTAGCAACGTTTAGGCTGCCCCAAAACTTGGTATCAAATGCCGACTTTGCGTCATCGATAGCAACGTCTGTCACTTTTCCAGCCGGAGCGGATGAGCCTGCCGTGACCACCAAGTGATCGAATGGACCAATGGGTTCGAAGTATTCGCAAATCGACTTTTCATTGCTGATATCAACACCGGTGTGGCGGCTAGCAATGTGTACTGTGTTGTCTGCGTTTCTCAATTGCATCGCTAGTGCTTTACCGATACCTGACGTGCCACCAATAATGACGAAAGTGCTCTTTTCTTGGTTCGCTAGTGTGTTGTTCATTGTCTGAATTCCTGCGTGTTCTGCTGATGGTTGCCATTATATTTGTTCGACTAATTTTGATAATTGTCTAAAATATAAATTCATTATTCGGAATTTCTGAATAATGAATGGCTGAATAGTAGGAGAGGTGAATGGACAAGTTTTCAGATATGGCGATGTTCGTCAGTATCGTTAAGCATCATGGGTTAGCAGCGGCGGGACGAGAGTTAGGGCTTTCTCCTGCGACCATGACAGCAAGGCTTCAGGCGTTGGAAGAGCGTTATGGTGTGAAGTTGTTGAATCGAAGCACAAGACATGTGTCTTTGACTGACTCAGGCGAGCTGTATCACAAGGCGTGTCTGGAGATATTGGATAATGTCAGCGAGGCTGAAAACCTGATTCAAAATGGTGTCAAAGAAGTTAAAGGTCCATTAAAGATCGCAGCACCGAAAGACATCGGCAAGCAGTACATCCTGCCAATCTTGTCGGAGTTTTGTCAGCAGTATCCTGATGTGATTCCTTATCTGTATTTGAACGATAACCTGTCGAACATTGCGGAATCAGGTATGGATATCGTGATCCGCTATGGGGAATTGGTCGACAGCAGCTTGATATCCAGGCGCTTATCGCCAAGCCGACGTGTACTGTGTGCCTCGCCTGAATATCTTGCCAAGCATGGAACGCCGTTGACGCCACAAGATTTGGTCGAACATGATTGTTTGGCGATGCTGCGCAGCAATGAAGAACTTAAGACATGGCATTTCCAAGACCACGACATGAAGAAGTCGATTACCGTTGTTCCAAAGCGATTTTCAGATGACGGTGAAGTGATTCGATACTGGGCATTAAAAGGCGAGGGTATTGCCCTTAAATCGGTACTGGATGTGCAAGATGACATCAATAACCAACGCCTTGTGACTTTGCTCAATGGTTACATGAAGAACTTCAATACCTCGACTTCCGTATCAAGTGCCGAATTGAATGTGGTGTACATCAGCAAGAAATATCAGCCAAAGCGTATTCGACTCTTCTTAGATTATCTTCTTGAGAATTTTAATGGTTTGGTTGAGAGGTCAGGCTGATAACAATTATTGTTAATTTATTAATAGTGAAGCCTCAATGCTGACCAGCTTTTTCAGGCGGAAAATGTTTATGATGAAAAGGTCTGTCAGTGAAAAGACCTCTTCATCGAAGGTGACACCATTCCTCTCTGTTCGTCACACGCTCGTGCTTCATCCATATTGAAATATATCCGTCTATGTAATCCCCTTTATGCCGCTAAAAATAGATGTCGGAAGGAAAGATCAAGCTGTCTTCTCGCAAGTTTAGGTGAGAGATTGTCCCGTTTTATAAAATATTAATAATCAATATATTAGTAAGGAAGCCTTTGAGTTGTTATTTGAGTTTTTTATGATTTAAAGCTCATGTAATTATTAAGGTTTATTAATTTCTTCATCCAGAGCCTGAATAAATCACGACATCAAAGAAACTCTCGTAGAGTTCTTTTTCTACCCAATTGGTCATTTGTTGTCTTTTTTATCTATTTAACCATCTAATATTTATCAGTTTTTTCTTTTTTGGCGCCTTCCCTATCAATGGTGTATCTCTCACAGAATTAAAATACATAAGCCAATAGTTGTGACATTGAATTTGAGATAGATTCTCATTTGGGAACATTCCCGCTAATAAATATAATAATGGAGAAATATAATGAAAAACGTTCTTGGCTTCGTGACCCTTCTTGCTGCTTCTTTTGTTTACGCCGAAGACGCTATAACTTTCCCAACTCAACCAGCTACTGAGGTGAATGAGGCGATTGTCTTTCCGACCGTTCAGCATCCAATCGCGTTAGTTGGTGGATACGAAATAGAAAATGGTATTTTGCATTCTCGCACTTACGATTGTGGAATTAATATCAGTGATCTAAACCTATCGGCACAACTTGTCTGGGAGGGGGCGACACCGAAAGTGATGATTGTTGGGGATGACCTAATTATGTGTCGTTCACTGGCTAATAGTCCGTTTGAATTAGACATCAACCCAGTATTGAATCAGCTTCCGAATCACGACCTATATCGTTTAGAGCTCGCGAATCATGTCATCTTGAACCGATAGTTTTAGGAGAAAACATGACCTGTCATTATGTCAATGAGAGTGAAAGTGAGGTCGGTGTTAGCACCGGCCCTACGCGGCCCAAAGTTGCCATTTTCGGTGCTGGGATTTCTGGCTTAGCAGTGGCTCATAATTGTGTAAAACAAGGCTTCGATGTGGCTGTTTACGATAAGGAACTCTACACCGGAGGAAAATGTGTCGGAACGGTGGATGAGGGAGGCGTGGTTCATGAGCTTACCCATCGACAGTTTTTCGCCAAAAACTACAACTTGATAAACTTCCTTAAAGAGGTTCCTCGTGAGTCTGGCAATTGTTTAGATTCACTGTATCCCCAGAATATGGTTCAGTTTTCTTGGGCACAAAATAATAAAACGATACAGTTTCAACGTGGATACTTTTCCCGCTTTGAAAAGCTATGGGACAACGCAAAGTCTGCTTATTCAATGCTTTACGCTCAAGTCCCCATAAAGGACACGCTTTGGTTTAAGCAAAGGTTACAGAAACCGTATTCTATGGAGGAGTTGTTGGGGGTTCCTGTTAGTGAGTTTTTTGCTTATGAGTCTCGGCCAGGACTTGCCGATTTCCTTCGCTCGGTCTTATTAGGTTGGATTGGAGCAACCGATGATACGCCAGCGTTGGCAATTTTGGATTTGCTCAACAATAAAGATGGAGAGCTGCATGCCTCTGCCCCCGACGCGTACAGTTTGGGAATGAAAGAACCGATTAGTGATGCGCTTATTAATCCGTTGACTCACCATCTTAAAAAGCAAGGCGTTCAATTTCACTTAGGCTACAAAGCCAAAGCTATTTGTCCCAATAAAAAACGAACTCGGATTGATAGTGTGCTGCTACATAATGATTGTCGTGTCTTAGCTGATTATTACGTCTTCGCGCTTCCCGCTCACGTTATCAAATCTTTATTCTCAGAGATCAGTTCAGTATTAAATTATGAGTATGTACTGAGCCACGGGTTTCAGTTCTATTTCTCTCAAGTCCCTTCGGTATTGAAGAACAGGACGGTGGGATTAGTTCTCGATTCTCCTTGGGGCTTGAGTTATCACGTGACGACACGAAGTACGTCTCAAGGAGATACAACATGTCTATCAGTAACAGCAACTGAGCTTAATAATGCGATCGGTCTACTTTACAAAAAGCCGATGTTGTCTTGTACAGAGGAGCAGGTAAAGGATGAATTGTTGTTCCAGCTTTTTGGACAATTAGATCTATTGGAACATTCCGCCTACCAAGGTTTCAGGGTTGGTCTGGGTGCGAAAATGGTGACACCTCAAGAATTGGAAACGTTATATTCCGATTACTTTTATGGCGATATGGTGACCAATGAGAGTGGGCAACCTCGCTATTGGGTTCTGCAACACGCATTAACTCAGCCGACTGCTCAGAATTCGCTATCAACAACGATGAATAACTTTTCTAACGTTTTTTTTAGCGGTGAGTACCTGTCTGATCCAAGACAAACCTGGCGAGTCCCCGTTACGCTGGAGCGATGCATTGAAACGGCCAATCTATGTGCTGTAGATCTGGTTGAGCGTGTCTCTTCTGAACGTGAGGAGCGTCGATGAAATCAAGTGTCTATTCTCCTTTATCATCTGGGCTGTTTTTACTTCTTTGCCTAGTGTACGGCAGTGGCTTCTATCTACTTGTGCAAAGCTCGATTTGGCTTGCACTGGCTCTGACTTTAGTTTTGCCTGTGTTGTTCTGGCCGTTGACCAAACCAGTCGAAAACGCCAGTGAGATAAAGCGAATTCTTGGTCTCGAAATGGGGTTTAACCTACTGTGCTTTATGGCGATGAGTCAGTGGGTGAGTGTCGAGTCTGTCGATAAAGGTTTGGTCGTGTTTTTTGTTCTCCAGTCTGTTGGTTTTGTATTGGTGCAGCTCAAAAAACAGGCCTACCTGTCGATGTTTATCTCGATGGTGCTCGCGGCGACAATCGGGTATTGGGTTTATATGGGTGAACAAACCTTGCTGTTAGGAGAGGGTAAGACTTTCTTATTTGGTGAAGTGGTACCTTGGCAATTAAAAGTGATTTATGGCTTTTGGTTAATTCAATTGCTGTTGGTAGAGTATCGCTCAGTTTTGCCGAAACTTACTCTCGCTATCTGCCATATTGCATCCTTTATGATAGCGATGGGTGCGGAGGATTTTTTCCATGCTCGTATCGTGACAGCCTGCCACCTTCTGTTTCTCAGCTTATGTTTCGATTTTAAGCGTTTAGATTGGGGAGGGAAGGATTTCGCTGTATCAAATCGATTAAGCGACTTTATTCAATTGCCAATAATTAGCAAGTCGCTCTCTGGACTGATTCTGGGTGTCGTTGCTATTACTTATCTGGGAGTTTTACTCTAAGTAACTTGGTTCCTTTTTCAATATGGAATGACGTGGATGTTTAACTTACCTCAAACTCTCCACGTCATTTTGAGTTACCTTTCCCAACCCATGACGGATCTCTAGAACTCAATGCCAGCTTACGGACAGATATCATCAATCTGGTTATGATATCTGCAACATAAGGACGTGATTGGAGATATAAATGAAAGTCGTCGGTAACACTATTATCCAACCTTTTCATAAGGCAACCTGCCACTGCGGTGCAGTCGAATTAGAACTCAGCCTACCTAACGGAATAGAAAAGCCACGCCGATGTGATTGTTCTATCTGTCGTCGTAGAGGCGCGATTGCGGGCTCTGTGGCGCTGGATGGTATTAAGATCCTCAAAGGCGCTGAGCATCTTAAGCTTTATCAATTCAATACTAATACCGCTAAACATTACTTCTGCTCAAACTGTGGTATCTATACCCATCATCAACGCCGATCAAGCCCAAATGAATACGGTTTTAATATCGGTTGTTTGGAAGGGGTAAACCCTTTTGATATTGGAGATGTAGTGACTAACGATGGTGTCAATCATCCAGCTGACCGTTAATTTATTGAGCATTAAAAAGGGAAGGAATTATGTCTGAATACGGAGCAGTCATTCGCTGGGAAAAAGCGAAAAACGAAACCTTTAGCGACAATCAGTACAGCCGCGGACATACATGGGAATTTGATGGTGGTGTTACGGTGCCAGCTTCGTCTTCTCCTCATGTTGTGCCACTTCCACTGTCGGTTGAAGCGAATGTTGACCCTGAAGAAGCCTTTATCGCGGCACTTTCTAGCTGTCATATGCTGACTTTCTTGGGCATTGCCGCCAAGCAGAAGTACGTGATCGACTCTTATGTGGATGATGCTATTGGTGTGCTTGAGGAAGATGAATCAGGCCGCTCATCGGTTACCACGGTGACTCTACGACCTGAGATTGTTTTTTTAGGTACTAAACAACCCACCGCTAAACAACTCGACAAGCTTCATCATTTGGCGCACAAAAACTGCTTTATCGCTAATTCGGTCAAGACTGAGATAAAGGTAGAAACACGAAATTAGTTTGTACTTTTCAGATTATTTTCTAAAAGCTTCGTCTTTTTGATTATGCCATCGTCTTAAGGGTATTCATGC
The DNA here is from genome assembly GCF_002875945.1 of Vibrio lentus. GTDB lineage: Bacteria > Pseudomonadota > Gammaproteobacteria > Enterobacterales > Vibrionaceae > Vibrio > Vibrio apostichopi. The sequence continues at coordinate 101,962 of NZ_MCZK01000090.1, forward strand.
AATCCAGTGGATTGTAAAAAAGACCGAACAACCTATTTGAGGGCTCCTCCATGACAGCGTTTAAGAGTACATCTAACTACGGTGAGAATGCGTTTATCAAAAGCAAACCGCAGATGCTACAGAACATTTATAACACCACAGATGTATTCCCATATTGGGTTGCTGATATGGATTTTCAGGTAGCAGAACCGATCACTCAAGAGCTGAATCGTTTGGTTGAGCGCGGTGTGTACTCTTATGAGTTTCATGAGCAAGCGGTGTTTGAAGCCCTTTCACAGTGGTACTCAAAGCGTCATGGTTTGAACCTTTCTGCGGACAAGTTTGTCCAGGTGCCGGGTGTACTTTCTGGCATTGCATTGTTACTGCGCCAATTCACCAATGAAGGCGATGGTGTGCTTATCCATACGCCGGCGTATCACCAGTTTTCTAACTTGGTGAATAAAGCAAATCGTCAGGTCGTGAAGAGCCCACTTATCAATGATGAGCAAGGTTACCGCATTGATTTCGATGGTATGGAGCAGCAGATCATCGAACAAAAAGTGAAGACGATGATTTTCTGCAATCCACACAACCCAACAGGCCGCGTTTGGACGCAGCAAGAAGTGACACAAGTTATCGAGATCGCCAAGCGCCATGATGTGTTGATCATCAGCGATGAAATTCATTCAGACATTATCTTTGAAGATCACGCTTTCACGAGCTTAACCAGCTTTGATTACGACAAGGTTATTACCTTAATTGGTTCTCCGGCAAAAACCTTTGGTATGCACAGCATCTCAAACGGCTATGTGTACACGAACAATGATGAACTATTTGAAGCGTTCAAAACCAACGTAGCAGCGATGTATCTTGACCATGGCAATGCCTTGACGACCTTTGCGACGGTTGCAGCCTTTGAAAAAGGTGAAGAGTGGCTAGACGGTATGTTGGTTTATCTGCAAGACACGGTTAAGTGGATCACTGAGTTTGCTGAGCAGCGCATTCCTCAATTGAAAGTCTTCCAGCCACAAGGGACTTATCAAGTGTGGTTTGATTTTTCAGAGTTGGGCTTTTCGGAAGAAGAGCTAAAGAACGTGGTGTTTGAGCAGGCTAAAATGGGGTTAACGCCGGGCGGTTGGTTTGGCGCTGAGAGTTATCACTTCATGCGAATGAACATCGCCACATCACGTGACAATATCGAGAAGTCGTTTACTGCTTTAGCCGACGCGATTGATGGTTTTGAGCGAGGAGCTGAGGTGAGTTCAAACTGCTGCGATAATGGCACTTCAAAAAGCTGTTGCTGATATCGAGCGTTAGGCTCTAAAGAACAAAAAACCGCGAGGCTGCTTAGTGCATGACTGGCGGTTTTTTTGTGTCTGTGTAATCCTAAGCATGATTTTATTGAGGTGTGGTTGAAGTGTTGAGTGGTAGTTCGAGAATACTTGAATGATTGGTAGAGGTTGGTTGGCAGAGAGTTATGTTTAGCGTCCCACTGAATAGTTTTGTACATCGTGTGAGTGATAAAAGCCAAGTGATGGCGAATGCGACTGAGTGTGGATGCCAGTTGAAGCGAGTGCGTCGTTCACGCAACTGGTTGTTGGTGGCTCAAGATCATCAACTTATTGAATTTAAAGCCATGTTAATTCATGAAAAAGACGATTGGATAGCAACCGCAATAGACAAAGTATTGCCTAAGCCTGTGGTGTGTTTGGCATCGTTGTTAGCCGCTACGCCCTCGATGACGGTCGCGCAGTTAGTGATGGAATCAGGGTGTTCAATGGCAGAAGCAAGGCGCGCTATTGATGAGTCTGAAGGGTTGTAAGCGCAAACTATAAGTGAATAGGTTGTGTTGTGAAATATTGTAAAAAGGAATCGCGAGCAGCAAAAAGCCCGTAACGATATTATGCTTTTTCAGCGGAATATCGTTACGGGCTTTATTATCTGAGCTTACGGTGAAGCTAGATAAAGAGGCCAGTCATTTGACGATTGCTATTAACTACCAACCTGCTACCAACGACCAATCTGATGTTAACAACCAATCTTAAGCTATAAGCTAATAACCAGCCTTTGCTAAGTGCTTGCTCTAATTAAGAGTTAGCTACTTTTACACGAATCGTGTTGCTACCAAGCTTTGACATGTTCAGCTTGTTTAGTGCCGCTTTAGCTTCTTCATGCTCTGGCATTTCAACAAAAGCAAAGCCTTTAGATTCGCCAGTGTTTTGGTCTAAAACTAGGCTGCACTCTTTTACTGAGCCGAACTCAGAAAATAGAACACGGATGTCTTGCTCAGCAGTAGAGCGCGATAGGTTACGAACTAGAAGTTTCATAATAAACCTTGAATATGAATTTACGCCGAGCATTGTCGCACACTTTCATGCTCACCCTCACAAATAATTGTCTCGCGACTCTATTTCCTTGTGGCTCTGTTTAAGCGTTAGCCGCGGTTTATCGTGATATCTGATACAAAGCCATGCTCTGTACTGGTTAACGCCTGTTGCAGCATCTGAGCTGCCTCTGTAGCTGTCATAAAGCTTGAGGTATCCATCGCTTTGCCACTCGTTCCCCAAAACTCGGTCGCCATTCCGCCAGGATAAACCGCAACGATTTTCATCGGGTGACCTTTTAGCTCCAACCTGACCGATTCGATAAAGCCTTTTACTGCCCATTTTGCTGCGCAGTAGGTGGACTCTTCCGCTTTAGCACCTTGGGCTGCAGTCGACATCACGACAGCAATGGTGACCGGTTGATCCTTGTAACGTTGAACAAGCTCACGAATCAGAAATATCGAGGACTCGATGTTGTTTTTCAGCATGTCACTGATTGCCGCTGGGTCTTGCTGTTCTATCTTACCGAAGTATCCACTGCCAGCACTGTGAATCACCAGTTTGGGTGTTTCTGGCAACGCATCTAATAACTCGCTCACTGATTGTGGGTCACAGAGGTCACAGGCTTGGCTAACGGTATTCGCTGGCAGGTCTTTCGCTAATTCAGCTAAACGTTGTGAGTTACGACCAGTGATCATCAAGCGCTGGCTGTTGTTCGATGTGTTCGCATATTGCTTAGCCAAAGCTGCGCCTAAACCGCTGCTTGATCCGGTAATTAAAATCATGGGGACTCGGAATTGTTGAATTGAATCGAGATAGTAAGGCTTTGAATGCCTGTTTGCTGAGATCTAAGACCAAGATGCAAAGATCCATGAGTTAGAACGATAGAACAGAGGATTGAGAAAGTGATGTAAGTCGGGAGGGAAAAGAAGGAGAACTAAAAGTAAAAACGCCGGCACAGGGCCAGCGCTTTTGAAATCAGATTACTCTTCGTCGAACTGTTTGGTCGTGAATGAGTCTTCGATTCTGTTGAGCTCTTCTTGATCTTTCACTCGCTGTTCTTCTTGGCGAATGACTTTTGCTTCATTGAAGCGTTTCTTTTCCGACTTAGTCAGGAATTTTACAGCTTTCTTGTTGGTCAGTGCGTAAGCAACTACGTCTTCGCCTTTTTCTCTGCGGTCGTTTACACGTTGTGAGAAACGTTCATTGTCGCGAGCTTTACGCTCCGCTGAGGTCAACTTGCTCATGCTTTAAAGCCTTTTCAATTAATCATGGTAGGGAATCTACACTTAGCGAAACTAATGGGGAAGTGCTCTTAATTGGTGGAACTGTGTATCTCGTTCGCTCAACTGAGTTTAGCCCATTTGTATGCTGGTGGCGCATCTTAGCACTGAGGGGGGAGCTTGCAGATACGCTATTCGAGGGATTAAACAAAACAGCCCACAATTTCACCTTGTGGGCTGTGTTGTTATGGACTGTATTGCTACGGACTGTGTTGTTGCGGATGGCGATTGTCTTGTGAACTTAGCCCCGATTGTGTGATGAAAAGAAACGCTAACAAAACAAGGTCGAACTAAGACTCGCTAAATCAGATCTTCTCGATGTATAAGATGACTTCACCGACTTTAAAGCCGAACTTAGACATCTCGGTTTTGTTGAACAAGCGTTTGTCGTCCATTAGGAACATCCAATCATCAAGTACTACTTCATAAGTGCTGCCATCCACTTCGATTTCTAGGTCGTATTTCCAATAGAGAGCTGAGCCTTGTGTTTCACCATAAGCGGTGCCAACTACATCATTGGCCGTTCCTGTGTAGGTGTTGTCACCCGTTTTTATCAGGTTCCAAACCCGAGTGGATCGCTCACCGTCTGCGAATGTAAACCACTCTTTTATCTCTCCGTTGTTACCGTCCCAAGTGGCAATAAGCTTGGCGTCAAAGCGGCGCAATAGGTTACCAGAGCGGTCAAGCACCATGCCGTAGGCCATCAGTTCACCATCAAAGAAGCTTTCCAACTTAAGCTCTGGGGTGGTGTCTACGTGGTTCTCTAAATTGGCAGAGCCACAACCCGCCAGCCAAGTGAGAGAAAGCAGTGCTAGAGCGGCTTTTAATATTGTTGTTTTTGAACTCATTTATTTAAACCTAGTAGTTGTTTGCGTAGGCCGGGCTCGGATGTGTTTTCCGATAACCAAATGGCTAAAAAGGCTTCACCAAACTGTTTGTCTTGAATAATGCCGATGGGTTGTTCGTCGAAATAAAAACGGCTCACGTTGTCTTCAGCAACATGAATGGTGAGAGTGCTTCCCTCTTCAACGTTAGGCCACATCGCATACAAAGGTTTCAACCAACGTTGGATGTTGTTTTTAGAATAACCAAGCTTGTTCCATTGATCTTTGGTCGCGTCCACCAAGTCTTTGCTATCGATAGAACGGTAATACTCAAGCTTAAGTGCGCGCTCAGAGTTGGTTGGCGTGGTGTAGAACTCCGCAGAGTAGAGTGTCCAAAACAGGTAACTCATTTCGCCTTGACCGCGCTTGTTGAGATCATCGACGGCAGAAGCTTTCGCATTCCCGGTGAACAGGAGTGCAGCAAAAATTAGGGATAGGGTGATAAAGCTGAAAAGTTTGGTCGTTCTTTGCTTGCTAGTTTGGATATGAAAACTTGTATGCGTACGATCGTTTGACTGCGTGCGTGCACGAATGCAGTCGCTCTCAGGTTTGAACGCTTGCGCCGGGTTGCGTGGAAAAGCCATAAGTCACCTCGTTGTTGCCATTTTAGGTTGTACTAAGTTGGAGTAGGCGGCCACCAGTAAGGGCAACAAAATCCCCCAACTTATTGCAAGGGCAGCTAACACCGATGCATCTGGCCAAGTAGTAAGAAGGGCACCTGCTTTGATGCCTCCCCAATAACTACTAGTACCTGCTACGAACCCTATGACAAACAAGATCACTTTCGAGCATTTTAAAAGCCAATTCAGGCTGTGATTGAAGCTGATTAAAAACATGACCCACAGGCAAACAAGCCACACTGGGAATATGGTTTGATTGGCGATATCAGGATCAACAGCGAACACGCCAAAATGGAGCATCAAGCTATCGAGCAGTAGACCCAAAGGTAACAAACAGAGGATTTTGAGATCACTATTGCGAGTCGGAGAAAGAAGGAAATGGATAATCACGATCAGTGGAGTAACGAACGGGGCTTGCGCGGTAAAGAATGCGCTGCAAACCCAGGTCGCTTGAAACAGAACGAGATTAATAATCCAAAACCGTTTCATCTTTTGCTCCAAAGTAACGAGGTTTTCTTGCGACAAGGTGATGAGTGCTGATCACGCGCTCTAGGAATGCCCCTTCGCAGTAACAGAAGTAGAAGACCCAAAGGCGTTTAAACTCTTCTGAATAGCCCAATGATTCGAGCTCTTCCCAACTGTTTTCAAAGGCAAGGTTCCAGTCGTTAAGTGTGCGAGCATAGTGCAGGCCAATGTCATCGATTTCTTGAACCACAAGGTCAGTGCTGGTGGCAAGATGTTGAGTCATCACGGCAACCGAAGGTAAACAACCACCGGGGAATATGTACTTCTGAATAAAGTCGACGCCTTTGCGATATTTATCATAACGGCTGTCGGCAATAGTAATCGCTTGAATCAGCATTTTTCCTGAAGGCTTCAACAGAGAAGAACACTTCTCAAAGAAGGTTTGCAGATATTCATGCCCAACGGCTTCTATCATCTCGATAGACACCAACTTGTCGTATTGGCCTGACAGGTTTCGGTAATCTTCTTTAAGTAGGGTAATTTTTTCGGTCAAACCGAGCGCTTTGACACGCTGTTCTGCTAGCTCGTGCTGAGCATCTGAAATGGTCGTGGTCGTAACGTGGCACCCGTAGTGCTGTGCCATGAATATCGCTAAACCGCCCCAGCCTGTGCCGATTTCAACTACGCTGTCCGATTCTGAAAGCTCTAAGCGTTCACAGATGGTTTTCATCTTGTTCTGCTGTGCTTTCGACAGGGTTAATGCGTCTTCACTGTAGATTGCAGATGAATATTGCATTGAGCAATCAAGAAAGCGTTCATACAACTCGTTGCCGATGTCGTAGTGGGCAAGAATGTTTCTTTTAGAACCTTGTTCGGTGTTGGAATTCTTACGACGAAGAAGTAGGTTTTTGAATTTAGAAATCCACTGTGTTTTGTCGTCTAGTTCATCCAGCTGGGCTTGGTTTCGCGCCATGATTTGAATGACGCGAGTGAGATCGGGGCTGGTCCATTTTCCATCAATGTAGGCCTCCGAAGCCCCAATGCTGCCGCTCATTACTACATCTCGATAGAAGCTCGAGTCATGGATAACGATTTGAGCGCTTAAAGTCGCTTCTCTGTCTCCAAACACCGAATGTTGGTCGCGTTCTATTACTTCGAGTTTTGCGAATTGCAGACGTTCTAGAACCTTGAAAATCAGAGCTCGATATTTGCAGTTGCTTGAAACAGCAACGGCTTTAGCTTGTTGTTCTACGTTGTTGTTTTGTTTGGCAAGCTGTTCCATGGAAACCTCGCTGAGAAATTGTTTTAAATTTAGTTTTACTGACTTGGGGCTAGAACTATTTGTCTCGTTAAGCCTACCCAAACCTTCAATTTTGATATCTTTAAGGCGTTTTAGACGCTGAATCTGGATGCGCCACAAACGGTACTTTTTTCAGAAATAATTTGAGAGCCTGAAAGTAGATACCCATTACAACCTTGATTGTCATGGCTGGGATCCGCAGTACCGTTTTCCTAATGTTTACTTTTGTTACCGACTGCTTTGAGAGTGCTAGTGTGGCATCAAAAATCTTGTCGCTACGATGACTCTCGATGTGTACTAACGTCCGTTTCGTTGGTGGTTTTATTTTCCACAAGTAGTTCATGTCTAAATCCATGAACGGTGAAACGTGAAACTCTTTTTTTACTTTCAATTCTTTGTGCATGTCGATGAGATAATAGTGTCTTTCCCGCCATGGCGTATTACTCACTTCCGCCAACATGTAGCGACAATCACCAGTCTCGTCGTAACAGAAAAAACAGTTGATTGGGCTGAAATAAACCCCTAAACAACGACACTGGGCCAACATTGTGACGCGGTTTTCTACCGCCCAATCGCCACCAAGTTGTTGTACTTTGGAAGCTATACGTTGCTTTAGTGTTTTAGGTTCATCAGTTGTGACATTTTCTTTTTTTTCAGCGAGATAATCCGATTCGACAAAGCGAATCGGGTTATACCATTGAGTACCGAACAAACGGCTGCGAGTTGTTGTTTGAGGGATTTCATCGAGATCCAACCCCATCATGTATAACTGGTAGCTGAATTCATGAGTAATATCGCCAAAGCGGCGGTGGCGTACGTTGCCCCAGTAAATGCCGCTGAGTTCTTCACTCTTTTCTGATGCGATCTCCATGTCGGATGTCATGGTGTGAGTGTTCATCGTACTGAACTCGTGCTCAAATCTAAGCCAAAGCGCTTCGTGACATCGAGTGCACTGTGAACACCGTCTTCATGAAATCCGTTGTACCAATAAGCACCTGCAAAGTGGGTGTTGTTTTTGCCGCAGATCTGTTCGCGCTTATTCTGGGCTTCTACCGTGTTCGAGTTAAGTACCGGGTGATGATAAACGAAGCTGCGAATGATTTTCTCAGGCGCAATCGCGTCACTTTGGTTTAGGGTTACGCAGAAGGTATCTTGGCTTTCAATACCTTGCAGGATATTCATGTTGTAAGTGACGCAAGCAGGTCTTTGGCTGTTGCCGTCTAACATGTAGTTCCAGCTTGCCCAAGCCAGTTTACGGTCGGGTAACAGGTTGGTGTCCGTGTGCAGAACGACCTCATTTCGGCTATACGGGATCTCTCCTAACACTTGTTGTTCTTGCTCTGTCGCGTCGCCCAGCAAACGCAGGGCTTGGTCTGAGTGACACGCAAAGATCACTTCGTCGAAGCTTTGTGTAGCGCCGTCTTCGAATTCAATGGTAACGCCTGACTCTTGACGGATGACTTGTTTAATCGAGGTGTTTAACGCGACCGGTTTATTTAAGCATGAAAGGATGATCTCAACGTACGAGCGTGAACCTTTAGGAATCACATACCATTGAGGTCGATTGGCAATGTCTAACAGGCCGTGATTGTAGAAGAACTGAATAAAGAATTTAAGTTCGAACTCTTCCATCTCTTCTAGGCTTGTCGACCAAATAGCCGCGCCCATTGGCAAGATGTAGTGCTGACTAAAGAAGTCGGAAAACTGGTTGTCGTTTAGGAAGCTGCCAAGGGTAACATCTGGTGTGAATTCGTTACTTTCGAACTGGGCCTTACATAACTTATTGAACTTGAGAATGTCAGACACTAAAGACCAGAACTGAGGTTTGAAAATATTACTCCTCTGAGCGAATAACGAATTAATGCTGTGGCCGTTGTATTCGAATTTAGTCGTGGTGTTGTGTACGCTGAAGCTCATTTCGGTGGGTTGCCTTTCTACACCGAGTTGCTCAAGCAGTTTGTTGAAGTTTGGGTAGGTTCTGTCGTTGAAAACGATGAAGCCAGTATCAATTGAAAACGCCGTGCCTCGGTGTTCAATATCAACCGTAGCAGTGTGCCCGCCGACGTAGTCATTTTTCTCGAATACCGTAACGTCGTGGTGCTTATCTAATACATGTGCGCAAGTCAGTCCAGAGATGCCTGAACCTATAATGGCGATTTTTTTCATTGTTATACCATCCTTGAAGCGAGTTTTTGCCAAACTGGAGTCGGTAGCATTCTTAGTAATTTCATTATTAATATGAATCGTCTTGGGAAATCGATCTCGCTCTTTCCTTGAGCAATACCATTTACGATTCGTTGAGTTGCTGCCTCGCTACTAATAATCATAGGCATAGCGAAGGAGTTTCGCTCGGTTAATGGTGTTTCAACAAAGCCTGGATGCACAATTGAGACATGAATGTTGTGCTCGGCGAGATCAACTGACAGTGTTCTACCCAAGTAGGTGAGAGCGGCCTTTGAAGCGCCATAAGCTTCAGCTCTTGGCAGTGGTAGAAAGCTCGCGCTTGAACTTACCAAAACCAAGCGTCCGCCGGGCTTGATGTTTTTTAGCCAAGCTTTGAGGGCGTAGCCAATTGAAATGAGATTGATGTTGATGACGCGCTCGAACAACTCTGCGTCGAAATTGACAGGATCATCGATGTACTCACAATCACCCGCGTTCAAGATCAGTAGGTCGAGCGGCTTATCCTGGTCGAGTTCTGGGAAATTGTGGTAATCGGTCAAATCAAAACAGAGTGGGTCAATTGACGAGTGTGATAAGTCTGTCTCGTGAGAATCAACTAAGGCTTGCAACTTGTCTTGATTGCGGCCGCAAGCAATCACCTGATGCCCTTGTTGAGCATAATCTATAGCGAGTGATTGGCCGATACCTGAGGTCGCGCCTGTGATCATAATACGCATTATCGGCTCGCTCTTTTTTTGATGGATTTGATCGCGCAGCCTAAAACGGGAATGTGCTCGTACAACATCGAACCCACATCCAGATAATCGCGGTGATAAACCACTTGGTTGTCCAACATTTTAATATGACTGTGCCCTTGAACTTCAATCGGCTTTTGTCCGTTGAGTTGCTTGTGAGCGAATTGCATTGTCCAATAAACGGATGCTTCATCTTTCACTTCAAAGGTGTGTTCGATGTGGAAGTAACAGCTAGTGACTTGTGTGTAGAGGTTCTCGAAGTAATGCGTTAACGCGACAATCCCACTGACATGATGCAGTGGGTCTTGGAATTCAATGTCCGGGTGATAAACCGTCTTTAGCACGTCGAAATTGTCGGTTCCGAGTTCTCGATACATGTTGAGAAAGTTATCAAGCCATAGAGAGTTATCCATAATATTCACTCTAATTATTTGAAAAAGGCTAAGGCTCTCAATCGTGCTTCTTTGTGTTCAACGATGGGTTGCCAGTATTCGCTGTTAATTCCGTTTTTTGCAATGTAATCATGTGGAAAATGCACGTGCTTGTCAGGAATATTTTGCAGCTCTGGAATGTACTTACGAATAAAAATTCCTTTCGGATCAAACTTTTCACTCTGGGTGATTGGATTGAAAATTCGGAAGTAAGGTTGAGCATCACAACCGGTACTCGAAGCCCACTGCCAACCGCCATTATTCGCGCTGAAATCACCATCGATAAGGTGCGACATAAAGAAGCGTTCGCCCCAGCGCCAATCAATCAGCAGGTGTTTGGTCAGGAAGCTCGCCACCACCATTCTTAGCCTGTTGTGCATCCAACCTGTCTCAACCAATTGACGCATCGCAGCATCAACTAAGGGATAGCCCGTTTTTCCTTCACACCATGCCTTGAAGCTCGGGTTGTCGTGATACCAATCTAAGCCGTTGTATTTCTGTTGAAAGTTCGCACCTTTAACCAGTTTAGGATGATGGAACATCAAATGCTTATAAAAATCTCGCCAAATCAATTCATTAAGCCAAGAAAAGGCTGGCAACTGAGTATCAAATAACAAGTCAGGCTGTTGCTGAATCAATTGAATCGCTAACCAACGAGGGCTGACTGCACCAATAGCCAAGTACGGCGAAAGACCAGAAGTCCCCTTCACCGATGGAATATCTCTAAGGCGAGAATAGTCGTTAACTTTATTGGCTAAGAAATTGGGGATCACGCTCTCAAGGACGTCTTGGCTTAGTGGCCAACGCTCTGAATCGGTACGCGGAAAGTCGAAATCGTACTCGCTAGAAAAACCACTTAACGATTGATTCAGTGGTGACGGGTTCTGAGGTGATAGGTTCTGAGGCGAATCTGTTTCAGATGAACCTTTTTGCGGCGATCCTGATGAATGCTCCGGAGCGTGACTGCAAATGATGCCTTTCGCTTGGACTTCTTTTAACCATGCATTTTTGAAAGGTGTGAAAACCTTGAACATCTCGCCTTGTTTATTCAGCACACTACCTAATGGCAGAATCGTATCGCAGTCGGTTATCTTCAGTTTGATGCCGCTAGCAATTAAGCGTTTGTCTCTTAACTGCTCATCCACTTCCGGCTCTGAATTGGCGTACACACATGTCGCATCGCTCTGTTTGCACAAGTCGATGAGCTGGGTGGCTTGATCGTTAAAATCAGTAGCTTTGAGATGCAGCAGAGTGATACCGAATTCAGCGAGTTGTGATTCGAACTGTTTTAGGTGGCGATAAATGAAATCCGCTTTTATCGGTGCAAGGTGATGTTGTTGCCATTGCTGCGGGGTTGAAATAAAAACGGCGAGAGAGACGCCGTTTTCAACCGCAGAGACGAGCGCTGGGTTATCGTGAATCCTCAGGTCTCGTCTTATCCATAGAATGTCGCTCAATATCCGTATCTCAGCTTAAGTTCTTGTGGGTGCGGGTTTAGATAAACTTGTGATTCTAGGTATTCGTTTGGGTATTCCATCAGATAGTGGTTGATCAGCGTTAGTGGGACTAACAGAGGAACTAGGCCTTCTCTGAATGATGAAATCTGATTGGTGAGCTCTTGTTTGTGAGCGCTACTCAGTTGTTTCTTAAAGTAACCTTGCAAGTGATGCAGAGTATTAGCATGACTGCCGCGGTTTGCATGATGCATTAGCGCCGTCATCAGACCTTCGATGTACTTTTCAGCCAACTCATCGATCTCTAAATCGTTACTCGCTAAAAGTTTGCCAAGGCTCTTGTAGCCTTCAATGTGGTGACACATCACTAGATATTTGTGAGCGCTGTGAAATTGAATCAGCTTGTGTTTGGTTACGCCTTCATCGACAAGATCGAGCCACTTTTGATATGTGAAAACACGAGTCATAAAGTTTTCACGCAGAATTGGATCGTTGAGGCGACCATTCTCTTCTACTGGAAGGAGGGGATTGCCTTGCATTACTTGCTGAGTGAACAAGCCAACGCCTGTCGACTCAGAACCACGACCATGGTGGTGATAAACCTTTACTCGCTCCATGCCACAGGTTGGACTTTTCTGACACACAATGAACCCTGCGATGTGTTGGTTATTCTTTGAATAGTTTTGCCCAAACTCAATCAGTTCATCGGTGACATCGCCAGAACCATCAGGTCGAGAAACATGAATAATGTCGTCTAACATTCTTGTTTGACGGATTGTAGGACGAGGCGTTGGAAGTCCAACCCCCATCTCTGGGCAAACTGGCTCAAGCTCTACGTAGTCTGCAAGATCGTCTGTGCAAAAACGAGAACGCTTATGGCCAGTATCGAACCGAACTTTATGACCGGCGACACATGCACTAATGCCTATTTTTATTTTTTTATCCATTGGTCAATTCCTTACGCTCATTGCTCTTTGTTATTCTTATATTGTGTGTTTTGTTGCCTATTAAACATTACTTTAGTTCGGTTTTTACTTCTCTTACTAGCCAACTCTATGAGTCTTGTGACGTACCCGATAAATCTTTTAAAACTAATAAATGTATTTACCCAGTGGGTTGAACAATTGGCTCACCCCTTTAGTGAAATACAAGGCATCACTTGAAACGGTTAAACACACACAGCCTTCTTTAGTCGCAGGTTGGTGGGTGTGTTCTCCATCTAACCAGATGAAATCGCCTTTGTTGTAGACACCCATTTCGTCTTCGAAGCTGCCTTCTAAAAGAAGCGTGATCTCGAAGCCTTTGTGAGTGTGACAAGGCACCTGTCCATCCTTATCTATATGCAGCAAGCTGGTGTGGTGTGATTCGTCATCAAAATCGAGACGTGCGCGAGAAATCTTGCCCAAGTTCAACCAGTCTTTTCTTGCGACTGAATTGAGTGCGCGAGGAATCGTGAATGTTGTGTTAGATACAGTCTCTTGTTGCGCTTCAACAACGACTTCGACAGCCTGAGACAAATCAGCTGTGATCTGGTCAATAGCATCAAAATCGAACTCCCCATCGTCAGATAGGAACGCATCCATTTCGCTGTCAGACAGTTTTAGCCCTGCTGGGTCATTTTCAAAGGCAGATGTATCGCTTTCAAAGACTGTGTCAGCGGCTTGCGCTGTCAACATGCTTACTTGTTTTTGACAGTGTTCGCAAAGCTCTACATGGCTAGAAACAATCAGTGAAACCGAATCCGCTAGGTTGCCATCGACAAAATCTTTCAAGATTGCCGCATTTGGGTGATGTTTAATCATGGTCTTGTTCCCCCATGTGAACTTTTAGTTTGGCGAGTGCGAGTCTTAGACGTGATTTAACAGTTCCAAGCGGGACATCGAGTTGTTGGGCGAGCTGTTCTTGCGATAACTCTTGGAAATAGACACCTTTCACAATGGTTTTCTGAGCGAGAGGTAGCTTTTCTATTTGAGTCATGACGTGGCGGCTCATTAGATGATCGCCAAATGGAAGCTGCTCACTTTGTGATTCGGCTACCATAGCGTCAATCGGCCAAATATCGTCAGCAATGGTTTGCTCTGCTTTAGCTTTTACCTTTCTTAACATGTCGAAAGCAGCGTTTCGCATCACGGTGTATACCCAAGTGGTCGCTGCGCCTTTCTCTTCGTTGTAGAGATGCGCTTTCTTCCAAACGTTAGTCATCGTGTCTTGGACTAGCTCGTTGGCAGCGGCTTCACCGCCTAACTTACTGATGCCAAAACGCTTAATTTTGGGAGCAAAGAACTTAAACAAACACGTAAATGCTTGCTTATCTCTGTCTGAACCAACCAAAATTAGCCAGCTTGAGAGCTCTGTAGGTACCTTACTTTCAGTAGGTAGTTTGTTGTCGGGGATAATGACATGCTCCTTGCCGTTCCCTGTTCTTCTGCTTTCCACTTGCATAGTAATTAACCATCATGCGAATTTGATAGACACTACGTGGAGAGTGAAGGTGGGGATCACTTTATTTTAAATTAATTTCTACTATACAAAATTATAGTGAATAAAAGTGCTTATTGCCCTGTAATGATTTGATTCAAAAAGGGAACTAACGAAGGAAAACTAGCGGGTTCTGTGAATTTGGTTTTCTTTTCCAATGGGATAGGCATTATTTCGAGGAGTCGAGCACAGATCCATTGAGGGCTTTCAAAGTCAGGAGATGGGTAGAGTGTTCTGATTGAATCGTGTTCTCGAAACAACTCGACGAGAAACGCGGTAACCACGTTCGGCACCTTATAGCTGTGTTGTGGCCAGTGCGGCAGTGGGCGGAAATCACTTTTGATGAGGTCATCAGTGTCGCGGAAGGACGAGTGAAGTTGCACCAATTGTTCACCTTCAACATCGATTTCCAGAATTTGGTCATCGGACATGTTGAAATCAACAATAGACACCTTTGTCCCCCAAGAACTCAGTCTTTCGGAGTTGGTGTCGTCTTGAGTCGCAATGATGAAGCCGTCTCCCTGCGCCGCATGCGCAACCATTTTCAAATACTTGGGCTCAAAAATACGCAGTCTTTGTCTGCCCCTTGGCAAAATGAATAACGGTAGAGGGAACACCGCAAGCTCGTGAGAAGTCTCTACGGGTGTTTCTGATTCGGTTTCTATCCGTGTGATCTTCTCAGCTGAATTCGGCACATAGCACTCCTTAGTTCATACATGGTTGAGTCTGTACGGATTTGATTCGTACGTAATTCAGAGATGTATACGCGTGCTCGTTGAAGTTCGATCAATGTGGGGTGATGATATTGAACAGGAAGTTAGAGAGGGCGAGGCATGGTTTTTTGTGGCGTTTATTCGCAATTTAATCGGTTTAACCTTTTTTAACTTACGTCATTAGGTAATATAGGTTAAGAATTAGTCAATGGATAGATAACAAGCGACATGCTTATCTTACGTTGCTTATCTCTTAGTTCTGCTTTATCTGACATCACATCAAAGGAATGGTCATGATCGTTATTTATGGTATCAAAGAGTGCTTAAATCCGATTAAGTTACAGCTTTCTAATGTCTTACAGCAATGTTTGAACAGTGAGATGGGGTTACCCGATGACAAACGAGCACATCGGTTTGTGCCATTAGAAAGAGATGATTTCTTTTATCCCGAAGGGCGAACAGAAGCTTATACCGTTATAGAAATCAATATGATGGAAGGGCGAGCGGTGAACACCAAAAAGCGCCTGATTAAGAAGATATTTTCTGAAATAGAGAAGCAGTTAGCTATCTCTCCCATTGATATCGAGATCACCATCAAAGAACAGCCATCACACTGTTGGGGCTTTCGAGGCATGACCGGTGATGAAGCCCAAGACCTCAAGTACAAAGTGAAGGTCTAGATTTTAGCTTCAGGACTGAAGATTTGATTTACCTGATGGCGGCTGCAGTGAATGGTATCTGAGCCGCTGCTTTTAGCCCTAAACTCGAAGCTTATGTATCGGGCAGACTGTTACTTCTACTTCAGACTCTGCCTCTGCCTCTATTTCTGATTAGAGTCGATAACGATGGTTAGCTTTCTTGATTATCTTCATTGTCTTTGAGGTATAGGTGCCAATTGCTATTGATGACATCAAAATGCTCAATACAGAATTCTTTCCTATCTTTTAAATAGTCGTTTTCCACTTCATCAAGTAAGTTTTTATAGGCTTCAGGATCGCTGCCATACACCAGACATAGCGTTGAGAAGTAGCGTTGGAGATCGAAGCTATGTTCATCAATGTATTCGCCCAAATCGTAATATTCAGGTCGATCTTCTGACTCGAAGGCAAACATATCGGCTGCACTGATTGCGGCATCTCCGCCATGTTCTACGTAATTGAGCAGCAATATTGTTGCTAGGTTATCAACCGCATCTTCTTCTTTACCCAATATTGCGATCTTTTGGTCTTCGATATAGGCGTGTCCTGCCTCGTGCAACAACGTATGCAGCAAGGTATCGATGGCCCCAGTTTGTGCCGATTTCCCGTACTCTTTTTCGTATTGGTTCTTCTCAAAGTAATTGAGTGATTCAGCGTAAAAACTGTATGGGATGAGTACGTGATGCGTTTGTGGGTCGTAGAGTGGGCCTTCATCTCCGCCGTATTGAATGACCAATGGTTGCCTGAACAGAAATAGCTGATTGGATAGGTCGACGACCGTGTCATTGATACCGCTGAGTTCAATCTCTTGCTTTAGCTGTTTTTCTTGTTCAGTTTGAGGTGTGGAGTACTCGATAATGAGATTGTTTTCAATTTCATTAATGTTTCCATCGGCGGATACATAAGGTGCGGCAAACACCGAGCCCATCACTAGGCTGTAAGTCAGTGCTTGTTTCAATAATGTCATCATATGTCCTTATGATTGAGTGAATAGCTATCCCATGGTCAGCCATGTCGCTTAGAATGAATAACAGTCGAGCGGTGAGTGATTGGTAGTCAGTTTAGGCCATATTTCATTCGATGGGCTATTTGTCAGATAAATTTCGGTTCAGGTAAAGCCTTATGCTATACTCCGCGCCCCAATCCGAATTGGCTTGTTAAATCTTAGGAAATTATTATGAGTGTTAAAAACGAACTTCAACAAATTAACAACCGTCTAGACAAGTGTCGCAACAAGTTAGCGGCTGCTAAAACTCGTAATGATCGTCCTGTTGTTCGTCAATTTGAAGACGAGATTAAGAAGCTTACTAAGAAAATTGCCCAGCTTAAACACAAAGAAAGCTTTGATGTGAATCAAGAGCGTAAATCGCTGATTGATATGCCATTTAGCCGTGAAATCACAAAAGCTGAGCAAGCGGATATGGGTAAACTGAAAAAGTCTGTAAAAGGATTAGTGATTGTTCACCCAATGACGAAGATTGGTAAAGAGCTTCGCATTGAGGTTATGACAGGGTATGCCCCGAAAAAATTCTAATTGCCAGCGATGGTGATAAAAGAGGAGCTAGCAATAGCTCCTTTTTGCTTTTTTAGGCATTCAAAAAGAGAGCGAAAGGCCATAATATTTACGTCAGCTTTAACTTTTTTTGTTGGTGATTGTTGTCACAAAACCTTCTATCTCCTATAAAAGTTAACGTGCCACTAACATGGCGCTAGGTTGACGCAGTAATGTGTTCGGCTTTCTAATCCACAATTTCTTACCAATTTGTATAAACACAGGTAGAGCAGCACACACAATTACAGATAAAACTAGACTCATTAAGGAAGATGAGAACGTAAAAAAATAGAGGTTATATGAATCAATTAATTTCAATAGGGCCACTAGAATCCTTCCTAATCGCGATTAGTGTTTTGTTTCTAGGGCATTTTGTAAATGCAAAGCTACCGGTTCTCAAAAAGTACAACATCCCAGAGCCCATCGTCGGCGGCTTGATCGTCGCTTTTGCTATTACAGCCCTACACTTTAACGGCGTTGACCTTGAGTTCTCGTTGCCCTTACAGAACACATTCATGTTGATGTTCTTTGCGACGGTTGGCCTTGCTGCTAACTACACCCAGCTTATCAAGGGTGGCGCAAAGGTATTTCTGTTCTTAGGCGTCGCTTCGGTTTACATCATTATTCAAAATGGTGTGGGTGTGACACTGGCTACCGCCCTTGGCCTTGAGCCTTTGATGGGTTTAATCGCTGGTTCTATCACGCTATCTGGCGGTCACGGTACGGGTGCGGCTTGGTCGCAAACCTTCGCAGACACGTTCGGCATTGCTAATACCCTAGAAATCGCGATGGCTTCTGCCACGTTCGGTTTGATTATTGGCGGTATCATCGGTAGCCCTGTGGCGCAAAAGCTGATTGATAAGAACAAGCTCGAATCTGAATACGGTACTGGCACACAAACGCACGAACGTTTTCCTGAACTCGTTACTTATAACGAGTACGAAGAAGACAAAGTGACGGCGAAGAAGGTGATTGAAGTCTTGTTCATTCTTCTTCTTTGTATCACGGGTGCGAGATACTTAGAGCAATGGGTTGCGACCTTTGAAATTTCTTGGTTGATGATTCCTGACTTCGTTTACGCGTTGTTTATTGGTGTGTTTATCACCAACGTTTTTGAAGTGACTAAGCTGCATAAAACCGACAGCGAAACGGTCGATATTCTTGGTACGGTGTCATTGTCACTGTTCCTAGCGATGGCGCTAATGAGCCTGAAACTGTGGAACATCTTTGACCTTGCGATTCCATTCTTGGTTATCCTTGGCGTTCAAGCGGTGGTGTTAGGTATCTTCTCTTACTTTGTGACTTTTAAAGTAATGGGTTCTAACTACGACGCAGCGGTTATGGCGGGTGGTCACTGTGGTTTCGGCCTAGGTGCAACACCAACAGCGGTAATGAACATGGGTTCTTTGGTGAACCGATTCGGCCCGTCGCCACAAGCCTTCATGGTTGTGCCAATCGTGGGTGCGTTCTTTATCGATATTGTTAACCTGATTATCCTGCAAGGGTACATCTCGTATATCGGTTAATGTTCGTCTATGCTTAAATGCGATAAACTAATCGCACTAAGATGAATACAAGAAAGCCAGTCAGTTGACTGGCTTTTTTTGTTTTAACGCATCTAGAACTTATGCGGGTGAGCTTGCTTGTAGCTCTTTAAGCAGAGGGAACGCGGCTTTGATGTGTTCTCCTGTGACAATGAATCCAACCAACTGATCATCTTCATTGAAGCCTTTAGCGATAATGCCTTTCGGGTCGAATCGCGTTTCCCAACTCTGAGCGGTTTGAATATCGCGCCCTGCCAGTTGAATCGGGTAACTCGGTGTTTTTACCTTAGTGATGATGTGAGGCAAGCTGAGCTTTACTTCGCCCGTTTTGATCTCTCCTTTACCCATAGCCAGCTGCTTAGCCAACACGTTTGCAGACAAAATAGCGGGCTGCAGATAGGCCATCACACGACCTTCGATTTCGGCGCAGTCACCAATCGCATACACATTCTCGGCACTGGTTCTCATGGTGTTATCGACCACAATCCCTTTATTTACTTCTATTCCCGCTTGTGTGGCTAACTGCGTGTTTGGTCTTAGCCCTGCTGCGGCAATCACGATATCGGTTCGTATCAAGCGAGAAGAAGTGGTTTGCAACCTCACCCCATCAGGGAGATAAGTTGCGCGACACACTGCAGAATCGGTTTCAAAGGTGACGCCTGCTTTTCTTAACTCTCTTTCTAACTCTAGGGACACGAAAGGTGGCACCAAGTTATTTAGCAAGTAACTCGCGGGTTCGATGATGGTGACATCTTTGCCTGCGGTTTGAAGGTCGAAGGCGAGCTCAACGCCGATCAAGCCTCCACCAATCACGGTGATTCGTTGTGCGTCATCAACCTGAGCTTTGTGTTTCTCGAACTCTTCCAAACTATTGAGAGTAATGGTCGCGCTGCGTTTTAACCCTTCCGCTGGTGGTATGAAGGGCGTTGCGCCTGTCGCTAATACCAACTTTGAATAGTGGATGATTTGGCCATCAACATGAACACACTGCTGCTCAGTATCTACCTCGCTCACGAGTGCTTTGGTTTTGATGACCACGTTGTATTGTTCAGCCAACTGTTGAGCATTATGTATCGATAATGCTTCTGGTGTTTGCGCCTGACTGAACGCGTGTGAAAGATTTGGCTTACTGTACTCAACTCCGGCATCGGCGGTGATCATGGTAATTGCGATATCTTGGTCAAGCTTACGTACCATCTTGATGGTTTGTAGGGCAGCGAAACCGCCACCCACAATAACAATGTTCGACATGCTACTTCTCCACAAACACTTCTTTGCCTAAATGACATTCAGGGCAAAGGAAATCATCAGGTACTTGCGCCCAAGGTGTTCCTGGTTCAACGCCTTGGTACGGTTCACCCAATTGTGGGTCGTACACCCATTCGCATACTGTGCAACGCCAGCACGTGCAGTCTGCGCAGTGTACTGACTTGTCTTGCGCTTCTTCTAACTTCTGCTCTGTCGTGTCTTTGAGCTCGGTAATGGTGTTCTCCGGTGCTGGTGTGGCTTCGAGCGGTGTTACATTGCGTGATACTTGTTTTGGTGTGCTCACTTCATCGGCTTCTGCACGCCACACCTCAGCCAGTGTCATGCCGTAATCGATACATTGGCAGGGCGTCTGTGTCTGGTTTCCAGTGGATGTGTTGTGGTGCGCTGACTTCGAAGTTGGCTTCACGTAGGCGAGCATCGATACGTTTAACTGCGCCACCTGTCCAACCTGAAGAACCGAATGCAGCGGCTCTTTTTTCTGCGAAACGTAGGCCATGTATTTCTTCAAGCAAAGCTGCGATCTGCGGCATCATCACATTGTTCATGGTCGACGAGCCTACAAGTACGCCCTTTGATCGGAAGATGTTGGCAAGGATGTCGTTTTTATCGTGCTTTGAGATGTTGAAGACCTTGATCGCCGTTTCTGGGCTGCCTTTACGGATCCCTTTAGCGATAGCATCGGCCATCATGCGAGTGTTGTTTGACATGGTGTCGTAGACAATAGTGATGCGATCTTCTTTGTAGGCTTTCGACCACTCGTAGTATTGCTCAACGATCTGAGTCGCGTTGTCGCGCCAAATGCAACCGTGAGAAGTCGCAATCACATCGATCGGCACACCTAAACTCAACACTTCTTCTATTTTCGCTTTCACCAAAGGTGCGAAAGGCGTCAGGATGTTCGAGAAGTAACGCAGGCATTGATCGTGCAGTTCTACTTGGTCTAGTTGATCGTTGAACAGGTTTTCGTCACAGTAGTGTTGGCCGAATGCATCATTACTAAACAGGATTTCATCGCCAGTTAGGTAGGTCGCCATTGAGTCTGGCCAGTGCAGCATTTTCATCTCAACAAAGATAAGTTGTTTGCCGTTACCCACATCGAGCGTATCGCCAGTTTTAACGGTTCTGAAGTTCCAGTCTGGTTGATGGTGATGACCAACAATCGAGTTAACACCAGCTTCTGTGCAGTAAACAGGTGTGTTTGGAATTTTGGTTAATAGCGCAGAAAGGGCACCAGAGTGGTCTTCTTCGGCGTGCTGACAAATGATGTAGTCGATGTCATTAATATCGATTTCCATCTCAAGGTTTGCAAGGAATTGCTCAGTAAAGCGATGATCAACGGTATCGACAAGCACCGTTTTCTCTTCACGGATCAGGTACGAGTTATAGCTGGTACCTTTGTTCATGTGGTATTCCTTACCGTGGAAGTGCTCGGTTTCCCAGTCGTGGACACCAACCCAATGAACATTTGATTTAACGTGAATAGTCATAATGATAATACCTTATTTAAATATCTAAGGTCATCATTGCACTAGTTGTGCCATGTTTTTAACTGATTGTATTATATGATTTTGTTTTTATTTCAATCTATTGCTTGTGTCTTTATGACTGTTTGTTTTGTGTAATCAAAATGATTTCTAAGAGTCTTTATGACTATGCATTTTTAAGGCGACTTAAGGCCGTTAAACAGCAGGAATAAAAAAGGCCAGACGAGAGTCTGGCCAAATAAAGCAGTGCGATTTGTTCGTTTTAGCTATTACAGCGTAGTGACTGTTATAGCGTAGTAGCTGTTATAACGTAGTAACTACTTCATCAAGAGCTAGACGCGCTTTTGGTTTGCCGTGGTTGTAGTCTTCGCCGTCTTTGTGGTAGCCGATAGCTAGTGCTACATCAACAACGTGACCTTCTAGTTCGTCAGCAAATTCTTCGCCGATCATAGCAGCGTCTACGCCTTCCATAGGAGTTGAAGCGATGCCTAGACGAGCTAGTGTGTGCAGTGTGTTACCTAGTGCGATGTAAACTTGAGACTTAGTCCAGTTACCGTTGAAACCTGTTTCGTCTGTGTTCATGTCTGCGAATGCGTAAGCACCTAAGAATTGCTCGTACATTTCAGCTGGTAGGTGACCAGAGCTTACTTCTGTATCAGCACGCTTAGCAAATTTCTCTTTAGTGTACTTAGGATCATGAGCAAATAGGATCGTGTGTGACGCTTCTTTCGCATGTGGTTGGTTAAACTGGAACATGTTCTCGAAAGTGTTGTGGAAGCGCTGTTTAGCTGCGTCGCTCTCAATGATGATGAATTTCCAAGGCTGAGAGTTAATTGAAGAAGCAGACAAACGAAGTGCTTCTTTGATTACTTCCATGTCTTCCGCAGAGATGCGTTTTTCTGCATCGTATTTTTTAGCTGTGTAGCGAGTGTTTAGATCAGTAATGATTGGATGAGTCATGTTGAATCCTAATATCTATCAATATAAATGTTGTAGGGTTTTATGTTCGGTAACGTCAACAATAAACGGATAACGCATTTAGGCTGTATATCTATATCTATATCTATATCTATAGAAGACCAGTAAGTCTCTAAAAGACTGAACGCTTAAATGGTTATCGAACATGCCCCAATAAATCGAGTATCTGCGGTAGCTCAAGTCGATGGGTGTAAGATAATAGAAGATTGGCTTGGGAAAAATAGCGAGCACATCAAATCACTATGGTGTTTAATGTCCATAATGAGTGATTAAGTGTGATCTTGATATGCTGTAGAAAGCCAAGATCAGTGGCTTAGTATGCCTTTATGCCATATTGACGCAATAATGGTGGAAGTACGCTATCGAGGTTCGGGATATCTTCCGGAGTTAGTTCGATTAAGCTAAAGCCATGCTCATCGTATGTTTCTCTCGTTTCAATGCGTTTGTCTTCAGCGATGGGGGCAGAATCGGTTCCCCAAAACTGGATGTACACCTTGCCACTTGGCAGATAAAAATCACTAATCACTTGTTTGGATATTGGCAGTGGACGCTCGTACGCATGAACGACTCCCGCCATATAAAGCCAGTTATCGATGATCAGCTCTCCTTTTGAACGAACATAGTGCCCATCTAAGGTTCGGTGTTTGGCCTCAAACTTCTGACGGAAGCTAGAAAACGACACATCAGTAGAGTGGCTTTCAGCATCGTGTCCTAAAAACTCGACAACAGATTGCTTTAATCGCTTATTGCGGACTAACGAATCGTGCCATACCACGAATAAGTTTTGAGTCGCTTTATCTTCTCTCTGCTCACCTCCGGCTTTTAAGCCTGTTGAGGTGACGTGCCAGCCGTCTTCTTCTTTTTTTATCCAGCCAAGCTCATTGAGCAATAAATTGATTTTCTTTGCACTGAGCTCAAAGGCACTACCCAGCTGAGTCGCGGTTAGCGTTTTTCCTGAGAATGAGTCTAAGTCGATGAGCAGTTTTTCTGGCCATACTATAAAGACACCAAACTTTTTGTGTTCTACATACTCTCCACCAAAGCTTTCTCCTCGCTCTGTCAGAACCCAGCGCTCTTGTGAACGCACAATATAGCCAGCGGTCTTTAGATCGCTAAATAGCGCTTTAGCTTCTATACCTTTTTGTTTCGCGAGTGCTGAGGTGGAAATTTTGTCTGACATAGTCTTTTCTCAAAAGCAGAGCGATCTGCTGATTTATGTAGGGGACACGGTGAATATGAATAGGTCAATACAATAGCACATCTCTTGATGCTAACCGCAGTGCGTTGCCTCTAGCTTGTGGTGAAGGGACGATGATGAAGGTGCTCATGATGCATAAGCTAATGGTGTAATCGAGAAGGTGTGATTGGATTATTTTGAATGTGATCTATATCTCACTGGTTTTGTAATTAAATTACACAATGCCGGTTGGTACTCAAGGGTGTGCGTATATTTCACGCTTTGTATGGCGTTCTTTTATACTTGTCTTATAGTTTTATGGAGCGAACTTTTATTAAATGTGATTTTGATCGCTATTTATTTTTTATGGTCACGATGTAAAGTGTGATCTTGATCGTCATTAAATGAGAGTCATTCTCACCAATTTATCTTTGTAATTTAAATTCATGGTGTTTTTGTGATCTAAAGTGCTCTTGTTAACCCTAAAGTGTTTTTTGTGTGTGACTCTTGTCACGAAAGTTGGGCTGGGGTGCATTTTGGAAATGTTGTGATACATTTTAATCAACTTTTGAGCACACACTTTCGGTCATTTGACCAACCAATACACTACGGGGTTCTACCTATGTTATCACCAGAAGCGAAGATCAAGGTTCAAAACTTTGGTCGTTTCTTATCTAATATGGTAATGCCAAACATCGGCGCATTCATTGCGTGGGGTTTCATTACTGCACTATTCATCCCAACTGGTTGGTGGCCTAACGAAACGTTAGCATCAATGGTTGGTCCTATGATTACATACCTACTACCACTATTGATTGGTTACACCGGTGGTAAAATGGTTGGTGGTGACCGCGGTGCGGTAGTCGGCGCTATCACAACAATGGGTGTTATCGTTGGTACTGATATCCCAATGTTCATGGGTGCAATGATTGTAGGTCCACTAGGTGGTATCGCAATTAAGAAATTCGATGAAGCTGTTCACGGTAAAGTGAAGAGTGGCTTCGAAATGCTAGTGAACAACTTCTCTGCGGGTATCATCGGCATGATCTGTGCGATCATCGCGTTCATCGTAATTGGTCCTGCAGTTAAAGTTCTGTCTTCTGGTTTAGCGGCTGGCGTTAACGTAATGGTTGAAGCGGGTGCACTACCTCTTGCATCTATCTTTGTTGAACCTGCGAAAATCCTATTCCTAAATAACGCAATCAACCACGGTATCTTCTCTCCACTAGGTATCCAGCAATCTGAAGAGATTGGTCGCTCAATCTTCTTCCTAATCGAAGCTAACCCAGGTCCTGGTCTTGGTCTTCTACTTGCTTACATGGTGTTTGGTAAAGGTAGCGCGAAGCAGTCTGCTGCTGGTGCTTCTATCATCCACTTCCTAGGTGGTATCCACGAAATTTACTTCCCTTACGTTCTAATGAACCCACGTCTAATCCTTGCTGTAATGGCGGGTGTATTCACTAACGTAGTGTTCGATTCTGGCCTTATCTCTCCAGCATCACCGGGTTCTATCTTCGCTATCTTATTGATGACGCCTAAAGGCTCTTACATCGGTGTGGTTCTTTCTGTTATCGCTGCAACGGCTGTGTCTTTCATCGTAGCTTCAACCTACTTAAGACTTCAGCTCAAGGTGATGACGAAGATTCACTAGAAAAAGCCTCTGCTCAAATGAAAGACATGAAAGCGTCTTCTAAAGGTGCAGCATCAGAAGCTGGCGTAAATCTAGCGGATGTTAAAGCTGTCTATGTAGCTTGTGATGCAGGTATGGGTTCGAGTGCAATGGGTGCTGGTCTACTTCGCAAAAAGGTAGCAGCAGCAGGCCTAGACATCGAGGTAACCAACTACGCAATCAACAACCTACCAGCTGATTCGCAAATTGTTATCACGCATAAAGACTTAACAGACCGTGCTCGTAACACCGTACCAGGTGCAATGCACATGTCTCTAAGCAACTTCCTAGACGGCGGCGTATACGACCAGCTAGTTGCAGAGCTTACCGACGCTCAGGCTACGAATGATCAAAGTGGTGAAGCAAAAGTAGAAGCTCCGGCTCCTGCAGCGGCTCCAGCACAAGAAGGCAACAAGCTTGCACTGACTGACGACAGCATCTTCCTTGGCCTTAAAGCGACTCAAAAAGAAGACGCAATCAAGTTCGCTGGTGAGCAACTGGTCAAACTGGGCAACGTATCTCCAGAATACGTAGCAGGCATGTTTGCTCGTGAAGAGCTTGTGTCTACCTACCTAGGTGAGTCTATCGCAGTACCACACGGCACAATCGAAGCGAAACAATACGTACAAAAAACCGGCATCGTTTTCTGTCAGTACCCTGAAGGTATTCAGTGGGGCGAAGATGAAGATGATATCGCTAAGATGGTTATCGGTATTGCCGCACAAGGCGATGAGCACAACATGGTGCTGATGGCTATTACCAATTCACTTGATGATGAAGAAGCTGTGGAATGCCTACAGAACACAACAAACCCTGCTGATGTTCTACGTATTCTCAACGGAAACTAAAAAGCTCTAGTCAAGCTCCTGAGTGAAGGAGGCCGGTATCCCCCTACTGGCCTCATTTTCGGTCTTAATCTCTCTAAGAAGATTCAGTCTGAATAGCTTACTGCTTAATGCCTAGGGCACATCGTCAAGGCATGTTGTTGAGCAGTTAGCTATCTAGATTCAAATATTTATAAGGTCAAAATTATGAAAGCGTTACATTTTGGTGCAGGTAATATCGGTCGTGGTTTCATTGGTAAGCTTCTTTCTGACGCTGGTATGAAGGTTACGTTTGCTGACGTAAATGAAACGGTTGTAAATGCGTTAATTGAACGCCAAGAATACCCAGTTAAGATTGTTGGCGAAGAGTGTGTTGTTGAAGTTGTTAAGAACGTGACAGCAGTAAACTCAGCAACAAGCGCTGTGGTAGATTGCATTGCTGAGTCTGACATTGTGACGACAGCAGTAGGCCCGACGGTTCTTAAAATCATCTCTAAGTCGATTGCTCAAGGCATTGAAAAGCGCGCTGCAGCAAACAACACAGCGCCAATGAACATCATCGCGGCAGAGAACATGGTTCGCGGTACTAGCCAATTGAAAGCAGCGGTTTTAGAGCACCTTTCTGATGAAATGAAAGCGTTCACTGAAGAGCACATTGGCTTTGTTGATTCAGCGGTTGACCGTATTGTTCCACCGGCAGAAGCGGGCGAAACAGACCCTCTAGCGGTAACGGTTGAAACGTTCAGCGAGTGGATCGTAGACCAAACACAATTTAAAGGTGAGATTCCAAACATCCCAGGTATGGAATGTACTGATAACCTAATGGCTTTCGTTGAGCGTAAACTGTTCACGCTAAACACGGGGCACTTGGTCACGGCATACCTTGGTGTGCTTGCGGGTCACGAGACAATCAAAGACTCTATCGAGGATGACGTAATCCGCGCTGAAGTAACCGCAACGATGGAAGAGAGTGGCGCGGTTCTGATTAAGCGTTACGGCTTCGATCCTGAAGCGCACGCGGCTTACATCCAAAAAATTCTCGGTCGTTTTGCTAACCCGTTCCTACGTGATGAAGTAGACCGTGTTGGTCGTCAACCTATTCGTAAACTGAGCCCACAAGATCGTCTAGTCAAGCCATTGAACGGTACGCTAGAATACGGTCTTCCAAATGCTCACCTAGTAAAAGCGATCGCAGCTGCGTTCCATTACAAGAATGAAGATGACCCTCAAGCGGTTGAACTTCAGGCAATGTTCGCAGAAAAAGGTTTTGCTGAGACATTAGCGCATTATTCTGAGCTGAATAGTAACTCAGAAGTTGTTAAACTAGCGGAACAAGCTTATCTAGCATTGAAATGATAAACCATCAAAGTGCCACACCTGTGGCACTTTCTTATTACCGAGCCGTTATGCCAATACATCCTAGTCACGAAACTGAACTACTCGAAGCCTTATCAGAAGCTGAGAGTGCTAGCGCCTGCTTAATGGCTGCTTATGATGCTTTGGATGACACGGTGGATGCGGTTTTAAAAAACATTTTCAAGAAAGATGATACGGCGATTAAGTTCGTTGTAGAGCCACTTCTCAACAGTGGCGGGCCTTTAGGCGAGATTATGGTTCGCGGTAAGCTTCTATTGGGGCTTGGTGTGATCAGCAAAGAGCTCTATGATGATTTAGAGGTTTTCGTGACCTTGAAAGAGTGGGCGAAAATCCAGGGTGAAGACACCAGCTTCACTGAAGTCGACGTTATATTTGAGCTTAACAAGGTGCACGCGGTTCAGCGTATTATGCCTATCGAATATGATGCGGAGATGGTGGAAACCATGTCTGGCCCAATGCTTCAAATGTTCTTGGGGCGACACAATCAGAAAGTGAAGTCGACGATCGTTTTGGCTATCACAGACATCATCAACACCTTGTGCCGAGATAACGCACTTAGCTCTTAGTTTTTAGTTCTTAGACCTGAGTTCTTAGTTCTCAGTTTTTGTGAAAGCGACCGCTGTTGAGCTTAAAGCTTACGTGAAGTGCTTTACTTAAATACTTCCCTCGAACTATCTCGTTTTAATCTGTTTTACCCATCCTAGAATTTACAGTTATTGCGGCTTCTCTTATTAGAGGAATCGCTTTTTTGTATTGCTTTCAGTCTCAATGTCTTCTTATCTGAGTATTAAACGCTTCATTCCCCTTCTGCCGATTGCTGCCTGTTCTTCTCGCTTTAACCAGTTGTTTATTTTGTATTGAGACCGTGAATTTCAGGCACAAAAAAAGCCACATAAAGTGGCTCTTTGTTTCAGCAAAACCTGAGTTTATAGGTCTTGGATGTTTTCAGCTTCTAGCTCTTGGAAGTAGCGTAGAGTCTTAACTTTAAGCTCTTGTTGAGCTGGCTCATCAGCAACGATGATAGCTTTACGGTGCATCTGTAGAGCTGTAACAGTCCACATGTGGTTTACAGAACCTTCGATAGCCATTTGAAGCGCTTGTGCTTTGTTGTGGCCTAGAGAAAGGATCATTACTTCTTCAGAATCTAGAAGAGTAGCAACACCGATAGTTAGTGCGTATTTAGGAACTTGGTTGATGTCGCCATCGAAGAAACGAGAGTTCGCGATACGAGTGTCTTCAGTCAACGTTTTGATACGAGTACGTGAAGATAGAGAAGAACCTGGCTCATTGAATGCGATGTGACCGTCGATGCCTACGCCGCCCATGAACAGGTTGATTTTGCCGTATGAACGGATTTTCTCTTCGTATGCTGCACAGTGAGCATCGATGTCGTCAGCTTTGCCGTCTAGCAGGTTGATGTTTTCTGCTTGAATATCAACGTGGTTGAAGAAGTTCTCGTGCATGAATGTGCGGTAAGACTCTGGGTGGTTAGGGTCGATACCAACGTACTCATCCATGTTGAATGTTACAACGTGCTTGAAGCTTACTTCGCCCGCTTTGTAAAGTTCAATCAGCTCAGCATAAGTAGTTAGAGGTGTGCTACCAGTAGGAAGACCTAGAACAAATGGACGCTCAGCCGTTGGAGCGAATTTTTTGATAGAATCTGCGATGTGACGAGCAGCCCATTTACCTACTTTTGCTTTGTTGCTTAAAGGAATAAGTCTCATTGATTTTGCCCCTAGAAATTAAATTTTATAGTGTTCTGAAACATTAATTTGCATTATAAAATAAGCTATCCACTTCCGCTATTGTTTTAGGTCAAGTTTTTACTTTTTTAATGATACCTGTGACTAGAACTCTCAAAATTGCACATTTTTTGTATGGATATTTGGTGTCGTTAAACAAGATTAATACGTTTGTCATATACCCTAAGGTCAATCCAATACAGCCGCAGAAAACAACAATCTAACCTGCTGGTTTGCGTTCTCTTATACGCGTCGAGAACTGGAGTTATCACGAGATGTTTACCGAAAGGGCGTTATGTTTAGGTAGCTATAGCTTTGGTTCGGCTATGTATTTAGAGCTAAATAAGTGTAGCTGAAGAGAAAGACGATGAAGTGGCTTAATAGGTGAAGCGGTGTCAGCGAGTCGATGCAGAGCAAGGCAATCACATTTTAGTCATTGCCATACATTCTATCGCTATGAATTTTATATACATATTGGTAAAAAGGTGTACTTTAGCTAGACTTAGAACTGGCGAAGTAAAGTGTGTTTGAAGCAAAAAAAAGCCCAAAGTAATGATGTATCACTTTGAGCTATTTTACTAATCTTCTAACACTAACTCGCTTTCGTATTCTTCCCTTGGCACTTCACCGCGTTTGCAGCCGTTTAGGGTATGAAAGCGACGGCGTCCACGAGCTAGTTGAATGTACTTCAACCAAACAAGGTCTAACTTGGACTTTGCCTTATGAGGGTGAGACAACACTTTGATGAAGTGTCTTTCTTCTGCATTGATTGGTGTTAGTTCACCAGTTTCAAGTGCAAGCATAGTGTCACCAAACAAGGTTAGGATTTCCTCTTCTGACAGAGTAAAATTACCTGACTTAGCGAACCCTCGTGGGAATTTAATGGTGTCATAAAAACGTTTTTTTCCGTGTCGGAATTCGGTCTCAGACATATCAGCCTCAGTAATGTGGTTAGATAGAAATTAGTGTTTATTGCTCACGCGAAAATATTGTTAAAAGGCTAAAATAGGAAACAAAACGTTTTTGCCTTTACGATAAACAATCCTAGATCGGCTAGTTAGCAGATTTATTACAGAGATGTATTTGATGGATGTGAAAGTATTTAGAACCTTTCTTGAGGTTGCAAGGGTGCGCCATTTTGGGCGTGCAGCTGAAAACTTGTATTTAACGCAAGCGGCGGTGAGTGCGCGAATTAAACAGCTTGAAGGCTATTTTGATACTCAGCTCTTCATTCGTGATCGTAATAACATCAAGCTCACCTCTTCCGGTGAACGTTTGATTGGTTATGCGGAAGTGATGGTGTCTACCTTACAACAGGCCAAATTTGAGCTGTCGTTAGAGAGTGGTAAAGCCCTGCAGTTAACACTGGGCGGCACTCCCAATATTTGGGATGCGTATCTACAAAACTGTTTGAGTGTGGTGACCGATTCCTTCGGCGGCTACGGCTTCATGGCAGAGGTGATGGGGCGCGAGCAACTCAACCGTAATTTGCTAGAGCGAACCTTAGACATGGCGTTCGCTTTCGATCAGATCAAAGCGGAAGAACTGAACTGTAAAAAAGTCGCTGACTTGGTTTTGGTGTTGGTATCAACCCAGCAAGATGACTTGGAATCTGTATTCCAACATAAATACGTTTATGTCGACTGGGGAACACGTTTTGGTTCTGAACATGCCGAGCGTCACCCAAAAGTGCCTGCGCCGTATCTACGTACCTCAACAGCTCGTATCGCTTTAGACTTTATCTTGGAGAAAGGGGGCAGTGCTTATTTACCTGTTTCGATGGTTGAGCCTTTTATCGACTCTGGTCAGCTGCACAAGGTGAAAGGGGTCGAAGACTGGTATCGTCCTATCTACCTAAGCTACCGTAAAAGCAGCACCTCGGTTGACGCTATCATGCAGGTTGAGAAGTTGGTTAACGAGATTGACCCATCGACCGCTTACACGTTACAACAAGCCGCTGAACAAGCTCCTGAGTAGTGGAATCCGCTGTTACCATACTGATGAATTAAAACGTTGATTCGATAAAAAATGGCTCCTAACTATTTATATAGTCGGGAGCCATTTTTGTTTTAAACCAGTTTAAGCCTGGTATCTGTAAGCTATTTCAAAGCGTTATGCTTTCAACAAGCTATAGGTTCATTAAGTTCTCAATGGACTCTTCAAGAGAGTGAGATAGATAGGAATGGATCTGATGCCCATCAGTTGCGTCTATTTCAATCTTAGAAATCCCGTTGCTCGCTTTATCTTCAAGAAAGCTGAGAGATTGTTCGACTGATTGACTGGTGAGAACTTGTTGATTTGATAAAACAATACGACACGTGTGTAAAACCATAGCCTTTTTCCTTATTATTCAATAGGTCTCTGCATCTTGGCGTGCTAAGTACCTATCGTTGACGTTGTGAGAAGAATACCTTCTCTAGGTTAAATTTAGTCGAATTGGATAAAATTAAAACCTTTTTTGTGATTTATCTGACCTTCGCTTCCGAAAATGGCTAGCGACAATGGAAGTTCACGGTAAACTTTTAGTTATCAGAGTGAAGGTTATGAGCAAAGGGAAGAGCACAACATGTCGAAAAACATTCATCACAACAGTACATTAACGAGTGAACAGTGCCATCTAGCTCGTTATGCAAGAGATGCTCGTTTTGATGGGATGTTTTTTACCGCAGTGAAAACCACGGGTATTTTTTGTCGACCTATTTGCCCGGCAAGCCCGCCCAAAGAAGAAAATGTCGAATACTTTTCTCATCAAGCTCAGGCTTTGAAAGCGGGTTATCGCCCTTGCTTACGTTGTCGCCCAGACAGCGCGCCTTTCTCTCCAGCATGGAAAGGGGTTGAGACCACCTTTCTGCGAGCTATGCAATTAATCGATAACGGCGCACTGAATTCAGGTTCGATTGTCGACCTTGCTACTCGATTAGGTATTTCAGATCGTTATCTACGAACCCTATTCGACAATTACATCGGGGTGTCACCGAAGCAATATAGCCTTTATAGCCAATTGATGTTCGCCAAGCAGTTACTGCACACCAGCAGCATGAGCATTACCGATGTGGGTTTTGCGAGTGGGTTTAACAGCACTCGTCGCTTCAACGATGCTTTCCTAAAAGAATTACAGCTTTCGCCAAGCCAAATCCGAAGATCCAAGCCAAATAACAACCTAAGTAATCATATCCAATTAAGTTTTCATGGCCCGTTGGATTGGAATCATTTGTTGGGTTTTTATCGACGACGAATGATTGAAGGCTTAGAAGAAGTGGGTGAAGACTATTACCAGCGCACAGTGAACGTGAACGGTTCAAAAGGCTGGTTCAAGGCCACTTTAACCAAAGAAAACAGCCTTGATATTGAATTTGAGTTGGATGATATGAGCCAATTAAGAAGCTTGACCGCCAACATTCGACGCATGTTCGACCTTGATGTCGACATCAGCAAGGTTGAAGCTTTCTTTACCACCATTGACCCTAACTTGGTCGCTAAAAGCGGCATTCGCATTCCGGGTGTGTGGAGTGCTTGGGAGGCCGGAGTCAGAGCGATTCTCGGCCAACAAGTTTCGGTAACGGCGGCAATTAATCAGCTAAATTTATTGGTTCGTGAGCTTTCTGATACAGATAAGAAACTTTACTTTCCAACACCAAAACAGATAGCTGAGGCGGATGTGAGCTTTTTAAGAATGCCGGGAAGCCGTAAGGAAACCTTAAAGCGTTTTGCAGAGTACATGGTCGATAACGAATCCGAGCATCCTTCTAAGTGGATTGACCTAAAGGGTATTGGACCTTGGACGATTCAATATGCGCTGCTTCGAGGGTTAAGCGAGCCTAACCACTTACTGGTTGGTGATTTGGTGGTGAAGAAGTTCATTGAGCATCGACCTGCCATTAATGCGGAGAGCGTTTCACCTTGGGGAAGCTACGCAACGTTCCATTGTTGGAATCAATCTTAATCGGAATGCTAAGCTAGGAGATATTATGGCTAACCGTTTTACTTATTATGAGAGCCCGTTGGGCACGGTGACTTTACAGGCGAACGATGAAGGGTTGCTAGGTCTTTGGTTTGAAATATACACCACCAAGCCTGAAGAAT
Source organism: Vibrio lentus (assembly GCF_002875945.1). Taxonomy (GTDB): domain Bacteria; phylum Pseudomonadota; class Gammaproteobacteria; order Enterobacterales; family Vibrionaceae; genus Vibrio; species Vibrio apostichopi. The sequence continues at coordinate 135,211 of NZ_MCZK01000090.1, forward strand.
TAGGTGTTCGAGATGATAGCTTTCCGATCTTTGAATTGGTTGCCGACCAGCTCAATCGCTATTTTTCTGGTGAGGTTATCCAGTTTTCTGTGCCGATCGTCGCAAAGGGCACGCCATTTCAGCAATCGGTTTGGCAAGCGCTCATGACGATTCCTTATGGAGAAACATGGAGCTATGCGCAATTGGCGGACGCGATTGGTAATCCAAAGGCCGTTCGTGCCGTTGGTTTAGCCAATGGTAAAAATCCGGTATCAGTGATTGTGCCGTGCCATCGAGTTATTGGTAAAAATGGCAAATTGACTGGATATGCGGGCGGCGTAGAACGCAAACAACGCTTGTTGGTTATTGAGGGAAGAGAAGAAGATTAAAGAGTCTTTTGTCGGAATGTTTGTTGATGATTACGTATTAATGGCTGGTCAACGTTAACGGTTCTTAAAGTGTGACTTTGCAATAAAACGGCCGCTTTCTGGAAAATATTTATTTGGTTGCATATCCTTTAAGCATGCTCTCTAGGCAAGGATGCCCAAATGAATCGCCATCATTCTCTGATAATCGGTTGCAGTAGCGCACTATTGTTGACGGGTTGCTTAACCGATACCACTCGTCCCTTCGAAGTCCCGCGGCTTGTTTTATTCAGCGGCATGTACGAGAACGCGGACAATGACAGTTATCTCGAATTTGAGTCGGGACAAGTCATTTATCAATCGGTAAACAGCAGTGTTACCCGCAGCTATCATGTCGAAGATGACCTGATCAGCATTGAGCTTAATTCAGGCAATAGTCGTAAGGGGCCTGGGTTGGTCATGCGAATTCATCAAGAAGGTGCGATGCTCACGTGCAATCAGTGTCCAGCCATGCAGTTAAGCAATATCTGGACACGAGTCGAGAAGCCGCTGGATGATACGGCCTTCTAGACACTTTCTTTAAACAGACTCTCCTTAAACAGACTCTTATTAGAAAAGATCTCCGTTCAACCAAAGGTGTGCCGCAATACTCACAACGTAACCAATCATGATCACTGGCATCCATTTTAGGTGACCAAAGAAGGTATATTTTCCGTGCGCCGCCCCCATTAATGCCACGCCTGCTGCACTACCAATCGACAATAAGCTACCGCCTACACCAGCCGTTAAGGTAATCAACAACCAGTTACCTATCGACATTTGAGGTTCCATTGATAACACCGCGAACATAACCGGAATGTTATCGACAATTGCAGACAAGATCCCCACCATGATGTTGGCCCAAATTGGATCCCATTGGCTGTACATCACCCCTGAAGCGAGTTCCAAATACCCAAGCAGACTTAAACCACCCACACACATTACAACCCCGTAGAAGAACAATAATGTGTCCCACTCGGCATGTGACACTCTTCTAAATACATCAAATGGCACCACTGAGCCTAATCGCTTGAGCGCGCCCTCGTCGTTATTGGCAATCGCCACCGCTTTTTTCTTAGCGAGTGAGTTGGGCAAGGTCTTACGCAAGTAGTACCCAAAGAACTGCAGGTAGGCGAGCCCCATCATCATGCCCATCACGGGAGGGAAGTGAATCACGGCGTGGAAAGCGACCGCTGTGGCAATCGTCATGATGAACAAAAATACGATCCTTCTCGCGCCGCGTTTTAGCTCGATATGTTGGTGAACCGTATCGGGTTGAGATGTCGGAACAAAGTAAGACATGATCAAGGCTGGAACAACGTAGTTCATGACTGAAGGGATAAATAGGGGGAGAAATTCGCTAAAACTCACGTAGCCTGCCTGCCATACCATCAGTGTTGTGATGTCCCCGAATGGACTGAATGCACCGCCAGCATTGGCCGCAATCACGATATTCACACAAGCAAGGTTTACGAATTTTGGATTGGATCCTGCTACCTTGAGGACCACGGCACACATTAATAAAGCAGTGGTGAGGTTGTCGGCAATCGGCGAGATAAAGAAGGCCAGAATACCGGTTAACCAGAATAGAGATCGGAAGTTAAAGCCTTTACCTACCATCCAAGCCTGAAGCGCGTCAAACAGTCTTCTCTCTTCCATAGCGCTGATGTACGTCATCGCGACCAATAGGAAAAGCAGTAATTCAGCGTATTCGAGTAGGTTGTGTTCGAGTGCTTGTTTCGCTACCTCAGTGAGGTTGTGTTCTTGGTAGGTGAAGCCAATGATGATCCAGATGAGACCAGCAGCAAGTAAAACCGGCTTGGATTTTCGGAGCTTCAGGTATTCTTCCATCATCACGACTATGTAGGCGACAACGAAAATGGTGAGGGATAGATATCCAACAAATGAATTGGTGAGCTTGAGAGGTTCTCCCAACTGAGCAGTAGCAGCGCCCGCCACAGTAGAAAAAAACAAGAAAGAGAGAACAACTGAAAGCTGGATACCTAGCATGGATTACGCTCCGAAGTTAATAAGTCATTAACACGGGTAAAAGCGTAGACCTAAATAACCATGTGGAGCGTGATAGATATCTTAATAATTCAATAGATTATGTCGAAAAGCAGAAACTATGATGGAAAGCTTAGATCAGGGAGAAAGCCGTAAACTAAAGTGAAACGCGTAGATCATGGCGAAAGCCGGAAACCTAGTGAAAACCGTAAACAAAGCCAAACGCGTCGATCATTGGAAAATAGCGATGAAGTGAAAAAGCCCTATCGAACACTATGTCGATAGAGCCCCTTCTAAATCGCCAACACTATGCTGCATTTTGAGCGAACGTCATTGTTTGCTCTACAGCACATACCTCAACAGGCCAGCCGTAGGATTGGTATTCCATCGCAAGTTGGTCCGCAACTGCGCGAGAAACCGTTGCTGTGATCCACATACCTTTACCCATTACTTGATACTTAAGTGTTTTCATTTCCATATTAACCACTGCTCTCCTTCAATATTGGCAGCGCGAAGTCTATAGCACCTCTATTTGCCGGAATTTCGAATTAAGCTCAAATCCTTTATAAAATGGCTCATCGTTTTCTCTTGGCTCAAAACTTAATCAACGAGAAGCAAACGGTTGCATTTTGGAAGCGAAATCACCTTTTAAGTATTTGTATTATAATCGAATTAAAACTGAGCGCATAAACCCTTGTGAGATATCTCTTACGTAATTATCAGAGATTGGCTTGCATGAGCGATTCTCTCCTGAAGCTTGATTTGTGTGGCGATTATGTATGTTTTCGGTTGTGTTGTTGAAGTGAATTTTGATTAGTTTTGTATGTGAAATATGCGGATTTTGTCAGTGGATATTTCTATATCTTAAGCAGTGTCACAGTTTTATATGTTGCTGTTGTTCTTTTATTCAAACCGATACGCTATTTGATTTTGGTCAGTAACCTTTTGCTCATTAGTTTGCACTATCTATACGTGTTCTGTTCCACATAAACGAGATGTATAGGGGTCCTTATGACTAATCCAACCAAAACCGATCGTAAAGTCACGATCGGTAGTTACATCGCACTCGCTTTCGCGATTGTGTTCTTTTCAGGCTTAATGCAGTCCAACGAATGGTATGGCGTATTAGATTTTACGACGCTCAACGGTTCGTTTGGCCAAGTCGCTTACGATGTCAGTGAGACAGCCGATGGCGTTCAAGCAGCAACTACTTCTTTACGTGGTAAAGGTGGTAGTGGTGCTCGTGACGGTTTCATTTTTGCTTTGACACTTATTCCGACCGTGATGTTTGCACTAGGCATGATCAACGTTCTTGAGCATTACGGCGCGCTGGATGCTGCTCGTAAACTGCTTACCCCTCTACTTCGTCCTTTGATGGGCATTCCGGGTAACTCAGGCTTGGCACTGATCGCTTCTCTGCAAAGTACCGATGCGGGCGCGGCGATGACAAGGCAGCTCAAAGATGAAGGGCACCTGACTAAGCGTGAAACCGATGTATTCACTATGTTTCAGTTTACTGCTGGCGCGGCTATCGTTAACTTTTTCTCTTCGGGCGCGGTGTTGTTCACGCTGACGGCGATGGATGGTTCACTTGCTGTGACTTCGTCTATTGGCTTAGCGGTTGCAGTGATGTTTGTTTTCAAATTTGTTGGTGCGAACCTATTCCGTATCTACCTCAATATTACTGAAGGCAAAGAAGACAAACCAAAAGCAGATAAAGAACAAAAACTGGAAGAGGAAGTAGCATAATGAGCGAAGTTAAAGCAAAGAAACCAATGGTTACTGATATTTTCGTTGAAGGTGCTAAGAAAGGCTGGGTCATTGCGACAACCTCTACAGTGCCTAATGTTCTAATGGCATTCGTCATCATCAAAGCATTACAAATTACGGGTGCGCTTGACCTGATGGGCAGTGTGTTTGCACCTATCATGGCGGTATTTGGTTTACCGGGCGAAGCGGCAGCAGTATTGATTGGCGCGTGGATGTCGATGGGTGGTGCGGTTGGTGTGGTTATTACGCTGTTTGACCAAGGTATCTTGAACGGAACTCATATTGCTATCTTGGCGCCTGCTATCTACTTGATGGGCTCTCAGGTGCAATACATGGGTCGTATTATGGGTCCAATCGGTACTGAAGGTCGCTACATCCCAGTGATGATCGCGATTTCGGTATTGAATGCCTTTGGTGCGATGTTCCTGATGAACATTATTTTGTAACGTTAATCGGCTTGATTTCAAACGTCACAAAAAAGGAAACCCCGTTTGGCTTTGACTTAATCGTATAGTTGCCCCTCCGATAGTTTTAACTATCCCTAGTAATTAACAAGGAAGGTACCCGATGCTTAAAACCCAAGGTATTAGGCAATCTCAAAAGCCTGTACCCCACACAGCAAGCCCAGAAGAGACTTTAATATTTATCAATCACTGTCCTTTATTGACTGTTCGCCAAGCTGTACGCCTCCGTATTCGAGTATCCAAAATGTAGCGTATGGGAGGTAGTAAGTAATGGCTAAGCCCACAAAACACCCTGATGCAATGACAAGCGTTCAAATCAATAAGGGTTTTCAACTTTACCATTTGAATGTACTAAAACGTTGGTATGAGGACGATAGAGAGGGTTTAGTTTTAGAGTTAGTACAATTTAGCTTAGACATACTTGTAAGCTCAGAGGGTTTTACAGTGGCTCAGATAGCAAAGCATTGTAACTGTACTCTTTGAAGTGGTCAAGTAAAAC